>DAOUCA010000061.1:0-74466 GCA_034432375.1 Caldilineaceae bacterium
TACTGCTTGTGGGGAAGCGGCCGGTGCTGCGCCCGCCGGCAATTTTTCGCCGGCAGCCAGCAACCAAGCAATGACGTTGCCAACGGCCGTCTCTTCACCTTCTTGGAGCGTAATGCCACGCAAGATGCCGTCGGCAGAGGCCTCGATATCGACATCTGTTTTATCAGTGGCGACCGTCATCAGCAGTTCGCCTTTTTTGACGCTGTCGCCCTCCTGTTTGTGCCAGTTTAACAATGTGCCTGTTTCCTGCGCCATCCCCAGCGCAGGCATAATCACTTCTTTTGCCACGGGACCCTCCCCGAAAACTATTGAATAATGAATTATCTATACTCGTTGACCTGGCACGGTGAGCGCAAATTGTAAATCATCATCCAGTTTTGCCAGGTCAACGAGCTGTGCATTAACAGCAGTTGCAGCATCTTGTGCACCCGCTGAAAACCCAGCTCTTGCGAAGAATACATAGTGTACTTGCCACTCTTCGCTGGGGCAGACATGCGGTGTGATCTCAATTAACTTAGTAATCACTTCCCTGCCGACTGGATTAGCCCCCCATTTACACTCCCCTAACAGAATTTGTTTTTCTCGCCAATTAATCGCTACGACATCAATTTGCGCATCCGTTGCCCAGTGGCTACCAACCAACTCCGGGGTAAAGGGTAGTCTTCGCTGCTGTGCTTGCATCAACACCCACTCGCGGCAGAGTTCTTCAAAGACCGTGCCACCAATAAAGGCGCGGAATTGTTCCCCGATACGCTCCCAAAGCAACTCCGCCAACCCCATCTCGATCATCTCTAAATTGGGCTCAATAAAGCGAAAATAGAAGCGTAGATAGGGATCACGGAGATGATACCGACTACGCGTTGTGGTCCGACGCTCTGTCGTTGGAATGGTCGCCGGAATACGCCGTTCTAGCAAGCCCAAATCCCGCAAACGTCTTAAATATGGTGAAAGGTTTTGGGCCGCAATTGATGAACTTTTCGCGATATCAGCTGGCGTGTGGGCACCTGTCCCAACGGCGCGCAGAATCGTTTCATACGTTCGTGTCTCGCGGACTAAATCACTCACCATGATCGCTGGTTCGCTGCGAAACATACCAGTCCGCTGAAAGAGGTGATGACGAATGTTGGCACTCAGACTTTGTGTACCATCAAAGCGTTCCAAATAGGCAGGTATGCCACCAATCACCGCATAGGTAGCCACCCGTTCGGCTGCTGAATAGGCGGGAAAAAACTCAGCTAGAACAGCAAAGGGTAATGGCTCCACATGGAATTGTGCCGTTGTGCGACCATAAAGCGGTGCGTCATAATTGAGCAAATCGACCATCATGCCGATATGGGAACCGGCCAAGACAAGGATGGCGGTTTTCTCTTTGAAGAGATGATCCCACGCGGCTTGAACATGAGATGGTAGCGATGAATCTGACTCAACTGCATAGGAAAATTCATCAAAAATCATGATCACTTGCTGATTAGCGATCATACGGTCCAGTTGCGCAAAAAGCTGTTCCCAAGTTGTGAAGAGAGGAGGTTCAACCAACGGCTCATCTGGGTACGCCCATTGCCAGATCGCGCGCGCCAGACTTTGCCGTAATGCAGCCGCTGGTTCGCGACGTGCCATCCAATAGATTGTCTGGGTGTTGCCTTGACGTGCCCAATGAAGGAGCAACGTGGTCTTCCCCACCCGCCGCCGACCATACGTCACAACAAATTGACTCCGCTTACTTGTCAACAGTTGATTTAGCTCCCACAACTCCCGTTGTCGGTCAACAAATTTCATAGCTTATCCCTTGATGTAATCTCCATAAGATAATTCTGAGAATTATCTTATGGAGATTACATCGATTTCGTCATTGATGTCAAAAACACGCAACTACTGCTTCCCACAGAGCATCTTTGCCATTTCGACCACCTTCTCCGCCGTCGGTACCGTCTGATCCTCCAGCACTGGCGAGAAGGGGATCGGCACATTCATGGCACCCATCCGTTTGACCGGCGCGTCGAGATAGTAAAAGGCCCCGTCGGCGATCACCGAGGCGATCTCGGCCGTGGCACCATACTGCTCATACCCTTCGTCAATCACAATCGCGCGGCTTGTCTTCTTGGCCGAGTCAATGAGCGCTTGCTTGTCGAGCGGCGTCGTCGTGCGCGGATCGACCACCTCGGCGCTAATGCCCAACGTGGCCAGGATTTCGGCTGCTTCCAATGCAATTTGCACCATGCTGCTAGTGCCGACCAAGGTAATATCGGTTCCGGCCCGTTTGATGTCGGCTTTGCCAAAGGGGATCGTATATTCGCCTTCGGGGACCGGCCCTTTGAGCGTATACATCATTTTGTCTTCAAAGATCGCAATTGGATTGTCGTCCCGAATTGCTGTTTTCCATAGCCCCTTGGCGTCGTAGGGCGTCGATGGTACGGCGACCTTGAGGCCAGGGATATGGCTCAGCCAGGCGTGCAGCGACTGCGAATGTTGCGCAGCCGAGCGGCGCGTGGCACCCATCGTCGTGCGCAACACCAGCGGCACCTTGAGCTTACCGCCCGACATGTAGTGCGTTTTAGCGGCCTGGTTGACCATCTGATCCATCGTCAACGTGGTAAAGTCACCAAACATGATGTCAACAATTGGCCGCATGCCCGTGATCGCCGCGCCGACACCGAGACCGGCGATGCCTGCCTCCGAGATTGGCGAATCGATCACGCGCCCCGTACCAAACTCATCGACCAATCCCAGCAACACTTTGAAAGGGGTTCCCGCTTCGGCTACATCTTCGCCGATGATAAAGACCCGCTTGTCGCGGCGCATCTCCTCTTGGATCGCCTCTTTAATCGCTTCGCCAAAGGTGATAATACGTTCGCTTTTCGTCGATGATTCAGGCGTAGACATGTTGGTCAACCTCCTCGGCGGCTGGGTAGGGGGCATTGATGGCAAATTCGACGGCGGCAGTCACCTCTTGGCGCACACCGCTCTCAATCTGGGCAAAGATCTCTTGCTCGGCCAGCCCTTGCTCGACCAGCCAATCGGCCAGCACTTTCAGCGGCTCACGTTCCCCACGCCAGAGTGTTTCTTCCTCTTTGGAGCGATAATATTCGCGGTTGACATCGCCGACGTGGTGGCCATGAAAGCGATAGGTATTGCAGAGCAGAAAGGCCGGTCCACCGCCGCGCCGCGCCCGTGCGACAAGTCGCCGCATCGTGCTATAGACCTCACGGATATTCTGGCCATCGACCTCCACCGATAGAATGCCAAAGCCTTGTGCGCGGCCCAAATAGCTGCCGGCCGCGGCCTCACCACTCTTGGTATACTCGCCATATTGGTTGTTCTCGCAAACATAGATCACCGGCAGCTTCCAGAGTTGGGCCATATTCGCAGTCTCATAAAAGAGCCCCTGCCCCATTGCGCCATCGCCAAAGAAGCAGACGGCGACCTGATCGCTGCCACGCATTTTGATCGATAAACCGGCCCCGGTCGCAATCCCGGCGCTGCCGCCGACAATTGCATTGGCCCCCAGGTTACCCGTCTCCTGATCGGCAATGTGCATGGAGCCCCCCTTGCCGCGACAATACCCCGCCTCCTTGCCGAGCAATTCGGCAAACATGCGGTCGACCTTGGCCCCCTTGGCCAGACAATGCCCGTGGCCGCGATGGGTACTGGTGATGTAGTCATCCTTACGTAGCGCCTCACAGACGCCGACGGCCACCGCCTCTTCGCCGATATATAGGTGCGTCAGCCCCGGCATTTTTCGGCTCAGGTAAAGTTCGTTGGCATTTTCTTCAAAGGCCCGGATCTTGGCCATCTGTTCATACATGTGGAGCCACTGTTCGCGATCGACTTCGCTGTCAGGCGTTTCGCTCTTGACAATGGCAGATTCTTGTTGGGTCATATCGACCTCCAATAGTTGCGCTTCGACGTACTTGAACAAGCGTTGGACACTTTCTACGCCTTCCTGCCCAAAAGGCAGCAGCGGCCAACCACTTGTCGATACGTGTTTAATTTGAATAATTGGGAAGGACAGCAATTCTCCTAGGATTATACACAGCGGTACCCACAACATCAAATCGGGGAAAAGTGACAGGTGCGTCCCATTCCGGGGGATTACAGGGAAGGACCAATTTGATCGTCCGGTGTAATCCCTCAATGTGGTACGCACCCCAAAGTGACAGGTGATCGAGCAAGCGGGGCAAGCGTTTTGGCACGGCAAAAATTTGACAGCCAGGAAAAAAGGCCGTAAAATTCTCAATTCTGAGAGGGCGTTCTAAAGAATCACCGTCAAGCTAGTACTTTTCTGTGGCTCGTTCGTCTAGCGGTTAGGATATCGCCCTCTCAAGGCGGTGACACGGGTTCGAATCCCGTACGGGCTACCACAAAGAAAAAGGCGCTACCGGTTAACCGGTAGCGCCTTTTTCTTTGGCTTCGATTTGGCTACGCCTATTCGGCAAACGGCCAAAAGTCATCGTCCATTATTTGTGTTGCTTCATAGGGACAACGTGCAGGAAAAGAAGTTGCGCTCAGTCCAGTCTCTTGCACCGCACGCTTTACGGCGCGTGGGTAGACACTGCCGACAAATTCAGCTAATTGTGCCTGCAAACTTGGATTATCTGCGAGCAGTGCCGCTAGATCATCACGCTGCACAGCAATGGTAGCCGCCCAACTCCGCGATTGTAATTCTGGTTGATATTGCCATTTCAGCAGATGCATGATCAAAACGACTAGGCGGCTCTTGATTTCTTTGCGCTCACTCCGTCCCAATGTTTCGATCTCCTCGATTAAATTGTTCCAATCCACTTCGGAAAATTCTTCGGTGCGTAGTAATGCAGCTTGACGTTGGGTCCATGCGTAGAAATCTGTTTCGTAGAGGGTTGTCATACGTCTCTTTCCTCGTCCTATTTACCCCAAGCCCAATGGCGCAATGCTCTTGACTGATTATACACAGCTTGCGCTATACGTCAATGGATTTCACATTAATTATCGCGTAACAAACGGTAGATACAAGGTCGAAGTAATGGGAGTTACTGTTGTCATCGTCAACTGGATCTGTTGTTGCCCAGCAGCCTCTAAGGTAACCGTTTGGGCGCTAGTACTGCCAATCGATGTCACCAGATAGTCGCCGGCATAGATAGGCATAATACGCGCAATGCCATTAAACGCGGTGGTCGCCTGATAGGTATACCCAGTGAAGAGATCCGTCACCATCACAGGTTGGTTGATAAGAGGCTCTGCCTGCTCATTAATCACAGAGATCGTCAATTGCGCGGATGATTGCGCCTCTTGTACCGCGGCCAAAATATCCAGCCGCCCATAGCCATAGGTGTTATTGGGCACAATCGCACTCACGCCTTCGCCACACCCATTGGCCGGCACAGGGACCGCGCTCTTAATCAGGATCTGTTCGGTCAAATCAATATTACCCACCAATGAAGGCACGGCAGACCAGAGCAATGCCACCGCCCCCGCCACATGGGGCGACGCCATACTCGTGCCGGAGAGCGAGGTCGTACCACCGCCAAGCGCCGCCGACACAACGCTAACCCCCGGTGCGCTTAGATCTGGCTTGGGCCGACCACTGCCATCCGCAATGACGGGTCCACGGCTGCTAAAGCCGGCAATGTCGCCGTTGCTGTTGTGGGCACCAATGCTAAAGACGGCATCATGCATCGAGATCGGATTTTTAACCGAGCTACAACTAGGCCCATCGTTGCCAGCAGAGGCGACCACCATCTGGCCGGCGGCCCGCATCGTCTCGACTACCTGACGCAGGCTGTCCGCATCACAGCCCTCAGTGACTGGGCAGCCCCACGAGTTGTTGATAATATTGGGGGCCAACTCTGGCCGTCCATCGGTAAAGGGATCACCGCCTTGCGGGAAAGGGGCCAGGAAGAATTCAAAGCAGGCGGTGTAGCTGGCCGGTGTGCCATCGCCGTTGCGCATGTTGCGGCAGCCAATCCACTTGGCATCGGGGGCCATGCCGAGCAGCGTCCCGCCTTGCACCGTGTTATCCCCCACCATCGTGCCGACCGTATGGGTGCCGTGACCATGATCATCACAGGGCACCTGGGCATCTTGCGCACAGCGCGTCGGGCGTCCTTGCAGCCCCCAGGCATCGTACCAATTGTAGACGTGGTTGACTGTCGTCGTTATGCCGGTCGTCATGCTCGTGGACGCGGTCAAGGTATTCGTCATTGTCGTGGTGACCAACCCTCGATAAGCCGCTTGCAACGCCGGGTGATCCCACTGAACGCCAGTATCCTGGCTGGCGATTACAATGCCTTGCCCTTTGTAGCCCATTGCCCAGACGGCCGGCGCATGGGTAAAATCGAGGCCATAGGGTAGATCGGCAGCGCTGTTATCACTGGCAGCGACAACTGATTCAAAGGTCCGGGGCCACGCACTCACTTCTGGACCAAGCGGGATGCTCAGGGCATTGGTGACCAAAGGATTGGCAACCAAGCGATCCACTTCGGGGCGCTGCTGTAGCGCAAGTGCCAGCGCCTGATCCCCCGCCACTTCAATCATATTGACGAGATAGTGGGCATGGTAGGGAATGCCCTGCTCGTCCAGCCAGGCGCGCAGGGGCGCTTGACTCTGAAATGCGCGCGCCGTTAACTCCTGATAGAGCGCCGTTGCCCGGGCATTGCGGCTGGCCGCGCGTACCGTTGGTTCGGCCACAAAGCTCGCCGAATCAACCTGATCGCGCAGAATAATCAGAAACGAAACCGGTTCACGGCTCTTGGTCAACTGTTGCGCCAAAGCATCGCTGACGAGGGCACCGTGATTGGCAAAAGGCGTCTTCTCCTGCGCCATTGCGCTCTTCGACGCCATGCCGAACGCCAGCAGGCCAAGCAAGAGTGCCAACAATAGTGGCGCAACGAGGAAGCCCGTCGAGAACGCTACAATCTTCTGCGGTTTATAATTTCTTTTGGCCATAACGCCAACTTCTCCTTTATTCAATAAACGACTGGGTCACAACACAGATCTGGTCCATGTCAATAGACCCATCCACAATCGCACGTTGCAAAGTTCGCAGGGCGATGATAGTATAAAACTCGCGTTACAACGCGAGTACAGTCCGAAATAGCTTACAACCATAGACGCTAATGGAAGATGCCGATCAAAGAGAGTTTCTGCTTATAAGCCAAGCGCAAGCCCTCAACTTAATTTCGGTATCATTGCCATGAGGCCATTTTACTATAGCAAGTGCTCCCCCAACGAAACGCCTTGTCATCATAATGCTCGAAATAATGCTCGAAAAGGAGTAACCGATGTCCGAACAACCGTGGCGCGGGATTTTTGTGATCGTCGTCACCCCCTTCACCGAAAGCTATGAACTCGATGAAGCGAGCCTGCGTAAAGAGGTACGCTTTTGCATTGAGGCCGGCGCACATGGCCTCGTTGGCCCCGCCAACGCCAGCGAATTCCCCACCCTCTCTGACGATGAGCGCAAGCGCTGGCTAGAGATTGTGATCGACGAAGCGGGCGGACGCATCCCGGTCATTGCGGCCACCACCAGCGGCCATGCACTGCCGGCGGCTGCGCTCAGCAAGTGGGCACAAGAGGCAGGTGCCGACGGTATTATGGCAATGCCGCCCTCGATTCTCTCGCCCGGCCCCCAAGGCTGTTATGATTACTATGCCGCAATCTCCAACGCCATCTCAATTCCAATCTTTATTCAAAACTACAGTGGCCCTGCCGGCACACCAATGCCAACCGCATGGCTGGCACGCATGTGCAAAGAGATTGAATGGGTCCAATATCTTAAGGAAGAGACGTTACCCGAACCACGCGCCATCAGCGCCACATTGGCGGCGGCTGGCGCGGCCTGCAAAGGGGTCTTTGGCGGTCAAGGGGGCATCTATCTGCTCGACGAATATCGCCGCGGCTCGCAAGGCAACATGCCCGCCTGCCAGATTACCGACATCCACGTCGCCATTTGGAACAAGCTCGAAACAGGTGACGCCACCGGAGCACGCCAACTCTACAATCGTGTCCTGCCGCTGCTCAACTTTGAGCGTATGCATGGCGTCGCCACCTACAAAGAGGTGCTCTACCGGCGCGGGATCTTCGAAAACCGCGTCTCCCGTGCGCCGAGCAAAGTTCTCGACGACAATGACCGCGCCGAACTTGATGCGATCCTCGTCGATATTGAACCGCTTTATCAACTTTAGGTGCGAGAGGCACACCTCTCCGCCCCCTGAGCTTGTCGAAGGGTAAGGGGAGGTGTGCCTCGCATCCTCAATTAACTGAAAGAAGAAACCGAAAATGCGTGAAAACAAAGTAAGATCAATTGTGGCCAATGGTGGTGCCGTCATCAATGGCTGGCTGGGCATCCCGAGCTCCTTTGCCGCCGAAGTGATGGCGCATACCGGCTTTGACAGCCTGACTATCGACATGCAACATGGGGCCATGCACTACGATGCCGCCTTCCCCATGCTTCAAGCGATCTGCACCACCGATGTGACGCCGCTCACCCGTGTACCGTGGAACGAGCCGGGCATTATCGGCAAGGTGCTCGACGCCGGCAGCTATGGCATTATCTGCCCAATGATCAACAACCGCGAAGAGACCGAACGGTTGGTACGCGCCTGCAAATATCCACCCGTCGGCACGCGCAGCAATGGCCCCACCCGCGCCCGCTACTATGGCGGTGCTGACTACGCCACGGCAGCCAACGACACGATCTTGGCAATGGCGATGGTCGAAACGGTCGATGCCTTAAACAACCTCGATGATATTCTGAGCACCCCCGGTCTCGACGGCATCTATGTCGGGCCGGCCGACCTAAGCATTTCGCTCAAAAACAGCATGCCGCCGGATGTCTATGGCGAAGAGAATCTGGCCGCCATCAAGAAGATCGTCGCGGCCTGTCAGAAACATGGGGTGATCGCCGGCATCCACTGTATGTCGATCCAACACACACTCGACATGATCAACATCGGCTACCAATTCTGCACCGTCCAATCCGACACCGCCTTCCTGGCCGGCCAAGCCAGCGCCGCCGTCGCCGAGATCCGCGGCAGCGAAGCCAAAGCCACGCCAAAGATGTACTAATCTCGATGCATATTGCGTATTGCGTGTTCGTGAAACGGGCGTCATCGCCAACTGTGACCAAAACTGGTGCAGTTGCACGGAATACGCAACACGCAATACGGGATTTCCCACGTATGCTCATCCTCTGCAACAGCGAAAGGATTAACCCACCATGTCCAGCCCGCGTGGCATGTTAACCATTGCACAACTGACCGAGTTGGTGAGCGCCGACGGGATCGACACGATCCTCGTCATGTTTACCGATCACTATGGCCGTTTCATGGGCAAGCGCTACGATGCCGAGTTTTTTCTGGATCATGTCGCAGCGCAGGGGACCCACGGCTGTGATTATCTATTAACGGTCGATATGGAGATGGAGCCGGTGCAGGGCTATACCTTTGCCAACTGGGAGATGGGCTATGGCGATTTTCACCTCGTGCCCGATCTAAGCACATTGCGGCTGGCTTCGTGGCAGGAGCGCACGGCAATGGTTATCTGTGATATTGAGGATGAGCGGGCTCATGCGTTGGTCTCCGTGGCACCGCGCACTCTGTTGCGCCGGCAGCTTGAACGGGCCGCGGCAGCCGGCTACACCGTCAAAGCAGCCTCGGAATTGGAATTTTACACCTACGAAGAGAGCTATCGCGGCGCAGCAGAGAAGGGTTATGCCAATTTGCAGCCAGTCGGCTGGTACATTGAAGATTATCACATGCTCCAGAGCGTGCGCCAGGAACCGGTCGTCGGCGCGATCCGCCGTCATCTGCGCAATTCCGGCGTGCCGGTCGAGAATTCCAAGGGCGAATGGGGGTTGGGGCAACACGAACTCAACATTCAGTACACCGATGCCCTGCCCATGGCCGACCGCCACGCCATCTACAAAGAGTGCGCCAAAGAGGTCGCTGAAGGACTTGGCATGAGCGTCACCTTTATGGCCAAACCCCATGCCGGCCAGGCGGGATCGAGCTGCCACATCCATCTGAGCCTCTGGCAAAATGGGCAGAATGCCTTTGCTGGCAACGAGCAGATCGGGCCGGTGCAGGGATCGACGATCTTCCGCTGGTTTCTTGGCGGCTGGATCGCCCATGCACCGGAGATGATGGTCTGCTACGCGCCAACGATCAACTCCTACAAACGCTACGAAGATGGGTCTTGGGCCCCGACACGACTGGCGTGGAGCTATGACAACCGCACCGCCGGTTTCCGTGTCGTTGGCAAGGGCAGCAGCTTGCGCATCGAATGTCGCATCCCCGGCGCGGATTGCAATCCCTACCTCGCCTATGCCGCCGCGTTAGCATCGGGCCTTGACGGCATCGCCAACAGGATCGAACCACCTGATATTTTCGTGGGCGATATCTACGCCGCCCGCCATCTGCCCCGTGTGCCCTACACCTTGCGCGAAGCAACCGAACTCTTTGACAACAGCGCCTTCGCCAAAGCGGCCTTTGGCGAAGAGGTGGTCGCCCACTACACCCACTTCTGGCAGGTTGAGCAAGCGACCTATGACAGGGCCGTGACCGACTGGGAGCGCAAGCGTTATTTTGAGCGGATCTAGTTACAACGACAAGGTGAAATTAGACAAGATTTATAGAATTGACAAGATTGCTACAGCAGAAGAATCTTGTTCATCTTGTGAATCCTGTCTAACCATCAAAATTTAACGTTATCGTATTACTTCGCTTTCTGCAACGCCGCCCAAACCCGCTCCGGCGTATAAGGCAATTGGTCGATCCAAATCCCAATTGCGTCAAAGATCGCCGCGCCAATCGCCGGGGCGGTTGGGATCATCGGCATTTCGGCCATGCCGCGAATGCCGAGCGGCCCTTGGGGGTCGGGCAATTCTAGAATCACCGGTTCGATTACCTCGACCACATCGAGCACCCCAGGGATCAGATAGTTGCTCAGATGGGGGGTCAATGTCCGCCCCTCCTTTTGGATAAAATTCTCCAGCAAGGTCCAGCCGACCGATTGGGCGACGCCACCCTCGATCTGCCCCTCGATTAGTTGCGGGCTCACCGCCTTGCCGACATCGTTGACGCTGACCAACCGTTTGACGGTGACGTGCCCCGTCTCCAGATCAACTTCAACCTCGGCCACTTGCGCGCAATAGCCAATCGTAATGTGCGGGTCCCCTTCGCCATTCCCTGCTGCATAGGAGGTCGTGACGCGCGGGCGAAAGGTGAAGTCGGCACGGGCGGGGCGTTCTTCATTTTGCCACGCTTGCAACGCCTGCTCGGCCGCGCCTTTAATTGCGTTGCCGGCCATAAAGGTCATGCGGCTGGCCGACGAACTGCCACTGGAACCGGCCACATCACTGCTCTCGTGGCGCAACTCGATCTGCTGCACAGCCAGCCCGAGCACCTCCGCCGCGATCTGACGCATCGCCTGGTGTGCGCCTTGGCCCACCTCGGCCCCCACACAGCCGACGATGGCCCGCTCCACCGTTGCACCGCCATGTAACTCCACCCAAGCATTGCAATGTTCGGGGAAGCCCAGGCTGAAACCGACATTTTTGAAGCAGATGGCGAGGCCGATGCCGTGGGCGACAGCTCCGCGCGATGCGTCGAGGGAGGAACGCATGGGGCGTGAGGATGCGAATGGTAAATGGTGAATTGTCAATTGTGAATTGTGAATTGTGGCTTCGACAGGCTCAGCCAGCGGTTGTCCATCGGCAGTTAAGCTTCGTCCTGGGCCGGTCGAAACCACCGACCGTCGTTTGGCCGCTTCTTCGAGGACGTTGGCCGCGGTGCAGCCCGCCGGCACCACGGCGCGCGTTGACATGAGCGAGCCTTCATGCCAGATGTTGCGACGACGAAGTTCGGCTGGGTCCATACCCAGGGCAGCGGCAAGTTTGTTAACCTGCATCTCGGCGGCAAAGTGCCCTTGGGGTCCACCAAAGCCGCGGAATGCACCGCTGGGGCAGTTGTTGGTGTAGACAGTGCGGGCATCGACAAGCACATTGGGGATCTCATACGGCCCCAGGCAGGACATGATCGCATTGCCCAAGACTTTGGTGCTGGTATAGGCGTAAGCCCCGGCATCCCCGGTGGCGTCCATCTGCGCGGCGACGATCTTGCCCTCACGCGTGGCCCCCCATTTGGCCCAGATGTGGTAGGGATGACGCTTGTGGTGGCCGACGATGCTCTCCTCGCGGCTCCAAATCGTCTTGACCGGCCGCCCCGTCTTCCAGGCGGCCAGGGCGAGAACGATCTGGATCGAAATATCTTCGCGCCCACCAAAGGCTCCACCAACCGTGGCGTGCCGCACAATGATCTGCTCTTCGGGCAGCCCCAACGCGTGGGCGATCAACTGCCGCTCCTCGTGCATCCACTGGCCGGCACAGGTCACTTCGATGCGACCATCGGGCAATACCTGGGCGACACCAGCTTCCGGCTGCAAGAAAGCATGTTCCTGAGCGTGGGTCTGGTAAGTCGCTTCGACCACCACATCGGCGGCGGCAAAACCGGTGGCAAGATCACCCGTTTTGATGCGATAGGCGTGCAGAATATTCGAATTGAGGTCGCGCACGCCATAGGGAAAGCCATTAAATTCGTAGGGGTGGAGCAACGGTGCAGCGGGCTGCATTGCCAGCAGCGGATCGGTGACGATTGGTAGCGCGGTGTAATCGAGCTTGACCAATTTGGCGGCGGCTTCGGCTTGCGCCTGCGTCTCGGCGACGACCACTGCCACATGATCGGCTTCCCAGCGCACACGACCGGCTTGTGCCGTACTGCCAGGGCCACAGAGCACTGGCTGATCAAACATGGACAGCCCATATTCATTGACCGGCACATCCTTGGCAGTCAGAATGGTAAGCACACCGGGCGCAGCTTCTGCCGCAGCCGTATCAATCTCATGGATCTGGGCGTGGGGTACGCCCGCAAAGACGATCTTGAGCCACGCTTGGCCGGGGAGATCAATGTCACCGGGGTAGGCCGCGGCCCCGGTCACTTTGGGCAGGGCATCTTCTCTGGGATAGGTACTACCGACTGCGCGCATGGCAATTTCCTTGCGTGATAGTGAACAAAGTACAGTAATAATTACTGGTAAACTTTGGTTTTTTCTAGAGTTATTATATAGTTAATACCTTCGCCAAACCTTGTTTTGGCGGAAATTTCCAGATGTCATTCCTGCGCAGGCAGGAATCTACTCGTGTAACATGAAGATGGATTCCTGCCTGCGCAGGAATGACAGCTCTAATTTCTGAAATTGGCGAAGGTATTGATATAGTACGACAACGTTAAATTGATATAGACTGTGCGTCGCACTGCGGAATAGAATTGCGTCATTGCTACCAATTTCTCGGCAGTGCGACGCACGGTCTCACCTACGTCCGGCTAATTTAACGTTCTCGCAATAGTCAGACTATAGGGATCTTCTCAATATTTCGGGACGGGATGAGCGGCGGTTGAGTAGGGCAGAGCAGTTCCTGGCCGTATCGAAACCATAGCGGGTCAGTATGCCGCTCTTTATTGAGAAGATACGACTATAGTAACTCATTGTCGACTCATCCAACTTACTGAAGGAGCAATCATGTTCAAAGAATTTCGTGAATTTATCAATCGGGGCAATGTTGTTGACTTGGCGGTCGCCGTCATCTTGGGTGCCGCGTTTGGTGCCATCGTCAATTCGTTGGTAGCCGATCTGATTACGCCTGCCATCCTGACCCCAGCAATGAGCGCGGCTGGCGTCGATAAGCTGGCAAATCTAAGCTTTAACGGCATCCTCTATGGCAATTTTATCGCTGCCGTGATCAATTTTTTGGTGATCGCCTTTACCATGTTCCTGCTGGTCAAAGGGATCAATTCGATGCAAAAGAAGAAAGAAGAAGCCCCCGCCGCTCCCGAATATTCTACCGAAGAGAAGTTGCTCATGGAGATTCGCGATCTGTTGAAGGCGCGGTAGGCGCGCTTCAAAATCGCAGATCTACGAATGGGATATGTTGTGTATTGCGTATTGCGTGTACTGTAACTGGATCTTGTTCTGCGGTGGTGTTTGCCACACTGTGCGTAAAACCAGAAAAACAGACAGAAGCAGTTACAGTACATGCAACACGTACCACGCATCCATTCCCTATCTTGCCAACATCGGCCCCAATGGCCGCCCACCCAGCAGATGCATGTGTAGATGGTAGACCTCTTGGCCGCCGTGGCGGTTGCAGTTGACGAGCAGCCGGTAGCCATCTTCGGCGATGCCCGCTTCCTCGGCCAATTTGGCGGCGACGGTAAAGAGCCGGCCCAACGCCAGTTCATCGGCCGCGGTCACATCGTTGGCTGTCGGGATCAGCTTGTTGGGAATGATTAGAATATGGGTCGGGGCCTGTGCGTTGATGTCGCGAAAGGCGGTGACGAGATCGTCCTGATAGAGAATCTCCGCGGGAATTTCGCGGCGGATGATTTTGCTGAAGATGGTTTCTGTAGCCATTGGGTTGGGTTCCTTGTTCATATACGTCGTTGGTAAAACTACTCTTCTGGGGTAGCGCAGGTGGAAGACGCTTACAGCGTGATAAATTGTTGCGTTGTTTAGTTTCGCGCCTGTCATTCTGCAAGAATCTTCTAGGAAATCACCCCTGGAAGACGCTTACAGCGTGAAAGCTGCCGCTGTTATTTGGCGGCGCATGTTCATGTTCAGCTTATCTCGCCTGCATCTGCACCACCGCCGCGCTCCACGTCAGCCCTGCGCCAAAGGCAACCAGCAATAGCTTGTCCGTCGGTTGAATCCGGCCACTGTCCAGCCCTTCGCTCAGCGCCAGCGGGATCGATGCCGCCGAGGTATTGCCGTATTGCTCAATGTTGACGACAAAGCGTTCCATGGGCAGCCCCATCCCTTTGGCCGCGGCTTCGATGATGCGCAGATTGGCCTGGTGTGGAATGATCCAGTCAATATTATCGAGCGTTAGCCCCGCCTGACCGAGTGCGGCCGCGCAAGCGGGGCCGATCACCCGCGTCGCAAATTTATAGACCTCGCGGCCATTCATCTGCAAGAGATAGCTCTTTTCCAGCAGCACCTGTTCGCTAAAAGGCTGTGCCGACCCACCGGCGGGCAAGATGATGTGCTCACCCAAGCTACCGTCGGAGCCGAGGTTGAAGCCGAGCAGGCCACAGGGTTGATCGGTCGCCTGGATCACCACTGCACCGGCGGCGTCGCCAAAGAGCACACAGGTGTTGCGATCCTGCCAGTTGACAAAGCGGCTGAGCAGTTCGGCCCCAACAACCAAGATCGTGCGGTAAGCCCCGGTCGCCAAGAATTGATAGGCGATGGTCAGCGCATAGACAAAGCCGGTGCAGCCGGTGACGACGACAAAGGCCGCCGCGTTGGTCGCGCCAAGTGCATGTTGCACCTCACTCGATACCGGTGGCGTGTGATGATCGGGCGTCGAGGTGGCGACGATGATCAGGTCGAGTTCCTGGGCGGTGAGGCCGGCACGCGCCAGCGCCGCGCAACTCGCCGCCACCGACATGGTGCAGGTTGTTTCGTCATCGCCGGCAATCCGCCGCTCGCGGATGCCACTGCGCTGTACGATCCACGCGTCACTCGTCTCGACCATCTTGGTCAGATCGTCATTGGTCAGCACCTGTTGTGGGGCATACGCGCCCCATCCGGTGATTTGGCCGTAGCGTTGCGACATGGATTATCCTCCCTTTGCGCACCTTTGCGCCCTTGACGCTTTACGTTACAATTCAGGGACTACGAACCCCCACCCCCAGCCCTTCCCGCGAGCAAGGAGGGGTACCCTGCTCCTCATTTGCTCCCAAGGGGTGGCTAGGGCTCCCTCTTCGATGTCGGGGAAGGCTAGGGTGGGGGTTAAACCTTACGCCAAACTGTACCACAAGCCGGGAGGAAATACCAATGGATTTCGCGATTTCTAGCCATCTGGAGCCGATTTTGGCGCGGGTGCGCCGTTTTGTTGACCAGGAGTTGATTCCCCTAGAACCGCGCTTTCTCACTGGCGAGTTTCGGGAGTTGGTGCCTACGCTGGCAGCCAAACGCGCGGAGGTCAAAGCGCTCGGGCTTTGGGCACCCTTCTTGCCGATTGAGCAGGGGGGCATGGGGTTGACCCTGGCCGAATATGCGCACGTCAGCGAGGAGCTGGGACGCAGCCCCATTGGCCCCTATGCATTTAACTGCCAAGCGCCCGATGTCGGTAACATGGAGATATTGATGCACTATGGCACGCCGGAGCAGCAGCAGACCTATCTGGCACCGCTGGCCAATGGCGCGATCCGCAGCTGTTTCGCCATGACCGAACCGGAGAACCCTGGCTCCAATCCCACGTTGATGGATACGACTGCACGCAAAGAAGGCAATGACTATGTGATCAATGGGCACAAATGGTTTACCACCGCGGCCGATGGTGCCGCCTTTGCGATTGTGATGGCGATAACCGATCCAGAGAATGAGAGCCGTCACAAACGAGCCAGCCAGATCATTGTACCCGCCGACACACCCGGCTTTCAGATTGTGCGCAATATCAAGATTATGGGCGAGGCGGGGAGCGACCACAACAGCCACGCCGAGGTGCGCTTTGAGAATGTGCGGGTGCCGCAGTGCAATCTACTGGGGCCAGAGGGGGCCGGCTTTCAGATTGCGCAGGATCGACTGGGGCCGGGGCGCATCCATCACTGTATGCGCTGGATTGGCATTTGTGAGCGCGCCTTTGCGCTGATGTGCCAACGGGCGACCAAACGGCAACTCTCCTCCCGCGCTATGCTCAGTGACCAGCAGGCGGTGCAACATTGGATCGCCGAGAGCCGGGCCGAGATCAATGCGGCACGGCTGCTAGTGCTACAAGCGGCGTGGAAGATCGACCGCGAAGGGGCCTACGCCGCACGCGTGGAGATCTCCACGATCAAGTTCTTTGTCGCCAACGTGCTACAGCAGGTGCTCGACCGTGCGATCCAAACTCACGGTGCGCTGGGCATGACTGATGATACGCCATTGGCGCACTGGTATCGTCACGAGCGCGCGGCGCGTATTTACGATGGGCCGGATGAGGTGCACAAGTGGGTGGTGGCGCGGCAGGAGTTGCGGAAGTATCAGTAGCGAGTTGGGAGAAGGCCAATTTGCCACAGAGAACACAGAAAGCACAGAGAACACAGAGAACACAGAGAGCACAGAGAGCACAGAGAGCACAGAGCTTTCACTGTGCCGTCGCAGTGGCCGCTGTGAATCGGTAGTCGGTTGTGGTCCAGCCGGTAATCATTCCGACGACGGGCGCAGTAAAGCTGGGATGGCGTGGAGATCGGCGGCAACGTGATAGGCGATGGCCGCAATCTCGTCCGACGTGGGGATGAGATCGGGAATGTGGACGGCGAGCATGCCAGCGGCGTGGGCGGCACGGATGCCGGCAGGCGAATCTTCGAGGACGAGGCAGTGGGCAGGAGCGACCTTGAGTTTGGCCGCGGCGGCGAGAAAGATATCGGGGGCCGGTTTGCCGTTGGGGACTTCGTTGCCACAGACAATGATCGGGAAGCGCTCGAAGAGTCCCGTGGCTCGTAATTTTTGCTCGGCGAGGGGGCGGGCGGTTGAGGTGGCAACCGCTTTGGGTAAGACGAGTTCATCGAGCAGATCGAGCAGATCGAGCAACCCGGCTTTGAGCGGCACCAACCCTTGCTCGATCGCTTCGTGGTAGTACTGCTGTTTGCGCTGATAGATCGCCGCAAAAGGGGCATCTTGGCCCAAGTGGCCGCGAAAGAGAATTTCGGTAGCTGGTGCCGTGCGCCCAACCGCTTGTAGATAGATCGCATCGGGCAGCGAGTAGCCAAGCTCGGCCCCGGCTCGTTGCCAGGCCGCTTGTGCAATACGCTCGGTGTCCAGCATTAGGCCATCCATATCAAAGATGACGGCGTTGATTACCGGTCGGATTGGGGGTGTGGCACGGTCTGACATGATCTGATCCTTACCTGGCGCTGTTTCAAAAACATCCGATTTCTCGTGTTGCGTCTTGCGTGTACTATCACCGGCTCTTGACGCGTAAATGGGCATAGCGCAATAACTTCTTTATTAATTCCCTATTTTACGGTTTCCACTGGGAATTAGCAATGATAGTATCATCAATGGCAGTGAAGCGTATAAACCCTCTGCTCTTTCGCAGAGAGCACAGAACATAGTGAACAGGAACAAATTCAATGAGTATAGCAACGCTATCGAATCAACGGTTAAAACTCACCGTTGATCCCAATCAAGGGGTCAATGTGTTAGCCGGCTACGTGCAGCGCCAGGGGCAGTGGCTACCTTTTATGCCCGACACCACCGCCGGTGATAGTGACCTCAAAGCGAGCAGTTTTCTGCTCGTGCCCTATTCCAACCGTATTGAGAACGGTCACTTTACCTTTCAGGGAAAAGAGTATCAATTGGCCAATGGCGCGCGCCATGCCAGCCACGGCGATGTGCGTGGTCGGCCCTGGCAGATCACCGAGCAGAGCGCAACGACCATTGCCTGCGCCATTGATTCCCGCAGCTTTGGTGATATGAATTGGCCGTGGCCTTTTACCGCGACGGTGAGCTATGCACTAAAGGAGAATACCCTCGCTTCACAATTAACTGTGACGAACAAAGGGGAGACATCAATGCCGGCGGGCCTCGGCTGGCACCCCTACTACAATCGAACCTTGATGCGCGAAGGAGAAGAAATTCGACTGCACTTTCAGGCACCGCTTGTCTATCCCGATGCCAACGACAACCGCATTCCCTCCGGCCCTGCTCAGCCATTGGCTCCAAACCAGGACTTTCACGAGGAGCGAGCATTGACACCGGAGAACTTTATCGATGCTTGTTTCTATGGCTATGACGGCGGTGGCACCATTGCCTGGCCGGAGAGTGGCGTGCGTCTCCGCTATCGGGCCTCGGCGAATTGCCAGCATCTGATTCTCTTCAACCCCGCTAAACCCTATTTCGCGGCCGAGCCGGTGACCAATGCCAACAATGGTGTCAACCTGTTCGCGGCCGATGACCCAACCAGCGGGGTTCAGACGCTCCAGCCCGGCGAGACGTTGGTGGCTACGTTTGATGTACAGGTCGAAGTCGCGTAGGGGACAGGATGAAGCGATGAAGGGATGACAGGATGACAAAGGTAATTCACCATATTCATCTTGTCGTCTTGTCATCCCTCATCACTTCCTCCTGTTCTTCTTGTCATCTTGTCATCCTGCCATCCTGTCTAAAAAACTAAAGGCACTTCCATGATTATTCTTGACGGCTCGCATGGCGAAGGGGGTGGGCAGATGCTGCGCACGGCGCTCTTCCTCAGCCTCTTAACCGACCAACCCTTTCGCATCGAGCAGATCCGCGCCGGGCGTTCCGATCCGGGGTTGAAGGCGCAGCATCTGCACATCATCCAGGCGTTGCAGAAGATGAGCGATGCCAAAGCCGAAGGGGTGGTGCCTGGCTCCACAACAGTCACCTTCTGGCCGGGTCAGTTGCAGGGGGGCAATTACAACTTTGATATTGGTACAGCCGGGGCAATTCCGCTCTTTCTGCAGACGTTGCTGCCAGCCGCTTGCTTTGCAGGAGCACCAATTAGCTTCACGGTGAGCGGCGGGACGGATGTGCGTGGGGCCATGACGATCGCTTTCTGGCAAGAGGTGATCCTACCATTTTTGCAGCCCTACGCAGCCAACCTCAGCATAGAGGTATTGCGCTATGGCTACTTTCCAGCAGGGGGTGGCAAGGTGCGGGTGATGGTTACGCCCCACTTTAGTCAACAGGATTGGCCAAAACAGTGTACAACCTTTCCCCCCTTACAGATCTGGGAACGAGGGGAGATCCAGCGGATCCGCGTCATCTCGGCGGCGGCCAAGCAGTTGCGTGACCAACGGGTCGCAACCCGCCAGGCCGCGGCCTTTAGTGGCGTGTTGGCAAGCCCCTTCCCCAGCACACAGCTGCTCCACACAGACGCACGCTCCCCTGGCTCCTCTATAACCGCCGTAGCCGAGTTTAGCAACACGCGCTTGGGTACCGATGCATTGGGCGACCGTGGTATATCATCAGAACAGGTTGGGCGCGCCGCGGCCCAACAGTTACAAGCGGAAGTTGCAGCGACCGGGACGGTCGATGTACACACGGCAGATAATCTCATGGTCTGGGTTGCGCTCTTTGGCGGTGGCTATCATTTTGCCGAAGAGAGCGGCCATATTGGCACCAATGGCTGGGTCATTCAGCACTTCTTGCCTGCAACTCTACAGATAGAAACAAGAACGCTCCAACGCCTTCCGCGGTAGCATCATTCCCCAGTACCCTAGCAAAGAGAAGCCTCGCTCGAATCCTTCCTTAAGCAGGGCCGGCTATCCAACTCCTCAACTTGTGCCCGATGGGCACCCACTGCCCCACCTGTGTAAAAAGCGTAAGTAACCAGAAAAAGCAGATTGTTTTTCAACAACAAATGCTTACAACACTGAAAGGAACATTTGTTGTAGACTTATCGTATAATATGCGTACAGGAATCGTGACCTCACATACGATTAAGTATCTAGCACACTTTGTTTTTGTCTCAGTTTTTCGGCCGGCACGCGCAGGGGTTTTCCGCAGCAAACGCGTCAACTGACTTAGAAACGGGGAAGTGACAGTGTTCATCAGAAGCGTGTTGATCAACGATAAAACAATCATTGATCAACCGTGACTTGTAATAATCATTGTGTCACATTGCATTATCTCTCATCAACTAGGTGAGATGAGCATTGAGTAAAGTCCCTTGGTATGTCAGCGTTTAGACAAGAAGGTCCTCCATGAATCGTATTGTAATAGCTGGGAACTCATCGCTACCGACATCATTATGGTACGCAACCCTTATGCGTTATTGTTTTGTTTTGCTCGTCATGCTGCCGATGTTTCTTGGGCTCATGGTCTGGACCATGCCAAAAACGATCTATGCAAACGCCCTTACGGCAGAGCCTACGGGTCCAGTCACTGCGGCGAATGCAAGCTGTAATGCGGATCTTCCACAGATGGAATGGTTAGGCGAAGGGCCAGGCGTCTTCACTTTAAATGAAGGGTTTCAGACCTTTGTTGTCAAACGCGCCCCGTTTAATTTTTACCTGGAAGCTGGCCAGATCAATAACAATGGACAAAGCGTCTATACCGCCGGAGCAAACGAGCGAGTTTGGAGTTGCCAAGGAAACTGCCAGTTGCCAGCAGTCTATCACAGCGCCTTTTTCTTGGGAGATTTACAACCGGGAACCATTGTAAATCTTGTCGTAATCGATGATGACGGTCTTGCGCAAGGCAACGATCAACGGCGCAACTGGTGGGCGCGCAATGACCCACTCGATCCATACCTGGTAGTGGAAGAACAGACCATGGTGGAATACCTTACGCTAGAAATCCCTGTTGCCGGGAATTGGTATTACTATGCCAATGATTCGATTGGGGTGGCGGCCTCCTGTATTGAGCCGGCACCCACGCCGACGGTGACAGCAACGACCACACCGACGCCATCCTTTACACCGACAGCAACGGCGACAGCAACGGCGACAGCTACACCTGTGCCTTCGAGCACCCCAACCACAACACCCACCAATACCAGCACGCCGTCACCAACATCGACGCCAACACTGACGCCAACAGCAACACCAACGTCATCATCGACACCGATCAATACGAATACGCCAACAGCAACCGCGACGCCGATCAGTACGAACACACCAACGGCAACCGCAACGCCCACGGCAACTGCGACAAGCACCGCAACCGCAACGCCAACACCTACCAATACCAGCACGCCGCCACCTCTTGCGACAGTAACGATGACACCCACGCTTACGGTAAAGGAGCCGCCGACCGCTATCCAGCTTCTCTATCTGGAAGCCCATGGCCAAGGTGACGCCATTCTGTTGCAATGGGAAACCGCACTCGAACTCGACTTCGCTGGTTTCCAGCTGTGGCGCAGCAGCAGTAGCACTCGCGCAGATGCGCAACTCGTTTCATCAGCGCTGATCGCTAGCCAGGGTACAGCCAGCACGGGAGCAATTTATCGCTTTACAGACACCCATCTCTCTCGGGGGGTAGAGTACACCTATTGGCTTCAGCAGATTGCCGCCAATGGCAGCGGCGAAGATATCCGCAGTACGACCCTGACACTCTCCTATAACCTCTATCTGCCGTTCATTGATCGATAGCGCCATGCGATAGAGATTCTGTTAAACCGAGAAAACACAACGAGCGTTTAGGCCACCGGCTTTGCCGGTGGCCTTTTTGTGGTTTGATCAGCCGGCGTCAAACCGCTATACTAAACCACACGCAGAACAGGTAACATGCCTTAGCGGCACCAATAAGGATGAAAATTTTTGCCACAGCTGGACGCAGATGAACACAGATATTGATTTCTTCATCTGTGTTCATCCGTGTGTATCCGTGGCTTATTTTCACATCAGAACCTTAATAGATAAACCCCATAAAAGTCGCACAAACACGGCGTATTTTACACAAGAATCATTGTGCGACTTTTAAAAGGGTTGTCTATAAGTTCCCACGATCCTTGAAAAGTTGAAAGAAGTTGGAGAAATTGAGCATGAAACGGGTACTCCTCACCGGTGCTGCCGGTCGCGTCGGTAGCGCTTTTCGCCGTCTACATGGCAACGACTATACACTTCGTTTGGTTGACCGCAAAGGGGCGCAGATCACTGACACTGCTCCCAACCATGAAGTCATTACCGCTGATCTGGCTGACCTGGAAGTCTGCCAACAAGTCTGCCAGGATATGGAGATGGTGATCCACCTGGCCGCTGATCCCTCACCACGGGCCGATTTCTATGGTTCCTTATTGGATAACAACATCAAAGCAGCGTACAATATCTTTCGGGCCGCCAAGGATCAGGGCTGCCAACGGGTGATCTTTGCCAGCAGCATCCAGACCATCGAAGGCTATCCACTTGATACACAGCCACATCCAGAAATGCTGCCCAAGCCGATGAATTTATACGCGGTAACCAAGGTGCTTGGCGAGTCGCTCTGTCACTACTTCGCCTATGCCGAAGGGCTTTCGTGCATTGCCGTGCGCATTGGTGCCTTTGAGGGTAACCGCGATTGGAGCACCAACACCGAGCCCGTTGACAGTCGCACCCTGAGCGCCTTTGTCAGCGAACGGGACTTGAGCCATCTCTTTGTGCAATGTCTGGAAACGCCCGACGTGCAATTTGCGGTCGTCCATGGCGTCTCGGACAACCGCTTCAAGCGCATGGATCTGACGAGCACCCGCAACACCGTCGGCTATCAACCACAAGACGATGCCTTTACCCGCTTCGACACCGGGATTCCCCACCCCAACCGCTGGTACGAAGAGTGGCACCGCGGCCAGCCCACCACAGAGTAAGGTGTATGGTGAAGTACAGAAAGGTTCTAAACGATTGATCCACGAAGTTACACGAAGACACACGAAGATTTGTTTTCCATAACAGGACAATGTCCATTTCATGCGTGAAGATTCAGGTACAGTACACGCAAAACGCAACACGCATCCACAACAAGGAGTTCCCATGACAAATCAACCACCCATCCGCTTTGCCGCGATCGGGCTCAATCACAATCACATCTACGGCCAGACTGGTCTGCTGCTCAACGCCGGGGCTGAACTGGTCTCCTTTTACTCAGCCGAAGATGAGCTTGCGCAGGAGTACAACAGCCGCTTCGATCAGGCGATCCGCGTTGCCAGCGAGGCCGAGATTCTCGAAGATGAATCGATTGACCTGATTGTCAGCGCCGCCATTCCCGCCCAACGGGCCGGGATTGGCATCCGCGCCATGCAACATGGCAAAGATTACATGAGCGACAAACCCGCCTTTACCACGCTCGATCAACTGGCCGAGGCGCGCCGTGTCCAAGCCGAAACCGGCCGCATCTACTCGGTCAACTACAGCGAGCGGCTCGAAACACGCGTCTCCGGCAAGATCGATGAGTTGCTCCACGCCGGCGCGATCGGCAAGGTGATCCAGACCCTCGGTCTTGGCCCCCATCGCACGCGGCTCGAAACGCGCCCCTGGTGGTTCTTCGAGGAGGAGCAATACGGCGGCATCATCTGTGACATTGCCTCGCATCAATTTGACCAATATCTGCACTACACCGGTGCGACTGAGGCCGAAATTGTCCACGCCCAAGTGGGCAACTACAACCACCCGCAACATCTCGGCATGCAGGATTTCGGCGATGTCGTGCTACGTAGCGACGGTTGCACCGGCTACATCCGCGTGGACTGGTTCACCCCCGACGGCCTCTCGACCTGGGGCGATGGCCGTCTGGTGATTATGGGCACCGACGGCTATATCGAGGCGCGCAAATATGCCGATATTGCTGGCCGCCCCGGCGGCAACCATCTCTTCCTCGTCAACCAGGAGAAGACCGAATACTTCGACTGCTCCAACGAGCCGCTGCCCTATGGCCCGCGCCTGCTCGATGACATCCGCAACCGCACCGAAACGGCCATGGGCCAGGAACATTGCTTCAAAGCGTCTGAACTGGCGGTCAAGGCGCAGGCGATGGCGACGCGCGTGGGGAATTTGGCGGGTTGAATCGCAAACTGAACCGCAGTTGTTTTGATGACGCCAATGAGCATTTGCCCAAACCGGCTACAAGCAGTGCGGAGTTTAGTAGCCTGGTGCGACTAGGGATTGCCCAGGATGTGGTCAATGGAAATTGCTAACGCCATTGACCATATCCTGAGCCGATGAACGTTCGTATTGATCGATAGACAACCATCATGACATAGCCACAGGACTTACACACTGCCTTGGTTTCGATCCAATTGCATAGCTCCTACTCAACCGTTGCGCGCCGTAAGTCCTATTCATCCTATGGCTGTTTACCGTACTAACCCCTAGTTACAGGAGCTCTTATGCAACGCAAGAATCAGCTTTCCCCATGGATTGTTAGGATTTGCTTTTTTGTACTTCTCTATGTCCTCCTGAATGTGTGCACCGTCACCGCGTTATATGCCGCACCTCCTGAACCAATCACCCATAACATAGAACAACTTTGGCACATTGGTGGGGAAATTCGGGCCATTGTGCCCGTATCCGATACGCTCTATGTTGGTATGGGGCCGGATTTGGTGATCTTTGATATTGCCACACCGTTGAACCCAATCCGCCTAGCTTCTGTCACCCTTGGCGGCCCAATCCTTGATATTGCGGTCAGCGGCCACTATGCGTATGTCTCGGCTGGTTCCTATGGCGGCTTTATCGTCGATGTTGCGGACAGGAGTCAACCGATCGCCACTAACAGGCTGAGTTTTGAAAATGTTGGCAAGTTGGCCATCAACGGTAATTATCTTTACCTGACCTATTCGGAGTTAACCGAGAGCGAGTCACGCAATGGCATTGCGATCCTCGATATTTCAACCCCGGACGCGCCCACGGTTGTCAACCCGCAGTTACAAGGATTGGACTTTCACCCCTATGCAATCGCGATAAAGGATGGCTACCTTTTCGTTGCCGGCGGCACATCATTTTCTATACGCGTCTTCTATGAAAGTTGGGGCTGGTTACAGGCCTTTCGTCTAGATGATCCCATTGCGCCGACGCCGCAGCCGGCATATCAAGGTCCATCGGGAATGGCGGAACTCTTTACGGGATTGGCACTTGGGGATGGCTTTGCCTGTACGACCAATGGGAGAGCGCTCGCCATCTTTGACATCTCTACACCGTCTGCGATTCAACGCAAGCATGAACAGATGGAAATAACCACCAATGAAACATCAATCACTTTTTACAACTATACTGTATATCTCACTGCTGCCCTTGACCAATTTACGCTGTTGGCGGTGAACGAGCCACCGACGATCACGCAACAAATCAACCTGCCATGGCCGGTGACCGCGCTTGCGGTGCAAGGCCATTATGGCTATGCCGGGCGCAAAGATGTTGGGCTGGAGACGTGGGATCTGACCAACCCCCAGCAGCCACAGCCGCTACAGCATGAAGGCACAGTCGGCGTTGGCACCATCGTCGCTTCCGCTACGCATGTATATGTCACCAGCGGGTTTCATGGAGCACCCTTGCTTGCCACGGTAAAGATTCAAGATCCAGCGGCCATTGAGATCACCAGCGACATTACCAGTTCAACAAGGATTGGCTCGCTAGAGCCGCAACTGCTAGACCAGTGGCTACTAACCTTTGAATATCCACAAAATGGCGAAGGAGCGACAGCGATTGAGCTTGTTGTTTATGATATCAGTAATCCTGATCAACCAACCGAAGCCAAGCGTCTCTTACTTGGCGAACTATTGGCCGTCCGGTTGGTTGGGCAACGACTTTATCTCGTTACGCACGACGCAGCTCGTCAGATCTATGAGATGCAGGTGTGGGATCTAGCGGATCCAACCAACCCAGCCCAAACGGCAACGACGGCTCTGCCGCTGACGCTTGGAGACAACGTCCAGATTGCCGTTACGGACAATTTGTTCATCTATACCGAGCGCAACACAGTTGATCAGAATGTTCCCTTGCAGCAAACGTTGACAGTGCTTGATCTCACCGATCTGAATAATCCTCAGCCTCTGTCCACAACGCTGGTTCCTTACGATGTCCGGCGAATTGTCATTGAAGGATCAACGCTCTATTTAATTTACGATGACCAAGTCTCCAGTTGTCATGGCGGGTTACGGATCTATCATATCGCCGAGCCACTTGCACTTATACCCGTTGGCAACTACTGTTGGCCCGATTATGTCACTGAGCTAGCCGTGGACAACCAAATCGCCTATGTGAACCTGAATGCCTTTGATAGTGACACAGAGGGACTACGCGCGGTCGATACCATCATCCCGCAAGCACCCAAACTAGAGGGGTATGCGCTGCGCTTTGGGCGCGACGTGACTATGATTGCGCACAACGGGCGAGTCTATGTCAGAGGTGATGGCCTCTTTGCCTACCAACTGCAACTGCCCACCATTTCGGCACATCTAGCGGGAGAAGGCACGCTTGATAGTACAACCGATCGGGTCACCTATCAATTCCCGGCCAACACCTTCACGACACCGGTCACCGTCACCCACACAACGCGCTTTGTCGATCCCTGGCTGGCCTTTCCCACCCCGCAGTTGGGCATCGGCACCGGCTTTGCCTTGACAGCCACCACGGCAGATAACGCAACGAGGGTCGCAGCAAATAGCGCCTTTTCGCTCACCGTCACCTATGCCGACGACGCGCTCGCCTTTGTTGACGAAACGACGATCATGCTCTATCGTTGGACGGCAGACGGCTGGGTGGTCGAACAGGGCAGTCAGGTCGATCCAGCCACCAATACGGTGACAGCTTCACCGACGACCACCGGCATCTGGATGTTGGCGGCCACATCGCCGGGTCGGACGTACTTGCCGCTGATCGAACGAGAATAGGTGAGATCCCAAAGAGTGACTACGTAGCCTGTCTCTTGTGAGCGGCTTGTCACGCTGTACGCGTCTCCCGGTTCGGCAAAGTGAAGACGCCTACAGCGTGACGAATTCTTGATGGCGGCGTAGTTACCCATAGAAGCATAATCGAAAGATGGTCTGATGAACCTGCAACGCTTTCCTACCAATCCGATTATCACCCCCGCGCTAGATGCGCGCATCGGCACCAATATCAACGGGCCGTCGCTGATCCGTGTGCCGGAGTGGCTGCCCAACCGGCTGGGTACGTACTATCTCTACTTTGGCCACCATCAAGGCGAATTCATCCGCCTCGCCTATGCCGACAACCTCGCCGGCCCCTGGCAGGTCTATGGCCCAGGCACGCTGCAACTCGATCAGACCCCCTGCTATGGCCACATTGCCTCGCCCGATCTGCATATCGACGAGGCCAACCGGCGGCTTGTTATGTACTATCATGGCCCGGCGATCAGTCGTGCCGACGCCGCTGCAGAAACGATTACCCAACGCTTCCCTACCTTGGGTGGCCAACGCAGCTTTGCGGCGACTTCTACGGATGGCATTCACTTTACGTCAGCGACCGAAGTGCTGGGCTCCAGTTACTTCCGTGTCTTTCGCTGGCAGGGTGTCACCTATGCGTTGGGCATGCCAGGGATCTTCTACCGCTCGCAGGATGGCTTTACCAACTTTGTGCAAGGACCGATCCTCTTCAACGAGAATATGCGCCACAGCGCGCTGCATCAGCGTGACCACCTGCTCGATGTCTACTACACCGAAGCGGGCGACTGCCCCGAACATATCAAAGTCGCCACCATCGATCTGCGTCGGGATTGGTTGGCGTGGCAGCCCTCTGCGCCGACCAGCGTGCTCTTCCCCGAAGAAACTTACGAGGGAGGCGACCTACCCTTAGAGCCATCCGAACGGGGTGCCATCCACGAGCGCGTGCGCCAACTCCGTGATCCCGGCATCTTTTGCGAAGAGGGACAGACTTATCTAATCTACAGCGTTGCCGGCGAAGCGGGATTGGCGATGGCGGAAATAGGAGGGGCATAGATGCGTGTTGCGTTTTGCGTGAACGTTTACAGCATCAGTACGCGCAACATGGATCATAAATTACATTGCCGATGAACCATTCACGGTTTGTCTTTAGGGCTTACGCAGACCGCTGGTTGAGTAGCGAGTTTTTCTGAGCGTATCGAAACCGAGACCTGCGTAAGCCCTAACCATCAGATTCCGATCATGCGACAAGCAACGGCCATCAGTACACGCAAAACGCATCACGCATCAATCAATCAGAAACGAGCAATCATGACCAACCTCCCTTTTCTTGACGGCGAACAACTGCTCGAAGATCTAGAGACATTGGCACAAATCGGTCGCAGTGATCAAGGCGGATTGCTACGGGTGGCCTTTAGCCCAGCGGACATGGCCGGACGGCGTTGGGTAGCAGAGCAGTTTAGCGCGCTTGGCCTCACCGTCACCACCGATGCCGCCGGTAACACGCTTGCCCGCTACGCCGGGACAGAAGAGTTGCCAGCGATTGCGATTGGATCGCACACCGACACCGTTCCCCACGGTGGGCAATACGATGGCGCGTTGGGCGTGTTGGCCGGCTTAGCTTGCATCCGCGCACTGCACGCCGCGGGCAGCCATCTGCGCCACCCCATCGAGATCATCAACTTTGTCGCCGAAGAAGCAACCATGGCCGGCGGCACCCTGGGTAGCCATGCCCTGGTCGGTTCGCTGGATCTGGCCACGCTCGATCAGCCGGCGTGGGATGGTGAGCTTGTACGCACTCATCTGGCCAACGCTGGCCTTGACCCCGCACGCATTAACGAAGCGCAAGTGCTGCCCAATCGCTACGCTGCCTTTTTGGAATTGCATGTCGAACAGGGCGAGACGCTCGAAACCGAAGGGGTCGCCGTTGGCGTCGTCGAGGGCATCGTGGGTATTCGGCGCTACCTTGTCACCTACACCGGCTATGCCAACCATGCCGGCACGACCACGATGAATCGCCGCCGAGATGCGTTGGTCGCGGCCGCGCCGCTGATTACTTTTGTGCGCGAGACGGCGCTCAAGCATGGCATTGTCGGCACGATTGGCACCCTGGCAGTTGAGCCCGGCGCGTCCAATGTGATTCCCGGTAAGGTGATCATGAATCTGGAGATCCGCGGGCTGAATGACCAGATCCTCGACCGCGCCGAAGCAGAGTTGCAGGCAAAGGCAACGGCTGATGGTGGCGTGCTCACTCCCCTCTCTGCCAAGTCCCCCGTCCAAGCCGACCCGCGCCTGCTCGACGCCCTGGCCGCCGCCTGCGACAATCTAACACTCAACTATCGGCGCATGCCCAGCGGCGCGGGCCACGACGCCATGAACATGGCCACCCTTTGCCCAATGGCGATGCTCTTTGTGCCCAGCCAGCATGGGGTCAGCCACTCCCCCGATGAATATACCGCGCCGCGAGATTGCATCAACGGAGCGCAGGTGCTGCTGGCTGCGTTGTTGAAGATTGATGCGATCTTGTAAACTATAGCGCTCTTACATTCAGGACAAGATGACCGGAGGCCAAGATAACAATCCCATCGTATCAATTGAATGAATGCTCGGGCCGACGCGCCAGCGTCGGCATAATGGTGGACGCTCCGGCGTCCAGTACCTTATCCGTGTAACTAGGTCACAGGACGCTGGAGCGTCAAGGCACTCATTCCACGCTGGAGCGTGGAACGAGTCAGCATGAGGCTTACCCTGACAGGTGCCATTGTCCTTCATGAACAATGAGCTGATCGCCATTTCTGGGCAACCTTTACATTGTCGAGATTGGGGCAAAATGATATACTGCCAACCGCAATAGCCCCCGCCATTCTTCTAATAAAGATTTACGCAGATCTCAGTTTCGCGCCCCAAGGGCTCCTGGCACAAAAGTCTGCTACCTAACCAGCGCTCTGCCTAAGTCTTATGCTGTTCACACGCACAAAGGTTCGTAATGCTCAATGATCCGATTCTGATCAACGACTGGCATCCGGTCTGTCGCTCCTCGGCGGTGCCCGCGGGTGGCGTTGGCGCGGCGCGGCTTCTGGGCGAAGACTTGGTCATCTGGCGGTCGCAGGCGGCGGACGAGTCAACCACCGATGGCACCGTCCACGTCTGGCGCGATCTCTGCATTCATCGCGGTGCGCGGCTCTCGTTGGGTAACGTCAATGGCTGCACGCTGGCTTGCCCCTATCACGGCTGGCGCTACGATGAGCGTGGCCACTGCGTTCACATCCCTGCCCATCCGGAACAGGTGCCGCCGGCCAAAGCAAAAACGCAACTCTATCTTGCGCAGGAGCGCTATGGCCTGATTTGGGTCACGCTGGGCAATCCCGCACATGATATCCCCCGATTTCCCGAGGAAGCACTGCCCGGCTACCAACTTGTGCTCTGTGGTCCCTTTGGCCCCGTCAACGCCGGTGCCCCACGCATCATCGAAAATTTCCTCGACGTGACTCACTTTCCCTTTGTGCATGGCGGTAGTTTGGGTGATGTAGCTAAACCAGAGATCAGCGACTACACCGTCGAACTGCATGACGATGGGCTGATCGCCAAGGATGTCGCCGTCTACCAGCCCGACCCCTATGGCACCGGCGAAGGGGATACCGTCTCCTATACCTATCGGGTCTTTCGCCCGCTGACGGCGTATCTTGCCAAAACGACGCCAAAGGGCACCCGTATGTCGATTCTCTTCCCCCTCACCCCCCACGACGAAAGACAAACGACCGCCTGGTTTTACATGGCGATGAGCGCCGACGCTGGGCTAACCGACGCTGAAATCAACGACTTTAACAGCGCGATTCTGGCTCAAGATGTGCCGATTGTCGAGTCGCAACGGCCTGAATTGCTGCCCCTTGATCTGCAAGCCGAATTACATCTACGCTCCGATCGCAGCGCACTGGCTTACCGCCGCTGGCTGGGCGAGTTGGGTGTTTCTTTCGGCACAGCATAAATTCTGAAGGATGCCATACGGTGGCTGAGCTTGCGATGCCCTGAGCGATGCCCTGAGCGATGACCTGAGCGACGCCGAAGGGTCGAAGCCAACGCTTACGGCGTTACACAAAACAATATAGATTATTCATCCATTCATTACCTATCAAGGAGTCCAAACCCATGCGTATGAAGTTGCTTGCTATAATCATGATCGCGGCGACCCTTTTTGCCGCCTGTGCCGCCCCCGCAACAGCACCGGTAGCGGAAGCACCCGCCGCAGAAGCTGCGGCCACCAAAGCACCAGCGGAAGAGGCCGCAGCCCCCGCCGACAGTGAATCGGCCGCCGTTGACCAAGAGGCCGAATTGGCTGGTATTCTGGCCTGTGTCGAAGAGAATTTTCCAGCGGAGTCCTATATCACCAACGAGTTCCTGCCCGATCCCAACGCCGAGTGGGTTTCGATGGATTGTGACACGACCGATAAGATCAAGGTGCTGATGCCGTGGGTGCTCAACGATGAAGAAGCGCCCTGGTACAACGCCGTCGAAAAGGGCTATTTCGCCGATGTCTGTCTGGATGTTGAGCTAGTCCCCGGTGGCCCCGGTAGCCAACCAATCCAGTTGCTGGCCGGCGGTGCCGTGGATATTGCCGTCGTCGCCGGTGCCAGCCGCATTCCGGCCTCGGTGGCCAGCCCAACACCAGCGGATGTGGTCGGCGTGGGTACTTTCCTCAAGCACAGCCCGTACATCTGGATGGGGCTCGATGCCGACGTAGCGCAAGATCAACCTTCGACCAAGAAGCTGACGCCGCAAGATCTGGTCGGCAAGAAGATCGGTGTGCAACCCGGTGATGAGTATTTTGCTGAATTCCTGATTGGCAAATATGGCTTACCCAAGGATGCCTTTACCCTTGCCGAGGCCGGCTTTACCCCTGACCCGCTGCTCATGGGCGCCATGGATTACTTTGCCGCCTGGATTGTCAACCAGCCACGCCTGGCCGAATCCCAAGGCTATATGAACTGGACCGCTTTCCGCTTTAGCGACTGGGGCTGGGATGGCTACTCCGACGTCTCCACCGTGCGCCGTGAAATGATTGATCAAAACCCCGATCTGATCCGCCGCTATCTCGCCGCCACCAATCAGGGGCTCAAGTTCCTGCTCGAAAACCCCGAAGAATCCGCCGAGATCGCCGTCAACTATGGCACCGACGCGCCCGTAACCAAAGAAGAAGCGTTGCGCCGCTTTGAACTGCAAGCCGATCTGATCACTGGCAGCGACGACAGCCCCTTAATGGAGATGTCGCTGGAACGCTGGAACAACGACGTTGCCACGCAGATTCAATTTGGCCAGATGGAATTGCCGGCTTGTCAGTAGGACGGTGGACGGTAGGACGGTAGGACGGTAAATCAGTAAATCAGTAAATCAGTAAATCAGTAAATCGGTAGATTGGTAATTAACACCGTCTCACTGTCCTACCGTCTCACTGTCCTACCGTCTCACTGTCCTACCGTCCCACTGTCCCACTGTCCCACCGTCTCACTGTCCTACCGTCTCACTGTCCTACCGTCTCACCGTCCCACCACAATAGTAGGAGTCTCTGTTGCCTGCGATTGATTTTGTAACGGTCACCAAGCGTTTCGGGCAGGTGACTGCGCTGGATAATGTCAGCTTGTCCGTCAAGGCGGGCGAATTTGTTTCGTTGATCGGCCCCTCCGGCTGTGGCAAAACGACAATGTTGCGCATGGTTGCCGGCCTAGAGGAGGCAACGGGCGGCACCGTCAACGTTAATGGGCAGCCACCCGCTGTGGCCTGTAGCGAACATCAAGTGGGCGTCGCCTTTCAGCGCCCGGCCTTGGTCGCCTCTCGGACGGCGCTCAACAATGTCAAGCTGACGTTGGAGATTACCGGCAAACAGAATAGCCTGCCCCCCGATCAGTTGCTGCGCGATTTTGGGCTTGGTGACTTTTTGCATCACTATCCGCACCAGCTCTCTGGCGGCATGCAACAGCGGGTTAACATTGCGGCTGCACTCGTCCACAATCCGCCGATCATGCTCATGGACGAACCCTTTGGCGCGCTCGATGAATTGACGCGCGAAGCAATGGCCGAATGGCTTGGCGGAGTATTGGTCAGCGCGCCCAAGACAGTGCTCTTTGTCACCCACAGCGTCGAAGAGGCGACCATTCTCTCCGACCGCGTCGTTGTGCTCTCGCCGCGCCCCGGCCGTATTGCCGAAATTCTGGCGATCAACCTACCCAAACCGCGCACCAAAGCCGTCCGCACCCACGTCGATTTTCTGCAAGAAGTCGCCCGTGTGCGCGAGGCGTTGTATCGCGCCATCCCGGGAGGAAGCATCTAGGTAGATAGGTACACAGGTATACAAGTACCGACCTTTCCGTGCCCACCTGTTTACCTGTTTACCTGTCTACCTATCTACCTATCTACTTGTTTCCCTATTTCCCTATCTACCAAAACCAACTATGTCCGAACGAACGTCTTACCTCATCATGTTTATCTCGATCCCGGTGCTCTGGATCCTCGCCAAGGCGGTGACGGGCTGGCCGGATTTTCTGTTGCCGTCACCAGGCTTGGTGGGCAAAGTGTTTGTCGCCGATTGGGCCATGTTGCTCGAACACACCTGGCGTACCATCATTGAGGCGATGACCGGCTATCTGATCGCCAACGTGCTGGCGATTGTACTGGCGGTCTCCTTTCTCTATCTGCCCTGGTTCGAGTCGCTGGCAGTCCCGTGGACGGTTGTCATCAAAAATGTACCCTTTGTCACGATTGCCAGTATTTTGATTATCACGCTGGGTGATACCCCGGCTCCCAAGATCATCATTGTCGTGCTTATCACCTTCTTCCCGATCCTGGCCAATGTCACCAAGGGCTTGAAGTCGACTGACCAAGTGTTACTCGACCGTATGCAGACACTCGACGCCAATCAGTGGCAGATCTTCCGCAAGGTACGCTGGCCAAGCGCGCTGCCCTACTACATTGCCGCGCATGAGATCGCCTTTACGGGCAGCATCATCGGCGCGATTGTGGCTGAATGGCTCTTTGCACGCAAGGGATTGGGCTTTCTGATCGTGCAGGCGATGACCCAATATCGCGCCGACCGCCTTTATGCGGTGACGTTGCTGGCAAGTGTGCTCGCCGTGGGTGCCTATATTCTCGTCAAAGTGATCGAGCAGCGCCTCTTTCGGTGGCAAACACGCGAGATCGCGTAAATACTCCGTCCACGAAGGCACACGAAGACACACGAAGCAACTAAAGGGCGGTGCCCTATTTCACATTGAAGAAACAGTGACGGACGCCATGTTTCTTAGTAGAGAATTGGTACTTATCCAGCTACCCCTCCCGACTTCCCCCGCGAGCATGGGAGGAATATAACTTCCCTCCTTGATGGCGGGGAGGGGCCGGGGTGGGGTATATCATCACGGAAATTTGACGACAAATATAGCTCTTTAGAAGGATTTACGATGTTTCCAACCGTTGACAATGCTGTGCAGTACAGTGGCCCCCAAGCCGATTTTGCCACGCTCACCGGCAGCCCCTTTTGGGGCTTCGGGGTCGACGAAGTGATCCACCGCTTTGTTGACGCTGGCTGGAGCCTGCAACAACGCGCACGGCTGCCAACGCCCTATGGACTGTCGCCACTCGTCGTTCATTTCACCAATGAGGTGGGCCGTAGCGTCCTCTGGATCCCTTCCTACGGCGAGGTGGTCGGGGAAGATTCGCTCTACCATCTCAACTTTGAAAAGGTCTTTTGGGTGCTCTGGCAGGCGGGAGTGAAGGTGCTATTGGTCGGCGGTACTTCCGGCATTGCCGATCCGCGCCGGGGGGAAGAGGCGGTCAAACCAGGCGATGTCGTGCTGCCGTGGAGCTTCCGCACACGGCCGGTCCATCGTGGGTTGCCGGGTACCGAATACGAGTCGATGTGGTCGAAGTGTCACTTCCTGTTGGGCGATCCCTTTTGCCCGGATCTGCAAGCCACAATGGCGACAACGCTGCAACCGTATGTGGACGCGGGCAAATTACGCGGCATCCGTACGCCCACGGATACACGGGTGGCGCTCGTCGTGCCCGATTCGATCACCTTTGAGACGGAGTATGACATTCTGCAAAATTTGGCGATTTCGAAGATTGCTTCGGAGTTGCAGCCGGACCGACCGCCGGTGGCCACACTGCACGGCGATTGCCTGAACCCGCTGCTGGCGCGCTATCTGGGCATCCATTTGCTCTATTACCACATGGTCTCGAACTATGCCCAAGGCTTACAACCCGGGGAGGAGACGGCCAAGGATCTGCACCACCTTTATACCAAGGTTTTTCCGGAAATTGCGATTGCGGCGGAGTTGAAGATTTTGGCCAACGCGCCAATTCCTTCCGGTGATCAGTGCAAATGTACCACCAGCCTCACTCCCGCGCCCCCGGTTTTTAGTCAGACGTTGACGCAGCCGGAGCGTAATAATCAATAATCAATTGACAATTTTTAATTGTTAACGGCCGTCATCCTCCCCAAATGACAAGTGACGAATGACAGAGGACCAATGACCAATCAAACAATACCGCAAGCTGATTACGCATTAATTGGCGGCTCCGGCACGTGGGGTGCGCGTTTTCCCGAGGATCTTCAACTTGACGATGTCGAGTTGGTCGAAGTCTACAAAGATGGCTTTGAGACGCCCTATGGCCGCAGCGCGCCCTTTAAGCTACTCACCATCGCTGGTAAACCGGTCTGGCGGGTGGCAATGCACGGTATGTGGCGCGATGATGGCAGCAAACCGTATGCGCCCTGGATCGCGGCCAAGCAGACCAGTTGGGTGATGGAGCAGGCCGGCGTCAAATGGGCGCTGGTCGAAGGCTCGGTCGGTGGCATTCAAAGCCCGGAGCAGGCCAGTGCGCCACTGCCACCGTGGAGTGTCGTGATTACCAACGATTTTATGTTGCTCTGGCGGCCCCACGATGATGAGCCCTATGTGCCTGGTCGTCCCGGCTCGGCGCGGCTCAACGACCCCTTCTGCCCGATCCTGCGCAAGGCGTTGGTCAAGGCGGCGCGCAACGAACCCAAGTTCACCGTTTATGAACATGGTGTCTATATCACCACCCCCTGGCTACGTTTTGAAACCGTCGCCGAAATTCGCGCGATGGCCACGATGGGTGCACATGTCGTCGGCCACACGCTCGGCCACGAGATGCCGCTCTGGCGTCGGCTGGGCATTCGGGTGGCTTCGCTTAACCTCGTCTCTAACCACGCCGAAGGCTTTAGTGGCTGGAGCGGCGAATCCGCCGGCTCGATGTCCGACTTTTACACGGCGTGTCCGCACTATGTCGGCCCGGTGATGGTCAATGCGATCAAGGAGATTATCGAAGCGGGTGTGGAGCCGCCGACGGATCCGAGTCGTCTGGTGGGGCTGGGGCAATTTCCGGTGCCGGGGGCGTAAAAACAACAACGGATTGGGGGAGCAACGGATTTGCGCATGTTGGGGAATGATTTCTTGGCATGCAATTCTTGTTGCGCTATAAACAAAGTTTTCGCAAATTGTCATTCTTCGCCTTTGGCTCAGAGTGACAAACCCTACGATTATTTTGTTTACAGTGCATTTATTCGCAGCCTTCCGAACGATCAAAAACAAGGGTTGCCTCGGCCGGCGGAATGACCGTTTCATTGAAGCCTGGTACCGACGTCGGATACCCTGGCGCTGGATAACCACGCACCGTACCGCCCGCGGAGCTGAACGCTGAGCCGGGGGTCATAAAGTCACGATAATCTTGATAGGGCGTTAAGGTTGCACAAGGAATGAGGATATGAACCACATTCTCTTTCCCCGGCACGACATCTAGCTTCGGAATGAGGCTTGGCATAGGTCCTGGCAGTAAATTACAGGCAGTGATCGTCAACAGAAGGCCGAATATCACTAAAATCCACATAAGTGCACGATTTCGTCGCATAACCCTCCTATAGCAGATTAATTTGCGCGCCGATGTTCATAAAGTTAGACGAATTACTTTTGCCAGCTGTTTCGTTGGCCAGTCCATCAGTTAAATCTGCCGAAACAGCTCTCAATCCAGTATAAACTAATAGACGAGTCATTTAAAAGTCATATCGATTGCCGGTGCTTTTTCACAGGAGAAGCGGTAGGACTTTTAAGGATTTTATCTATAAATAATCTCGTGTTTTGTCACTCCCTACCTAGGCATCCAGGCTTGGGCCCCCTGCCTGCGCAGGGGGTGACAAAATGTGTAAAAACCTAATTTGCAGTGTAATCAATTGCGTTAGAAAAGAGGAAGTATGCCATGAGCACAACCTCAATCACCCCCACCGAAATTTTTGAACGCGCCAAGGGTATTCATGAAAAAGTGCGAGCGTGGCGGCGCGAGATCCATCGCCACCCCGAGTTGGCCTTTCAAGAACACCGCACCGGCGGCCTGGTCAACAGCGCACTGATTGATCTCGGCGTGAAGACGGAGACCGAAGTCGCCAAGACGGGAATTGTCGGCCACATCCAGGGCGGCAGTGGTCCATTGGTTGGCTTGCGTGCCGATATGGATGCGCTGCCGATCCAGGAGATCAACGGCAGTGACTTTGACAGCACCAACCCCGGCGTCATGCACGCCTGTGGCCACGATTCGCACACGGCGATGTTGCTCGGGGCAGCGACGATCCTGAAGGGCTTCGCCGATGAAGGAAGGCTGCCGGGCAACGTCCGCCTCTTCTTCCAGCCGAGTGAAGAGAGTCAGGATGAAGAGGGCAAATCGGGTGGGCGGCGCATGGTCGAGGAAGGGGTAGTTGGCGGGGTCGATGCGCTCTTTGGCATCCACGTCGGGCCAGGGTTGCCGGTCGGCCACGTTTCGACGCGCTCGGGGCCGCTCCTGGCCGCGGCCGATCGCTTTCGGGTCGAGCTCATTGGTTCCGGTGGGCACGGTGCTGCACCCCATCAGACGAATGACCCGATCCTGCTGGCAAGCTATGTGATCAGCGCCATCCACCACATTATCGGTCGGCGTATCAATCCGCTGGACGCCGGTGTGATTACGATTGGGCGCATCCACGGCGGCACGGCGGACAACATTATTCCTGGCTCGGTGACCCTCTCCGGCACGATTCGCAGCATGACACAAACGGTGCGCGACCAGTTGCATGAGGAGTTGCGGCGGGCGTGCGCGATTGTAGACGGACTGGGCGGGCGTTTTGAGTTGCAGATCTTCGCCGGCTATCCGCCCACGGTCTGTGCAGAAGAGGCAGTCGATGTCATGATGAGCGCAACCAAAGCGCTCTTCGGCGAAGAGAAGGTGCATGTGGCGGAGCCGATCATGGCCGCTGAAGATTTCAGCTATATGTTGCAACAGGCTCCGGGCTGTATGATCCAATTGGGGGTCCACAATCCTACGTGGGAAGAGCCGGTCTATCCCGTTCACCGTGCCGATTTCCGCATGGATGAGGACGCATTGCCGGTCGGCGTGGCGGCGCTGGTGGCCTCGGCGGTGCAGTGGATGCAGGCGCACCAGGAGTAGAGTGATTTAACGTTCTTGCGTAGGGGCACGGCATGCCGTGCCCCTACGCAAGAACGTTAAAGAATAATGGCACCAGATTGGCCTCCCAGATTGCCCTCCCAGATTGCCCGCGGTGATGACAGTTTGACGCACGTTGTAACTTTCAGGTACGATGACAGGCAATAATTTCTAGATACCACTGCTTTGGCGCGCTCTTTACAGTGCTGACTATTACTGAATCAGAGGAACTCATGGCCGAACCCCATCTCACCCCACCCGTTGCGCCCAAGCACCCAAAGCGCATTGAAGCGCAGGGGGATGTGCGCATTGACGACTATTTCTGGCTGCGCGAGCGCGAGAATCCCGCCGTCCGCACCTATGTCGAGGCGGAAAACGCCTATACCCAGGCTGTCATGGCACACACGAAGGGATTACAAGAGACGCTCTACCAGGAGTTGCGGGGACGCATCCAAGAGGATGACAGCACCGTTCCCGAGAAGATCGACGACTGGTATTATTACCAGCGCACCGAAGAGGGTAAACAGTACCCAATTTACTGCCGCAAGCAGGGTTCGCTCGATGCGCCGGAAGAGCTGCTGCTCGACCAGAATCTGTTAGCTGCCGGTCACGATTTCTGTGATATGGGGGTCTATCGTATTAGCCCCAATCACAAGCTACTCGCCTTCTCCGTTGACTATGCTGGCACCGAACGTTTTACTTTGCAGGTCAAAGATCTGGTGAGTGGCAACCTGCTACCTGACACCATCCCCAATACCTTCTACAGCGTCGAGTGGGCCGCCGATAACGCAACCCTCTTCTACAATAAGCAGGATCCAGCGTGGCGTCCGTACAAGGTCTTTCGCCATCGCCTTGGCAGCGATCCAGCCGTCGATCCGCTCGTCTTTCATGAGGATAATGACTCGTATTGGCTCCAACTCTACAAGAGCAAAGATCAGCGCTACCTCCTGCTCGACATGCACAGCTCCACGACCAAAGAGGTGCAATTCATCCCGGCCGACCAGCCCGACGTCGCGCCGACGGTGATCCATCCGCGCGAACATAAGCTGGAATACAGCGTCGAGCACCACCCAACATTGCGCGGTGGCGTCTTTTTGATCACGACCAACGGCGATGCCGAAAACTTTCGGGTAATGACGGCACCAGTCGCTGCGCCAGGGAAGGCGAACTGGCAAACGTTGATACCTCACCGGTCCGCGGTCAAGGTCGATGGGGTAGAACCGTTTGCGAACCACCTGGTAATCCACGAGCGGGAAGATGGCCTGCGCCAAATCCGGGTGATCGACCTGGTGACCCATGGCGAACATACGGTCACCTTTCCCGAGCCAGTCTATAATTACGAACGCCAGGCCAACCTCGATTTCAATACACCCATTCTGCGCTTTACCTATAGTTCGCTCACCACGCCGGAGAGCGTCTTTGATTACAACATGACCGATCAGACGCGTGTTCAGCGCAAACAACAGCCCGTACTTGGCTACGATCCCGCCAATTACATCGCCGAGCGCCGTTTTGCCACAGCGCGCGATGGCACGCAAGTTCCCGTTTCGCTGGTTCGCCACAAAGATACCCCAACCGATCAGCCGGCCCCCATGTTGCTCTACGGTTATGGCTCCTACGGCGCGTGCATCGATCCCTATTTTGCAGCGAGCCGCATTAGCTTGCTCGACCGTGGTATGATCTTTGCGATTGCGCACATCCGTGGCGGCGGTGAGATGGGGCGATCCTGGTATCTCCACGGCAAGCTGCTGCACAAGATGAACACCTTTACCGACTTTGTCGACTGCGCCCAATATTTGGTTGATGCAGGGGTGACTTCGCCAGAAAAGCTAGCGGTGATGGGGCGCAGTGCCGGCGGCTTGCTCATGGGCGCAGTCGTCAATTTGCGCCCCGATCTCTTCCGTGGAGTGATTGCTGGCGTGCCCTTTGTCGATGTGATCAGCACCGTGCTCGACCCGACGATCCCGCTCACGGTGATCGAATGGGAAGAGTGGGGCAACCCCACCAAGGCCGACGAATACGCCTACATGCGCACCTATTCGCCCTATGACAATCTGGTAGCGACCGCCTATCCACATATTCTGGCAACCGCCGGCTTTAACGATTCACGCGTCCAATATTGGGAGCCGGCCAAGTGGGTCGCCAAATTGCGTACCCTCAAGAGCGATGAGAACCGTTTGCTGCTCAAGACGAACATGGGTGCGGGCCACGCCGGTTCCTCGGGGCGCTTTGATTATCTCAAAGAAACCGCTTTTGAATATGCCTTTTTGCTGGATGTGTTGGGGTTGGCCTAAACCGCTCATTGCGCTCGTTCCACGCTCCGCGTGGAATGCTGCCGCTGACGCTCCAGCGTCGAGTAACGTTACAAATCGGGGAAGTGCTACTTACAGATCGCTCTCGACGCTGGAGCGTCAACTAGGGTGTCCACGCTCCAGCGTAGGCACCAGAAGGTCACTATTGAGACGCCCCATCCAACGCCCAGGCCAACTCGGCCCGTACCTCTTCTACGCTTTCTGTCGCCAACTGTTCTTGTAACAGTTGCTGCGCCGGTGGATAGCCCGCGCGCTGCCACAGTTGCCCCACCGCCCACGCCGCATGAACCCGCACCAACGGCGACTCATCCGCCAACGCCAGCGTCAATGGGGTAAGCGTCTCTGGCGCGGCCCAATTGCCCAGTGCCACACAAACATTGCGCAACATGCCGATCCGTTTTGCCCGCTTGATCGGTGATCGACGAAAGCGCCGGTTAAAGGCCTCTTGATCCAGCCAGTAGGGATTGGCAGGATCAAATCCTTCCAGCAGCGGCGGCGCAATGCGTTCGGCTTGGGCCGCCAAGCCGTCCATTAGCGGCGGTTGAGTGGAGAGCCGTTTGTTCCACGGACAGACCTCCTGGCAGATATCGCAGCCAAAGATGCGGTTGCCAAAATGGGATCGCAACTCACGAGGAATGGCGCTTTTCGCTTCAATCGTCCAGTAGGAAATGCAGCGTTGTGGATCCAGATGATAGGGACCAACAAAGGCATTCGTGGGACAGGCGTCTAGACAGCGGGTGCAGCGTCCGCAGGTGAGCGAGGGTGTGGAAGTCTGGAGCGTGGCGTGCCAAGTACCATAATTTTCGGCAGCTGGTAGCCCTTGAAAGATTTCGGCGACAGATGGCTCTGTGGTTAGGGCCTGTAGCGGCGGATCATAGACAAGAAGTTCGGGGACAAGGATCGTGGCTAGCAGCAGCCAACTGCCGTAGCTGGGGTGGATCAGACAGCAATTCTTGCCAACAAAGCCGAGCCCGGCGCGCTCTGCCCAATCCCGTTCGAGGACGGGGCCGGTGTCAACCAAACATTTGCCAGGGGTGGTGCGGCCGCTCTGCCTGCGCAGAAATTCATCGAGCGCAAAGAGCTGTGGCCGGATGATCTCGTGATAATCATCGCCCCAGGCATAGGAGGCAATGAGGCCGCGGCTGGGGTCGTCACGAAAGTGTGGCGGTAGATCGAATTGATAGTGACTAACCCCGAGCACGAGCATCGATTGGGGCGTTGGCAATGGGGCATCGATCAGGAGACGGGGGTTGCGCCGTTTTGCGATATTGCGCGCCAGGTAACTCATTTCGCCGGGGCGCTCTGCCGCCACCCACTCCTCAAAAAAATCAGCATGAGGGGCAGCAGCAACTGGCACACTATGACAGAGGGTAAAGCCGAGGGTCGCGGCTTGGTGTTTGATGGCGGCGGTCATGGCTTGTGGCGTGGGCACGGTTAGGCAATCTTCGCTTTGGCCTGCGCTAGACGGTCAACAAACGCGTTCAACTTCATCTGCCGCGTATAGCGCAACATGTCGTCAAGCAGTGCCATGGTTGGGGCTTCCAATGCGCCAAGCCGAATGATAGCAAGCAGCACATCTACATACTCTTCCAACAGGCTGCGCTCGCCGGCAAAAGCCAATGCACGTTGCAAGAGATTGCGACGCCCCGCACTACCTGCGGAGTGCTCTACAATTTGTGCCAGTCCCAGCAATGCCTGGACATGGGTATAGGGGTAGAGATTGGCATGATCGTCCAATGCTTGCGCCAACAATGATTGCGCGGTCGTGCTTTCGCCACGTGCCAAGGCAACCAACCCCAGACCGATCGTCGCGCTGTTGTAATGGTTACGAAAAGAATCGAAATCCTGTAAAAAATCGGCCACTCGTTGAAAACGGCGCTCAGCTTCGGCAAGATGCCCCAGTTGCAGCGCAGAGAAGCCGCTGCCAATCCGCGGCCACATGCTGACCAACTCACCCGCACGGCCCTGTAAGGTACGATTCATCGCCAGGCTCTCTTCGTTGAGCGTATAACAGTGTGCCAGATCACCCCTCATACGTGCCGTCACCGCTAACTGGTGATAGGCGATACCGGCGATCGAGGGCTGATCGGTTTGGCGTGCGAGTTCGACGGCGGCTTCCAGGCAGTGGGTGGCATCATCCAATTGCCCCTGCACCAAGAGCGCCCAACCATACTCAAAGAGCGGTAAGACGGCGTGGACTGGTTCCATGGCAGCGAGGATCGTGGCAACCGGCTGGTTGACAACTGGAGCCGGTGGTTGATAGGGTGCCCATTGATCGCCCAACGGTTGGGTATCTGGCTGATAGATCGCTTGCCGCCGCCGAAAGAGATCGTGCATGAGGGCGGTGCCTCGTCCATCAGTAGCGAGATCGTCCCTATTGGTGCTGGCCAATGCTTTGATCAATTCGAGCAACAATTCGTTGCTTTCACGCTGCTGCCCCAATAGGCTCAGCATCGACGTTTGCCGACTATAGGCAGTAAGCAGCAGAGAACGATCCCCTTGAGCCTGTGCCCACTCCTGCAACTGACGGTAGGTAGTGGTAACGCCGACTGGATCAAAGAGATTTTCGTAGGCGAGGCCACGACCTTGCAAAGCACGCCGGATCAAAGGGGCGGCTTTGGGGTCAGCCGGAGCAAAAAGTGTCAGTGCTTCGTCGAAGTGGGCAACCGCTTGGGGGAAGCCATAGGTGTGCAATAGACGTTCGCCAGCCAACAGACTATACTGGGCCACCAAGTCATTGGTGCTACTGCCTGATTGGCGGTAATGGTAGGCAATTTCCCCTGGCATTTCGAGCGCCCGTCGCGATGCGGACAGTGCAGCCGCCACACGCAGATGTAATCGTCGTCGCTGTAGCACAGACATATTTTCGTAGGCGACTTGGCGTACAATCTGATGGCTAAAGTCAATCCGTTCATCCGCGCGTTCGAGCATAAAGTTTCGTTGCAGCAAGATCTCCAACTCAGTCACCAGATCGGTGGCTGGATCGGCAGCCACCACTTGCTCAAGCAGATCGAGGCTAAAGTCGCGACCGATCACGGCACAGAGGTGGAGCAGATTGCGTGCCGGTGCTGGTAGGCGGCGTAGTCGTTCTAGAATAATTTCTTGTACACGCGGGTTTTGGGCCAACCCAAAGAACGCCCTGTTCCGTGCGCGCGCGCCAACTGGTTCGCCCTCGGTTGTGGAAGGGCGAAGAGCCACTGTCGATTGTATATATCCATCGGCAGCGATGTTGCCAGCCTGGCGTTCTTGAAGAGCACGCAACGCTTCGGTGGCGAAGAGAGGGTTGCCATCGGTGATTTCATAGAGCAATGGCACCAAATTGGCCACGGTCGCTTCCAGCGAAGCAAAGGCCGACCCTAACAGCGAAGTGGCCAAATGGGCAACTTCCCTTTGATCAAAGCGCTGTATCTGATGAATCACCTGCGGATTGGTGCGCCGTAGCGTGTGGATCAGCGTCTCCAACGCTTGGTTTTCTACCACTTCGCCGCTGCGATAGGCGAGCAACAGAAAGATCGAAAGTTGCGGTAATCGTTGTGCCAAACGGCCCAAGACAGCCAATGTTTCGCCATCGGCCCATTGGAGGTCATCAAGGAAAAAGAGCAGCGGACGAGCCTCAGCAAGCGAAGTAATCAGGGCAATCAGCCCGTTGATTAGTCGCTGGCGATTTTCGTCGCTCTTCCCCAAGAGTTCAATGGCGGCCACGGGCAAGTCCGGCAAGCGATCTTGCAAACTGGGGGCTAGTTGAGCGAGTTGAGCAAGGCTGGCGCTGGGAAAGCCACGCAGCACGGCATCGGGTAAGGTATACAAAAAGCGGCCCAGACCATCAACCAGCGCGGCAAACGGGAGCTGTTGTTCCAAGGGTTGGCAAGTAGTGTGGATGACCGTTACTGTAGCATCGGCCATCTGTTGCAACAGATGATGGGCGAGATGTGTCTTCCCTACGCCTGCTTCACCATCCAAAAGCAGGAGCGAACCGTGCTTCTGTTTGGCCTGCTCCACACGTTGGGTCAGCAGTGTCAACTCCACCACGCGTCCGATAAACGGGGAAACATAGCCATCGGTATCAAAGACATGAAGCGCTCGTTCCTCAGCAAACGTCAGCTGTTGGAAGGGAAGCTCGAGTTTGGTTGGTGTGATGGAATTCTCTGGGGTGAGTTGGCTCTTTGTGTATGCAGTAACGGTTGGTGCCACTGATTGTGGCCCGATCTCGCCGTTGAGGATCTGTTGGTGCCATGCCTGTGTCAGCGGACTGGGATCGGCCCCCAGCTCTTCCGCTAGCAGCGTGCGACAACGCTCATAGGTGAGCAAAGCCGAGGCGCTGTCGCCGGACTCGGCCTGATAGCGCATTAATGCTTGAAAGGCATTTTCGCGCACAGCATCGCGGGTGATGATGCGACGGCAGGCAGCAATCGCGGCGGTATAGTTGCCTTGGCCTGCACGCAGAGCGGCCAGATGGAGGAGCGCAGTGAAATAACGCTCGCGCAGTTGTTCGCGTTCGCTTTGTGCCCAGTCGGCGTAGGGATCGCTTGTGAGATAATCATCTTGATAGAGATCGACCGCCGCGTCAAGCAACGCTTGCCGTTGTGCTGGATCGGTTTCCGCCTCGGCGCGATTGAGCAGCGCTACAAAGTGATCGACATCGAGCCAGATATCGGTGTGGCCATAAAACGCATAGCCAGGCGCTTCAGTCACAATATATTTGGAAGGCGCACGGCTGCGGCGATCCGGCTCGAGGACATTGCGTAGGGCGTTGATGGCGCTGCGCAATGTGGTGGCGGCGGCGTGGGGGGTGCTATTGGGCCAAAGCAGATCGATCAGACGATCGGTGGAGACAGGGCGCGGCCGTTCGGTAATGAGGATCTTGAGCAGTTGACGCGCCTGACGGGTGTGCCAGTCACTCTCGGTGACAGTATGTGTATCGCGCACAACTTGCAATGTACCAAAGGTATAGAGTCGGATCGGTTGCTCAATCACATGGACGGTTGGAGTCGATGACGGCTGGGTGGCCGACAGGGGTGTACGTTGCGCTACGGTGGCCATAAACTTTCTGTTGAGATCAGATATCCACAAGAATTACGCAATTCGCGCTTGCGGTACAGTGAAACGTAGTCCACTTACTCAGCGTGTTGCGTAGGCGCTGAACAACAGTACATACGTTCAACCTATTTTGCCCTTAGTATACGATAAACGCAAATGGGTGAGCCACAGCGGCTTCTACAGGGATCCCTTTCAGTTTGGGGCGAACGTAAGGAGTGAACCTAAAAGCAATGGCTAAATCATTCTTACCTACTCAGCGCTCTGCAGCACGTTGACGCCCCACTCATAGACCAACTTCCCACCATTCCATCCACTCGCAAAGACCAGAACAATGACGAGCACGAAGAGCAGCGTGAGCCAAAGACGGGCATTAGGATCGCACAAGAGTTCAACGATGGGCGGCTGCTCATCCATTGTGTTGACTCTATGCCGGGAGCGCGGGCGCGCTTTGCCCTGTAACCACCAACGATAGAGTAAAAATCCACAGAGTGCCCACAGCGCAAATCCGGTTGTCACATGCCAATTGAGAATCGCGCGGTAGGGTGCTTGCGGCGGCAGACCGCTTTGGGCCAACAGACCGGTGAGAATAGCAACGCCATTGCCGATCCACCCCAATAGAAGCGGCCACCAGGTAAGGATTCGCAAAATATCATGCTGCCGCCAATAGAGATGAAGCAATCCAGCGGCACAGGCGAGCAAGAGCAGCGCAATCGGAAAGTGAACTGTCGCAGGATGGAGATTGGTTGGCATAGCTGTAAAGAAACTCACGGCAATCTATTAATAGGTGGGGTAACGTTAGCTTATGGATGACTGATGACTGATGATTGATGATTGATGACTGATGACTGATAAAGACAAACTCAGTACTATTATCGATTGTTTTTCATGCTGTTTATAGAGATAGTTGGATTGAATATCTGTGCAATCGTTACATTTCAGCGTAATTGTCTTGTAATATTCTCTTAATGCCAAATTCATAGCGAACTGATACGCTTGGCAGTAGCATAATCTGTGGAAGAAAACGCTGGTCCGCCTGGTTTTGGATGGCTAGCTTTACTAAAGGGAGCGCTCATCATGGTTAAGATTTCACCGTCCGAGATTACACCGGAACACGTTTTTCTATCGCGACGCAAGTTTATGGTTGGAGTTGGCTCACTGGCGGTGGGTGCGGTTGCCTTGAGCGCCTGTGCCGGTGCACCGGTCGTCGATGATGGCAGCCCGATAACGGCGGAGCGGTTGGAGCCGGCAGAAGCACCGACCGCGTTGGCCCACGAAGAACCGGTTGCCGGGGCCACCACCGATGAATTGGGGGATCCGCTCAACAGCTTTCAAGAGATTACGAATTACAATAACTATTATGAATTTTCGACCGATAAGAGCTCTGTCAATCCACTCTCCAAAAATTTTAACACCTTGCCGTGGAGCATAGAGGTCGCTGGGCTGGTGAATAAGCCGACCACTTTTGCCCTCGAAGATATTCTACAGAAGTTTACACAGGAAGAACGGATCTATCGCCTGCGCTGTGTCGAAGCCTGGTCGATGGTAATTCCGTGGGTTGGCTTTTCGGTGGGCGATCTATTAAAAGAGGTGGAGCCAAAATCAGAGGCGAAGTATGTCAAGTTTACCACTGTTATGCGCCCGGAAGAGATGCCCGGTCAGCAAGGCCGTACCGCGATTGATTATCCGTATATTGAAGGCTTGCGCATCGACGAAGCGATGAATCCCTTAGCAACCTTTGCCACCGGTATGTATGGCAAGCCGCTGGTGCCCGCTAATGGGGCCCCCTTCCGGCTGGTGGTGCCCTGGAAGTATGGCTTCAAGAGCATCAAGAGCATCGTCAAGATCGAGCTGACCGACGAGATGCCCGTCTCGACATGGATGAAAGCAGCCTCGAATGAGTACGGCTTCTATGCCAATGTCAACCCAGATGTCAACCATCCCCGTTGGTCACAGGCGACAGAACGGCGGATTGGCGAAGGCGGTCGGCGGGATACGCTGCCCTTTAATGGCTATGCCGACGAAGTAGCTGCGCTCTATGATGGGATGGATCTACGGGAGAATTTCTAATGACAACCAGCACTTCCCCTTTGCTTGCCAATCCCGTAATCGCTTATGCGCGGAAACATTGGGTCTGGATTTTGGCCAATATCGGTGGGCTAATTCCCTTGGCCTTGATTATCTGGGGCTACAACAGTTGGATCGATCCCGTGGGCGAGATGACCTCACGCACCGGCAGCGCCGCCATTTTGATGTTGATTGCCTCGCTAGCAGTGACGCCGATTAATACCGTTTTGGGATGGCGACAGATCATTCCTGCCCGTAAACCGTTGGGGCTCTATGCCTTTCTTTATGCGTCGCTCCATCTGCTCAACTTTGTTGGGATCGACTACGGCTTTAGCCTGCGTGCTTTTCTCGATGATGCACTTTTGCAGAAGCGTTATATGATCGTCGGCTTTAGCGCCTTTTTTATCTTGCTGCCGCTGGCGCTTACCTCGACCAAGTGGTCGATGAAACGTCTGGGTCGCAACTGGAAACGGTTGCATCAACTAGCCTATGTGGCGGGGATTCTAGCCGTCTTGCACTACTTGTGGCTCGTCAAGATCGACATCACCAATCCGGTTATTTATGGCGTGATCCTCACGGTGCTTTTGGTTCTGCGTATTACGCCTGTCCGCAAATTCTTTAGCGGCTTACGCATGAAATCACCCGCAAAACGCCAACCGGTGCCCCGCAAAGGCACGGTGAAAGCACCGATGAGTGCCGAAGGCTAGAGTCTGATTGTTTATCGGCTTGTCATTCCGTAGAAGAACAAATCTGCGAGAGCCTCCAAATTCGGCAAGCCGCAGGCACTTAGGCCATTCCGCAGAAATAATTATCCACGAAGCGCACGAAGAGACACGAAGAAAAGACAAAGCTTCGTGTCTCTTCGTGAAACTTCGTGGATTGGTTAAATTTTGGATTGGCCTTAGAGCGTGACAGGTCTAAAACGGTTGCATAATTACCACAAATCTACGTGATGCGTATTGCGTGAACTCCTACGGTAGGAGTTCACGCAATACGCATCACGTTTTATATTCTACGGCACCAGCCGCCCCATATCGCGCGGAAATAGGGTCGTCTCCCGCAGATTGCTCGCCCCCGTCAGTTGCATCAGCAGCCGCTCCAACCCAATCGCAAAGCCCCCGTGCGGCGGCATCCCAAAGCGAAAAGTCTCCAAATAGGTTTCAAAGGGCGCGGTTGACAGTTGCCGGTCTGCGAGCGCCGCCAGATAATCACCATAGCGATGGAGCCGTTGCCCACCTGTCACCAACTCCATGCCGCGGAAGAGCAGGTCAAAGGAGTTGGAATAAGCCGGGCGCGTTGGATCGGCATGGGTGTAGAAGGGGCGCTTGCTCATGGGATAGCCGGTGACAAAGAGAAAGTCGCTGCCATGCTCGGTTTGCGCCCACTCGCCAAGCCAACGCTCTTCTTGTGGGGAAAGATCTGGCTCGTTGCGCTCATCGATGCCCTGTTGTTGGGCATGTAGCTCGAAGACAAGCTGTTTGGCTTCACTAAAGTGCAGGTGGGGGATCTCTTCTAGAATCATGGGCAACGTAGCCCCGACCAGCGCCAATTCTGCCCCACATTTCTCCTCCAGGCTACCAAAGATATGGGCCAACACATTGCGCAGCAGCCGCATCACCGTGAAGTGATCTTCAATAAAGCCAAACTCGATATCCATGCTCACATATTCGCTCAAGTGACGCGCCGTGGCGTGTGGTTCGGCCCGAAAGACCGGCCCGATCTCAAAGACCCGTTCAAAGACGCCGACCATGATCTGCTTGTAAAATTGCGGACTCTGCGCCAGATAAGCCGGTCCACCAAAGTAGTCGACCGCAAAGACGTTGGCCCCGCTTTCCGTCGCCGAGGCGACAAACTTGGGTGTCTGAATTTCGGTAAATTCCTGGCTTGTTAAATATTCCCGAAAAGCCGCCATGACGCGCGCTTGCAGCTTAAAGACTGCACGCCGCGCCGGGTGACGGTTGGTCACCACAGCGTGATCGAGCAGCACCGGCAACTGCGCCTTGATCTCGCGCTTGCTGATGACCACCGGTAGTGGTTCAGTCACCGGAGTCAGCACCTCAATCTGCGGCTCTTGCAACTCAACGCCCCCAGGTGCCTGCGCCGACGCCACCACCAGCCCTTCCAGCGCAATCACCGTCTCCGACTGCAATTCGCAGTTTGTCAACGGTGCCAGAGCGTCTTCATTCTCCGTCACCGCCTGCACGGTGCCCCAGCCGTCGCGCAAAATCAGAAAATTTACGCCCCCCATCCGTCGCACCGTGTGCAACCAGCCCTGTAGGCGCACCTGCTGCCCCACATACTCCTTCACCTCAACTGTGCGTATCCGTTCCATGATCTCCATCCTTTCGTCATCGGTCATTGGGCATTCACAATTGGCAATTCACCATTTACAATTCGCATTTTCCCCAATACAAAAAGCCCCCGTCCTCAAAAGGAGGACGAGGGCCTGATCAGCCACATCGTGGTACCACCACCATTCGCGCGCCAGTTACCCAGCAACGCCTCTGTCGGTTCGGCTGGGACAACCCCAGATTAAACCGCTGCGCGTTAGCGGGCGCAACCCGGACCCGACTACTAGTGCTTTCTTGTATCTAAAATTCTCTGTTCCCGTTGGGCCAACAACCGAATTTTTAGATAGAATCTAATCCACACGTTCCCCGGTCAGCTCAAGGGGGTCACAATCACAGGACCGATGACCATCTTCGCAGCCGTTTGCGCATTTGCTCTGTTCCCAGGGCAACCGCAAGGTAGATGGCTCTCTGACATCGGCAGGACCGGATTGCCTGTCCCTATCAACGCTTTATGCACTATGTCGGCGAACATTTACTGTGCCATTGGGCAATAAGTGAATGTGCGCTGCAAAATTTGTTAAGAGCAAGGGTATCATAGTCGGCGGGCCATGTCAAGGGACTAAATTTTTTGGCAGTGCACTCGCCAACTTTGTGCCAATGCGTTAAAACGCATTTTTGCATATCAGCCACCCATTTATGAAGGTTAAGAATTGAATTCGGTAGAAGCGGGGGGTGAGCTTGTCGAAGCCGCAGCGGGTTCGTTTACCGAAACCTTTGTTTAGCCTTCATCAACCGGTGGTAACCTGATGCGGCCCATGACAAGTCAACAACGCCACGTCAACCTGCTTATTCGTACGTCCCGGCAATGGCAAGATCGTCGTCTGCATCTCAATCCCAATCTGCCATCCCTCATTTTCCAACGCAGCGATTAGCTCTAGCGCCTGTGGACGGCTCGGATCGGAGAGGACGAGGGTGCCACTGGGAGCAAGATTGGTGCGGAAGATTGGTGCGAGGTGTTGGTGCATGGCCCGTTCGTAGAGAATATCGGCACCGAGGATCAGGTCATATTGCACGGTATGATCCCAGTTGCGCCAGTCGGCAATGAATTGGTGGGGCAATGCGACATTATTTTGGGAAGAGTTCTCTTGTGCCAACAGCAGCACATCCGCCCGATGATCGGTCTGCCAGACCTCCGCGCCAAGCTGTTGCGCCATCAAGCCGGCCAACCCGACACCCGCGCCCAATTCAAGTACCCGTTTGCCCGCCACCTGATCCGGTCGCTCGGCTAGCCAACCGGCCAACGCCACCGCCGATTCCCAAAGCAAAAAGCCATAGGGTACATACTCCACCTCGTTGACGCCGTCAAGCAACGCGTCCTGGTCGGTGACACAGGTGATCTGCCAGGTGCGGTCGCCGATGGGGATGGTGACCGTTTCAAGGGGGAAGCGGGTGGCGAGGTCGGTTAGAGATAGGATCATGGTATCATAGCAAAATAGGCTATGCTTCAGAAAGCGGCGGCAGCTGTTCGAGAAATTGCGCCAATGATTCGCTGCCAAGAACAGCATCAACGAGCGCCTCGGCCTGGGCAAGAGACAGGTGAGAAATACGTTGCGTCATGCCCTCTGGGATCTCGCCAAAGCGATGATCGATCAGACGCAGCAGCAGACGGATAGTACCTTCTTCGCGACCTTCTTCGCGACCTTCTTCGCGACCTTCTTCACGACCTTTTTGTAATGCAAGACGTTCAACACTTGTTACATAGGGCATGTTTCGCTCCGTTTCCAACTCGGCCACTTGCGCAATCCACGCGCGTTCCAACTCATCGGGTAAACGCATCATTCAATCGATAAAGCGAAAGAGTATTCGTCCAGCGACCCCTTCCAGGGTGTGTCGTAGTCGTCGCGGGGGATCGCCATCGTTCGCTCCGTTGAATGGGGCAGGATTGTATGATGGGATGATTATAGCACAAATGTTTGCGGTTCGTCTACGGGAGCGTTGTTCAATTTATGGCTATGGTTAGATTGTGCGCAGAGGAGGCTGCGCATTTGACGGCTTGGCCTCATACAAAAGCACCAGCCCCGAGGTTACACCGACCACTAGCCCCACACACAAAATTATCGGCACCCACCGTGGCAGCAATAGATAAACAAAACCAGCAATGGCGATTCCCAACAGATTGATCAACACCCAATGGTTGGATTTAGGCAATTGTTTTCTAAGTAGCCATTGTTCACCGAAGCAACTGATCAATTCGCTCAGCAGAATGCCCCAGGTAAAAATTGTAATTTCCGGTAGCGCTTCTAACAGTGGCGGAGCGAATTGCAAGGCGAGGTCATACAAGAATAGCCGGTAGGATAAGTAGGCCAAGGGTCCACCAATCGCCCAACCGATCGTGTTGATCGTGATCCAGGTATCTGGTACATTCATATGGCGAAGGACAAATCGCCATTGTACAAAACCAACTATTGCGCCGACAATCATACCGTTCCAACAGAAATGAAAGGTAAACCAATGTTGTAGACAAGGGTTCGAAGTAAGAAGAGGAGTCGTGGCAATTTGTAACGCAATCGTCGTGGGACATGTGAAGTAGAGGCCATAGCGCCCAGCGCCATCGAGCAGAATGAAGACAAGCGACGCATACACAAAAAAGCCAACCGGCCAAAGTAAGCCAGTAAGTACGATCCATTTTGTAAATAAATTAGCATCAAATGCCCGTTGTTGCATAGGCTGTATAAAGCTAAAACACTCTACATTCACTATCGTCACAGCGCCGCGACATTTAAACCAGCAACTGCCGATGCTTAGTCAACCCATCGATCAACTGATGAATATCATCCAAATTATTATAAAAATGGGGCGAGATGCGCAGGTTGTCATCGCGATGGGAAACAATAATCCCATCGTTCGCCAGCAGCTTGACCAGCAGATCGACCTTGTGTGAACGCAGCGTCACCAGCGCGCCGTGGCGGTTGGGATCGACCGGTGAGACGAGATTCCAGCCGCGGCGCATCGCTCCCTCTTTGAGTGCGCCAGTCAACGCCTGCACTTCGCGGCGGATGTTGGCGAGGCCCACCTGTTGCACCAGCTTGATACCGGCTAAGGTGGCATAGAGGTTGGGCACCGGCGGCGAACCGGCCTCAAATTTGCGCGCCGTGGGCGCAGGGAGGTGCACGCTATTATCCATCGCAAAGATATTGGCCTGCGTAAACCAGCCAACCGCCGTGGGATCGAGCGTCGGCAGTAGCTCCTTGCGCACATAGAGATAGGCAATTCCAGAGGAAGCGAGCAGATACTTGAGCGTGCCGCCGACGAGAAAATCGACGCCGAGTTGCTTCACATCGATGGGCAGCGTGCCCAGGCTCTGGTAGGCGTCGAGCAGGACGAGTGCACCTTTGCGGTGCGCGATCTCGACAATCGCCGGCACATCGAGCATCACACCATTGCGGTAGCAGACATGGGTGATCGCCACGAGCTTGGTCTGCTCATCAATCGCGTCTTCAAAGCGTTCGAGTGGGATGCTGTTGCCAGCGTTGTGGACATGGACAACCTTGGCACCCTGTCCCTCTTGGGCGTGTGCATTTTGCCCAATTGTCGGAAATTCAAAGTCGCTGACGACGATCTTATTGCGGTCGCCGCTGAAATCGAGCGCGCTGGTCAGGCTGCTCACGCTGTAGGAGACGGAGCCGGTCACCGCGACCTCCTCCGCTTCGGCGTTGATCAGCGCGGCAAAGGCCTGGCGCGTCGCCTCTAGTTTATCCACCCATAACTCCCACGGTGATCCCTGCTCTTCCCAATCGCGCAGATATTGGGCGTAGGCCAGTTGCACATCGATGGAGAGCGCGCCTTGGGAGCAACTGTTGATGTAGCTCTTGTGTTTGAAGATTGGGAAGCGTTCGCGTAAGGACATGAGCTCTGTTCTATTCCAATGGTAAGATCTGTTCAAGCTGGTGAATGAGATCTGGCAGAATGTCTTCGACCGTATTCTACACAATCGTCAAATCTACATTACCATAGTCATGGATAATTCGATTACGCATTCCTACCATATTGCGCCATTCGATTTGTGGATAGTTCTGACGAGTTTCTGCTGTTACCTTAGATGCCGCTTCGCCAATGATCAGCAAACAATGGGTGATAGCATAAGCAAGCATCGTGTTCGTATCAAGATCCGCCTTTGTTTTACCTCGCGAAACCCCAAGCGCACGCTGCGCTTCTGCGATAACCCAAGCGCACGCTGCGCTTCTGCGATGATATCACGAACGCGCTTTTCATCTTTCTTGTTCATAGATAATCTCGGCGGAAGCAAGTATATCGGAACGTATAGTAGGCCCAAGCGATTGTTCTGTATGTAGATCAATTTCCCTATTCAAAATACGCTGCAAACTGTCCTGCACCTCAACAAATTGAAAGAAATGGACTTTGGCTTCCGGCGTAAAGTCGACCAGCACATCCACATCGCTTTCGGGACGAAAGTCGGTGCGTAAGACTGAGCCAAAGAGCGCCAATTTGCGAATTGCGTGGCGTCGACAAAATTCTGCGATCTGTTCTTTGGGTAGATCAAGTGCCAGTGCCATTCCGTCTCCTACAATGAACCCACCAAGCGCGCCCGCAGCGCGCTATTCGTTGGATGGTCGATAAACTCATCAAACTCGATGAAATAGCCTTCGGGGTCGAGGCCGAGAAAGTCGCGCACGCTCTCCATCTCCAGCAAGACTTTATCGCTTTGCAGATCCAAGTCGGGCTGCTTCTGCAGATGGCCAAACCAATCATCGACGGCGTCGGTAAAGAACGAAACGGTGACCCCCTTCTCGGCGGTGTAGGGGTGCAGCCCATCGCCGGCGCGCACGGGGCCGATAAAGCCCGACGGCGAGGTGGGCAGGACTTTGGCAAAGCCCTGGTCGATCACTTCGGTCAGCCCAAAGGTGTCGCGCCAAAAGTGGCCGGCTCGTTCAAGATCCTGATAATAGAGCCAGGTGACCGTCGCCTTGACACCGAGATTGGCCGGACAGGTGGCCGTTTGGCCCGCCAATGGATAGCGCGAGGGCAGCGATTCGAGCAGTGGCATCATTGCCTCATTTTCCGGATGGGGGTTGAAGCGCTCAAACTCAAGGTAATAGCCTTCGGGGTCGATGACGACAAAGCCATCGTGCGGCTTGCCCGGCTGGTAGTTCAACGGCGCACGAACAGGCAGATCCACGCCAGTGAGATACGCCCACCACCCTTCCAACTCATCGGTCAGGAACGCGGTGGTCACCGTCTTCGGTTCATCCGCACTGTGGCGGCCAATGCTCGTATCGATCAGCATCAAGTACGAGGTCGAAGCCACCTGAAAGAGCTTGCCAAAGCCATAATCTTCAGCGAGTTCAAAGCCGAGGGTCTCCTGATAAAAGCGAGTGGCCCGTGGCAGATCCTGGTAGTAATAGAGCGCACAATTGGCAAGAATATTGAAGTTGGCTGTCATAGTCATCAAATGGTACCGGTTGTAGGTGTCTCTCACTGCCCGACTGTCTCACTGCGGAAACAGGCTGCTGATGCTCTCGCGATAGTGAATCCGGTGGATGGCGTTGGCAAAGAGCGGCGCGACGGAACAGACTTCAATTTTTTCGCAGAAGGCGACCGGCTGCGTCTCAATCGAGTCGGTCATGAGCAATTGTTGGATGGGGCTGGCCATGAGCCGGGCCATTGTCTCCGGTTTGCTAAAGGCACCATGCGTCACGGCAGCGTAAATTTGTTTGGCACCCTGTTCCACCAGCTTCTCTGCGGTTTCAACCAATGTAGAACCAGAAACGGTGAAATCGTCAACGATGAATGCCGTCTTGCCACGCACATCCCCAATGATATCGAGGATCTCGGCCTGCTCATCGTGACCGTGCCGTTCCTTGTTACCAATGGCGAGGGGGGCTTCAAGATAATTGGCATACTTGCGCGCCTGTTTGGCAAAGCCGATATCGGGCGAGACGATCACCAGATTCTCCAACCCTTTGGCGCGGATGGCACTACAGAAGATCGGTAGGGCGTAGAGATTGTCGACGGGTATCCGGAAAAAGCCTTGGAGTTGAGGAGGCAACATGTCGAGCGTCACCACGCGGTCGGCACCGGCCGTTTCGATGGCGTCGGCGCAGACGCGAGCGCGGATTGAGACGCGCGGTTCATCCTTTTTGTCCCCTTTGACATAGGCGAAATAGGGCATGATCACGGTGACCGTGGCCGCGCTGGCCCGCTTGAGCGCATCGATCCAGAAGAGCAACTCCATGAAATTGTCATTGGTGGGGAAGATCGTTGACTGGACCAAATAGACATGGCGTCCACGCACATTTTCACCAACACGTACAAAGAGCGCACCGTCGGAAAATTGGATGACATCGCGTTTAGCCGGTGTCATCGCCAGATGCTTACAGATATTTTCGGTTAGTTTTACGCTGGCGCTGCCGCCAAGTACGAGAATTTCTTGTTCGTCCATAGCTGATCCCAACCGTGCGTAGGGTTTAATTGAACTTGTTCCCATTGTATGTCAAAACAAGCAGCGTGACAAAGAATAGGCCTACCTGCGCTTTGACTTATCTTTTATTGATTTCTTTATTGATGATCGAGCTTCCCTTGATGGCCGGCAACAATCGCTTCGCAGAGCTCCATCGTGTTGACGGCGTCGTCGATGGTGCTCCACGGTTCGGTGTCGTTGAGGATACAGTCGACAAAGTGCTTTGTCTCATTGAAATTGGGGCCGCCTACTGCGTCCAGATCGAGCGGCGTTTCGACTAACTGACCATCGAGATAGAGTGTCACTTGTGGTTTGCCGGTCAAATCCAGGTACGCCGACAGATCCTCGGCGTGGACTTCGGCGCTTTGGATGCGATAGCCAACGCCAAAGTGGCTCATCATGACGCCGTGGGTGTGGTCGTCGAACTTGATAACGGCGTTGTGGTGGGGTGCGGGGACAACGACACCACGCCAGGTGTGGGCGTAGAGTTCCGTGGCAACGCGGGCTTCGGCCTGTTCCCGCCCCGTCATCCAGCGGATCAAGTCAACATGGTGGATCGCGTCGGAGGTCAGTTCGGGTGGTACAATATCTTGGCGGTCGGGCGGCACCATGCCCGACGCCGGTTTATGATAGTTGGCGGCCACCTGGACGGCACCACCCCGCTCCTGTGCTAAGCGGCGCACGGCCAAGATTTCCGGCATGTAACGACGGTTAAAGGAGACAATCGCTTTAGCTTTGCTAGCGTGGGCCGCGGCGACCATCTGGCGCGTCTCAGCGGCAGTGTAGCCAGGTGCTTTTTCAATTGAGGTGTGGATGTTGCGGCCAAGAGACTCCTGTACAATTGGTAACAGATGACCAGCCAGTGTCACCACATAAACGACATCCAATTGCGTCTTGTCCAATAGGTCTCGATAGTCACCAAAGGCGGCTTCAGGTTGATGCTTGGCCTTGGCTTCGGCGCGCCGTTGCTCATTCACTTCGGCAATGGCGACTAATTTCATGCGCGGTTCGGCTTTGATCATGGCGAAGTGGCTCTGCGCATGGCCACCACAGCCGATGACGCCAACTTTGAGTTCTGCTGTCATGGGTTCCTCACTTGGTTTCTATCCTGAAATTCACTACGATAATCTAGCCCTCTATAGAACGGAAGCGCCCTCAAGAAAATTTCTGAATGAAGTCTTACTCTGTCGCGGTACTTCTCTAGCAAACCTTGCTTCAAATCAAAAATTTCTGGTGGACACTGATTGCTGGAAACACTGATGTTCACAGCTTTTTATCCGTGTTTCCAATAATCCGTATCCACAAAAACCGATTCTATCTTGCAAGCATTTTAGTCGGTTGGGAAAGCGAGGGGAAAGGTCGGCGCCTGCGCCTGGTGTTGCATACGCGGTTCAATTTTACGGTCGTAATATTCGGCGACGAAGTTGGCCAAATTTTTGCTGGCTTCATCAAAGGCAAGCTTGCCCTTTTCCGCCGTCGCTTTCTCTGCCTCGCCCATAACACCGGTATCGCTATATTGGCTTGTCCACTCGACAAGGCCCATCGGCCCGCTGCCAAAGAGATCGACATAGATATACTTTGACCCCATGAGGTTGGTTTTAGCAATCGAACTCTTGATCTTGTCGGTACGCACTAATTCCGGTGCCAAGTGCATCAACATCGAAGTTTCCAGTTCGCCGGCATGGGCACAGCCGCCAGGATAGACACTCTCGCGCCAATTCTTGAGGAAGTCGGGGTCGAGGGTCAACATCTGCCACCAACTACAGAAGGCGCAGCTGGCATCGGTCTCGACGATCAAGCGCCGCGCCACCATCTCGCATAAAGGATGATTGGAGCCGTGACCGTTGACAATGATCATCTTCTTAAAGCCATGATAGGCAAGGCTTTTGCAGATGTCGAGCACATATTGGATGAAATGTTCAAAGTGGATGTTGAGCGAGCCGGGGAAATCCATGACATGGTGGACATAACCGTAGCTGACGGGCGGCAGCACCAAGCTCAGTTCGGGGCGCAACCGCGCCGCTTCAGTGGCGACCGCGTTGGCGCAGAGGTGGTCGACCTTCAGCGGGAGGTGATGACCGTGCTGTTCAACCGCGCCGGTGGGAATGATCGGAATCTTCCCCATTGCCACGGCTTCATTGACTTCGGGCCAGGTCAGTTCGTCAAATTTGTAAATATCACGTACGGTAGGCATGGCTGTTTTCCTCTCGGGCGCTAGGCGGATGATTATGAATGTTCTACTTACCTTTTACACAAAACAAAAATTAAAAAACTTGTAAATTTGCTTACTTTAATGTAAACTAATGTTAGCAGCGTGAATAAATTTCTCCATTACCACTTGATGATCTCGCAGTTCAAACTTTGCAAAATACGCTGTCTTTCTCACACCGATTGTATTATTTCTATTTTCCAGAAGGGGATTTTATGTCGCAATTCATTCGGTATTGTATGTTGCTTGGTATTCTACTTATGGTGTTGGGAGTAAGCGCCTGCCAACCAATCGTTAGGCCGGAGCTCGCAGATGAAGATGTTACCCACGGTGCGCACGCCGAACAGGAAAGCCACCCGCTTCACTGGGCGTATAGCGGGACAGAAGGCCCTGACCATTGGAGCGAATTGAGTGAAGACTTTACGGCCTGCACAACTGGCCACGAGCAGTCACCCATTGATCTCTCGGGCGAAGAGGCCGCCGACCTCCCGGATATCACCTTCAACTACCAACCATCTGCATTGAACATTCTAAACAATGGCCATACCATTCAGGTCAACTACGATCCAGGTAGCACAATTGAAGTGAATGGCACTACCTACGAATTGAAACAATTTCACTTCCACGCCCACAGCGAACATACGATTGATGGTAAGGCCTATCCCTTAGAAATGCATTTGGTCCATCAAAGTGCAGCGGGGCAATTGGCCGTCGTAGGCGTGATGGCGGAAGCCGGTGCCGCCAACGATCCATTGGCAGCCGTTTGGGAGAATATGCCGACAGCGGCCGATGAAACGGTCCATGTAGATACGCTGATCAATGCCGCCGATCTATTGCCCAGCGAACTCACCTACTATGGCTATGACGGTTCACTAACCACGCCCCCCTGTTCCGAAGGCGTAAAGTGGCATGTCTTGACTACGCCGATTCAGTTATCAACTGCGCAGCTTGACACGATGGCCACGCTGCTACACAATAATTTCCGCCCAGTGCAGGATCTGTATGCCCGTGACGTGACGGTAGATACAATAAGCAACTCGGGACGGTAAGAAGTTGCTTGTAACCACAGTAGTATGTAGAAGCTTGGCTGTCCAAGCTTCTACATACTACTGCTACAGTCGCAGCGGTAAACTCTGCCTACGTTGCATACCAACTACAGGTGTAGCACCACCAACTCATCTTCAATCGTCACCGGATAGGTTTCGACAGCGGGATCCTCGGCGTCGGCATCCCTCTCTTCTTTAATCAGTTCACCGCCCCGCTCAACCGTGACCTCGTAGGTTTTGACGCGCAACTTGTGCGGATTAAAGACCGAACGCCCCGTCGTAATATCAAATTCCCAACCATGCCAAGGACAGCGCAGGATCTCGCCGTCGCGATCCCATTTGTATTCGCCCGGTTGACTCGGCAAGGTTGTGCCGGTGACGTGCCCTTTACAGAGGGGTGCAGCTTGGTGGGGACAGAGATTGCGCAGGGCATAGTAGTTGCCGTTGGCGTTGAAAACGCCAATCGTACGGCCATCAACCTCAATAATTTTACGTGAGCCAACTGGCAGTTCGCTAACCGGCCCAACAATATGTTTTTTCATGGTTCTTATCTTTCAACTGTTTAGGACTGACGTAGCCATCTAAGAACGACTACCTTGTCGGCAACTGTTACTCTCTGGCAATCTGTTCTCAATGCGCAAGTCGTAACGTTATTGCAGTCCGTAAAACTCACGTGCGTTCTCGTAGAAGATCCGGTCATGCAACGACTTTGGTAATTTCGGGAAGGCATGGGTTGGCGAGTCAAAATCCCAGTGGGGATAGTCGCTGGCAAACATAAGAATGTGCTCTGCATCCATCATCTCCAACATCGAGAGCAAATGTTTGTCGTTGGCCGGTCGTTCCAGCGGTTGGCTAGAAAAACGCACGTGGTCGCGCAGATACTCGCTGGGCAGCTTACGCACCCACGGCACCTCGGAGCGTAACGCTTTCCACTCCTGGTCAAGCCGCCACATCAGCCCTGGTAACCACGCAACGCCGCCCTCTGTCAGCACCACCTTGAAATTCGGAAAACGCTCAAAGACCCCTTCGGTGATAAAACTGACGAGGTGGGCCTGAAAGGCGAGCGAAAGACAGGTGTGCCACTCGATGTAATGGGTCGGATAGCCGGGGGAGGGTTGCACGTTGATGCCCATGCCATCGGTGCCGGGGTGGATCGCAAAGGGCAGGTTGTACTTGTCACACATCTCATAGATGGGATAGTACTGGCGTTGTCCAAAGGGTGCCCGCGCGCCGGAATCAGTCATCACCTGGACAAAATGAGGATGACCAGCCCAGCGTTCGATCTCCTTGGCCGCGGCCAGCGGATCTTGGTGGGCAACCGTAATTGAACCCTTGAAGACACCGTCGTGATTATATTTGCTCAGCCAGGTATCAGCCAACCAATCGTTGTATCCAGCAGCAATCGCACTGCCCAAGTCCGGGTCCGGGTGCAGATTGCAAAAGGCGCGCGGCAGCAGAATCGCATAGGCGACGCCATAGAGGTCGATCAGCTGTTCACGCAGGAAATCAGGATCGGAGCCCGCTGGTCCGCCGCTCGGTGGATTGGCATCGAGCCGGCCACCATGCACCGGGTTACCAAAGAAGCCACGCCCACCCCCTTTGAGCCGTTCGCTAAAGGGCATCGGCATAAACGCGCGTACTTCATCCAGCGATTTGGGGAAGACATGGACATCGCAGTCAACAATTCCCGTACGCGCCGCGGTGTGATGTCCATTCATCTGCGGTTTCGTCGTCGGCTCCGCAACCATTGTCATTTCTGTCATGATTTGTATCCTTTGTCATTTACAATTTACCATTCACAATTTACCATTAGCAATTGATTATTGATTATTTACTTTCTCCTACATCCACCCCGTATGCGATCGATCCTTATTATTCTCAACAATCGCCGTCAACACCTCTGCCGCATTCACACCCATCATCTCACTCAAGCCAAGACAATAGACCATTAGATCGCCAAGCGCGTCGACAATCTCCTCGCGTTGATCGATCTCCGCGGCGGGTAACTTGTTGCTATTCTTATAGGCACGCGCCAATTCGCCCAACTCTTCGACCATAAGCACAATCTCCTTGCCCACATCGGTGACATTCCAGTTGCGGCGGACTTTATTGGCGTAGATTTCGCGTTGCAGTTCACGTAAATCGATCATGGTCTATCTTTCGTTCTATCTGTTTTCGTACGGGCACGGTATGGCGGGCACGGTATGGCGGGCACGGCATGGCGGGCCCGTACGAAAACTTCACGGCGCACTTCCAATCGGCTGTGGATAAGGTCGTTGCCACCCTTCCCGCCCATAGAGCAAATCCTGGGAAAGATCGCTGCGATAAACCCGCTTCTCGTCATGGGCCAACGTCAACGAGCGCATGATCTCCTGGGTTAGAGAGACGTCCAGTTCTTGCCGAATTGCCTGGCAATCGGCATCATCAAACAGATTCGTTTGCTCATCAGGGTCGTTCCGCAAGTCAAAGAGGACGGTTTCGCCCGTGCTATATTTCGCTAGCCGCCACCGCTCATCCTGCACCATCCAACCATTGGAGACCATGCCAAAGATCTGCTCGCGCGGTTTGGTTTCCAAACCGATGGCCGGTAGTGGTCGTGAATCCAGATAATCAGGCAGAGGACAACCTGATAAGGCAAGGAGCGTCGCCGTCACATCACCCAGCGTAACCAGCCCATCATAGACGCCAATTTGGCTGCCGTCGGGAAAGCGCACCAGCAACGGCACATGGATACTCGCTTCGTAAAAAGTACCCTTACCAATCAGGTCATGATCCCCCAAATAGTCACCGTGGTCGCTGGCAAAGATGATAATTGTGTTATCGAGTTGGCCGAGTTCTTCCAATGTCCTGAGGATCTCGCCCACTTCGTAATCAATCTGTTTAACCAACGCGGCGTAGTGGGCGCGCACCTTGCGCTTCTGTTCGGCAGTAAATTCGCTGTAATCGACGCCATTCCACGGGTTCTTGTTGCCGTCAACATTGTTCTGGCGCAGCTTGGGCGTGTGGCTGGCATTGGGCACGGCAGGCGGCATGGCAGCCGGGTCGATCTGGTCGAGAAATTCTCGGTTGGGGTCATAGGGACAGTGCGGGCCAGGGAAACCGACCATCATGGCGAAAGGCGTCTCGCTCCCATAGGATCGCAAAAACCGGCACGCCTCCTGCCCAACGAAATGATCCCACGAGAGTTCCCACGGCCGTTTGCTGACGATAGCCCCGCGATTCTCATAATACCCTTCGTGCTCGTTGCCGTGATACTTGCGATGGCCCCGTTCCTGCAAGAAATGATAGTAGTCATCGCGCACATGCAGCCAGCGTTTGTCCTCACAGATCGAACGATACTGAAAACCGTGATTGATATCCCAGGGATAGAAGTGCATTTTGCCGATGGCCGCGGTGTAGTAGCCCTGCGCATTGAGCAGCTCGGGCCAGGTATGGATGCCACAGGCCGCCAAGTCGGGGCGCAGCCACTGCCCATTGTCGGTGACCCCGTTGCGGATGGCGTTGAGGCCGGTCAACAGCGAAGCGCGCGCCGGCACACAGATTGGTGAGGTGGAGTAGGCGCGCTCGTAACGCACCCCTTCATTAGCAATCCGGTCGATGTTGGGTGTCTCAATAAAATCCACGCCATAGCAGCTGAGGAAATCCCAACGCAACTGGTCGGGCATGAGGAAAAGGATGTTCGGTTGGCCAGCCATTGGGCTCCTCCTAAGCTTTTAGTTCTCCGTTGGGAAGGTCACCACCTATTGTATGTGATCTTGAGGATTGTGCAAAGTGGAATTTTAGAGGCTAACCTGGGCAGGAAATTATACTCTACTCTTCACCACCAACGGCAGGCCGGCGACCATAAAGAGCACCTCATCGGCGACGGTGGCGAGCTGTTGGTTGGCGCGGCCGAGGGCATCGCGGTAGAGGCGACCCAATGGATAGGCCGGCACAATCCCCAAGCCGACTTCGTTGGAGACGATGATCCACGTGCTGTCATGCTCGGCATAAACTTTCAGCAGCGCATCAGTTTCGCTTTGTAATGCCATCGTGGCTTCGGCTTCCGTAGCATTCTCTGGCAAGGCCATCAGCACATTGTTCGCCAACAGGGTGAGGCAATCGATCAAGACCAGATCGATTGCCGGCTGGTTTTCCAAGGTTTGGGCAATCGCTGCACCGACCGCAGTGGGGGCTTCCAAGGTCTGCCACTCAAGCGGTCGCTGCGCACGATGGTTGGCAATCCGCGTTGCCATCTCATCATCCCATGCTAGTGCCGTGGCAGCGTAAAGGATCTGTTGCCCCCTTTCAGCCGCTAACTGCTCCGCATAGCTGCTCTTACCACTGCGTGCACCACCTAAAATGATTGTTAGTCGTTTCGTCATAAATCCTCGGCAATTGCCTGGTATACCCTTTGATCAAAACAAAGATGCAAAGAATTGGTTCTTTTGTTATCATATAGCCACTGAAAAGAGAGCACATCACCTTTATCTTATCATATTGATCACCTGGAAGGGCTAACACAATGCGACTGGTGCAATTTTGGAGCAGCACAGCAGAACGGCAAGTCGGTTTGGTAGAGGACGACGGACAGCATATTGCCGTTTTATACGGTACCCACTATGTGCGTGATCTCGCCTTAGAAGCCCACCGAACCGGCGTTGATCTGGCTACCTTGGTAGAGAATCGAGTCGGTGCAGAGCGCGTCGATTATACCCAACTCATCAACGAGCAGCGCTTGCGCCCGCCACTCGATCATCCCGATCCAGCCCATTGCATTCTCTCCGGCACAGGGCTGGACCACCTTGGCAGTGCCCAGGCGCGCGACGCCATGCACACCAAGCTCAACAGCGGCGAGCTAACCGATTCCATGAAAATGTTCAAAATTGGCATGGAAGGGGGCAAGCCCGCCACCGGCGAAATTGGGTCACAGCCGGAGTGGTTTTATAAAGGTGATGGCGATTGGGTCGCTGCCCCAGAACAATCAATCGAATTGCCTCCCTTTGCCCTTGATGGGGGTGAGGAACCGGAACTTGTCGGCCTCTATGTGGTTGGTGATGATGGCGCGGTATTGCGCGTCGGCTTTGCGTTGGGCAATGAATTTTCGGATCATGTGCTAGAGAAGCAGAATTATCTCTATCTGGCCCACTCCAAATTGCGCAACAGTTCATTTGGGCCGGAACTGTTGGTGGGCGAGCCACCGGCGGATATCCGCGGGACGGTGCGCATTTTACGCGATGGCGCCGAACTCTGGTCCGCTGAATTTCTCACCGGCGAAGCCAACATGACCTATACCTTTGCCAATATTGAGCATCACCATTTTAAGTACCGCGCCTTTCGCCGCCCCGGCGATGTGCATTGTCACTTTTTTGGCACCGCGACCCTGAGCTTTGCCGCCGGGATTCAAACCCAAGCGGGTGATCGCTTTGAAATTGCCGCGCCGGGCTTTGGCAAAGCGCTGCGCAATTCGATCCAACAGACAGCCCTTTCCACCCAATTGGTTTCCATCAAAACGCTCTGAGCGACTGTTTATGTTATCTTTTGAACTTCTCAAAACGTACGAAGAGACGAATCAATTTAATGCCCTTACACGTCGGATTTGGGGCACCAATGCCGACGATGATATCCCCGTCCATGTCCTGGTGACGATGGCCAAAAATGGCGGCGGCATGTTGGTTGCCCGTGCCGACGACGGCCCCGCCGAGTTCAATGGGATGGTGGGGATGGCGCTCTGGTGGCTAGGGGTACAACGGCGAGCAGAGCAGACGACACCAGCGATCAAAATTTGTAGCCACATGGCCGGTGTTTTACCGGCGTGGCAAGGGCAGGGGGTTGGCCTCCAACTCAAGCTGAAGCAACGGTCAATTGTGCTAGAACAAGGGCTCACCGATTGGGTCACTTGGACCTATGATCCACTTTACCGCACGAATGGTGCCTTTAACATCCACCGTCTGGGTGCGATCTGCAACACCTATGCCCGCAACGTCTATGGAGAGTTGGATGATGACCTCAACCGCGGCACGCCTAGCGACCGCTGCCAGGTAGATTGGTGGCTGCGCAGTGAGCGGGTGGAATTAGCGGCCTGCGGAGCGTACCCCAATGGGCAACAGAGTTGGGCCGGTTGCCAGGTACTTCCCTCCACAAGAGGCCACAGTGGCTTTTTACAACCGCTTGAATGCTCGTTGACCTTCGAGAATGCGGCAGTAGCAGTACCGGTTCCCGATGATATCGGTATTATCCGCCGCAGCGATCCGCCATTGGGGCACATGTGGCGCATGTACATGCGTGCAGCCTTGGAAACGGCCTTTGCAGCCGGCTATTTGATTGTAGATTGTGTAAAGCTACCCGAGCAGGAGTGGCATTATATTTTAATTAAACAGTAACGATTAACCCCAACCCCAACCCCACCCCGCAAGCAATGAGGGGAGTATTAGCTCCTCCCCCGCGAGCAAGGGAGGTTGGGAGGGGGTAGAGTTCATTGTCCCAACTAAACAGTAACAGGAGCCCAACTTATGCGCATTGAACGCGTTGAACTACGTGAAATTTTTCTCCCCTATGTGGCCCCCTTCGAGACGAGTGGCTGGCGTGAAGAAGGCTGTCACGCCGTTATCGTGCGCATCGACGCCGAGGGCATCACGGCATGGGGTGAATCCCCTGTGGGGCGCCATCCCTTTTATAACGAAGAGAATACCAAGAGCGTCTGGATGATGGAGCAGGATTACCTCATTCCGATGCTCTTTGAGAAGGAGCTGAATGGGCCGGAAGAAGTAACACCAACCTTTGCCAAGATTCGCGGCAATCGCATGGCGCAATCGGGGTTAGAGTTTGCCATGTGGGATTGGTTTGGCCGTCAGCGGGGCGAGAGTCTCTCTGCGATGCTTGGCGGTACACGCGAACGGGTGGAGGTGGGGGTCAGTGTTGGCATTCAGAAGGATATCGATACGCTACTCGAAGTCGTTGGCAACTATGTTTCCTCGGGCTATAAGCGCATTAAGCTCAAGATCAAACCGGGCTGGGATATCGAACCGACGCGCGCCGTACGCAATGCCTGGCCGGAGATTCTGCTCCAAGTCGACGCCAACAGCATCTATCATCTCTCCGATGCTGAGCACCTGGCCAAGCTAGACGAGTTCAACCTCTTGCTGATCGAACAGCCCTTACCCCACGATGACATCTTTGACCACGCCAAACTCCAACCGATGCTCAAGACGCCAATCTGTCTTGACGAAAGCATTGTTTCGCCGGCTCATGCGCGCTGGGCCTTGGAGATGAACGCCTGTGGCGTCATCAACATCAAGCCCAGCCGCATCGGCGGCTTGGCCGACGCCAAACGCATCCACGATATGGCACAGACGGCAGGGATTCCCGTCTGGCACGGCGGTATGTTGGAGACGGGGATTGGGCGCACCGCTAATGTCGCGCTGGCCAGTCTGCCCAACTTCACTCTGCCCGGCGACATCAGTGCCAATGACCGCTACTACAAGCGCGATATCGTCAAGAATCCATTTTCCTTGAATGATGACAGCACACTGACGGTCTTAACCACCCCCGGCAATGGGGCCGTGGTCGATGAGGATTATCTCGATGAAGTAACGGTAGCCAGGGTGGAATTGAAGAACGGATAAGCAATTGGCAGGGTAGTCGCGATCCGCTGGCCACATAATTGTACGAAAAACAACCTCGAACCGTAAGAGACGGTTTGAGGTTGTTTTTTATAACACGCAAATTGCCTGTTACTATTTCCCCTAACCTTGCGACTATGTAGATAGAACAAAACAATCTAACCTAAGTGAGCAGTTTTATGCCGAATCGCCCGACTTCTGTAGCCGTGACAACTGAAGATGACCGTCTACTTATGGCTGCGGCACAACGCGATCCGCTGACGTTTACCGCGCTTTACCGCCGCCATCTTGACCGCGTCTACCGCTACTTGCGCTATCGGGTGGGGAATGAGCAGGATGCACAAGATTTGACGACACAGACGTTTATGGCCGCGTTGGAAAGTCTACAGAGCTACCGCGGTGAGGGCTCGGTCATCGCCTGGCTGCTGGGAATCGCCTATCACAAACTGGTGGATTGGCAACGCAAAGAGCGGGTTACGGCCCCATTGGCAGCAGCATTGACCGTTCCCGATGCAGCGCTACGGCCGGAGGATCTGGTAGTTCAGCAGGGCGAACGGCAAGGATTGGAACAAGCCCTATTGCTGTTGGCACCAGAGCGCGCCGAAGCCATCGCACTCCGCTATTTTGGAGAGTTGCCCAATGGGGAAGTAGCAAAAATCATGGGGAAAAATGAAGCAGCGGTCAAAATGTTGATCTATCGAGGATTAGAGGATCTGCGGATGCGCTATCGCGTCCAGCGACAGCGTACGGCAGAAGAGGTATGAGCATGACAGAACAACAACCCAACGAGAATGAGGCAATCGAAGAGGCGCTATATACGTTAGCTGCCACGACAGAGACTGAGCAGCGCTTCGCCACCCTGCTAGAAGCAGCTCTGCTCAATCAGGCGCAGCAGATGCAGCGTGAACGTGTTGCATGGTGGCGGCGGCTTTTTTCGGTTATATCGGCAGAAGAGCGGGCACCCCTGCGTCTCCGTTACGCCTTTGCTGCGCTGCTACTATTGGCAACGTTGTTTTGGATATCCACGCCGGCAGCACGCGCCACGGTCTGGGATTGGCTTTATAGTTTTGGCTTGATTGAAGAACGGGCGGTTGCCAACCAGACGTTGGTTCTGGAACATGCGGCGGAGGGTTCAAAAAATTCGCTGCCATTGGCGGCGATCCGTGCGCAAGCACCCTTTCCCATTGCAACACCAACATGGCTGCCGGTGGATCTGATCTTTACGGCCGGCTTTGTAGAAAAGAGCGCTGATGGCACACAAGTTACCCTTGCGTACCATCTTCCCCCAAAGCAGGTGGTATATTCGCCAGAAGATCCACTCCTCTTTGTCTTGATCAGTGATGGCGTTGTCGATAACCGTCCTTTGCTGGCGCAAGAGAATGTAGTTCCCGTGCGGCTTAATAAGGTAACCGGTATGTACGCCCACGGGGGTTGGCGCAGCCGAGCACCAATTACCGCAGAATCTACGACGGTGGACGGGCTGGATTGGGATCCAGCACTTGACGCGGCATGGGTGAGCTGGCAAAACGATGGACTCAACTATCTGCTCTATGCGCAGGGATTGGGCGTACAACAGACGGAGATGCTTGCAATTGCCAGTTCGATGGATATGGAATAGGCAATAAGGAATAAGGAATAAGGAATAAGGAATAAGGAATAAGGAGACAAGAGATGACAACCGATAGCACAATTTTGCCAGTCAATGTGGCACCACCACTGATGAATCGACGGGAGTTCCTCACCTATGCGTGGGGGGCTGCGCTCACCTTGCTGACAGTAGAAACCGCCGCGGCTAGCTATTTTTTTCTCAATCCGCGTTTTCGGGTCGGCGAGTTTGGGGGCACGTTTCTATTAGGGAACGCAGAGGAGTTACCGGCCACCGATAGTGCGCCACAGCCGAATGGGGTCGGGAAATTTTGGCTGGTCAATACGGCAGAAGGACCAAAGGCAATCTACATGGTCTGCACCCATTTGGGCTGTCTTTACAAGTGGGAAGCACAAGAAAATCGCTTTAAGTGTCCCTGTCATGCCTCGCAGTTTACACGCGAAGGGTATTATATCCAAGGTCCGGCTCCCCGTTCGCTTGATCAATTTGTTGTGGAAATTATTGAAAATGATGAGATTGTTGCAGCAACCAGCGAAACCACACGTGGCGCAAAGCCACCCACCATTACCAATCGCACAGCACAGCTTGTTGTAAATACTGGACAAAAAATTACGGGGCAAGCCAAAGAACTGTCGCCGGCGATCAAGAGGGAATGAGCCTTGACAGCGCCAAGCGCATTCCCTACAATAAGAGTAGACCGTTACACTAGTGACCACTGACAAGGGACAAGGGACAGAGAACCCATGAGCGCTTCCATACCAGCGAAACCAACCTTGCTTTGGGTAAACCATGCCTCTTTTGTCTTTCAGTATGACACTATACGGCTGATGACCGACCCCTGGCTCTTTGGCAGCGCCTTTAACAATGGCTGGGATCTGCTCTGTGAAACGCGCTTTGCCATGGAAGATTTTCGTGAGATCACCCACCTTTGGTTCTCCCACGAACACCCCGATCACTTTGCCCCTGCCGTGTTGCAACAGATACCCGAGGCGGCACGGCGAACGATCACTGTGCTCTTTCAACAGACCAATGACCAGAAGGTGATCAATTTTTGTCGCACGCTTAATTTTCAAGTACAAGAACTGCCCAATCATGGCTGGCACACCCTTTCTGAAAAGGTGCGTGTCATGTGTGGCAAGGTGCCCTATTTTGATTCGTGGCTGTTGATTGAGACCGATCAGGGCAAGATCCTTGACGCCAACGATTGTGTGGTTGACGGCAAAGGAATTGCACAGGAGATTGCCAAACAGACGGGGACGGTGGATCTGCTGCTCACCCAATTCAGCTATGCCAACTGGATCGGTAACCCAGACGATGTTGCGGAACGGAAGGCAGCCGCCGCGGAGAAATTGAGACGCGTTAAATTACAAATCGAGACTTTCCAACCCAAACAGACGATTCCCTTTGCCAGCTTTGTCTACTTCTCGCACGAAGAGAACAGCTATCTCAACGACGCCATCAATACAATCCGCGATGCTGAGCAGTTTATCAGTCGAGAAACCCAGTCACAGCCGATTGTCCTCTATCTCGGCGAGGAGTGGGAGATCGGTACAGCCCACGACAATGAAGCTTCACTGGGCAAGTATGATATCGATTATGCGTGGGAGACCAAGCCACGCCACAAAGCAGAGACGGTATCATTGACCGTGGTGCAGGAAGCGGGGCAGGCGTTTTTACGGCGTGTGAAAGCAAAGAACAGTACTCTCTTTATGACATTGATGAGGTTACCGCCGTTACGCTATTTTCAGCCGTTCACGCTCTATCTAACTGATCTAGAGCAGCTGGTGCGCTTTGATATGACGAATGGGGTGCAGCCTGTCGCAGGGATGGCAGCCGACGCTGATGTCCAACTAGCAGCGGAAAGTCTAGCCTATGTGCTCAAGCACGATTGGGGCTATGATACATTAGAAGTGAATGGTCGCTTCCGTGCGACAGTAGAGGGGCACAAACGGATGGTGAAGAGCTTTTTCTTGGGGCCACTCAACAATACGGGACGCTATTTGCATCCCAAAACGTTCTTCGAGCCGAGTTTCTTGCGGCGAGCACTGGGGAAATTGCGTTCCTTGGGATAGAAAACGGGCCACGACATTTCGTGACCCGTGAAACCAGTCAATTTGATCAGGACATGGCACCTATGCCTGCGCCAATCGCGTCTGTAACTGTTCTACAATCGACTCCGCGGGCACATCTACCTGCTCACCGCTGACTAGATCTTTGATCGCAATCACCTGGTTTTCCAATTCTCGAGGGCTAACCAAAAGCACATAGCGGATAGCGCGCTCTTCGGCATATTTAAATTGCCGACCATAGCGGTCATTATCGGGATAGAGATCAACACGCAATCCTGCTTTGCGTAGCGATTGCGCCAAGGTCAGGCTTGCACCAACAGTACTCTCATCAAATTGGGTGACCAGCACTTGTGGTTGGCCAGCCACTTTTGCGGGAAAGAGCTGTTGCTCTTCCATCAACAACAAAATTCGTTCCAGACCCAGGCTAAAGCCACAGGCAGGAATCTGTTGGCCACTAAACATCCCCACTAATTCATCATAGCGCCCACCCCCACCGCCGGATCCACTAAAGCCAGGAAATTCAATCTCATAGATCGCACCCGTATAATAGCTCAGGCCACGGGCAAGGTAGGGATCAACATAGAGATAGGGGGCAGCCGGACCATAAGCGGCATAGGTAACGACCTGCTTTAAATCATTGACACCTTTGCTACCCAATTCACTCGACTCAAGCAGATCGCTGAGCCAATTCAGCATCTCCTTACTCTCAGTAGGCGCAGCAGCCATTGTGGTCAGCAGCTTTTCAGCGGCCGTGGCAGCAATCCCACGGTTATCCAATTCCTTGCGCACGCCATCAATACCGATCTTATCGAGCTTATCAATGGCCACAAGCGCATCACCCTCTTTGTCGGTTGGAATGCCGGAGACTTCCATAAGACCACGCAGGATTCCCCGATGGTTAAGACGCAGCCGAAACGGGTGTGCTTCATCGCCAAAACCTAGTTCTTCCAATACTTGCGCACCGGCAGCCAATACTTCGGCCTCAACCGTTTGACTCGTTGAGCCAACAATGTCGACATCACACTGAAAGAATTCTCGATAACGCCCTTTGGCCGGTCGATCGGCACGATAGACGGATTGAATTTGATAGCGTTTGAAATAGCGCGGCAGGCTACTGCGATATTCGGCAACAACGCGCGCCAGGGGTACGGTCAGATCGTAACGCATGCCCGCGTCACTGACACTGTTTTCTGTGGGTGTATCGAGGAGGGCGCGCTGCAACTTGTCTCCACGCTTCAGAACACGGAAGATCAGTTGGTCACCCTCTTCGCCATACTTACCCAACAGTGTTTCCAGCCGTTCCATAATGGGAGTCTCTAGCGGCTCAAACCCATAACTTTGGTAGACGCGCTGAATGATATCGATTACGTAATTACGCCGCAGCACGTCAAGCGGAAGAAAATCGCGCGTACCACTTAGGGGGGCTGTATTTGTTTTTGCCATCTACTCTACTCCAAATTTATATTGCCAAAGCCCGGGTTGGCTCTGTATATTCCATCCCAAATGCCTGCGCCACTGCCTTATAAGTAAGATAACCGCGGTGGGTATTAAGGCCATGACAGAGATCTGCATTATTGCGCACTGCCGTCAACCCTTCGTTGGCCAATCGCAGTATATAAGTCATTGTCTGATTAGTAAGGGCAAAGGTACTGGTGCGCGGAACAGCACCGGGCATGTTTGCAACACAATAATGGACAACACCGTCAATCACAAAGGTGGGATTGCTATGGGTGGTTGGTCGGGTCGTCTCAATACAGCCTCCCTGATCAACGGCGACATCAACAATTACAGCCCCATTGCGCATCTCTTTGAGCATATCGCGTGTAACTAACCAAGGTGCACGCCCACCAGGGATCAAAATCGCACCGATGACCAGATCCGCTTCAAAGACAACCTCTTCAATATTATACTCATTACTCGCGCGCGTCTGCAATGCGCCATGATAAATATCATCCAAATATTGTAGTCGATCATGATTGATATCTAGAACAGTGACTTGTGCACCCATGCCCACGGCAACGCGCGCGGCATTGGTTCCTACAATACCGGCACCCAAAATCGCCACATTGGCAGAGGCAACACCAGGGACGCCGCCCATAAGTACGCCACGCCCCCCAAGATTTTTCTGTAAATAGGCCGCACCAACCTGCGTTGCCATGCGTCCGGCCACTTCACTCATTGGCATCAACAATGGCAATTTCCGGTCCGGTGTCTGCACTGTCTCGTAGGCAATAGCGGTAACACCACTCTTGAGAAGCGCGTCCGTCAAGGGTTGATCGGCAGCGAGATGTAGATAGGTAAAGAGGATTAGGTCAGAACGTAAATAGGGATACTCAGATGCAATCGGTTCTTTTACCTTCACCACCAGCTCAGCAGCCCAGGAATCCTCGGCGGTTCGAACCAATTCCGCCCCCGCATCCGCATATTCAGCATCAGTCAGAAAACTACCAATGCCAGCATTACGCTCGACCAATACACGGTGTCCACGCGCCACCAATGCTTTGACAGCGCCGGGCGTCATCCCCACGCGATTCTCACCATCTTTTATTTCCCGGGGCAGACCAATAAGCATAGGAAATCGTCCTTTGGATAACTGAGATTACAAACGAGTTACAATAGTGCCGCAAGTGTAACAGCTTGCGATTATTCGGGCAAAGTTTTCGAGAAGTGTTTCAAAAGGAGTAGCCGTTGTAAGGTATAAAAAACAAAAGTTGCGTAATAAAAAAAGCCAGAATAGTCAATTAATTGACCATTCTGGCTCTATCATTTCAAAACAAAAATTTTATAAGGATAAAGAGAAGGGGAGAGAAGTTGGCAATGACCTACTCTCGCATGCAGCTACCCGCATACTACCATCGGTGCTGGTGGACTTAACTGCCGGGTTCGAGATGGGACCGGGTGTACCTCCACCGCTCATATCACCAACTAA
>DAOUCA010000062.1:0-10837 GCA_034432375.1 Caldilineaceae bacterium
GGATTAGCCAGTTCATACTACTAGTACATCGTTCAGAATGAGAACCGGAGTTTTGCGGACCAACGGGATCGCGTGCGTCGCACTGACCGCCAACTGCTTCCAGTCCGCTAGATGCTTCCGTCAGTGCGACGCACGCTGACCGAAACTAGGGGTTTCATTCTGATTTGAGTATAGTACAGCGTCAGATAAGTTCTGCTGGATTAGCGCTGGTTGAGTAGGGAGCTGTATCGCCGTATCGAAACCAAGCGGGGCCTGCTCACTCTGGCTTCGATACGTGCGAAAACTACCTCGCACCTCTCAACCGCCGTTCGCGACCTAGCAAAATTTCCTTGACGCTGCACTAGTACAATGTAAACGAAGTTTTGATGGTTTAGATTCACCCCTTCCCACTCTCCCAAAAATTGGGGGAGGAGTCGTTGACGGCGTGACAGTTCCCTCTACAAGTTGGGGAGGATTGAGGTAAATCCGCTTTTTCCTTCATCCGTTGTAGTAATGCCCACTCATCTATAATGGAATCGCGATGAGTTCAGAAAGTTACTGTGTGCTCATGATCCTCAAATGAGAGACCTTTTCGCTTTTAGCCACGGTCAACTATAATGAGCGTCGAGAGAGCGCGCACAAAGCCAATTATCACCATCAGGAAGCCACATGCCCACGCATATCCACTATCGCCGCAACAAAGATGTCGTCACCCTCACCTTCTCGCCGGAAACTGAGGGTAAACCGCCGACGCTCGATCTCGATGTTTTCGATCGCTTGGACGATATCTTAGAACGGATCGAAGAGGATCTAGGGGAGCTGCGCGCGGTGGTGATCCGCAGCAACAGCGAAAAGTATTTTATTGTGGGGGCAAATATCGATGCCCTGGCCGAATTGGATGCGCAGAGCATCATTCCCTGGGTCCAACGGGGCCACGCCGTCTTTAACCGGCTCTCCGAGTTTCCGCTGCCGGTCATCGCTTGGGTGGAAGGCTTTGCGCTGGGCGGCGGCCTCGAATTAGCACTGGCTTGCGATCTCATTCTTGCCACCGACAACGCCCGCTTGGGACAGCCCGAAGCTAAGTTGGGGCTCGTCTCCGGTTGGGGGGCGAGCCATCGACTGCCGCGGCGCGTGGGGCTGGCCAAGGCCAAAGAAATGTTCTTCACCGGCCAAATCATGGATGCCCGCAGCGCCTATGATTTTGGCCTGGTCGATTTTGTTGGGATTCGCGAGGCAGTACAACAACATCTCGACAATCTTTTAGAAGGGATCCGCAGTTGCAGCCCAATTGCCGTGGCGCAGATGAAGCTGCTCCTCGACGACAGCCTCGACACCACCATCGATGAAAATAGTCTTTCGGAAGCGAGTGCCTCCTACCATTGCATGGAGAGCGCGGATACGCAGGCACGCATCGCAGCCTTTTTGAAGAAGTAAGACTGTTCCAAGAGTCTTACTTCATTAACAATTGTCAATTGAGAAATCTCAATTGACAATTGTTAATGAAACCGAATCCACTCACCCACACCAAAGGAGAACCCACCCAATGTCCCACCCACTTACCTTCGGCTGGCACTGCAATTCTTTCCCCGTGGATGGCAGCAGCGCAACCGACTTTCTAAGCCAATTGACCACAACGCTTGACTATGCGCAAGCACATTTCACCTCAGTCTGGATCGATGACCATCTATGGCCGTGGGCAAGCTTCCAGGATGATGATACCCCTTACATTGAGTGCATGACAACGATTGCCAACCTGGCCGCCCGTTACCCGACGCTGCAATTCGGCAGCAGCGTCCTCTGCCAGAGTTACCGCAACCCAGGCTTGCTCGCCAAAATGGTCGCTAATATCCAATGGCTGACGGGCGGCCGCTTTCTCTTTGGCATTGGCGCCGGTTGGATGATCGAAGAGTACAAAGCCTTTAACTTTGACTTTCCCAAGCCGAGTGTGCGGATTGCGCAGATGGAAGAGGTGATCCAGATCTGCCAAAAACTCTGGACCGAGAGCCCCGCCAGCTTTGAAGGCAAGTACTATCGCATCGAAGAGGCCTATTGCAACCCGAAGCCGAACCCCATGCCGCCGCTGCTGATCGGCGGCGGCGGCGAACAGTTGACCCTACGCGTTGTGGCCAAATATGCCGACATCTGGAACATCCCCGGCGGCAGCTTTGACAATTACAAACACAAGTTGGGCGTGTTGCGTGAACATTGTGACGCGATTGGACGTAATTACGACGAGATCGTCAAAAGTTGGTCCTGCGAATCGATCGCGCTGGCACCCACCCAGGCCGAGGCCGAAGCGATTGGTGCCGCCACCCCTTATCAGAATAATTCGATCGTCGGCGACCCCGAGCGCGTTGCCGAACAGTTGCAAGCCTTCCTCGACATCGGCGTCACCTATTTGATTGTACGCCTGGTTGACTTCCCACAGATGGCTGGGCTGGAGTTGTTTGTGGATGAGGTGATGCCGCGGTTGAAACGTTGATGTAAAAAATGGGGTGCGTCATGCGTGTTGCGTGAACTGTGACCGAGCCTGTATGAATTTGCGGAGTGGCTCGATCATACGTAAATCGTAGTCATGAACACCCTCGAAGCATTCGCCAAGCGGTTGGGTGAACGGCCACTCGACGCTGGAGCGTCAGGAGAAGCATTCCACGCAGAGCGTGGAACGAGCAATTCCATTTCTCACGGGGCGAATGATCCATCGCGCGCACGCCGATCCAGTCACAGTACACGCAAAACGCACCACGCATCAATCTTCATAGGGCCAGGCCGCGGCACGATGCAAATTGGTGCCAACGCGTTCAGCGAGTGCTTCGAGAGCGGTGGTTGTCTGCCGGTCGCGTGGAATATAGGTGACGAGAAAGAGCTCTTCACGCCCGGTGATGGTAGAAACTTCGGTGGCGATGTAGTTAAGTTGCCCCAATTCTGGATGCTGATAGAGGATACTATCCCACCGGTGGTAGAGATCTTCGTCGGCATATTTGGTGCGCGCCCAGAAGTCTTGAAAAAGCGGATATTGGTAGAGCTCGCGAAAGATCGTGCGGAAGCGTTCGGTGTGGCGATATTTCAAGGTGGTGACGCGGAAGTGTTGCACGAGACGGATCGCGAATTGGGTCCAATTGATGCCCAAAAAGGTGCGGATCGGTGATGTGGGGGCAAAGTAGTAGCGCTGCACGTTAAAGCCCGCCGGCGACGCGTGCCCTGTAGCCCAAAGTTCATCTGGCATAATCGCCAACGCACGCATCGTTGAGTTGATCGCCACGAGGTTGCCATAGGTATCATAGATATAGGCGGGCAAGCGAATCGCGCTTGCTGCGGTCAGCAGTTCGTTCAACAGCTCAGGGGGCGACTTGGCGATCTGACCATAGGGATCCACATCGACTTCGGCGGCGGCATGGAGAAAGGCAACCCGCTCCATGGTCGTCAACCCCAACGCTTCCGCCAATTGCGCAATCACCTGCCCCTCCAGATTCATCTTTGTTCCCTGCTCAATCTGTGCGATCGCCCGTTCCGGTAGATTGGCGCGCTCTGCCAGCCGCTTTTGCGTCCAGACTTTGCCCTCCAGCAGATCAATATTCTCTTTGCGTAACGCCGCGACCAATTGGCCAAAGTCAGCACGGTTCATGGGGGCTCCTTTGCGATGCGTAAAACATGTTGCGTAAAACGTGTTGCGTAAAGCGTGTTGCGTAAAACGTGTTGCGTAAAGCGTGTTGCGTGTACCGTTACTGGATCTCTGCTGAGATTGCTGGTACCTACGCTCCAGCGTCGAGAAATTGGGTATCAGCCACCCCATCGCAACAGCAGCTTAGTACAGTGCGGCCTAAGTAGGACGGTAGGACAGTAGGACGGTAGGACAGTAAATTCGGTGACCGTCCCCCTGTCTCACCGTCCCACTCAATATTAGCGGTCTATTTACGTCGTTGTATACTAGCAACCTTTTCATGGGGCGCAACGTCTCTTACAAAGCAAGCGTAAATGCCACGTCGCCTGTGGACCACCGCATCAACAACAAACCGTGGAACAATGGCAACCGACCAATTTCTGTACTGCCATCGACAGAATTCTGCCAGGCCGGTACCAAAGGCCCGTGTTTTCCACGGTGACGCTCATTGTACTGTCTGCTATACTAAGGGACAAAATCGCTTGCGGTGCATTGCAGCAGCGCATTGAAATACGCTGCTGAGACGCAAAACCCGTTAAAACGGGTTACATCCGTGGCGAAGGCACCCGTTTCACGCAACACGCAACACATTTCACATTTCACGTTTTAGGATAACCTTATGAGCGATCTCACAAACTTACAAGCCACACCAGGCCGCTTGCGCCGGCTGACAGAGTTGGGCTATTTGGACCGCGCTGCGCTGCAGGTTGGGTTGCGCCGCTTGGAGGCGCTGCCTGACCGCCGGGGGTGGGTCCGCTTTCTCGATTATCTGCTGCTGATCCTTGGTGCCCTCTTCTTGACAAGTGGGCTCTTCTTCTTTGTCGCCTATAATTGGGAGGCGTTGTCGCGCCTGACGCGCTTTGGGCTGGTCGGCGTGGCGATCCTGGTGGCGGTGATCATCGCACAGATCGCGGGGCTCGACCGGCTGGGGGGCAAGGTGGCGTTGACGGTCGCTGCGCTGCTTGTCGGCGCGTTGCTGACGGTCTTTGGGCAGGAGTATCAGAGTGGCGCGGATGCCTATACACTCTTTGGTTACTGGGCGCTGTTGATCGTTGGCTGGGTACTGATTGCGCGCTTTGATCTGCTCTGGATTGGCTGGTTGGCGCTGCTCAATGTGACGCTCTTCCTCTTTTGGCAACAGGCGTGGCCCGGCGATGCCCAACCCCATGCGGAGACGCTCTTTGCGCTCAATGTGGCCGGGCTGCTGCTCTGGGAGTGGTTGGAAGGGCGCTTTGATTGGTGGCAACAGCGCTGGCCGGCACGCATCACCGCGATCGGCGCCTTTGGCTATATCCTCTGGCCGACGCTCTGGAACATCTTTGCCCTCTTTGATGAGTATCAGGGCTATGGCGAGATGGTGCCGCTGGTCCATCGCTTTGCGCCGCTGATCTACCTCGTCTTTTTGGGGGCGGTGCTCTTTATCTATAGCAACCGTCGTCCCGATCTCTTTATGCTCACGCTGGCACTTTTTAGCATCATCGCCGTGTTGACAACACTGATCGGGCGTTCGCTGGTCGAAGTCGACGAGACGCTCGCCTACTTCGTCACCGGCGGTGCGGTGATTGTGCAGGCCGGTGTAGCGGTGACAATCTTACGACGGATCCACGTGCGTTGGGAGGAAGCAGCATGAGTACAACAAAAGTAACATTGGGGACACTGCTCGATGAGTTGGCACAAGAGCATCTGGTTGCGCCATTGGCAGAACGGCCCTTGCCAGCCGCACTCGCCCCCGCGGCCGATGCCGAAAGCTCGCCCTGGTATGTTAAAACATTGGTCGGCGTAGCGGCGTGGATCGCGGCCTTCTTTCTGGGCACCTTCCTGGGGCTGATGGGCATTATCGATACGACGGGCCAGATGATCGGCTGGGGCATTGGGCTGACGGTCGTGGCGATTGGGCTCAAATGGTGGCGGCGTCAGAGCATCTTTTGGGGACAGCTGACCTTTGCCATGGTCCTCGCCGGGCAGGGTCTTCTGATCTTTGGCATTGGTGATCTGCTCCAGGATAGCACAACGGTGGCCCTGGCGGCGATTGGTGTGGAGCTTGTGCTCTTGGTGCTCTACCCAGATGCGCTTCATCGCATGATCTCGGTGCTGGCGATCATCGGTGCACTGACCTTTCTCATCTACGATCAGGATTTTCCCCAACTGCTGCACGCGCTCATCTTAGTGACGACGGCGGGGATGACCTTCCTTTGGCAAGGGGAGTTTCGCCTGCTTACGGGGCGCTTCTATCCTTATCGCATACCCGTGGGCTACGGATTGGTGCTGGCGCTCTTTGGACTATGTCTTTTGGCGCTCGGCAATTGGCTTGGCGTGACGGACTGGTGGCTGTCCGCAACCGCGCTGGCGCTGGTCCTACTCTATCTGATCAACCAGATCCTCCACGATCTCGATCAACCGCTCTTGAGCCGCGTGGGACTATGGGCGGTGGGTGCACTGCTGCTGCTCTGCATTCCCGCCTACCAAACGCCGGGGATCCTGGCCGCGGTGATTGTGCTGCTACTTGGGCGGTGGCGAGGCAACAATTTGCTGTTGGGATTGGCGACCCTTTTCTTGCTCTTCTTCCTCAGTGCCTACTACTATAATCTGGAGATCACGCTGCTTAACAAGTCGTATATCCTGATGGGCACAGGGGTGGTGTTGCTGGCGGCTTGGTGGGGGGTGAGGAGACCGGATGACAAGATGACAAGTGACAAGATGAGAAGTGACAAATGACAAAATTACGTATTGCGATCCTTTGGTTGGTTACACTGGGGGTGTTGGGCTTTGTCGGGGTTGGGGTCTATGGCAAGGAGCGGTTGATCCGCACGGGGGAGCCGGTCTTGTTGGAGCTGGCACCGGTGGACCCGCGCTCGTTGATCCAGGGTGATTATATGGATCTGCGCTATAAAATTGCCGCCGACCTGGAGCAGAGCGAGTTGCCGTGGCGGGGCAAGCTGGTGATCCGGCTCGATGAGCGGGGGGTGGCCCACTTTGTGCGCCTGGACGATGGCACACCATTGGCCGCCGATGAACGGTTGCTCGCGTATTACAAACATGAGTGGACACTCGACCTTGGTGCCCCCTCGTACTTCTTCCAAGAAGGGAACGCCGAACGCTATCAGAGTGCCGAATATGGCGAATTGCGTGTCGACAGCGCCGGCAATAGCATTCTGGTTGGGCTACGCGATAAAACATTGCAGCCATTAAAGTGAGGGCTGCGCGATAATGAGCTTGGTCTGATGGACTGACTACGTTAATCTTAGCCACAGAGGACGCAGAGAGCACAGAGGGCAAAGGTAGTTTCTCTCTGAACGACTTGCTCGCTATAGCAGAAAAATGAGATTTGTCAGTCAATCATGAGTTTGACCCTGCGGTAGTAGCGCGATCGATCTGTTACACAACTGCATAAGCATGGCGAACGAGACACGACAACCTGTTACCCACGAGCAGGTTGTCGTGTTTTTTTATTATACGACTTATGACTAAGCCATTTGGAGGAGAGGGCAAAACGCCGGCTAGTATTCTGAGTTGAGTATAGGTCGGGGATCTGGCGATCCCCTTTGAGCAGGTGGCGAATAACTACTGACGCTAACCACAAGGCACTTTTTGTGGCGAGCCAGCGTGTGTAATCATCCGCCAAGGGTGGAAGCGTGCGGGATCCTGGTGAGGTATAAAGTCCCATCATTTTACCGATTCGCAGATAAAGCCGAAAATTATAGAATAGAGAATCGTAAACGTTTGTAACTGTTTCAGGTGAATAATCCAGAAAGCCATCACCGGACATCTTCTTGACCAACTCAACGACCACAAATCTACTCTCCTCGCCCATGTTTGATTTCGCCGCCCTTTTCGACACCAGTCCGCTGGTAACAAGGAGCTAGGCGGCTTTCAGAACTACTATTTTTGCTGAGGTAGGAATACGGTTTTGACTTCAATTGCAAGATCACAATCGGCAAGATGACAATCTATTTGAAAAGGTACACGATCGATGATCAATTCTCAAGAGTTGGCCCTATATTTACAAGGTATGCCCACCTTCAAGCCCTTGCCCAGGCTTGATTTAGCGCGTTTTGCCGCTCATCTTGCGTCAAAAGAGCTAGCGTCTGGCGAAACCGTTTTCAAGGCAGGCGATCCGGCAAAAACGGTCTATTTGCTGCAAGAAGGTAGAATTCAGCTGGAGTCGGAGAAGGGTACATCTCAGGAGATCGCGTCTGGCCTTGTGGGTGAGGAGGGCGTGATGGGGTTGGGCCATTATCTGCACGATGCGGTGACCACGACCCCAGTTAAATTACTCCAATTTGAAGCCAGCGCGGTTACGCCCTTGCTGCAAAAGCATCCCAAAGTGCGGCAACAATTTTCGATCTCCTTGCTGAATCATACCCTAACCAGCAGCCCCTCCGCCTACACCGATGCCAGCGATCATGTGGCCTATAAACCGGATAATGATCCGTGGAGATTGATCGGCTGGATCTTGTGTCTCGTTGTTCCCCTTTTAATTATGCGCTTCACAAGCAACACGGATCTGGCGTTGAACCCACGGATGTTTATTGCCGTCTTTGTCACCACAATTTTGATGTGGATCTTTCGATTGGTGCCCGACTTTGTCCCTGGGATTTTCGCCATCTTGGTTACCATTGTTTTAGGCATTGTGCCGAGTAACGTGGTCTTATCCGGCTACGCGTCCAATAGTTTCTTTATGGCGATGAGTATCTTTGGCCTGGGCGCAGTACTCGTCGCCTCGGGTCTGATCTATCGGATCTCGCTATACTTACTCAAAGCAACACCTCAGTCACAGACATGGTATAACAGCGTATTAGCCTTTGTGGGCATCCTGATGACGCCAGTGTTGCCATCGGTGAATGGCCGTGTCCAACTCATCACACTTCTGCTACAAGAGATGATAGAAACGTTAGGCTATAAAAAGGGCGACAAAGCCGCGACCCGGTTGGCCATTTCCGCTTTTCTGAGCGTTAGTATCTTTTCCAGCGTCTTTCTTACCAGCAAATCGATCAACTTTGTCGTCTTTGGTATGCTCCCTACGCAGGTCCAAGATGGGTTTCAGTGGCTCAATTGGTCTTTCTATGCTTCGGTGACCGGGCTCGTCATTTTGCTCCTAACGACGGCAACTACGGCGCTCTTCTTTCGCAACAGAGAAAAGTTTCAATTTTCTGGCGACATCATTGATACACAGCTTAAATTGTTAGGGCGCATGTCTGTGCTCGAGTGGGAAGCGGTGATCGGCATTGCACTCCTGATTGTCGGCGTGATGACAAGCTCTTTTCATAAAATCGATCCGGCCTGGATTGGCCTCGGGTTGCTCTTTGCCTTTTTGACCTTTGGCAGCTTGAGCAAGATCGAATTTCGCTCAGCCATTGATTGGCCCTTTCTGATCCTGCTGGGTGCCTTGATTGGGCTGGTCAAGACCATTAGCTATTTGGGGCTCGATGATTACATCAACCAACACCTGGCCTGGATGGGCGGCTATATGCAGAACAATCTCTATCTCTTTGTCCTCCTCTTGGCCATCATTATTAGTACGATTCGTTTAGTTGTCCCGATCAATGTTGCCGTCGTCATTACGGCTACGATCTTCCTGCCGATTGCCGAATCCAACGGCATTAACATCTGGGTGATTGGCTTTATGATCTTAACGCTCAGTGAACACTTTTTCCTGCCCTACCAATGCTCCTATTACATCCAATTTGAGGAATTAATCGGTGCCAATCCACTCTATAGTAAATCGCTCTTTCTGCGCTACAACGTCCTTACTTGGTTTATTCGCTTGGCCGCGATCTATGCCTCGATTCCCTTTTGGCAATACTTTCATATCTTGTAATTGCATACAACGGTTACCTACGTACAGAGAGAGTGGTAGTGCACGATGAAACAGAAGATTTTGAATATCGGCTTGAACCAGATCATGATGTTTGTCTTTACGCTTTGTCTCTTTACTTTTCTGATTTTTACCGCCTTACAGCGTCCACGGGTACTGATTTTACACAGCTACGATCTAAACTATGCTTGGACAAAACAGGTCAACGAAGGGATCCATCGCGTCATTGATGAAAAACAGTATGATGTCCGTTGGTACTATTTGGACACCCGGCGCCACACCAGTACTGATTTCTATGAAACCGCGGGGGCTGGGGCACGCCGCATCATTCAAGATTGGCGCCCCAATGTGTTGATTGCCGTCGACGATAATGCGCAAGAGTATGTGGCGCGTCATTTTATCAACGATGGCACCGTCAATATTATCTTTTCGGGGATGAATGGCGAACTGAGCGACTATGGCTATGAAAATGCGCATAATGTGACCGGCGTCCTAGAGCGGAAACCGTTGGAAGCTACCCGTCAAGCATTGCAGCTGATTCAGTTCCCGCGCAAAGATACGACCGTTGCGACCAATACAGTACGCCTCTTGCATATTACCGATGACACGACAACGGGCCTGGCAAATCGCGTGGATATTCTTGGCGCAACGTGGGATCCGGTGATTTTAGTCGACTCAATTGTGGTCAAAACATTTGCCGAATGGCAAGCGGCGGTCTTGGCCTCCGCCGATCAGGCCGATTTGCTCTTGATCACCAACTATGGCGGCTTACTCGAATCGGCCGATGATCCCGATTCCTTGGTCAACAAAAAGAAGGTCATCGCCTGGACAGAGGCCAATTCCCCCATCCCGGGGATCAGCACCTCGAGTGCCTATGTGAGCGATGGGGGGATGTTAGCCTTTGGCGTCTCGCCCTATGAGCAAGGGGAAGTCGCCGCGCAAATGGCCACGCGGATTATTGACGATCATGTGCCGGCCAACCAGATCCCTGTGGTCGAGGGGCAACAGATTATTGTACACTTGAATCAAACCAGTTTGAACGCCTACGGCATTGTGCTGCCAGATATTTTCGAGGCATTTGCACGGGCGACGGGCAACTACTATGTCTCCGTTGTGCCTCATTCGTAGGGGGTTGAGACATTTTGCCGCTTGTCAATGCGTAAATAGATCCAAGCGATGAGGGCGGAGATGAGAGACATGATAACCCCAAAGAGAAAGAGCGCGCGGTATCCGTACCCGGCGATCAAAAATCCGCCGAGGGCGGTAAAGAGCGCCTGGCTTAACACAATGCCGATATTCGTGGCAGTGCTCATGACCGTTCGCCAGCGGGCGTCAACGCTTTCTTGGCTGAATACAGTACGCACCACATTGGCAATGGGCGC
>DAOUCA010000063.1:0-53839 GCA_034432375.1 Caldilineaceae bacterium
CTTACCTTTACCCATAAGTTTACGTGCGAAGCAGCGTTCCGGGGACGGCCCAGAGAAACGCTGGTTGACGAAATTACGTGTGGGCCGTCCCCGGAACGCTTGCCACCTCTGGTACACGCCGCTGTGGGTAACGGTAAGCCAGACTGGGGAGGGAACCGTTGCCGGCTAGACTGTTCCTCCCCAGTCTGGGGGAGGTTAGGGGGGTGGCTTGGTCGTTACGAATTTCCTGCCTTTTTATATCGTCTCTTCTATACAATCTTCCTGTGCAGGAGTAAACTCCCGATTGGATTACTGACAACTATTCGGGTTAGCGCTTACATTGGTTTGCCGGAAGGTAGTCACCAACCGGTTTTCGCACGTCAATCGGGTCAGCCGCCAAATTTTGACCGCTTCGACCGCCATTTATTCGGTATCCTTCAGTTGGGAGTGCTCTTTCACAAGGTGATACTGTTGCACTATCTTACAAAGTGATTATGTCACTCCTGCCCCCACCTCCGTAAGGATAAACTCTGGCAAGAGTCCACAGCGAACAAATGGATTCCTTGGGTGCCCACTGGGCGCGCAGGAATGACAGATTCCTGTAGACCGTAAGGCATTTCGTAAGACTCTGCAACAGTATCACAAGGTGAACATGCGACCTACCTGAACGGTACCCTCATTTATTCGCTCGTCTATTATGTATTAGGAGAGATCACTGTGAATAACGCATCCTATACCCCAAGTCGGGTCATGGTCATCATGGCCCACCCCGATGATATTGAATTTAGCTGTGCCGGCACCATTGCCCGTTGGGTGAAGGAAGGCGCAGAGGTTTCCTATGTACTCGTTACCAGTGGTGACGTGGGCATCGCCGACCTGTCGATCAGCCGCGAAGATGCGATGGAAATTCGCGAAAAAGAGCAGCGCGCCGCGGCCGCGGTGGTCGGCGTCCAAGAGGTGATCTTTTTCCGCGAGCCGGATGGCATGGTCGAGAATACGATGGCGCTGCGCAAACGGCTCGTGCGCGAGATCCGCCGCTTTAAGCCCGAGGCGGTCGTTGTGACCGATCCCACGGTGCTTTGGGCTGGGGAGGGCTATATCAACCACCCCGATCACCGTGCCGTCGGGGCCGCCGCGGTCGACGCCATCTTCCCCGCTGCCGGGCAGCCCCATCTCTTCCAGGATCTGCGCGAGGAGGGGCTGGAAGCGCACAAGATCCGCAAGGTCTACGCCATGAATTGGGGTGAAGGAGGCAAGACGACCACCTACATCAACATTTCTGACACCATCGACCTGAAAATCGAAGCGCTCAAAAAGCATGTCAGCCAACTCAACGATTGGGATCCCAGTGAGATGGTGCGTCAGTGGTCCGCCGAAGCCGCCAAGGGTAAAGAGATGGCCCACGCCGAGTCTTATCGCGTGGTGACGCTGGAGAATGATGAGAGTTGGGAAAAGTTGCAGATCAACCCGAAGAAGGTGACGGTGTGAGTAGCGTTACCACCGCCCCCGGCCTCAGCGCAATCCAACCTTCCCGCATCCGCGAACTTGCCAATGTCGCCTTTACGATGGAGGGTGTCTACGCGCTGCACTTTGGCGAATCCAACATGCCGACGCCACACTATATCAAAGAGGCAGCCGCCCGGGCGCTCAACGAGGGCTGGACTTTCTATTCCGAGAATGCCGGTCTGCCGGCGCTGCGCGCGGCGATTGCGCAGAAGTACGCCGACTTGCATGGCGTTGCGCTCGACCCGGCGCGCGAGATTGTGATCACCGGCTCAGGCACGCAGGCACTCAACCTGACGATCCGCTGCACCCTCGACCCCGGCGACGAAGCGCTGATCCTCTCGCCCAACTGGCCCAATGGCACCGAGATCGTGCGGCTCTTTGGCGCAACGCCGCGTGAGATTCCCTTTTTGTTGCGCGAGGGGCGCTTTGCCGTTAACTTTGCCGCGCTCGAAGCGGCGCTCACCCCAAAGACACGGCTATTGCTCTACACTTCCCCCTCTAATCCACTTGGTTGGGTGGCGACGGTCGAGGAGCAGCAACAGCTGCTCGACTTTGCGCGGCGACACAATTTATGGCTGCTGGCCGATGAGGTCTATGAGCGGATCTACTATCAGGGCGACGTCGCACCCTCTATTCTCAAGCTTTGCACACGCGACGATGCGGCGATCGTGGTTCAATCCTTCTCCAAGAGCTACTGCATGACCGGCTGGCGTTTGGGCTGGGCAGTGGCGCGGGCGGATCTGATCGCCAAGGCGGCGCCGCTCAACGAGTTTATCATCTCGCACGCCGCCACTTTTGTGCAGCGGGCCGGTTTGGTAGCGCTGGCGCAGGGCGAAGATGAGATCGCCGCCCGCGCCGAACTTTTTCACGAGCGCATGAGCTTCTGTTACAATGCGCTGGCCGCCACCAAAGGGGTCAGCGTGCCCAAGCCGGAAGGAGCCTTCTATCTCTTTCCACGGATTGACGGCGTGACCGATTCGTATGCGTACTGCCTGCGCTTGTTGCAAGAGACCAAGGTTTCTGTGGCACCGGGGGTCGCCTTTGGGGCTGGTGGCGAAGGTGCGCTGCGCATCTGCACGGCATCAGATCTATCGATCCTTGAGCCGGCGATGGAACGGCTCTGCCGCTTTATTGAAAAGGGGTAATTATCCAGCCTTTGAATAAATTCAAGGCTGATAGCTCAAGTCGGCTTAAGCCGACTTCGGCTGTTAGCCTGAACTTCAGTTCAAGGCGGCCCACGCCTGAGTAATTACAAAAAGGGCGTGTAGTTGCCACAGCAACCCAAGGTAACTGTTCAGCCCACCAGTTTGATAAGTTGTCACGCTGAAAGCGTCTCCAAGTTACCCAACCTTGAATATTCTTGCAGAGTGGTCCTTGTAAGGAATGGCAGATAGAGAAATCACCTGTAGGCTGGTTAATACCCAGCGGCCCAATTGATCAATGGGTAACTTGAAGATTCTTTCGAGCAAAAAGCCGCTCTTCAGAATGACAAACCCTTGGCGTAGTTGTATCTAATGGCCAGACAGTTCATTATCAACAGATCAATAGAGGTAGCGCGTGCGCCCAATCATTCAGGCAATTGATGAGACGTTGATCAGTCGCATTATTGGCGAGGCCAAGCAGATCCTGGCCGAAGTTGGCATTGAAGTGCGGGGACAGCAGCTCAAAGAGCGGCTGCTTGCGCACGGCTTGCCGACCGATGCAACGGGCAAGCGCATACTCTTTCCAGCCGCCGCGGTCGAGGCGGCGTTGGCTGCGGTACCCCACACCTTTACCCTCTACGACAGCGATGGCAATCCTTTTACTGAGATCGGCGGGGACAAAGTGCACTTTGTCCCCGGTTCGAGTGGGCTCAAGGTTCATGACCACCGCACCGACGAAACCCGGTCCCCAATGACCGCTGACTTTGTCGAGTATATCCGCGTGGCAGATGGGCTGGAGCACATCGCCTATCTCGCCACCGCCTTCTCCACCGAAGATGTCGAAGCGCAGATCTCCGATGCGTGGCGGCTCTATCTCTGCCTCACCAACTCGAAGCGACCGGTCGTCTCCGGGGCCTTTACCGAGCACGGCGTCACACGTATGGCCGAGATGATGGCGCTCTTCCGCCGGGACAAAGCCGACCTGATCGCCCGTCCCATGGCGATCTTTACGATTACGGCGACGGGCAACTTCCGCTACAGCGAAGATTCCAGCCAGAATCTCTTTGACTGTGCCGAGTGGGGCATTCCCATGGAGATCGTGCCGGTGACGCTGATGGGCTTAATCGCGCCGGTGACGCTCGTCGGCGCGGCGGTCTTTCACACCGTCGACACGTTGGCGGGGATTGTCATGGCACAGATCGTCAAGCCGGGGACGCCGGTGCTCTTTGGCGGTGCGCCGGCGGCCTTTCACATGGGCGAAGCAACCTCACCGATGTTGGCCGTGCAGGCGCTCCATCTCGATGTTGTCTATGCCGCCATTGGCAAGCGTTTGGGGTTGCCAACGCAAGCCTACATGGCGCTCAGCGACAGCAAATTTCTCGATGCCCAGGCTGGCGCGGAATCTTTTGGCAGTGCGCTCCTGGCTGGGTTAGCGGGCGTGAATTCGGTCTCCGGGCCAGGTTTGCTCGACTATGTGATGGTCTTTAGCTTGCCCAAGCTGATCTTTGACAATGAAGTCTGCGGCCAGATCCACCACTTTCTGCGCGAACTCTTGCCAGTTGACGATCTGCCGACGATGGATCTCGTGCGGGCGCAATTGGCCGAAGAGCATATGATCACCGCGCCCCATACACTGCAACATTGGCAAAGTCAACTCTATCTGCCGGGAGCGGTCTACGATCGCAAAAACCGGGAAAGCTGGGAGAAAGCGGGCAGCAAGAGCCTCTGGCAACGGGCAGTTGAAGAGGTGGAAACGCGCTTGGCAGCCTACCGACCGGTCATCATTGATGCGCGGCTAGAGACAGAAATGCGGCGGCTGATTCAAACGGGGATGGCGACGGCGCGACCTTTACCCACTGTTGCGCCGGCAGCAGTCAGCGGCAGCCAGCCGGATCAGCCGCGCCACCAGCGGGGTCGCCGGGCGCGTGCGGGACGCTAATAAGTAAAATTCAAGAAATTCCTGGAAATAAACTCGGTGTAGCGGAGGCTGAGCTTGTCGAAGCCAAAGCGGCTCTGGCTTCGACAAGCTCAGCCTCCGTTTTCTAAAGACTTTCTCGCCTTTACTTATAAAGTTCAAAAAGTCTATGGAATGCTTGTGCCGACGCTGGAGCGTCGGCACAGTGGTTGACATTCCAGCGTCCACTACCTACTCATATAACTTGGGCACTGGACGCTGGAGCGTCGAGGTCATCGTTCCACGCTGGAGCGTGGAACGAGCTATCACGGTGCTTAGCTTGATACACATGCGGAGGCTAAGCGAGTGTTTCTTCGTGAATGGCTATCTCTTTTCAGTGCCTAATACGACAACGTTAAATTACATTTCATAGACAGGATTCATACGATTCACAAGATTTTTGTTCTGCTGTATCAATCCTGTTAATTCTGTCAATCTTGTCTAATTTAACGTTGTCGTACTAAGCAGAATTACCGTATCCTCTTGGTGATTGTGCACAAAATCTTCTAGTATATTTTGCAATTTTCCCCTATTGACGGATTCATCGTTTCGGCTTATGCTGTCAATTATCCCCGTTGTGCCGCCAGTGCGTTCCTCTACTTGACCATCTTCTTTATCAGCAATGAAACCATTTATCAGATAGAAAACAGTAACAGACGCTACACACCAGGTTAGCAGCCATCACCTTGTGGGTGATAGCCCTACCGGCGTCGAGAGGAAGAGCGATCTCTTTGGTGTATAGCGCCACGTATGTGAGGAAGGAAAGCCTGCTCATGCACAAACACGAAATAGAAGCATTGATCCATCGGCAAGCCGAGGCATGGCGGCGGGCTGATTTTGAGGCCGTCGCTGCGGACTTTTGTGAGGAGGGGCAGATGATCTCGCCGGGTGGCACCTGGCAAGGTCCGGCTGCGATTGCCGATGTGGCGCGTCATTGGTTTACGCTCTGCAGCGGGGTAGAGATCGAGATTAAGCGGATTTTAGTTGACGGTAATGAGGGCGCGGTTGAGTGGGTCTGGCATGAAAGGCGGCGCGCTGATGATCAAGTCTATACCATGGAAGATGGCATCATCTTTGTCCTGCGGGATGGCAAGATTCTCTATTGGCGCGAGTATTTTAACCCTGAAGCGAAGAAAAGAGTGGACGCCCCTATGCGTTGAATAGTTTATTTTTAGGAATTACGCAGCTCTTGACTTCGATACGACGAAAAGCAGTCTACTCAGTCAGCGAGCTACGTAAGTCCTAATTTTCCTGCAATAGCCGTAACTATCAACAGCCTAAGCAGGTATCGACAATGGTATGAACAAGGAGAGCATTATGGCGTGGCATGGTCAGCGATTTCGTTATCTCTATCTAATCATCATTTCGTTGTTGTTGGCTTCGTGTGTAGCACCGGCTGCCGCGCCGGCGAGCGATACAGCCGCCGGTTCAACAGCGGACGAACCAAGTGTGACCCCAGTTGTAACCTGGTATTACTATGATCAAAATAACACCGATCCGCAAGCAAATGAACGGGTGGGCAACTTTTATCTTGCCAAGACGATCCCGCTCTTTAATGAAGCCTTTACCGGCGAGTATGAATGGGTCAATGTGCCACGCGACTACAACTTGGTGCTCGATCTGGTCACAGCTGTGCAAAACAACGGCGATATTCCCGACGTCATGCGCACGGCCGCGGTTGATATGCCAACACTGCTCTTAAACAATACGGTGCAAGATTTGACGGACTTTGTGACGACGGCGAGTTGGTACGATGCGATTGACCCGGCAGCTCTGGCGGCCTGTACCGGTGCGGATGGCAAAATATACTGCGTGCCCCTCTCAGATTCCCCCTATGTTAATTTTTACTGGACTGATCTCTACCCGGACGGTTTCCCCACCACGACCGATGCTTTTCTCGCCCAAGCCGAAGCGCTCAAGCAAGCCGGAAGCTATGCCCTCACCTATTGGGGATCAACCGGCTTTGACGGCGAAGCGGCCGGACGCTACTTCTATCAGGTCATCAGCTCTTTTGGTGGCAGCTACGATGACGGTGCCGGCAAGATGTTGCTCAACACGCCAGAGAATACTGCCGCCATTGAATTTATGCGCACGATTGTGGCAGAAGGGTACTCGGCGGAAGCGGTCTTTGTCGGCAACTTTGAGGAAGAGGCGGTCTTCAAAACTGCCGAAGCTGGGGCCTTTCCCACAGGGTTTTATGTCGGCTACCAATACATCAACCCGCTCACCTCGCCAGCTGGCACCGAGTACAACAGTACGACCGCGCAGGATATGGCAGATGCCGTCGAGGCTGGTGATATCGACATTAGCCCCATCTTCGCGCCGGAGGGTAAGACGCCCGGCTGTCATCTCGATGTCTTTGGCTTTGTTATTCCCAATGGTGCCAAAAACGTTGAAGGGGCAAAGGCTTACATCAACTGGACGATGGCTCCCGAACAAGGGGTAGATTGGGTACTGAATGCCGGCGGTGGCATTCCAGTCATTGACTATTTGGCCGAGGCAGAGGCGTTTCAGACCGAAATCTTCCAAAAAGGGGTGGCTGCGGCTGCCGCCAGTCACTGCCAACCGTGGTATGGTTCTCTGCTGCATATTCCAGAGGCCAAAGTGATCATCGCCAATGTGATCTTTGACCTGATCAAGGGCAATCCGACCGCCGATATTGCCGAAGCCCTCACGGCCGCGCAGGAAGAGTATAATTCGGCGAATTGAATTGAATCCATTTACGCGTTAACGTAGGGTCACGGCATACCGTGACCCTACGTTAACGCGTAAATGAAAACCACCGTGATTTTAAACCCATTACCGAGGAAGCGCGGCCCATGAAAGGATCTCGTCTGGCGCTGTTGAGTTTGCTCTTGCCAGGATTGGCCGTGATTGGGGCGGTACAGCTTTATCCGGTGCTCTATACATTTTGGCTCAGCTTGCAACGCACAGAAGCAGGAACAGGCCGTCAGATCTTTGTGGGTGGGCAGAATTTCGTCCGCTTGTGGCAAAGTAGCGCCTTTAGCGAAAGCTTAATCCACACCGCGCTCTTTCTTGTCGGCTATGCAACACTGACGATGACGCTGGCTTTGGCGATTGCCCTATTGTTGCGCAAACGCGTCCGCCTCACCTCGGTTTACATCACGCTGCTCTTTCTGCCCTGGATCATTTCCGATGTGATCGCCGGTATTGTCTGGCGGCTCTTTGTGGTGCCGGAGTACGGTCAATTTTCCCCCTTCTTTGCCAATCCAACCCTCTTTGGCGAGCCCAACGGTATCTCAATTTTGACGACTACCGCGCACAATTCCTTCTCACCCCACATCCCCTTCCCACCAGCACCGGCCTTACTCTATCTTATGGTCGCTGCCACCTGGAAGATTTTGCCATTTATCACCCTGCTGCTGTTGGGTGCGCTGCAGACCGTCTCGCCAGAAATTCAGGAAAGCGCGGCGATCGACGGTGCCAATCGCTGGCAAATTCTACGCCGCATTGTGCTGCCGCTGATTGCGCCGATGTTCACGGTCGCACTCTTTTATCTAATTCTCGGTGGCGTGAATGGTGTGGGATTGGTCTTTAGCCTAACCGGCGGTGGCCCAGGGACAGCCACCGAAGTAATTAGCTACTTACTCTATTCGATTGGCTTTGCACGGATTGACTTTGGGCTAGCGGCCGCGCTCTCGGTGGTCTTGGCGCTGCTCAACTTTGGCCTCATTTTGCTCACACTGCGAACCGCCCACTCGACTGAAGAGGTGTAATCAAGCATGACCAAAGCATTCAACCACAACAGAGATCGGACTGCGGTACAGCGCCCTGCTTGGCGCAAGCAGCTATCGTCTTGGCTGCGCAACAGTTGCTTGACGCTGCTCTGCTTGATTATGCTCTACCCGATTGCCAGCACAGTTCTGCTGTCGGTGAAAGAGCAAGGAGATGTACGTCGCAAGCCCCCCGTGCTGTTGCCCTGCGATACTGCCACGCACCGCTTTGATTGGCAGGCCTGCCGCTTTAGTGGAGAGGGCTATCAGCGCGTGCTTTTGCCCGAAATCAACCCCAACAGTTGGATAGGCTTTCGGTTGACGGGGCGGATCTTGCAGCAATATCTGCCGAATACGCTGTTGTATGCCACCTGTTCGGCCCTGCTGATTACAGTGCTTTCGGCAATGGTGGCCTATGCTGTTTCGCGCTATCAATTCCATGGCCGGCAGCTGCTGCTTGTGGGTGTTTTGGCATTGGCCGGTGTACCCTTTTTGACCATGCTATTAGGCCTCTATCAGGTCAACGTCGGGCTGCGCCACGCGCTACCGCACTACGATGAACGACTCTTTATGATTGTGGTCTATGTGGGTTTTGAATTGCCCTTTGCGATTTGGATCGTCAAAGGCTTTATTGACAGCATTCCGCTTGCCTTAGAAGAAGCAGCCCGCATCGATGGATGTACGGCGGCGGGCACCTTGTGGTATATTGTTGCGCCGTTAGCGGCCCCAGGCTTGGCGGCGATCTTTTTGTTGGGCTTTGTCAATGTTTGGAACGAATTTATTGCGAACTATCTGTTGATGAGTCGGGCTGAGCTACGGGGCGTGATGTATGGCGTCTATGATTATATAGCGCAGTCGCTCTCCTCCTACAACGCGCTGGCCGCCGCTTGTGTGCTGGTGATGGTGCCGATCATCCTGGTCTTTTTGTGCACGCGCAATACCTTCTTCCAAGCGATGGTTACCGGCGCGCTAAAGGGGTAACCAGCGTAATCCAATAAAGTCGTTGGGACAGTAGGACAGTTACAATCACCTTGCCACCTTGCGATACTGTTGGCCTACCTTATGAAATACCCTACGCTTCGCTGTGAAAGTGTCATTCCTGTGGACCGTAAGGCATTTCATAAGACTGTGCAACAGTATCATCTTATCACCTTGTCACCTTGTCTCCCTGAAACGTTCTGCATTATACGTCCGGCAAACGCCAGAGAAATTGGGAGTCTTTGCGGCGGGTCAGCCATTCGTTGTGGCCAGCGGCAATCGGCACATCAGCGGGATAGATGCGCAAATCGAAGCTGTCCGCCGCCGGCATACCCAGGTCGATCCAGCGCCGCAACCAGGTGCGTAGCCGGTCGTGGGTGGCCAAATTGCCATAGGTGATCAGCTCATCATGCCCGGCAATCGTGAGGGATCGCCCTTCGGCATCCCACAGACCAAAGATTTCCTGCGCGCCATTGTCTGTACTGTCAACGCGAAAGGTGCGGAACCAGGGTTCCACAATCGCCAAAAAAGAACGAATCCCGCGCGTGCGCCAAAGCAGGCTGGCTGTGCCGCGCCCGCCCCACCAGAATGCGCGGCGCTGCACCTCTTGCATCTGCAACTCAGCCCAGCCGGACAAGTCGGCCAGCGGTTGTGGCTGCTGATCGGGCAGGGCATGTGCTCCGGTCAGCGGCACAAAGCCCACGGGAAAGGCGGCAAGCGCGGTAAAGTGCTCGCTGGTTTTGCGCAACAGGAAAAGCGTGTCGCCCCCTTCTATCTGTTTAAGAACGAGGAGCAGCAGGGCGTCCGCACGCAGTTGTGTGTAAAAACTGGCGGGCAGATCATAGGTGCCGGCGGTAAAAATTGCTCGGTCATAGGGCGCGCCTGCGGCATAGCCGGCCCCGCCATCGCCTTGTATAATCGAGACATTCTCAATACCGAGTGCCGCGACATTCGCTGCCGCTTGTTGCGCCATTTCGGGAATGATCTCCACGCTATAGACATGACCATCTGGCGCGACCAGCCGCCCCATCATCGCCGCGTTCCAGCCACTGCCTGCGCCCACTTCCAAGACGCGCTGCCCCGGTGCCAGTTCCAACAGTTCGAGCATCGAGAGCACCAGGCTGGGCTGCGAGATCGTGGAGGGGGTACTCTTCTCATCGCCGTAAAGGCCAATCGCATTGTTGCTGTAGAGAAAAGGCAGATGCTGCGCCAGCGTCTCCGCGCTCACGATTTGCCACTCGTTGCTGTTCCAGTCGCGATAGCGCGCAATAAAGCGATGGCGCGGCGTGGCGCGGAAGGCCTCTTCCACGGCGGATGAAAGCGTGCGCTCTTCGGCTATTGCCAGTTTGCGCGCTTGTTCCAGTAAGCGTTCTTGAAATTCAGTGATTTGGGCTTGCATTTTTCTATCCATAAACGCGCTTTACGCGGTCGCGATACTCATCGTAACAGTCATCAAAACGTTGCGCGGCTGCTTCCGAACCGAGAAAATAGCTGCTGCTCAAGACCAACGGCGGCTTACCCAGCGCCGTCAACTTTTCGGCAATGCGGCACTTGAGCGCATTGGTCACCGCGGCGGCACCGATCGTGGAACCGGGGCCGACCGGATCCGCCAGCCCTTTGATGGTGACCATTGCATCGCCGGCGGGGGTACAGGTGTCGATCGTCACATCGGCGAGGTCGGGCAGCCGTTTGCCGCACGAGTGGCGCGGCTTGGAGGCGAGGCAGTGCTCCAGCGAGACGACGGCAATCAGCTGTAGCTCGCGCGCTTTGGCTTCCAGCGCCACCTCAACTACCACTTCGTTAACGCCACTGTTGGAAAAGATGATCATGCTGTCTGGCGGGCGCATCACAAAGTTGCGCATGATCGTCTTGCCCAACCCCTCGACCTTCTCCAAAAACATCGCCTGCCGTTGACCATTTGAGCCAACAACTTGATTGTGAAAGGTCAGCGAAAGCTCAACCATCGAGTGAAAGCCAGGAAAGCTGCCGTGGCGTGGGAACATTTCCTCTACAAACATGCGCGAGTGGCCAGTGCCAAAGAGGTGGACCAGGGCATCGTTGGCAATCGAATTGGTGCAGATGTCGGCCGCGGCTTCGATGGTGTCGAGTTGGGTGGCGCGGATGCGATCCAGGATCCTCTGGGCAGCGTCGAGGTAGGTCAAGGTGGCGGTTGGGGAACTCATCTATGATCCTGCTTTCTGTATGAGGGTTTCAATCTCCCTCAATAACTCTGGAAGATTTGGACGAACGAAACTCATCTGTGGCGCTGGAACGCGGTTATCTTTGATATTCTGTCACGTATCATATCATAGCTTAGGGAATAATCAACGTCTTTAGCGACCCTTGCTGCTCGATATTTTTGGTCTCGCGCGCAAAGACTTGGGGCAACTCGTCCAGCCGATGGGTGACTGAATTTTCAAAGATGATATCGAGATCAAAGACACCCCGTTGCACCACGCGGTACGCCTCGCGCATGTGTTCAATCGAGCGCAGCTTGGTGTAATGGACGGCGTTGAGGTTGCGCACGTCGAGGCCATCCTCGTGAAAGCGGTGGAAACAGAAGTCGCGGATTGGTGCGTAATTATCGCCGTAGAGCGCTAGCGTGCCGTTGTGGCCGACCATGCCCAGCGCCTGCTTCAGGCCAATCCCATTGCCGCCAATCGCCTCGACTGCCACGTCAACCCCTTCGCCTTTGGTCAGTTCCAGAATCGCCGCGACCGGGTCTGTCTCGTTGGCGTTGATGATGTGCGTCGCCCCCAGCCTCTTGGCGACTTCCAGCTTGGCGGGCACGACATCGATGGCAATCACCTGCGACGCCCCCGACTTAATTGCGCCCTGCAACAGGATATTGCCCGCAAAGCCGGCACCATTGACCGCCACAATGTCCCCTAACTTGAAGCCGGCATGGAGCGCTGCCCAAACAGCACAGCCCAACGGTTCATAGAGACAGCCCACCTCCATCGAAACGCCGTCGGGAATTGGCTGGACATGCAGGATGTCGGTCGCCCAGTAGTCGCTGTAGGTCGGGTAGATGAGGCTGCCGACGCGGTCGCCGACGTTGACTTTACCACCGCCGATGTACTCGGTGACACCACTACCGACTTCGATAATCGTACCGCCCCCTTCGTGGCCTAGCGGCCCCATCGGGTAGGCGTGGGCGTGCTCCTGGTTGTGTTCGCCCAGTTGCACCTCGGAGCCGCCTTTGGCCTCATCTTCTGGGCGCACGTTGATGCCGCGGTAGAAATAACGCTCCGAGCCGCAGACCGACGCCTGGTGCGTTTTGACCAGCACCTGGTTTGGCTTGAGCGGGGGGAGGGTGATGGTATCGATGGTTAATTTGTCGGGTTCGAGATAGACAACGCGCGTGTCGATCATAGATTGTTCCTTTTCTCAAATTTTCTCGCAAAGGCGCAAAGCTCGCCAAAATTCATTCAACCCACAGTGGGCAGGTCATGCAGTGTGCGCCACCATTGCCCAGGAAGAGCACATCCGAAGGGAAAGTATCGAGTTGCCAGCCCAACTTAGCCATCTCAGCCTTGATACGCTGCGCGCCAGCAAAGCCAACCGCCCGTTTACCCCGCTGCGTCACGACCACGTTGAGGTGCCCTTCGATGCGCTCTTCGTCGGTGATCGGGATATACTGCACACCCCGCTCTTCCAAAAATTCCAAAAACATCACATGGCGCGGCTCGTTGCGCCCATCCTCATAGAGCATACAGGGGAAGGTTTCAAAGATTGGCTTGCTGATCAAGCAGAGAGTCTCATCGAGCATCATGAAGGCCCCGTCGATGTGGATCTCGCCAAAGGGCAGCGGCACTTCGAGGAAGTACTTGACCTGTGTGCCCAACACGGCATCGCGCAACATCCGCGTCCCCACCTCGTTGGCCCGATCACAGAGTGAGGCGACCGCGGTATCCTCCCCGATCAGCGTCACGCCACCCCCTTCCAAAAAGCCGGGCTGCTCCACCGCGCCGAGGATCGGAATGCCCAGCCGCTTTAGGGCCCGTCCCACCATCCGCTGATCGCCCCACCGTCCCTTCAGGTGCGGCCCCATGAGCACTGCGCCACCCCTAAAGACGGCAGCCAGATCGCGCGTGTAGGTCATGTTGGGGCGGTGGTTGATGAAGCCAATCGCGTCGGCGTCCTCCTTGAGTATGTCGGTCAACATCAGCGTTTCTACGCCGTGGGATTGGATCAGGCCAATCATCCCATCATATTCGGCCAGAAACAGCGCTTGATCGACTGGCGCATCAAAGTTGAACTCGCGCAGATTGTGCGGCCTCACCATTGCCAATTCTGGTCCCGGTCGATGCATAAGGACTGCTTTTAGATCGCCATAAGCTGATTGCACGCCAAAGTCATACATGGATGCTCCAAAGTTGTTCTGATCGTTCCGTGCTTTAGCGGATTAAGAAATAGTCGGTTCACGTAGGCTGTCCGTGTTCTGTCTCGACGCTGGAGCGTCAGGGAGTGTGCCTACGCCGGAGCGTAGGCACCAGCAAAGCTACAATTAACCATTAACCATTTTCAATTGATTATTGATTATTAGGGCCTGTTGACATTTGCTAAAAACGGCCAATCGAATTGGCCGTCTAACAGCGAGAAGCCGCCTCAGCGGCTAAATGCCTAGCTGCTGAGGCGGCTTTTCCTTGTTAGCGCAGGGGGTTAACCCTGCAAAACCCAAATGTCAACATGAGCCTAGTAACTCTCGACCAAATTTTCGGCAATGTACTCAAAGTTGATCGCCTGCCCCAGCCCCGGATCCTGCGAGACGTGGACAAAGCCCTGCTCATCCATCGGGTCGTCGAGCTTGTGCAGCCACGGCTTGGGCTGCTCCCAATCGATAAAGGGATGGAGCAGCCCGCGCTCGTAAAATTCGCCGGGGAAGGCCATCGTGCAGAGGACGTGCAGGTTGCCGGGGCCACCGCCGTGGACTTCCATGCGCATGTTAAAGGCTTCAGCCAGATGGGCGACCTTGAGCAACGGGGTGATCCCACCGAGATCACCAACGCCACCGCGCACGAGATCGCAGGCACCGGCCTTGATCCATTCGGCGCGCGTAAACATCTTGCCTTCGGCCGTCTCGGGGCCGCAGATGGGCAGCAGCGTGTTCTGACAGAGCCAGACGTAGGAGGACATGCTGTGCTCGTCCATTGGCTCTTCCATCCAGTAGTAGTCGAGCTTTTCGAGTTCACGCGCCAGATAGTAGGCTTCTTCACGGCTGTAGTAGTGGAAGGGATCGAGCATTAGCGGCACATCGGGCCCGACCGCTTCGCGAACCGCGGCGCAGGCTTGAATGTCACGCTTGGCACTGGGCGCGCCATCGTAGGGGGGCTGCCAGGTGTGCAACTTGAAAGAGGGGTAGCCGCGCTCCTTGACACACCATTCGGCAAAGCGGGCGTAATCGTCGGGGGTAGCCAGGCCATTCTCCAGATCATCGCCACACATAGTGCTGGCGTAGGCGGGCACTTTATCGCGTGTGGCACCGATCAGTTTGTGTACCGGTAGCCCCACCGCACGTCCGGCTAGATCCCAAAGCGCCAGGTCGATGACGGTTAGATGTTTGTCATTGAGCGTCGCTAGATTGAGCCGTTGGCGCTCTTTCATGGCGTGCCAGATCTTTTCGCGATAAACCGGATCTTGGCCAATGACCAGCGGTTTGATCGCCCCTTCCAATGTGCCCTTGGGGATCGAACCAAAGGCATAGCCATTGACGCCCTCATCGGTGTGGATGGTGAGCATGGAGGAGCGGGCTTCGTGTTCCGGGCCCGGGTGGCCGTGCCCTTCCGAATCGCGCACGGTGTTGGAGAGGTGGCGGAAGGTTTGAACGGTAATATCGGTAATCTTCATTTGGTTTGGTTCCTCTTTGGTTGATTTTTTACCACAGAGAAGACAGAGAGCGTAGAGAAAAACGGCGTTTCCATGGGGCACTTTTCAGGACGATTTACACGATCCGCAAGACCGTTTCAAAAAAAATGCTGGGTCCTCTGTGCACTCTGTGGCAGAAACAAAAGATTGGTCTATCAATTAAGATAATCTGTATGCATCTATAATTTAACGGTCCTTGACCAGCACCTGCCCGTCACCCGCCACCTGGCCGGCGGCATTGGTCACCGGCAGCCGCACCGTGCCCCCACTGCCTGCCTCATAGAGTCCTACCCAAAGGGCATAGTTGTCTAGGCCATTGGCGGTTGGCGTGGCAGGGGCAGGCAAGGCAAAGGTCGTAACGATACGGTCGCCACTGCGCCAGTAGCTTGTGGGGAAGCGCAGCGCTGGGGCCTGATCAAAACCGGTGGCCTGTGCGCCATCGCCGTCAATAAAATGGACAAAGGCAGCGTAATCGGTGGCCGGTGTACCAATCGCATCCCAGACCAAGGTAACGGTAAAGGTATCACCTTGCTGTAGGTCCGGCGCGATGGGGAGCGTCACCGCCGACAATTGGATCACACTACCCCATTGGGTACCAACGGCAACTGTTTCTGTGCCAGCCTGTGCAAGCGCTGCCACCGCCGGTTGGGTCAATGGGCTGATGGCAACGGTACCCAAGAAGGGCTCACGTACTTCGTTGCCGTCGCGATCATAGGCGCTGATCGGCAAACGGCCACTCTTCTCCGTCGCTGGGTTAACAAAGCCGACATAGACCTTGGCCAGCAGCGGTGATCGATTGTCGATTGGCTGGTCGATCAGCACCGGATAGCGGTCAGCGTAGATCACCCCCGGCTGCCAAAGGCTGGTCGGGTTGCGCCCCCACCCGGGATGGCTGGTCAGGTTGCCAACTTCGGTGCCTGTTTCATCAAGCAATTGGATAAAGAGTTGATAATCCTCCTGAATCGGTTGATCGGCCTGCAGATAGAGCGTCACGGGGACACGTTCGCCGGGACGATAGCGGTCGGTCGGCACTTCCAGGCCGAGGAGACGGATCTCGTCGGTTGGCTGCGTGCTGCCCCGATAGTGCATATCGATGAGCGGGATGCTATCGGGGAGCGCAACGATGGGTGTCGGCGTGGCATAGGCCTTGGGAAAGAGCACGAGTAGAGCAAAGAGCGAACTACCCAGTAGCAAAAGGGGGGGAGCCAGCCAAAGGGGTCGTTGCAGAGGCCGCGGCAGCAACTGTACCCAACCGCGCAGCCCATCGACCACCAAGTAAATGATAACGCCAATGGCCGGAAAGAGCAACCGTCCTTGACTGCCCGTCGCCTGGCTGATCCAATAGGCGAGCAGCAGCAGAGAAAGCAGGGTCCAAAGCAGGGCAAGCAGGCGAACGGTGGTTGCGCTTTTGGTGGTAAAGACTGAAGTCTTTACTACTGGGGAAAGACTAAAGTCTTTACTACGATTTTTGGGGTTGGCGGGAAGAATCCGTCGCGCCACTAGGCCAAGCAAGGCGACGAGGGTCAGCCCATCAAGCAGGGCATAGATCCAGCCGGGGAGGAGGAGGTTGAACCAGCCAAAGAGGCCCCAAAAGGAGTAGCGCAGCCCGCGCAATTCACCCCAGAGGCCACCCCAGGAGAGCGCTTCGGTACGCAGGCCATTGTTGGAGAGCAGGTGACTGACCCCGAAGAGGTCGCCATAGAGCGTGACATTGCGCCCGTACCACCAGCCGGCGATGAGGAGGGCAGGCAGCGCCACCGGCAGCGCGACGCGCACAGCTAACCACCAATCGCGCCGTTGCCAGGCCAGCCAGAGCACGACCAGCCCCACCAGTCCGACCAAGCCTAATCCCTGTAACTTGCTCAGCGCGGCGATGCCCAATAGCAGCCCCAAGATTAACCATTCGCTAAGCTTGATGGACTGGTCGGTTGCTTTGACCAACAGTCGCGCCAGCCAGTAGACAGTGGCTGCACTGGCAGCGATGATCAAACTGTCGTTGGAACAGGAGGCGCTGATAAAGGCAAATTGAGGGATCGCTGCGACCCAGAGGGTAACGATGAGGGGGAAAGCAGCGCGAGAGGGCGCGTTCCCGGGACGGCCCATACCGATTGGCGCAAACCAAGCATGTTGCGGGCCGTCCCCGGAACGCTGATCACTGACCAATGCCAACCTTACCGTCAAATAGGTGCACCAGAGCGTCACCAGCCCCAAGAGCAGCGACACCCAGCGCCCAATGTGCAACGCCAGATTGGCCCCTTGCAGCGGGTGCGCGGCGGCGCTGTAGAGCATAAAATTCTTGTTGCCGGGGAAGAGCGGATCGCCGATATTGGCGCGTGGGTTACGCACACTGAGCGCGGCAAAATCCCCTTGGTCGATGCCACGGGTGAGCCAGCCAACGAGCAGGTAATAGAGCGGTGCCTGGCTGCCCTCCTGTTCCCACGGTGCGTCGACCTCCGCCTGCTGCACGGGCAAGCCGTTGCCCTGGGCAATGTGGCGGACGAAGGCATAGTGGTAGAGTTCGTCAGGGGTTTCAAAGGGAGGCGTCGCCATGCTGTACCAAAAGGTCAGCAGGGTAAAGCCGCCAAGAATGCACAGAAGCAAGCTGATTTCACGGGAGAGAGGTTTCGTAGGGGTACGGTATATCGTGCCCCTACGAAACCTCTCTCCCAATTGCGTTGATTTGGTGTTTGCCATTGGGCTATTATACTGTGTTCCAGCGTCAATCTGCCAATAAAACTTATCTGCTGGGTTGAGGGTGCCCATCGGCGGTTCAACAAGTTCACCGGCCACTGATGGCTACACGACTTCTCTATGGCATGATAAAAGGCATGATCGCCTGTTGTCCGTCGGGTGCGGTCGCCACACTATCGCCGGTGGTCACGGGTAACTTTTCCAGCGACGCAGCATCATATAGCTGCAACGTGAGATGGTAGCGCGCAGCAGAGGCTGGGTAGAGATTGACGGGCGGCAGGGAGGTATACTCCACAATCGTCTTACCGGGATCCCAGAAGGTGGTGGGGATCTGGCCGTAGTAGGGTTCGATCTCGGTCTGCGCCAGCACGGCTGTTTCGCCGTCATCCTTGATCTGCACAAGCTGCAAAATGTACTTATAGTTGACCGTGGGCCGTGTTTCCACTTGCCAATAGAGGGTAATCGGCAGTGCATAACCTGGTCGCAGGGGCGCTTCAACATCGTAGCCGACGAGCCGGATCAGGTCGCCATAGAGCAGGTCAACCCGTTGCAGCGCCGGCGGGTTCATGCCTTCATAGACGGGGGGCTGAGTCAAGAAGAGTTCTAGATCCAGAAAAGAGGTGGGGCTGAAAAATTTTTCATCGCGCAAACGCATTGCATTATTACTGCGCAGCCAATCGGGCACCAGGCCATCCGGATCGAGATAGGGATGGGTACCGGAGCGGGCCAACCAGATCCGGCGATAGTGTTGCTGTAGGTCGTTGAAAAACTGCTCATTATCCGGCCACGGTCTGCGCAACAGTGGTACCCCATAGCGCGCCACCGGTACCCCTTGCGCGGCGGCGTTGTCGATCTCATCTAAGGGCAGATAGTAGTCAAAGATGCGCCAGGACCATGCCGGGCTGATCAATACGACATCATTGGGCAGCAGATTGGCGCGTAGATAGCGACCCATTGCGCTGTAATCATCTTTGCCAAAGGCCGGTTGGGTGTAATAGTTGACGGTGCTATAGAGTAGCCCCGCCGTCAGCACCAATGCCAATCCTGTTGTCAGCCAGCGTTGGCGTTGCCAGAGCAGGGCCATGCCGCCACCAACCAATACGATCATGGCACCGCCGAGCAGGCTCAGATGCCGGGCATTCATATAGACCGGCTGTATGGTGTTGATCAGCAGAATAAGCACAACGGGGATCAGCAGACCCAGCGGCAGGAGCCAGCCGCCGGCCCGTACGGTTTGCCAGGAACGCAGCCCCCACAGCGCACCCAATAGCGCCAGCGCGCCAAAGAGCCAACCCAACCAGTGGACGGCATCGTCAAGCGTGACACTAAGCCCCAGACTAAAGGCATTGACCAGATCGGGGATCAAAATCTCCACGGAGATCTCTGGGAAATTGGCCCCGCCCCCTTGACTTAAAATCTGCCAGGCGACGGCACCCCCGATCGCGCCACCGATGGCCAGCAATAGAAGCGCCACGGTCGGGCCGAGCCAGCGGTTACGCCGCAGCAAGTGTGTATAAAAATAGAGGGCGTGAAGCGGCAACCAAAAGATGGCATAATAGTGGGTAGCGAGTGCCATGATCGTGACGATGATGTACCCGACCAACCAGGAGCGGTTGAGAATGCGCCCTGCTTCTGCGCTGCTTTCGGTGCAGCGCAAGAGCAGATAGAGCGACAGCAACGAAAGCACAGACCAGAGTGCATAGGGGCGGGCCTCTTGACCAAACCAGAGAAAAAAGGGATGGAGCGCGGCAAAGCCAGCGGCCCACAGCGCGCTGCTTGGGGGCAAGATGCCACGGCGTTCAAAAGAGCGGGCCAATGCCCAGGCAACGGGCACGAGCAGCGTTGCAGCCAATGCCGATGGGTAACGGAGCACGAACTCACTGGTGCCAGCCAGGCGCAATAAGATTCCTTGGAGCAAGAAGAAGAAAAATGGGTGTTGATCGGTGGTCGGTTGCGTCGAAAAGCCGTCGTACATTGTCAGCGTGCCGCGCAGCAACGTTCCCCAATCGGCTTCAGCACGTTGTAGGCTCAAGCTCTCATCCCACCACATATTATTAGCATCCAAATGCCAGCAGACGCGCCCAAAAGCAAGCAGGATCAAGCAGAGTAGCAGCGAGCGGGTAGCGGGCTTGTGCAAAAAGTTATTTGTCTTATCTACCTGGTAACCAGAATTACGCATAAGCGGCATGAAGATTAGGGTACAATTTCAACGGGACCAAGATCAATATCCTGACCCATCGGCGTTTCGGCGACCGCGCCATTAGTTGGATCATAGAGCCGCAGCGTAAGTTGATAGGTGCCTGCTGGGAAATCAGCCGACAACAAGAAGCCGCGCTGGTCGACCATGGATGCGCCCACTGGCCAGGTAGAGGTGGGGGAAAACCAATTCTGTGGGACATAATCTTGTGACAATACAATTTCACCCTGACTGTTGACCAGCCGCAAACTAAATTTGTAGTCAGGAGGTGGTTGTAGTACCGTCCAATAGGTGCTGACCGCGAGCAGATCGCCGGCAGTCAGTGGCAGACGTGGCGTGGCCGTTGTCGTCAATAAGAGCGTATCGCCCACCGGCAAATCGACCGTCTCTTCCTGTAGTGCATCCGCCGTCAACCCATAGAGGGTCAGGCGAATACCGTTGTGATCCTGCGGCGGCGTTGACCAACCGTTGCGCGCCAACCACTCCTGGACACCGCGTGGCTCATGAAACAAGAGTACCTCCCAGACGCGTTGGGCGTCTGTGGTCTGATCAACCATTGCGGCGTAGCTCTCTTCACGCGGGGTATTGATAAAAGGGCGCATATCATATATGGGATAGGGAGCGTGATAGTAGTGCAAGAAGACCAGGTTGGGGTCTGGCCCGTCGAGAATCACAACATCGCCATCCTCGCCAAAGCGTTCAATTACGTCGACGGCGGCGCGAAAATCTGGCTTGTGATAGCGATCGTCAACATAATAGGGCTTCAACGCGCTGCCATTGCCGGCCAACAACAGGCCAAGTAGCGCAATGCTCGCCAATTGACCAAACCAATACACAATCTGGCGACCGCGGCCAATACGTTGATTGGGCAAGGGGAGAACGGCGATGCCGGCAGCAGCCAGCAAGAGTAGCGGGGCCGTTGCCACAATCGTATAACGTTCATGGTAATCGAGCGTCTGGAGCGCGATGGCAAAGGTGAGGCCCAGCGGGACAAAGGTGCAGGAGAGCATAAAAAAGAGCGCCCGTCCGTCCACGCGCCACCAGCCCATTAGCCCCAGCCCAATCAGCGCCAGGTAGAGCCAGGGGAGCCAAGGCTGCCACGCCGCCGGCAAGCTACCGCCAACCGTGTAGAGGGTGAGGATCTGCCACGGGATCTGCCAGGGGTCGATCGGTTCGCGCCAGCCGGGAAAGTCAAAGATCGAGAGCACCCGCGGGGCCCACGGCAAAAAGAGCAACAGTCCCAGGAGACCGGCACCCATCCAGTGGCGTAAAAACTGCCACGCGCGTCGGTAAAGCGTCCAGCAGCCGATAAAGAACAGATGGGCCAGTGGCACCAACGCGCCATAGTAGTGTAGGTAGACGACGGCAGCGGTAGAGATCCCATAGACAATGAGCGTACCCCAGTAGCCTCCCCCCCGCCGCTGCTCGGTTGTCAGCAGACGCCAGAAGAGCAAAGTCGAGAGCAAGCCGATGGCTAGTAACCAACTGTAGGTGCGCGCCTCTTGTGCATACCAGATCTGAAACGCATTGGTCGCAAGCAAGGCGGCCGCAATCAGACCAATGCGGTGGCTACCCATTGTTGCCGCCAATCGATAGGCAAGCGCAACCACCAGCAGACTGGGCCAGAGCGACAGATAGCGCAGCGCAAAGTCCTCCGTCCCTGCCAAGCGCAACCAGCCGTGGAGCAGCACGAAATAGCCAGGCATCTGTTCCACGGGCATGGTATCGAGCAGTTCAGGCAGCGAGCGTTCACTGCGCAGCAGGCTGATCCCCTCATCACTCCAGAGACTCTGCCCATCTAGCCGATAGGTGCGCAAGGCAAAACCCACCAGCAGCAGACTGATGATAAGCAGCGTCTGAATCCATCGATACTCTCTTCCCCTAGCAACCAACTCTTCCACCATTCCCGCTCTACCGATTTCCCGCTCTACCGATTTCCCGCTCTACCGATTTCCCTATCTACCTCACCACCACTTGCCCCACCTGTGTCCAGCCAGCCGGCTCCTGTTCGCCGGCCCCATTCCAGACCGGCAGCCGATTGCCGTCGGCAGGATTGTAAAAGCCGACATAGATGCCATAGGTGCCGGGGAGGACACCCGGCTGCACGGTGAGTGTGACCGGATCTTCTATCACTTCACCGGCAACCCAGACACTGGTGGGGTTGCCACCACTTTGCGGGGGGCTGTCAAACTGGGCAGCCATGCCAAGCGTCTGGTCATAGACTTGAACAAAGCGAGTGTAATCCGTAAGTGTAGCACTATCGCTTTGCCAGTAGAGGGTTACGGCAATCTTGTCACCCTCCTGCCGTGGCAGCGTCGGATCGCTGCCAGTATACCCCAAGAGCGTCGGATCGCTGCCAGTATACCCCAAGAGCGTTATTACGTCACCAAAGGTTGCCCCACTGCTAGACTCCGCTTTACCAACGGGGGTGCCCAGAATTTTAATCGGTGGCAGAAGATACCGGTCGGCATCACTCCCTGGCAAGGGTAAGCGATCGAGCGTGGCAAAGTTATAGAGCCCCACACCGGGCCAGTAGAGGCCGCTGGGTGCATCGGCTGGAATCCGCAGCAGATAGCTGTCGTTGTAGGGGCGATAGCCATTCCACAGTTGGGGCGCGTGAAAGAGTGGCCCCGGCAACTGATCTTCCTGAACGAGCGGCACCCCTTCGTGGTCGGTGAGATGGACAAAGGCATGGTAATTCTGGTCGACCAGCCCATCGGCCTGCCAGAAGAGTGTATAGCGCAAATAAGCACCGGCGTTGACCACGGGTGGGCGTGGATCCTCCGCCGTGACGGATTGGCCATCGGCGTGCAGACTGTAGCCGACGAGGTGGATCTGCTGCCCATAGCGCAGATCAAGCGCGTGTTCAGCTTCAACCGGTGGCGGCGGCGCAACAGGCAGTTGATAGGTTGCAATAGGCAGCGCAGCCGTTGTTGGCGTTCCGGCGTCCAGCAGTTGCACCGAAAGCTGGTAGGAGCCGACTGTCAATGATGCAGGCAGCGGCAGGCGCTGTGCGTCATCGATCAGCGCGCCGGGTGCCCAACTGTCGGCGCGGATCGTGTTGTAATAGGGGTAGCTCTCGGCTACACTGACTAGCTTGCCTTGATCATCGTGGAGTTGCCAGCGCATGGCCAACGTGGCGGGTTGCCGCGCTTGCACCTGCCAATAGGGATAGATGGTGAGATAGCCAGGCTCTCGTTCCAATAACCGGAGCCCGCGTAGCGCCAATCCTGGGCGTTCTACCGCTGTCGTCGGTTGGGCAATGGCCTGTACCGGCGGTCGCCAAAGGATCGAGAAGAGGCCGATGAATAGGAGCAAGGCAGGGAAGAGTGTATAAACCCGTAGCGCACGACGACGCCACGCGAAGATGATCAAGATGGCCAATGTCAGCAGCGAGAGATACCCAGCGAACCGTTCGCTGGGGGTGCCGGCCCATGTTACGCTCATGGTGTGGCTACCCGCCGGCAGATCGACGGTCAGCAAGCCCAAATTGGTGGAGGGATAGGTTGGTTGGGCCATGCCATCGACCAGAATTTTCCAGCCGGGGAAGTAAAAGGTGGCAAAGCGCAGAAAAGTTGCAGCCGGTGCGTCGACCGTCAATTGCAGATCAAAGTCATTGGCCGCAGTGACCTTGATTGCCGTCTCTGTTGTTGGCGTTGTGACATCTGCCGCCAGCACCAGATCAGTATCGGCCCAACGCGGTCGAAATTCTTGGATAGAACTGTTGCGCTGCCCGCCGCTGATCACCCCTTTGTCGATTTCGATCTGTGCAAAGACCGGCTGCGAAACGGTGGCACTTTCGGCGGCGTATACATCCATCCAGGCAAGCACAGGGCGGTGTGCCAGGACAATGACGATCAATGTTGTGAGGCCAAGCAACAGCTGCAATGTGCTTCGTAGCCGGGGCCGTGCCAGCCGATCAACCAAGGAGACGATGCCACCAACAAAGAGCGCCAGCGGCAACGAAAGAACCGCCAGCAGCCGCCAGGTAAATTGGGCAATCGGCAAAATATCATTGCTCAGCCAAATGGGCAGCGCCCAGGCCCCCATAAAGGCACCGGTGCCCACGGCCACGGCGAACCAAAAGAGCCATTCGGTCAGCCAGCTTTTTCGCCGTACCGTGAAAATCAATGGAGTTAGAAAGCCAAGAATTGCCAACAGAAGCTGGATGACCCCTACTTTGATCGGCCGCGCAAAGGTGTGGGTGAAGTGGAAGCCGCTATCGAGAAAGTTCTGCCAACGCCAGACGCTCCCTGGCAGCCAGACGCTGCGCGAGATCAGGTAAGCCGTGTCGGCCAAATTGTGCCGTTCAAGCAGGAGCGGTAGCCAAAAGAAGGCGCTCACACCCATTGCACCGAGCAGCGCACCACCAATCCAGAATAGCCGTTGTCGTCTTTCGCCAGGGCGATCAGTCGCCTGTAGCCAGTGCAGCAGCACAAAGAGCAGCAAGACCGGTGGCAGGAAGAGGAGAGTAATGTTGTGGGTCAGCGCCAGCGCGCCGAGGAGAAAGATGACAGCAAAAAAGTAACGCGGCGCATTTTCAGCACGGAGCAGCCGCCGTACACTCCAGAAGATCCAAGGCAAGAGCGCCTGCGCCCCCGCTTCGGCAATCGCCCCGCGAATATAGACATTGGTGAGCAGATAGGGGCCGTAAAGATAGGCCACCGCAGCGAGCAGCGCCGGGAACGTGGCGGGGAACGTGGCGGGGAACGTGGCGGGAAAGTGCCCACCGACAGATTGCTCCTCCGATCGGTTTACAGCGGTGAAATCTCGTGAGACAAAGAGATCGCTGGCAAAAAAATACATACCATAGCCCGCGGCCAGAATCTGGAGCACAAAGGTACTGATAAAGGCGTCGTAAAAGGATGCCCCCACCAGGTGGAGCCCTTCGGCGAGATAATAGGCACCAGGCGCGTAGAAATTATAGAGGGGATAGCCATAGCCGAGAATCAAGGCAGGGGTCCAGCGTGGCAACAAAATTCCCTGGCGGATATAATCATGCAGCAGGCTCAGGCGCAGGAGGTGCAACCCGCCATCAAAGGAGCGGGGTAACCCTTCGCTGTAAAAGGGCCAGAGCGCGGGTAGCGCCAAAAGGGCCAACCAGAGCCACCACAGGTGGTTTATCCATTTGGCCCACCGGTGGGTACGGACGCGGGCCATTAGTGTGTGGCTCCATACTGTAGGCAATGAGCACGGGCAATGGCATCCCATGTAAACTGTTGACTCTGCTGGCGGGCCCGCTCCCCCAAGATCCGGCGCAGATTGGGATTTTCCGCCAGCCGCACCACAGCATCGGCGGTCGCAATGGCATTTTCCGGCGAGATGTAGAGCAGGTCGCGGCCATCGACCAATTCCGGCAGCGGGCCTTGGGGTGTTGTGGTGATAATCGCGCAGCCATGCGCCATGCCGGCCATCAAGGTGCCACGCCGTAGATTTGCACCATCGGCGTAGGGCATCAACAGAATATCAATGGCAGCCAGATCAGCGCTCACCAGATCGGCGCTTTGGTGACCCGTCCAGCGCACACGGTGGGTCAGCCCGCGTGCGGCGATGAGCGTCTCGACTTCATGTAAATAGGCAAAATTGGTGGGATCGCTGGCCCCCACCCGCTCTCCGATCATCAGCAGATGGGCATCGTGGCCACGCTGCACCAAACGATCGAGCGTTTGGATGAGCGTAAGCCCCCCTTTGCTGCGGTTGAGAAAGCCAAAATAACCGAGCAACAGTTGACCATCGCGATAGCCCCGTTCTGCACGTCGCGCTTGCCGGGCATCTGCCGGTAATGCATAAGGGGTGATATTACTGCCGATTGGGATCTTTACGGCGTCGACCCCCTGTTCTGCCAATAATTGGCGACGGTCACTCTCGTTAGTCACAATGACCAAGTCACTGCTGTGGGCCGGGCGCGCCGTCACCCAGCGCCGAAGCTTTGCGCCCGCCTTAGGAAAAAGGTAGGGCACCAGCAGATCGTGGTAAGTCCAGGCAACTTGGTATGGATGCGCAGTAGCATCAAAGCGGTGCCAGTAGGTTGGTGCTAGGTTAATTGCAGGATTCATGGCAAAGGCGGCCGTCTGATATTGCACATGAATCCAATCTGCGCCAATGCGTTGCGCCAGACGGGGAACTGAGCGCCAGATTGCCGGTGACCATTGCTTCTGCGCATAAAGTTGAATCGGTGAGCGTTTGAGTGCAACGGGGAGCGCCTGTTGGTTCGTCAATATGCTGACAGTTGCGCCCTGCTCAACCAGGGAAGCGGCAAGGCGTGCGGTGTAGGCGCCGACACCGCCGCGCATGGGTGGATACTCACCAGTAACAAAAAGAATGTGCATCGTAGATAAAGGTTGGTGGCTCATCTGTGAAAAATGTGAGTTCTCAGAGCGAATCGCGCACCCTTTGGGCGTGCAACTCACACTTTCGACTGATGAGCGAGGTTGGTTGATGGGGTTTATCTGGTTAACGACCGCTCCAATGTATAGCCCCGATAGTTTTGCTCTTGGAAGCTATGCTGGGTCAATAGATTTTGCATAATAAAGGCCCGATGGGGCAGATGCACTAACATTTGATGATACCCTTGAAAGGTCGCATCATTGATCAGACGGCGCAACAGCCATTTGCCGATATCTCGGCCACGCCACTCCGGGTCAATAAAAAGATTGACTAAGTTGGCGACGCGGATCTGCCGTTGTGGAGCGCTATGCGGTGCGCTGCCTGGTGGTATCGATCGCATTGGCAACTCGGTCATTCGCGCCTCCCCGATGCGGTCACTCTGGTAATAGAGTTGATAGTGACGGTCAGTCGCTTTTCCACGGAAGACGAGACTCAAACCGGCAACGGGTAACCGCTCTTCCAACGGCTGCTCAAGGGGACGAATAAGGGCATAGAAACGCTCGCTCAATTGGAATTCGCTGCTGGTGAGCACGCGGATCTGTTCATGCCAATCGCCGGGGAGCGCCCCTAGGCCCGCTTGAAATTCTGGGTAACCGGTACTCATGTGAAACGCTTTGATGTAGCCTACCCGATGGCTTTGCCAAAAGGTCGTTGCGGCCGTCATCAAGAGGTTGGCAACTTCGTCAACCCGTCCGGCCATGGTAGGTAATAACAAAAAGCGCAACAAGCCCAGCGGGCTATAGTCCGGCAGATCCAAACTATCACTATCCAATCCAACAGCCACGTCGATAAGCCCTTCGAGCGCGCCCGCGCGCAAGACACAAAAGGTTTGATGGCGTTGCCAGCGCACAGTATAAAGAGTCGGCGGATTGGGCTGCAACAAATTGGCCAACAGCGCGCGCTGATCCAGTTCAACGCTATAGGCGGCCCGCAACAGTTGGCTATTGATTGCCGGCAGGACGACCGCTTCGTCCTCTGGACGCATGGTGCGCAACAACAGTGTCGGCGCGATCGGCATCAATTCGGGCATACTCATTGGGCAATGACGGCCGCTAGCCGTTGGCGCAGAGTCTGTTGGTTCCTCATCAAAGGCAGCGTAATGGTGGCAATTTGCGTCAGATCGAGCAACCCATCCTGTTCTTTAGGGTAGTAAAGTATGGTGAGCACTGTTAAAAATCGACCGCTCTCATCGATGCTATAGAGTTGACGATAGTCGATGGTACAAGTCGTACGCCGGTCGAATACCTCCGTTGCATTTACTGGTGAGGTTCGTAGCTGCGTACACAGGGGGGGCAGCAACGGAAATCGCATCGGCATCTGAATGGCCATTTCCGTGGGCAATAGATGAACCCGCGTGCCTAGGGCAGAGAGAAACCAGAGGATGGCGACAATGGCGATTCCAAAAAACAAGAGCACGCCGGTTGTGACCATCTCCCATAAAGCGCGCCCCAGCAATAATAGCAGGAGTACCGAAAAGGCCACCAATAGGTAATAAAGAGGATGGACACGAAATTCTTCGATCATGGCGGCGCTTTCATCGCAGATGCTTCGGTGTCATGGGGGTGTCGTTTCCGCTTTCCAGATCATAGGCGAGCGCTTCGGCTTCACGCGAGATCAACCGATAGAACATCACCAATTGCTGATCGACCACGGGATCCCCCAATTCCTCGGGCAGTGGGCCAAGTCGGCGCAGAACGGCCAGATCAACGGTGGGGGCAGCAATGTGATGTTGCACCATCTCCATCTGCTTGCGTGAACCCCAGAAATTATTCAATTGGTTGTTCAGACTATTGTTGTTGACATTCAGATCGCGACCGGTGCCACGCTCTGCCGGCGGCACCTGGTGTGGCGGATTTCCTGGCACTGGTACGGATGTACGATAGTCGTTGCTACGCCGTTTTTGCAATACCTGAACGACTTCTTGCCATTCATGCCCGCGTAGCCGCAAAAGTAGAATGGGTTCTTCGTCGAGCATCGCGCCCAACTGTCGGTAGACAGTCTGCAACGCAGGGCAATTGCGCGGGCTGCCATCGGCAGGGCAGCAGGAACAAGTAGATTGGATCGCCTGACGAGTGGCGGGAAAGAGCAACGCGCAAATATCACGAAAGGCTAGCGGACCTTCCGGGAAGGCGAGGCGTGGTTCGATGACAGGTGCATTGGCCAACTGTTGCTGGAAGAGATCCAAAACTTTTGCCCAGATCCCTTCCTCCAGCGTGGCAAATTGGATGGTGATCTGACAAAGTCCATGGCTCCGTTCCTGGACTTCGGCTGTAACCTGGCCCAATGTTAGCTCCATGCGGCGGATGCGGCTGCCAGTGGTCGTGCGGGTGGCAAGCAGATCTAACGTGCGCAAGGTATTTAGCCATGCTTGTGACCATCGTTGATGCTTTGCGTTTGCGGCCATTCATCCCTCAATTATGTACAAATATCGATCCGAAGATTCTCTGTTCCGGTTGGGCCACACCCAATTTCCGGATAGATTCTCAAGTTCACCCGACTTCGTCGGTGAGGCCGTCGTTCAGGCCGTCGTTCAGGTCGTCGTTCAGGTCGTCACTGATGTCGTCATTCAGTTCATCTGGGGTATCCCGCTCGTCGGCTTCTTCGCGCCGCAACAGGAGTAGGTCGCGCAGTTGATCGGTATTGAGCTCGCTGAGCCACTGTTCACCGCTGCCAACAATCGTATCGGCCAAATTCTGTTTGTCATTGAGGAGTTGTTGGATATGTTCTTCCAATGTGCCAGCAACCACAAATTTATGAACCTGGACATCACGGCGCTGCCCGATGCGAAAGGCGCGGTCGGTTGCCTGATTTTCCACAGCGGGATTCCACCAGCGGTCAAAATGAAAGACATGATTGGCGCGAGTCAGATTCAGTCCGGCCCCACCAGCACGCAGACTGAGAATAAAGATGGTGGAGGTTTCAGACTCCTGAAAGGTCATCACCATCCGTTCGCGCTGTACCGCCGTGGTTCTGCCATGCAGGAAGAGCACATCTGCCTTGAGATGTTCGACAAAATGGCGTTGCAGCAGTTCGCCCATTTCGACAAATTGCGTAAAGACCAGCGCAGAATCACCAACGGCAAGCACCTCCTCCATCATCTCGCTGATGCGATTTAGCTTGCCACTGCGCCCTTTGAGGGGGCCCTCTTCCTTGAGGAAGTGCGCAGGATGGTTGCAGATCTGCTTCAATTTGGTCAATAGGGCCAAGACCATACCACGGCGCTGAATCCCATCGCTCTGGTCCAGGGCGGTCAGCGATTGACTGACGACCTGCTCGTAGAGGTTTGCCTGCTCTTGTGTCAACGAGCAATAGACAACCATCTCGTTCTTTTCCGGCAGGTCAGCAATAATCGTTGGATCGGATTTGAGCCGCCGCAGGAGGAATGGCTGCACCAGATTGCGCAATTCAATCGCCTGTTGTTCATCGTTGTAGCGCTCAATTGGGATCACATAGCGGCGTCGGAAGCGCTCATACCCTTCGAGATAGCCTGGATTTAAAAATTCGATAATGCTCCAAAGCTCGGCAAGTCGATTTTCAACAGGGGTACCGGTCAGCGCGTAGCGATTTTCCGCCTGTAGGCGGCGCACGGCTTGCGTCTGCTTAGCCGACGGATTTTTGATGTTCTGTGCCTCGTCCAGAATCAGATTGGCCCAGACGCGTTGCCCCAGGAGCACCATATCGCGGCGTGCAGTGCCGTAACTGGTGATAACGAGATCATGATCGGCCATCGCCTCGTTGAATTCATCGCCGTTTAGCCGCCCGCTCCCATGATGGATAAGCACGCGCAAGGTTGGGGCAAAGCGCTCCACTTCGCGCCGCCAATTGGCCACAACACTGGTGGGACACAGCAGTAAACTTGGCACATGATTGCCATTGTGCGCCAGACGGTCATAGAGCAGCAAAGCGATCGATTGTACCGTTTTGCCCAATCCCATATCATCGGCCAGGCAAGCGCCCAGCCCCAACTGCCCCAGATAGCTCAACCAGCCAACACCACGGCGTTGATAGGGCCGCAATTCGCCGATAAAGCCTTCCGGCTCTGGCAAGGCAACAAATTGCTGCTGCTGATTGAGCCGATCCAGTGCATTGGCAAGCCAACCTTGGATATCTACATTATAGATCGGCAACAGGGAAGATCCACTGTTCGCCAGCAGTGCTTCGAGCGTGGTCGTTGCGGCGGTAGTATCCGCTAGGAGAAGAGGAGCGCCTGCGTTTAACTCGCTCAATGGCGTATGACCAAGATGGCTTTGGGCAATCCGCAATGCTTGCAAGAAGGGAATACGTCCACCGGACCGTTGCTCGGCTAGAAAATGTTGGGCCGCCGCCACTTGATGTGGATCAAGTTCGATCCATTGATTGCGCAAATGGACCAAGGGGATATCAAGAGCCGCCAACTGTTCAAAATCTTCGCGGCTCAATGGCTGGTCTCCCAACATCAATTCCCAATCATAGCGGACATAGCCAGGCCCTTTGCTACGCTGCGCTTTACCATTGACGCGCTTTCCACTCACGGCATCGTACTCATCGAATTCATCGAATTCCGGATCAACATCGGCCGCCAGCCGTAGGCGCAAGCCAAGACGGGCGCGCTGGCTCGTATACCACCAATCGGGCAGCACGATCCCAAAGCCACTGCTTTCGAGCAACGGCGCAGTTTCATTCAGAAAGGCATAGGCTTCGGCGGTTGATAGATAGACCAGTGTTGGCTGTGGTGTGCGCAAGCTGCGGGCAATCGGTGGCGAAATGCGGGCAGCCACGGTCAAACTGGCCAGCAGCCGTTCCTTAGGGCGGTCCAACAAGCGCGAGCCAAGATGCAATGTATGACTTTGAGCTTCCCAGACAGCAGAAGCCGGCAACATTAAGTTGAGATGATCCCGTGCCTGGAGGTAATAGCGCAATGTCCAGCTTTGGTCGCCATTGCTCTGCATGCGATCAGGTTGAGTGCGCTCCTTGCCCTCTGTGTGGGCAAGGAATGCTGGCGCAAGCGACGCATCATCGCTTGTTGACAATTCCTCCGGTGTAGGCGGTTCCAATTTAAAGCAGACGCGGAAATTTGCATCGCGTGTAACATGTAGCTGTTCACTCCAGTTGCGCCACAGTTGATAGAGCTTGTGAGCAGATTGGGGCGGGAGATCAAGGGAACGTTGCTCACTTAACAGGCTTTGGAGCCATTGCTGCGCCGAGCTTTGTGGCTGGTCTGTTGAGAGGCGGTTACGACCCCAACGACGGATAGTAGCATCGAGCAGTACTGTCACAAAATGGTTGAGCAACTCGGCGGCGGTGGGAGCATCGTCCGGTGTCGACAATTCATAGGCGCGGCAGACCGGCGGCATCATTGTGCTTAACTGCTCGAACTGTTGTTCGATCTGTCCATCGCTCAGGATCGGCTGCCAACCGGCATAGAGCCTGGTTGCACTTTGGGGCAGTAAGGTGGGTAAATATTGTTGGCTTGCCAATAGTTGTAGCGTATATTTGGCGGCATTGCTCCAGAAGAGGAGATCATTGCCAAAGCGCATTGGAGTAAAGAATGAATCGCTGCTCCGCCGCTCTGTTGCACCCCAATCTCCCCGCGCTTCGTTGCCACGATCCAAATGACAAAGAAAGGGTAACGCTAACGCGGGGGAGAGCATGAGGCCCGTCACTTGCCACTCACTGAGGCTGGTTGTCCCGCCAATCCTTGGCTGTACCTGTTGGTTGGCCTGCTCCACAGACGCTGGTGTTGTTGGTATGGATTGGGCCGGGAGCCCCGTATAGCTGGGTAGCCAAACGGTATGATTCTGAAGTTGGAGTTTACTATCTAGGGCAGGAAAGGCAGCGCGCAGATAAGCACGGAGATGCCCTACTGAGATTTGTGATGGGTGTGACAATGCTTTGGTAGGGCGAGCGCGAAGATCAATTTGCCGAGCACTTGCTGAACGAAGTGCCGACGGGTGGGCCGTAGGTGAACCTGTCTCGACGACAAGTGGAACCGTGTTGTCATCCGCCCAAAAGAATAATTGGCCGTCTGGAAACGACCCTTCAACGCGCAACCAAGCAGCATGCAGGACAAAAGGCATAAAGAGTATTGTACCGCTTCCGCGACTTGTCGCCAAATCTTCAGGTGGATACTTGTACACGACTATACCGCTATACCGGAAAACTGATTGAACACCGGCCTTATCGCAGGGTGGTTCCCACGAAACTTCAACTTTACCACAGTGAGAAAGATTTCGTTAAGGGCGAAACAGCGTGGGCGTTACATCAAAAATTCCATCGTCAATGGGGAAGGTCACAAAGAAAGTTGTGCCTTGACCTTCGGTACTTTGGGCCCAAAGTTGGCCGCCTTGAAGTTCACAGAGCGATTGGGTTATGTGTAGACCAAGCCCCGTACCATTGACGCGCGCTTTATGGACGTTGCTTGCCCGGAAGAAGGCTTTGCCCATATTCTCTAAATCCGCAGTGGGAATCCCAATACCGGTGTCGGAGATGGTAACGACAACCACGGATGTGTTGCCCGCAGGCTCAACGCCAGCTGCTTCCGTTTGCGTCGTTCGCAGTTCGTGAACAACGGTTTGTTGGATATCTTGCAACAACTGTTGCTGGAGATGGATCGTGATTGTGCCCTGCTGTGGTGTATATTTGACGGCATTGCTAATCAGGTTGCTCAGAATTTGGATCGAGCGCTTTTCATCACAAAGGACCGGCGACACTCCTTCGGCAACCGTAATGGTAAAATTAAGCTGCTTTTCGGCGATCTCATGTTTAAATTCGGTGACCACAGCTTGGGTTAACGCAGGCAAATTAACACTCTCTAGAATCAACTCCAGCCGTCCCGCGGCCAATCGCGTAATATCCAGCAGGTCGCTGGTAATCGTAAGCAACCGTCGCGCGCTGCGTTCGATCACCGTTAAGCTTTTATGTTGGAGAGGGGAGAGGGAATCCTGATCATCGTGCAGCATAAAATCAACATAGCCAAGCATAGAGGCAATTGGCGTGCGCAGTTCATGAGCGGCAATCGAAACAAAGCGCGATTTTAGCTCATCGAGCGCCTGCAATTCTGCATTGGCGGCGGCAAAGCGCAAATTGGCCGTGCTAAGTTGTTGATGAAGAAGATAGAGATCGTTGTGTTGTTGCGTTAACCGTTGGCGGGTTTCACCGAGGACGGTGACATCTTCGATGAAATGCAGCAGCCCGACGATCTGTTGCTCCTGATCTTTGTGTGGAGAGGCAGTGACGGTTAGATAGATCAAGTTGCCTTCTTCCGTCTCTCGATTGATAAGTTCGAGGCGAAGCATGGGCAGATCCCCAGAGAGAAGCGCAGCCAATTGCTCTTCACACCCAATAAACTCCGGCGTTATGGTGGTCAGGTGGCAACCAATCAGGGGCTCTTCCTCGCGGTAGAACGACAAGTCGCCCCCGTAACTAACAACGATCTGGTTACGATCAGTAACAAAATAGGTGATCTTACGCTCGGCAAGCACATGTTGGGCGATGTATATATCAAGCATGGGAAAAAGAGATAGCTATGTAGAAAAGAAGAAGACTTTCGTGAACCGGTTAGAAATCCAGTTATTGGTTGAGTACCATGGTGGCTAAATGGCGAAATGCCTGATCCACATCATCGCCAATTTTAGCACTGGTAAGATAGTAGGGTGCTTCCAGACGTGCTGCTTGCTCTGCCACTTGGGCAATGGTGACCTGGTATTGATCTTGTAAGTCCATCTTATTGGCAGCAACAACCAACTGAGCGCGGGGCATGACGCTGCGCAAATCCTCACCGTAACGTTGGAGATGGGCGACGGTTTCGGCACGGGTTAGATCACAGACAAGAATGGCTCCGCTGGATCCGCGCAAATAACTGGCTGCGACCGGCGTGAATTCTTGGCTACCAGCAAGATCCCAGACCATAAGTTTCACCTCAACGATCGTCTCTTGATGGGGAATCACAATACTCTTGCGGCTGACCTTGACACCGATTGTGCTGATATATTGGTCGTCGAATCGATTGTGGACAAATCGACGTACCAAACTAGTTTTGCCAACAGCGAAATCGCCCAATAGACAAATTTTTTTGCTATAAGTTTCCACACCACTACCCTCGTATGCTATACAGCCTTGGGCCACACTCGAAAAGATCGGAAAGCACTAGATCCCTTTTTATTGCGCCACCACGGGAACCAATTCAGCGGCCGCAACAAGAACCGTTGGCATGAATTATTGCCCAAAAGTGCCGATATCTGCGCTAATCGCAAATTTGAAATCGATATTTAGGGGAGCAATGTTGCCAACAAGTTCTTCGACTCTTGAAAACGAGATGCATCACCATCGTAATGGCGCAGCGAGGATGCGTAGCGATGCTCAATTGCAATCATCGTTTCACGCATTTCGCTGCGGAATCCGCTACTCTCAAAGCCATTGATGACAATAGCCATATAGACAAAATGGGCCACTTCCAAGAGAATACTACGCCCACCATATTGAATTTCGTTGAGCGATTCGTCTTCGTTACGGCCAAAGGCATCTTGGGTGAATTCGGTAATCGCTGTCAACATACCACTGATGATATCAGAATCTTCATCTGTTTTGCCGTTGGGAGAGAGGTGCAGCAGCAGCAACCCCGATTCCCGATGAATTAAAAAGATCTCCTCTACGGCTAGGGGGAGGGCGTCGCGCATGGCCATTTCAGCATCGGAGATACCGCGGAGGCGCGCGCGCAGGCGTCGCCAAAAACTTTGCACATCCAACGTACGACGCATCTGTTGATCGATCCGTTGCGCTAGATCACGCATCGCTTCGGTGACGGAGCGCTGCACCAGCTTACCCATAATCGGATAGAGTGCGTCAACCATTTCGTCGCGCGATTCGCTAATATTGGTGCGGATCGCACCGGCAATCACTGGCGTAATGGTCTCGATCAACGCATCTTCATCTTGGATCTGTCTTTCCAACGCATCGAGCAATGTCTGCAACTGCCCCACTTCGCTGCGCATGCGCACAATTTGCTGGCGATATTCATCAAAGAGCAAGGAGCGCAATAGCTCAAAAGAATCTTCAATCTCCTCTGATGTCGGGAGCGGCGGCTCTTGTTCGGGGTGCGAACCAAGATCAGACGGTGCCATGTTCGCTGAGTTTATAGCAGTGGGCGACGAATTGGCTTGACCGATTGAGGGATTGTTTGGGTCTACAGCCTGAAGGCTTTGTAACATTGTGCTCCATTCAAAATAGTTCTTTATTCAGTTGATCAAGCAGATCTGTGGAGATTTGCAACGGTGCCGGCTCCTTCGTTTTTAAGCCGGTTCCCAATTCGACCAAAAGGTCGCCAAGGGAAGGTCTATCCACTTTATTATTGTTGAGTTGACGGGATAGATCGTGAAGCTCATCGCGCAATAGTTGCTCAACATTGGCAAGATGGTTCGCCAAGCTTTGGGCACTGGCCGTATGCTTCTGATCGAGCAGGTGCAACTGTTCCGAAAGCCGTTGATCCAATGCCTGGAGCTGCTGCTGTTGGGCTTTGCCTTGATCCTCCATCTGCGCCAGTAGGCGATCACTTTCCTGGCGCAACTCTTTGCGGAGCCGCTTCTCCTGCTCCTGCAACTGTTCCGCGAGGCGCGTCACCTCTTGTCCCAATCGAGAAAGTTCGCGCGCCATCGCATCGAACCGCTGCGTATAGTCGCGCATCTGCGCGCCAAAAATAATATCACGCACACGTTCCACTTTTTCTGCGGAACTTGCAATACCCACGGATAGCCCAGCGGAGATCGCCGCTTCCCCCTCTTGCTCTTTGGAATTGCTCATGGATTCACTTCTCTTTACGGGTGGATGGATTTAAAATTTAGTGTAGTGTGAAGAATGAACCAGCTTATTATACCAATAGGTGGATTGAAAACATCTGTAAAATGTCTGAGTGTGCTCAGTACCTAGGTTTCTACAGTAGAGCGGTGTACGGATCACCCAGGAATTGCCCCCAGGAATTGCCCCAGGAATTGCCCCAGGAATTGCCCCAGGAATTGCATTGTAGTGGATTGGCAAATTATAATTGCTGTAATGCCAATGATGGATGTATTTCCTCATTGGAAAATATCACATTAATGATGTACCGAATATCAATTTATGTCAAACTTTTGTTCGAGGTACACCGAGCAATAATTGTCAGCTCTTTGGAACCGCAAGGGCTAATCGACGATGACTTAAGCCATTCTGAAGAAATAATGATCCACGAAGTGCACGAAGGCACGAAGGCACGAAGACACACGAAGCGTTGCGTTTTCTTCGTTTGTCTTCGTGCACAGTTTAAATTTTGGATTAGCCTTCGGTGATGACACATGGATATACACGTCACTTAACGGTTCACACAACAGTTCACGCAACGGCTCATGGTATCCTTCATGGCAACGACGAATCAACAACTTCCACTTACAATGTACCACGAATACCCCGCCGCCGAAATGGTAGAACGCGCGCAAGCCTTTTACGAAGAACTGCGGCGGCGGCGGACCGTACGCGACTATGCCGCGCGGCCTGTTGATCGCGCCGTCATTGAAGCGTGTCTGCGGGCGGCGGGCACAGCACCCAGTGGTGCCAACTTGCAACCCTGGCACTTTGTCGCCGTGAGTGATCCGGCGGTAAAACGACAGATTCGTGAGGCCGCCGAAGCCGAGGAGCGGGAATTTTATGGGGGCCGCGCACCGCAAGATTGGCTCGACGCGCTGGCACCCATCGGCACCGATGCCCAGAAACCTTTTCTAGAGATCGCGCCTTACCTCATTGCGATCTTCGCCCAATCCTATGGCGTCGCCGCCGATGGCAGCCGGGTCAAACATTACTACGTCACCGAATCGGTGGGCATTGCCACGGGGATGCTCATCACGGCGCTGCACCATGCCGGTCTCGCCACCCTCACCCATACGCCCAGCCCAATGAACTTCCTCAACACCATTTTGCATCGTCCCAGCAATGAACGCCCCTTTCTGCTCTTGGTCGTCGGCTATCCGGCGACAAACGCAACTGTGCCCAGCATTGGGAAGAAGACGTTAGACGAGTTTACGACCTTTATCTGAGCGTGGCTATTCAGCCGTCGCCTGAGCTTGAATAGTCACATCTATACAACGAGCGAAAATACGAATCGGAATTTCTCTTACCTAATTCATAACCGATTGGTTATACAATAAATTTATTCATTATTCAATCCCATTGCATCGCCTGCGCAAAAGCGAGTTTTGCCATGTCCGATCTGCCTTATCGAGCTATTGCCGACAACAACCGACGGTTTATTTTGGACTTATTGCGCGCGGAAGGGCCGCTCTGTGCAGGCGATCTCGCAACACGGCTGGATCACATTAGTCAACCCGCCGTCAGCAAACATCTGCGTATCCTGCGCGAAGCAAAGTTGGTGCATGCGGAAAAGAGTGGGCGCGAGCAGATCTATCATTTAAACCCAAACGCACTCCGCCAAGTTGTGGCTTGGCTCGCCCATTATGAGCCCCTTTGGGATGAGCGCTTAGCCACGCTTAAAGCATTGGTGGAAGCCGGGAGCACGGCGCCCCCGGACCGTTCTCACTCATCACAAAACCCTAACGAGGAGTATAGCCATGAATAGTGTGCTCATCCGCAAAGAGAGTAAGATCGCAGCCCCAGCTAGCCAGGTTTGGCGCTACATTGGCACGGCAGCTGGGCTGCGCCAGTGGTGGGGGGTGGAGGTATCGCTGGAGGAAAAGATCGGCGGCCATTGTGAAGAAGCAGGCATACAGAATGGTCGGCCATACCGGCTAGTAGGCGAGGTAACCATTTACGAGCCGCCCCACCGGTTAGTCTTGACAATGCAACGCCAAGGTAGCCACGACAACTCTCCTCTGCGCACCGAGTTGGAGATTACTTTAGCCGAAGAAGCCGAACAGACCACCGTTGTCATTATCCATCGGGCGTTTACGACGATTGCCGCCATCGGCGCAACGATTGCGCCGGAAGGTACAGGGCATGGCCCGTTAATGGCACTACCTGGCTATGCGAGCGCGACCAGCCCAGCACACTTCGTCACCCCCACCCTGGTAACAAGATGGCAGCAGCAGCAAGCAGTGCAATGGCAACATCGTTGTGCACGCTTATCTTCATTGAATCTATCGACTATTCAACAGGAGGCAATTTTCGCATGATACAAGCCTATCTACCCGAGAGTATCATCCCGATGGTGACGGAGACGACCAGCCGTGGCGAACGGTCCTATGATATCTATTCATTGCTGCTTAACAACCGCATTATCTTTGTCGGCTCACCGATCAACAATCAATTTGCCAACTTGATTATTGCGCAGTTGCTCTATCTCGATGGCGAAAACAACAAGCTGCCGATCCAGATGTACATTAGCAGCCCCGGTGGTGAGGTCTACGCTGGACTGGGCATTTACGATGCCATGCAACAGACCAAGGCACCGATCACCACCATTGCCGTTGGCTCAACCCACAGCTTTGGCACAATTTTGCTCACTGGTGGACGACCGGGGCGACGCTACGCATTGGCCAATGCGGCGATCCACATGCACCAGCCGTTGATCAGCGGTGGTGGCATTAGTGGCCAGGTGACCGATATCCATATTCATGCGCAGCAATTAGTGCGGGTGCGCCAGCGGATCGAGCAGATCATGGCGCATCACACCGGCAAATCACTGGAACAGATCGAGCACGACATGGAACGCGATTTTTACCTCAACGCCCAAGAGGCCAAAGCGTACGGCCTGATTGATGATGTGTTAGAGAGCCCAACGTATCCGCCGATTGCCCGGATTGCGCAAGAGGAGAATGCCACTGTTGTTCATTAGCCAACACTGGCAACCAACACCGAGTATTGCGTGTTCGATCTATTATGGCTGGCTCTTGATCTGCCACAGCCAAATGCCCGATTGAGAGCTATCGAAAAGTGAAGGAGACTTATCATGAACAGTAGCCGTTTGCCACGGGCCGAAGTTGGCCCCTTGCCCCACCACCCGATGATTCCACATCTTCCGGAAAAAGAGCCGCAGAAAGAGCAGCAGAGTGCGCCCCAAAACGCGCCACTGCCGGCCACGCTTATCTATCTACCGGAGAGACGGAATTGGCAGTATAAGATTGCAAGTTATACATTGCCACACGATGCACTGCCATCTGAAAGTGATCTGGCAGAACTGGGAGCGGAGGGCTGGGAGTTGGTCACAGCAGTGCCACTGGATAACGTAGTCCACTTTTACTTTAAGCGCTTTTAATTCGTCGCTATAGCATTGGATGTATTTCAAGTTGGGGAATTGACCCGCCAGGAAGCGAATCAGCGTCCCAACTAAGATATCCTCATGAACAGAGGATGCGTCCCTTTTGGGGGATTGCAGAGAAGGACCAGTTTGACCGTCCGGTGTAATCCCCCAAATGTGGTACGCACCCTATAAAATTGGGCAAGTTGACAAGCATGGAAAATGAGTGTATTTTTGACCTAGCAGATTCTCATAGGATCTAGTAGTTTCTGGTAGATTTCAAAGGAGATCATTGATGCACTCGGTTACGATGAGCAGTGAAGAGGCACGCTTACATTGGCGCGATACTGTCGATACGGCCCATACAGGCAATCCAGTCGTCATTGAACGCTACAATAAACCTATCGTTGTTATGATAAGTCATGCTGCATGGCAAGCACAGCAGGAGCGTCTGGCCCAATTGGAGAAAATTGCCATGAGTTCGTGGCTGCAGACTCGTTCACAGGAAATCATCGATCTTAATGACGCAAACAATAGTTGGGTTAGCCACGAACAACTGTTAGCCAACTTAGAAGCCGTACATGGTCCAGAATTCATTGCCGCCATTCACAATGAGGCGGACCAGTAATGTGGCTGGTTATCTATAGCAAGGATGTAAATGAGTATCTGACAACTGCAGGTTGGATTGGCATCAATCTCCATCGAAGTATCGTACGTTTGTACTTCACTAATAATGGATTACCCGATGAAGGAGAGCTAATCGACTATGGTAATGGATTATATTGGTGGATCGTTGCTGGTCACAGTTTGTTACTTTTGCGTTCTGGAACAGAGACGCGTATCCTTGAACTTTACACCGGTGAGCTACGAAGTAAAGAAGAGATCGAAGAGAAGCTAACACAGTATCGTAGCGAATAAATATTTTGATATACCTGATGAGCCGATGTCAGTCAAAATAGAAGTACAATAAGAAAATGAAATAGGAGAACCGCAGATGACCGAAACACGCGCGCCCTATGGCACGTGGCGATCACCCGTGAGTGCCGAATTATTGGCCGAAGCTGGCATCTCGCTCAGTTATCTACAGACCCACGGCGAGAGCGTCTACTGGGTGGAAGGACGGCCATTGGAGCAGGGACGCTATGTGATTGTGCAGCGCAAAGCGGATGGGACCATCAGCGATGTGACGCCGCCAGGATACAACGCTCGGACCATGGTCCACGAATATGGCGGAGGAGCCTACCTGCTTGATCGCCAGAGCCTCTACTTTGCCAACTTTGCTGACCAACGGCTCTATCGCCAGGATTGGCGAGGGGATAGCTATGGCGCGCCACAGCCAATTACACCGGAGCCCCCCCGTCCTCGTTCGCTGCGCTATGCCGACGGCCGCATCACGCCGAATGGGCAGCAGCTGATCTGTGTGCGGGAACGGCACGAAGCCGATGGCGCGGTGATCAACGAGTTGGTGATCCTGCCAACCGATGGCTCCGACCTGCCCAGGATGATCGCCGGCAGCTATGACTTTTATGCCGCCCCGCGCATCAGCCCAGATGGGCAACAACTCACCTGGCTCAGTTGGAACCATCCGCTCTTGCCGTGGGATGGCACCGAATTGTGGGTGGCCGATCTGGCTACCGACGGCACCCTGCAAAATCAGCGGCAAGTGGCTGGCAGTGCTGACGAAGCGATCTGTCAACCCTCCTGGGCACCCGACGGCACCCTGACCTTTGTCTCCGACCGCACCAATTGGTGGAACCTGTATCAAGAACGGGGTGGGGACATTGTGGCGCTGGCCCCAATCGATGCTGAGTTTGGTCGCCCCCATTGGACCTTTGGCGCTGCCTATTACACCTTTCTGGCAGATGGCCGAATTGTGGCAATCTACAGCCAAGAGGGAATCGATCATTTAACGATCATTACGCCGAAGGATGGGGAACAGACGCCGATCCCCAGTGCGTACAGTGCGCTCCATGGCGTGCATACGCTTGGCGATCAGCTTTGGCTAATTGCCGGTAGCCCCACGAGCGGCGCAACGGTCATCCAGCTGGCCCCAGCAACAGGCCAAACGACAGCGGTGCGCCATGGCTATCACTACGACATCGACCCAGCCTTCTTCTCCAAGCCCGAACCATTTGCGTTTCCCACTGAAGATAACTTGACCGCCCACGCGATCTTCTATGCGCCGACCAACCCACTCTTTACAGCCTCAATGCATGAAAAACCGCCGTTGATCGTGATCTGTCATGGCGGGCCCACCGGTTCCACACAGGCCCAACTCTCACTCACGGTCCAATTTTGGACGAGCCGAGGCTTTGGCGTGGTCGATGTGAACTATGGCGGCAGCAGTGGCTATGGGCGCGCCTATCGCCAGCGGCTGCACGAAGCGTGGGGCTTTGTCGATGTGATGGATTGTATCAACGCGGCGCGTTATTTAATCGACCAGGGCAAGGTGGACGGTGCACGGGTGGCAATTCGCGGCGGCAGCGCCGGCGGCTATACAACTTTGCGTGCCCTCACCTGGCAGAACTTTTTTGCGGCAGGGGCCAGCCACTATGGTTTGGCCGAATTGGAGAGCTTTGTCAACGATACGCACAAGTTTGAGTCGCGCTATCTTGATTATCTCATTGGTCCCTACCCGGCGGAGAAAGAGCGCTATGCCGACCGTTCGCCGGTCAACCGCGCTGCGCAATTACGTACACCAGTCATTCTCTTCCAAGGGGATGAAGATAAGATTGTACCACCCTCGCAAGCCGAAACCATGATAGCGGCCCTCGAACAGACTGATGTGCCCTATGCTTATCTGCTCTTTGCCGGCGAACAGCATGGCTTTCGCCAAGCCAAGAATATCATCCGCGCCAACGAAGCCGAGTTGTACTTTTATGGTCGGATCTTTGGCTTTACACCGGCAGACGAAATCGAGCCGGTAGTGATCAAGAATTTGTAGGGGAGAGACGAGACACGAGACACGAGAGACGAGACACGAGACACGAGACACGAGACACGAGACACGAGACACGAGACACGAGACATTATCGTCTAGACGATCTCCTTGTCATCTTGTCATCTTGTCATCTTGTCATCTTGTCTCCCTGTCTCCCTCTCTCCCTGTCTCTATTTAGGAGAAAACTGTGACCTCGGATCAGCCTGGCGTTGAAGAAAGCCTGACCGCTGTGATACCCCCATCAACAGCGGTCGCTTTGCGCGCGCGCCAACAGCGTTGGCTGGGCGGTGCAATCGTGCTCCTCATCTGTCTGGTCAGCTTCTGGCTGGCGATCAATCCGGCATGGGTACAACGCTTTGGCCATTGGGGCTATCTCGGGGCCTTCTTCATCAGCATGGTTGCCAGCGCCACCATTATCCTACCCGCGCCAGGCATTGTCGTCATCATGGCAATGGGTGCGGCACTCAATCCAGTTGCGCTCGGCATTGTTGCCGGCGTAGGCAGCGCGTTCGGTGAATTAACCGGTTATGCCGCCGGGCGCGGTGGGCGTGTGCTAATCCCAACACAACAGCAGCAACAATTTGAGCAGATCCAGAGCTTGACACGCCGCTATGGCCCACTACTGCTAGCACTTTTAGCGGCCATCCCTTTCCCGCTCTTTGACTTCGCCGGTATTGTCGCCGGGATGATGCGCATGCGGATCGTCAGCTTCTTTCTCGCCGTGGCGATTGGCAAAAGTATCAAATATGTCATCATGATCTTGATCGGCACGACCTCGCTCTATTGGTTACAACATCTGTTGTGAAATAGCGATAGAATATGGGAACATTCCCTAGCCCTTACTCGTCCACCATATACACAATTTACAAGCTAATTCTCCCCCATGCCCAGGGAAACCGGGATGATCTCCGCTTTTTGGGCACCAATCTCGATAGGAGCCTGGCCTATGCAACCGAAGGTCCATGAAGAGCCACCAACCACCAACGCCACCCGCCGTTGGCGTCATCTGCTCGCCCTTGTCATCATTACTGGCCTATTAGCGCCCCCTTTTAGCCTCTATCAGACGGGAACAGCCACTATGCTCGCACCGACCAAAGCTGCCCACGCCCAGACAATTGTCGATGACCAACCGACAACACCGACGACGGGGCTGCAAATTGCCTTGAGCGAAGGGGCCGAAACGCCCGATGTGGTCGACCAGCCGCCACTTGCCCCCGCCGAACCACTGGATGAGGCTGCGATTCAAGCGCTGGTTGACCGCCTGCCACCATTGGAGGCGGCAACAACGGATCTGGTCGACTTTCGCCTGCCAGAGGAAGTTCTACCACCGCCGCGCCCCGGTGCCACCGTTACCGAGACCTTTCCACCGACGACAACCGTTACAACGACAGCGACAGTCGCCAGTGGCCCACTCGAAGTACTGCGCTTCGCTCCCGAAGGGGATATTCCAATCGCGCCCTTCCTCAGCGTGACCTTTAATCAGCCCATGGTCCCGTTGACCACACTGGCCGAACTGAGCACTGCCGATGTGCCGGTGACCATCTCACCTGAGATTTCCGGCACATGGAAATGGCTCGGCACCAAGACGCTGATCTTTGAATATAGCTCCACAGAGATCGACCGCTTCCCCAAGGCGACTGAATATACGGTCGAAATCCCCGCCGGCACACAGTCGGCCACGGGCGGCACCTTAGCCGATGCGGTCACTTGGAGCTTCCGTACGCCCCCACCGGTGATGGCACGGAGCTACCCCACCTACGGTCCACAGCCAACCGACCCACTGCTCTTTGTCAGCTTTGACCAACGCATCGATCCCGCCGCGGTGCTGGAAACGATCACAGTCAGCGCCGGGCGTGAGTCCTATGCCGTGCGCCTGGCAACCGACGAAGAGATCGCCGCCGATACAACCATTAGCAGTTTGATCAAGCAGACACTCGATGCGCGTTGGCTTGTCTTTCGCGCCGAAGAGGCATTCCCCACCGAGACGACCGTTACCGTCAATATCGGGCCGGGTACCCCCTCCGCCGAAGGGCCCCTGACCACTGAAGCGGTGCAATCCTTTAGCTTCACCACCTATTCAGCACTGCGCATTGATGAGCATGGCTGTAGCTGGGGCGATGCGGAATGCCCCCCCTTCTCGCCTTTCTATATTCGCTTTAACAATCAACTGGACGAAAGCGCTTTTGATCCAGCGATGATCAGCGTCTCGCCGCCAATTACCGGTCTGATTGTGCAGGCGATGGGCAACACGATTGATATTCGTGGGGCCACCGCCGGCCGCACGACCTACGAAGTCACCGTCTCTGGTGCGATCCAGGATAGCTTTGGCCAGACCCTCGGCGATGATACAACCTTGACCTTTAAGACTGGCCCAGCGCAGGCCTATCTCACCGGCCCCAATGCGCCCTTTATCACGCTTGACCCATCATCGAGCAAGCCACTCTACACCGTCTACTCGGTCAATTATACGCAAGTACGGGTGCGCGCCTTTAGCGTGACACCAGAGGATTGGAGCGCTTATCAAGCCTACCTGCGTGAATACAATTATCAGGACAATCCGCCCGACCCACCCGGCCGCCAGGTGCTCAACAAGACGATGACAATTGAGGCCGCCGATGATGAATTGGTGGAGACCAATATCGATCTGAGCGAACCGCTCAACGGTGCCACCGGTCAGTTAATTGTCGTCGTTGATGTGCCACAGGGTGCAATTTCCAGTCTACTCTCAAAGTTGCCCTTTGGCCGCCAGCAGCAGGCACCACGCATTACCACTTGGGTGCAAGTGACGCAGATTGGCCTCGACGCCTTTGTCGATCAGAACGACATGTTCGCTTGGGCCACGGCGTTGCAGGATGGCGCGCCATTGGCCAACGTTGCGTTGCGTCTGCTCAACAGCGAGATCACCGCCACCACTGATGATGCCGGCACCGCCCGCTTTGCGTTACCGAGTCAAGCATCCCCTGTGCTGCTCGGGACCCTCGGCGATGACACGGCGATGTTGCCACAGAGCGCCTACTACTGGGGCGACAGCGGCTGGGCCAAACAGACGATACAGAATGAATTGCGCTGGCACGTCTTTGACGACCGCCAGATGTATCGCCCCGGCGAAGAGGTTCACGTCAAGGGGTGGCTACGCCGCATCGGTGGCCAGCAGGATGGCGATGTTGGACTACCGGGTGAGGGTGTTACGGTTCAATATCAGGTCACCGATCCACAGGGCAATCTCATTACTGATGGAAACGTCGCGGCCACGGCACTGGGCGGCTTTGATCTCGCCTTTACGCTGCCCGAAAACACAAACCTGGGCTACGCTAATATCAATTTCTCCGCCCGCAATGTCAGCGATGTCTACAACACCGACTACTATTACAATTTTCAGATCCAGGAATTCCGTCGCCCCGAATTTTCGGTGACGGCACGTAACGAAGAGAAGGGTCCCTTCTTTGTCGGCGACGATGCTGTGGTCGCGGTTTCGGCACAATACTTTGCCGGTGGTCCGCTGCCAAGTGCCGAGACAACCTGGAACGTCAATAGCACACCCAGCAGCTATTCTCCCCCTGGCTGGTCAGAATTTACCTTTGGTCAATGGACACCTTGGTGGCGCTCCCCAGCGTATGACTATGGCGTCGGCTACAGTGACTTTGGCGGTTATAACAACGGTGGCAGCAGCCAAACCTATAATGGCCGCACGGATGCCTCTGGTAACCACTATCTGCGCATGGCCTTTGAAACAGCCAGCGAACCCCGCCCCTACAGCGTGATGGCTGAAGCAGCTGTCATGGATGTCAACCGCCAATCGTGGGCAGCGACAACAACACTCCTCGTCCACCCGGCTGCACTCTATGTCGGTCTACGCAGCGACCGCACCTTTGTCGAAAAAGGGCAACCACTCAACATCGATACGATTGTCACCGACCTCGACGGCAATGCCGTGGCTGGTCACGAAGTAACAGTCACCGCCGCGCGCCTCGAATGGCAATATGCGAACGGGCAATGGAACGAAGAAGAGGTCGACACGCAGGAATGTGTCGTCACCTCGACTACCGAGCCGGTCAGCTGCGAATTCACCACAGAGATAGGCGGGCAGTATCGTATCAGCGCCACCGTGCGCGACGACCGTGAACGGCTCAACGAAAGTGAATTTACCCGTTGGGTCAGCGGTGGGTCCAGCCCCGCCGCCCGTGATGTCGAGCAAGAAGAAGCGACCCTGATCCCGGACAAGGAAGAGTACCAACCGGGTGATGTGGCCGAGATCCTGGTGCAGTCCCCCTTTAGCCCAGCCGAAGGGCTCTTGACGATTAGTCGCAGTGGCATCGTCTCAACCGAACGCTTTACCATCGAGGATGGCACCACAACGTTGCATATCCCGATTGAAGAGGCGCACATTCCCAATCTGAATGTGCAGGTTGACCTCAACGGCGCGACCCCGCGCACCGACGCGGATGGCGGCACGATTCCCGATGTGCCTGCACGCCCCGCTTATGCCACCGGCAGCTTGACCCTGGCAATTCCACCGGTCAGCCGCACGTTGCAGGTGGGTATTGCCCCGGCAGCCACCGAACTCGAACCGGGCGTTGCCACTTCGGTTGCGGTCAGCGTGACCGACGCCGCCGGTGAACCGGTCGCCGGTGCTGAACTGGCATTGGTTGTCGTGGATGAAGCAGTGTTGGCACTGACCAACTATCAGTTGCTCGATCCGATTGCCACCTTCTACAGCCAACGCAGCGGCAACGTCAGCAGCCATTACGCGCGCGCCAACATTGTCCTCGCCAACCCCGCCGAACTGGCCAACCAGGTGGCGACGGCGCAAGAAGAGTCGTTGAATGTCTATTCCGCAAGGAGCGCCGCGCCGATGGCCGCGGGCGCGGCCGCGCCGACAATGGAAGCCGACGCAATGGACATGGCCATGGCTCCAGAGCAACCTGTTGCTAGTTCCGATGCCGCCACCGGTGATGGCAGTGCCATCGCCGTGCGCAGCAACTTCAATCCGCTGGCCGTCTTTGCCCCGGCGGTGACAACCGATGCGAATGGGCAGGCGACCGTCGACTTTACAGTCCCCGACAACCTGACCCGCTATCGCATCATGGTCGTCGTCGTGGCCGACGGCAAGTACTTTGGCAAGGCTGAAGCCAATCTAACGGCCCGTCTGCCACTCATGGTGCGCCCCTCTGCGCCGCGCTTCCTCAACTTTGGTGACAAGTTTGAGTTGCCGATTGTGCTGCAAAATCAGACCAATGAGGAGATGCAGGTTGCCGTTGCCGTGCAGGCGAGTAATCTCACGGTGAACAGTGGGCAGCCAAACAGTAATCAGTCAGGCAGTGATCAGTCAACCAGTGGTCAGTTGGTGACGGTGCCGGCGAATAATCGGGTGGAAGTGCGCTTCCCGGCCACGACGGCCAGTGCCGGCACCGCACGCGTCCAAATTGCCGCCAGTACGGCCGACTTTGCCGATGCCGCCACGGTTGAGTTGCCAGTCTACACCCCGGCGACAACCGAAGCCTTTGCCGTTTATGGCGTGGTTGACGAGGGCGCAATTGCCCAGCCGGTCGCCCAGCCACAGGATGTCTTCCCGCAATTTGGTGGACTAGAGATCAATACCTCTTCAACCGCCGTGCAGGCGCTAACCGATGCGGTGCTCTATCTGACCAACTATCGCTTTGAATGCTCGGAGCAGCTCGCCTCGCGCATCCTAGGTGTGGCGGCGCTGCGCGATGTACTGACCGCCTTTGAAGCGGAAGGTCTACCTTCGCCCGATGAGATGGAAGCGGCAGTCACTCGCGACATTGCTCGCCTACAAGGGTTGCAAAATGACGATGGCGGCTGGCCGATCTGGAGCCGTGGCGATGAGTCGGTGCCCTATTACAGCATCCACGTCGCCCATGCGCTGCAACGGGCACGGATGAAGGATTTTGATGTGCCAGATGAGATGTTGAGTCGAGCACTCGATCATCTGCGCAACATTGAAAACTATTATCCCTATTGGTACAGCGACGCAGTGCGCCATTCGCTCAGCGCCTATGCCCTCTATGTCCGCCAATTGATGGGTGATGTCGACACGGCCAAGGCACGCAACCTGCTCAATGAACAACCGCTTGAAGATCAGTCGCTCGAAGCGATCGCCTGGATCTGGCAAGTGATCGGTGACGATCCCGCCTCGGCAACCGAAGTCGCGGCAATCGAGAAGCAGATCAACAACCGGGCCGTCGAAACGGCGGGTGCCGCTAACTTCACCACGTCGTATGGCGAAGATGCCTATCTGCTGCTCCATTCGAGCCGTCGCACCGATGGCATCGTCCTCGACGCGCTGATCCAGAATGAGCCGGAGAGCGATCTGATACCCAAGGTAGTCAATGGCTTGCTAGCCAATCGTACCGCCGGGCGCTGGGGTAACACGCAGGAGAATGCCTTTATCCTGCTGGCGCTCGATCGCTACTTCAACACCTACGAAGCGCAGACGCCGGACTTTGTCGCCCGCATCTGGCTCGGAGAAACCTATGCCGGTGAACATACCTATGAGGGGCGTACCACCGAGCGCCACGAGACGCAGATTCCGATGAGTTACCTGACCGATGAGGCAGGACCAGCGACCCAAGATCTGATCATCGCGAAAGAGGGCGCGGGTCGGCTCTACTACCGCCTCGGATTGCGCTACGCCCCGACCGATCTTGACATGCCGCCGGTCGATATGGGCTTTGTCGTCGAACGCAGCTATGAAGCGGTTGACGATGTCGAGGATGTGCAACGCGACGAGAATGGCGTCTGGCACATCAAGGCCGGGGCGCGCGTACGGGTACGGATCAACATGGTTGCCGACAACCGGCGCTATCATGTCGCCCTGGTCGACCCACTGCCCGCCGGTCTCGAAGCGATCAACCCGGCCCTCGCCGTCAGCGAGGATCTGCCTGCCGACCCGAACGAGCGCACCTACGGCTGGTGGTGGTGGCGCACCTGGTATGATCACCAGAACCTGCGCGACGAACGGGCCGAAGCCTTTGCCACGCTGCTCTGGGATGGGGTCTATAACTACACCTATGTCGCCAGAGCGACAACACCAGGCGAGTTCGTTGTGCCACCGGCCAAGGCGGAAGAGATGTACTCGCCCGAGGTCTTTGGACGGAGCGCAACGGATAAGGTGATTGTGGAGTAAAGTAGAAAAGTACAAAAAAGCGGCGCTCAAATGAGCGCCGCTTTTTTGTTTTCAACGAATTGGTTATCAGTGCAAGAAGTCCAAAGCAATGGACAAAATCAAGGCAGGATATCAAATGCAGGACAGTGTTTTGGCCGAAACATACGGAAGTGTCGTGCATCTATGGTGAGAACTCGGATCAGATCTAGTCGTTCTGCAATGGCAACGAGAATCGCATCAACGAAATCGATTTGACTATCCCGATACTGACGCACGACAGCCGCAGCCCTTTGAAAATCAGCAATGGTTGGATCAACCAAGACAAAGGATTCGGTAGCCAACATCTCAATGAATTCTGCTAGGGCGTCACTGCCAAGATCGCGTTGAATCAAATACGCAACTTCCGTTGTGACAACCGTTGGTAAATAAATTGTACCTTGCACAGACAGCGACGCACGCACGACATCATCATGTCTAGTTTCGTGCTATTCAACAGCGCATACAGAAATCCAGTATCAAGCAACTGACTCATCGGTTACCCAAGCCGTACGTTGTGTTAACTTCGCTGCGGAGGATTTCCTCCGCACGTTCAGCCGAATCACCTGGCCCACCGTGAAACCGACCGGCAATCTGTAATAGTGGGTTCATAGGTTGCTGAACACCCTTGCCCTTCGCTTCTATCAGTGTATCCAACAACCAACGAGCAAGCCGCAAACGCTCGTCGGCCGGTAATTCGACTAATTCCTGCTCAAGCTGTTGTACGGTCATTGTTGCTCCTTATTCATTGGTAGAGCTTGTATAGCTCTTGGCAGATGCCGCACCCGCTGGTGAGCTATCTATATGTCTTTCATGTTGATATTTTTATCATAGTTTAGTAGGAAATCAATGGCTATATAGGTCAACGCTTGATCAAACCTGTCCTCACAGTGTAGCCGTCACACGCCCAGCAAGGAATTCCTGGAGCCAGCCGGGCACGGCGTCGGCTTGCTCGCTTTTTGCCGGCTCAGGCAGCGAGGAGACGACCTGATGCCAGGTCAGCGTGCGGCAGATCATGCCCAAGCGATGGGCCAATTTGCTGGCGGCAAGCAGGTTATAGTGCGTTTCATAACGGGTAAAGGGTTCCAAATAGGCATCGTGCAGTTGCGCCAATTCTGGGGCCTCTTCGCCGAGCTTCAACTGGTAAGCAGTACTGCGCAACATCACCACCAGGCTAAAGAAGGGATGCGCGACACAACTCTCGGCCCAGTCGGCAAAGGTGACACGGTCGCCGTGAAGGAAGATATTGGCGTCATGAAAGTCGTCGTGGTGGAGCGTGGCTGGAATGTTGTACTGCGCCAACTCGTCACACATTGTCCGCACTTGCGGAATCCACGCCCGCAGTTGCTGATACTCGTCAAGCGTCAGGCCATCGGATTGATCGATCAGCAAGGCCGAGCGCTGCTCCAATAGCTGCTCATATAAAGTGGGCAGCACAGAGAGACGGCGATCCGGCACACCCAACGCCAATAAGTCATCGACCCGTTCGCTGAGATCAATTTGCACACTGGCATAGAGGGGTAGCAGGTCAAACCAGCGGTCGCAGCGCTGTTCGGCTTGAATGAAGGTGCGCAAGGTGACGCCGGCATCGCGCATGAGCAGCCAGCCTTCGGTTGGTTCGACGGCCAACAGTTGGGGCATACAATCGGGCCGCCATTGGGCCAGGGCGGCCGTCAGCGCCGGTTCATAGGCAAAGGCCGCGGCGACCGCTTTAAAATAGAGAGTGCCGGCGGTGGTTGGCACCCGCAACACCGTCGCCCACGGCCGCACATGCGGCTGTTCGATGGCACCAGTGAGTTCTATGTTTTGATCATGCAGCTTGATGGTCAACCATGTGGTGGCCTTGGCGAGCCAAGCTGGCTCGGTCCATTCTGTATCCATTCTCGCTTCCCTTCCTTTTTCAGTGAAATTGTACGCTATGATACCATATCGTACTATCCGGGCAACTAGCCTTGAACTAAAGTTCAGGCTGATGGCTCAAGTCAGCTAAAGCTGACTTCCTTTTTTAGCCGGAGCTTTAGTTCAAGATGGCAAATGGCTGAATTGTTACCGACCCGATAAGTAAGCATCAGTTCTACGTTTTTATGAAATTCAACGATCTCGATCAAACCATGCGTGTCTTTGAGACGGCACATGACCATTCTGTTCTGCCCGGCCTTCACATGGTCGCCCGGTTGGATGGGCGCGGCTTTACACGGTTGACGCGCCGAGTTCACCACTTTGAAGCCCCCTTTGATGAACGCTTCCGCGATCACATGGTTGCGACGGTGGAGCATCTGATGAATTGTGGCTTCCGTGTGCTCTATGGCTACACACAAAGCGACGAGATCTCCCTACTCTTTCACCCAGAAGAGGGCACCTTTAATCGTAAATTGCGCAAATATAATTCGATCTTAGCTGGCGAGGCAAGCGCCTGTTTTGCGCTGCACCTGGGCGCACTGGCAACCTTCGATTGTCGCATTAGCCAACTGCCGAGCTCACAGCGGGTGGTCGACTATTTTCGCTGGCGCAGCGAGGACGCGCATCGCAACGCACTCAACTCGCACTGCTATTGGCTGTTACGCAAAGATGGACAGTCGGTTGGCGCGGCCACATCCGCATTGGAAGGACTCTCCGTTGCGGCTAAGAATGAATTGCTCTTTCAACGTGGGATTAATTTTAATGACCTGCCACGCTGGCAAAAGCGCGGGGTTGGCGTCTATTGGGCAAATGTTGAAAAAATCGGCTTCAATCCGCTGCTCAAGCAGGAGACCATAGTCACGCGGCGGCGCTTGCAGGTCGACATTGAACTGCCAATGAAGGAAGCGTATGAGCAGTTTATCGGGGGGTTGCTGGAGATAACTGTGGCGGATGGCTAGAGAACGGTTTGCGTAGGGCCCCGGCATGCCGGGGCCCTACGCAAACCCCCTGAATCCCAAAAGAACCGATCCAATTTTCCCCGTTTTGCCGCAACCCCACTTTCTGCTATGATCCGCTCATTGAACTTTCACCGTCAAGTCATCAAACGACGAATGACCACTGACAAACTCACCAAAAGGAGTCCACACCATGACCGTCCTCCTCGCCGAAATGACGCGCGAACAGATCAAACGCCTGGCACCAAACGCCGTTGCCGTTCTGCCAACGGCCGCGATTGAACAGCATGGCCCCCACGCCCCCATCCTCACCGATACGTTGCTCTGTGGCACCGTGGCGCAACGTGCTGCCGAAATGGCTGCCGACCGTGCCAAGATTGTCGTCGCACCGGTCTTCTGCTATGGCAATTCGCACCACCATCGCCCCTTTGCCGGCGTGCTCTCGCTGACCAGCAAAACTTATATGTCGGCGGTCGCTGAGATTCTGGAAGGGCTCGTGCGCAGCGGCTTTCGCAAGCTGATCGTGCTCAATGGCCACGGCGGCAATACCGATTCCAACAATGTCGTCGGTCTCGATTTTGTCAATGGCTTGGGGCATGATGTGGCGATCGCGACCGGAGCCTATTGGGACATTGCCCGCCCGGCGATTGTTGAGCAAGGGTTGATGCCAGGCAACCGCATTCCTGGCCACGCCGGCCGCTTTGAGACCTCGATGGTCATGGCCCTGCGCCCCGATCTGATCGATAGCGAGGGCATGGCGCAGGTGCAGGACCAATCAAAAGCGACCAAGGGGCTCTTTGGCGACATGACCGGCGCCACCGTCCAGATCCACGGCGCTTGGGCCGCTGGGGCCGGTTACACTGATTATCCGGTTGAGTCGAGCGCCGAAGAAGGTAACAAGCTATTGGAGGTGGTTGTCGCGCGAGTGAGCGATTTCTATGTAAACTTTGATCAAACGACGTAACACCTGGTGCCGTTGGGGCATGTGGTTGGCGGCATCATGTGTATCAAGCGAAGAAAAGGAGCAGTAAACAACACTACAACGGATGAAGGAAAGAGCAGATTTGCTACGGCGCATCCGAAATTTCAGTGAAATTGTACGCCAAGGAGCAGTAAACAACACTACAGCGGATGAAGGAAAGAGCAGATTTGCTACGGCGCATCCGAAATTTCAGTGAAATTGTACGCCAACGAGCAGTAAACAACACTACAACGGATGAAGGAAAGAGCAGATTTGCTACGGCGCATCCGAA
>DAOUCA010000064.1:0-240677 GCA_034432375.1 Caldilineaceae bacterium
CGCCAATTTCAGAAATTAGAGCCGTCATTCCTGCGCAGGCAGGAATCCATCTTCATGTTACACGAGTAGATTCCTGCCTGCGCAGGAATGACATCTGGAAATTTCCGCCAAAACAAGGTTTGGCGAAGGTATTATTCATCAGTACAGCATTATATTAGAATTTTGGCATTGTCGCCCCTGCGCAGGCAGGGGTTCACTGGTTTGGATTCTTGCCTGCGCAGGAATGACAGATGCTACATTATTTCATTTACGCTGGTCTCAGGTTACAAATTTGAAATCTCTTTGCAACCGTGCCGAAATCAGGCACGGTCATACTGGGTTTGACAGGCGACATGGTGGACGCACCTAGTGCAGCGTCAAGGAAGTTCTGCTAGCTTAGAAGCATACAATTGTAGGTCACGCTTGCAGCGTGACAAGCCGGGGAACAGCTCTATTCCCGCAGGAAATCGTCGTCGCTATGAGCCTTGTCACATTGCAAATGTGACCTACGTCTGACTTGGCATAATTTCCCTGACATTGTACTAATGCCGCGCACATTTAAATTTTAGAGTTGTTCCTTTTTAACGGAGCTAGGTGACTGTCACTGTCCGCAACCAAATTCATACAGCCGGTCACACAGCCGGTCACACAGTGGACAGTGACAGTCACTTCAGCCTCAGCATTTAATTAGCAACAACTCTTTTAGAAAAAGCGATCCACGAAGTCACTTAAAGACACACGAAGGGTTCCTGTTTTTCTTTGTGAAAATTCGTGTTGCTTCGTGGATCTAATTCTAAGGACTTCTTGAACTTCACTTAGGTCATTCTGTACAACCTAATTGACAAGCAAAGAATGAACAATGACGAGAGGAAACCGAACCGTGACAAAAAGAGTAAGACATCAATCAGTGCGGGTGATATTGCTTTGGCTGCTGGCTGCGCTGTGCATTGGGGCGGTAGCCGCGTGTACCGGGAGTACCGATGTGGACATCCCAACCGCGCATGATAGCCAGGAAGCATTGCCGGACGCGACAACCTCGCCCGCGCAAGATCCCGCGGATGCGGCCCTGACCTACTCACAATGCATGCGCGAACATGGCTTATCTGAGTTTCCCGACGCCGATGCGGAAGGACGGATCAGGCTCAAACTCGGCACCATCGATCCCGAGTCCGCGATCTTCCGCGAGGCAAGCGATGCCTGCCGCGAGTTGGCACCGGCCGGTTGGGGGGACACGGAAGAAAGTCCTGGCGACGCCGAGGTAATGCTTGCGTTCGCACGGTGTATGCGCGAGCATGGCCTGCCGGACTATGCCGATCCCGACCCCAATGCGGGTCTTCGGATCACCCTGGATCCGAACGATCCAAAGGCTCAGGCTGCGTTGGAGAGTTGCAAAGAAATTCTGCAAAATTTGCAAAGCGGTCCGCGCATTGGAGGCTAGAGGTGAGCGTGAGTCGACGTAGTTTCCTACTCATGGGTACTGCGGGGCTGCTCCTGGGCGGGGTCATTGTCGGAAGTGGGCTGCTGACCGCGCAACCGGCGGCTGGACAACTGGTTGCCACCCCTGCCCTGCCGCCGGCCACCGCACCAATTACCAAAAGCACGCTGGTCGAGTCGCAGAGCGAAGCGGGTATACTGGGCTATGGCGATCCGGTTTCCGTGTATGCACTGGACACAGGGATGCTGACGTGGATTGCGGCAGAAGGTTCCACGGTAGCACGGGGTGAGCCACTCTTCAAAATCAACGAGGAACCCGTGGTGGCGCTCTATGGCGCGGTGCCCATGTATCGCACGCTGAGCAACTTCGCTGCGGGCGCGGATGTCCGGCAACTCCAGGAAAATCTGATCGAGCTTGGCTATGCCGGCTTTGCAATTGATGGCAGCTACACCCATACAACCGCTACGGCCGTGCTCGCCTGGCAAGCCGATCTCGGTCTCGCCCAAACGGGCATGGTCGAACCGGGGCAGATCGCCTTCACGCCAGGGCCGGTGCGCATCGCCGAAGAGATTGCCCAGGTGGGCGATCCGCTTGGCAGTGACACCCCGCGAATCCTCACCTACACCGGTTCAACCAGAACGCTCACGGTGGCGCTCAATGTGGCGGACCAGGCGCTTGCCGTGATTGGCAGCGCGGTTACAGTGACGCTGCCCGACGAGCGTGCGGTAGATGGCCTCATTGCCGAAATTGGCAGCGTGGTCACCGACGAGGCGTTTGACGTCACGGTGACCATCGCCGACCAGGCGGCGCTTGGCGCGTTGACCGTTGCCCCGGTTGATGTGGATTTTGTCAGCGCCACGCGTGCGGATGTCCTCACCGTGCCGGTCGCCGCACTGCTGGCGTTGGCGGAGGGTGGTTATGGTGTCGAGATCATTGAAGGCAATACGAGCCGGGTCGTCGCCGTAAAAACGGGTATGTTTGCAGGTGGGCGCGTCGAGATTAGCGGCGAAGCGATCTCCGAGGGTATGCTGGTTGGGGTACCCCGCTAATGCAAAACCAGAAAAATAATGGTCCACGAAGAGGCACAGAGTTACACGAAGAGGCAGCAAAATTCGCGCCCAGAAGCGGTTGACTTTCAGGCGCGCTTTGTGTGACATCGTGGATAGTTTAAATTTTGGATTGGCCTAAAACGCTACAGGTTGAAGCCCTGTAGCTGATAGAGAAAGCCCCGCTAAAGCGGGCTGGAAATAGAGTGCGCTTTAGCGTACTTCCTCTATCAGCCTGAGGGCTTCAGCCTCAGGCGCTTGGGATGAACAATGGTACAATGAATGGGGGTAGCATGGATGATATTGAGGAAACGATTGTCCTGTTGCGCGGGGTCAGCCGCGCATACCCCGACGGCGTGGTCGCGCTGCGTGATGTCGATCTGGATATCCGGCGCGGAGAACTGGTGGCCATCGTGGGACCGTCGGGATCGGGCAAGTCGACCATGCTCAATCTGATGGGCACCCTCGATCGCCCAAGTGCTGGGCAGATGGTCATCGATGGCTTTGACGTAGCAGCACTTTCTGACCGCGAGTTATCCGCCTTGCGCGCCTTCCACATCGGCTTTGTCTTTCAGCATTTCCATCTCGCGCCAGGGGTTGCCGCGTTGGACAACGTGGCCGATGGCCTCCTGTATACGGGCGTACACCGGAACGAGCGTCGGGAACGTGCCGAGGCAGCGCTGCGACAGGTGGGGCTTGGTCACCGGCTGAGCCACCGCCCCCATGAGATGTCGGGTGGGGAAAAGCAGCGTACGGCTATCGCGCGCGCCATCGCACGTGAGCCGGCGCTGCTGCTCGCCGATGAGCCAACCGGCGCGCTCGATACACAGTCGGGGGAGGGGGTGATGAGTGTGCTGTTCGATCTTCATGCCACCGGCACCACCATCGTTGTCATTACCCATGATCTGGAAATTGCCGCGCGCTTGCCACGCCGGGTAGCCATGCGTGATGGCCGGCTGATCGATGACCAAAGAAGAGCGAACGACGGTTGAGTAGGCTGCAGTAGTTGGCAGCCATATCGAAACCAAAGTGAGCGGACGACTCGTTTTGGTTCGATATGGCGAAAAGCAGCCTACTCAACCAGCGCTACCATCAACATTTATTGCACAAACAGTAGCAAGCAAAGAAAGGTGGTTGCATGAGCAAAGCATTGCGCCCTGGTCGCTTGAACCTCTTTGACATCTTACGGCTAGCGGGATTTGGATTGGGTACGCGACCCATGCGCGTGGTGCTTTCGGCGCTGGGCATCGCGATTGGCATCGCCGCCATGATCGCGGTTGTCGGCATCTCGACCTCCAGCCGGGCCGAACTGAATCGGCTGTTGAATGCACTGGGGACAAATCTGCTTTCTGTGGAGCCGGGAACGAGCCTCTTTGGCGAGGAAGCTACCTTGCCCGACGAGTCAATTGCAATGCTCGACCGGATCGGGGCTGTTGAGGCAGTCACCGCAATCGGCAACATCGCCGATGCCAAGGTCTATCGCAATGATAAAATTCCCACTGTTGAGTCCGGCGGGATCGCGGTCTATGCCGCGCGGCTTAATTTGCTGGAGACCGTGGGTGGCAAGGTCGCCGTCGGCACTTGGCTGAATGTGGCCACCGCGCACTATCCCGCAGTGGTGCTCGGTGCCAAGGCCGCACAACGCTTGGGTATTGGCACCGTTCATTCGGGGATGCAGCTTTGGCTCGATGGGCAGTGGTTCACCGTGATCGGCGTCTTGGCTCCAGTTCCGCTGGTGCCAAGTCTTGACCTGGCCGCGCTGATTGGGTGGGAGGCGGGCGAACGCTATCTCGACTCTGAAGGGGAGATCACAACGCTTTATGTCAAGGCGAACCCCGGCGCGGTCGAAGCCGTCCGTGCTATCCTTGCCCGCACTGCCAATCCCGCTGCGCCCAACGAGGTGGAGGTGGCGCGCCCCTCCGATGCCCTGGCCGCGGAAGCCGCGGCGGATAGCGCATTTACGGGGCTGCTGTTGGGCTTGGGCGCGGTGGCGTTGCTGGTGGGTGGCATTGGCGTCGCCAACACGATGGTCATCTCGGTCTTAGAACGCCGCGCCGAAATCGGGCTACGGCGCTCACAGGGCGCGACGCGCGGCCACATCCGTGACCAGTTTCTGGGCGAAGCTTTCTTGCTCTCCCTGTTCGGTGGTGGCGCGGGGGTCATCCTCGGCTATGGCGTGACGGCGGTGTACGCGGCTACCCAGGGCTGGCCCACCGTTGTGCCGGTGTGGGTCATCGCAGGGGGTTTTGGGGCAACGCTGCTCATCGGCGGCGTGGCGGGCCTTTATCCTGCCATTCGCGCCGCCAGGGTCGCTCCGACTGAGGCACTTGCGGCCGCCTAAGGTTGCAGAGTGACACGGGATATTGTGTAAAGACGGGCTGTGCTGTATCTTTGCTGTGTCTTGAGAGATATAGGATTTCGGCGCTTCTCGCTGGCTTCGACCAGCTCAGCCGCAGAGAAGCCAGCGAGAAGCGCCGAAATCCTAAGCTATGAGGAGATATCGCTTTGTTTCAATCCATTCGCGTGCGGCTTGCGCTGAGCTTTGCGGCGATTGCCATCTTTGCCGTGGTTACCCTGGGCGTGGTGTTGCTGGTCATTCTGCAAAACAACTACTCGAACCAGGAAAAGGCTTACCTGCGCAGCAACGTCGCGGTGATCAGCGTGGCCGTCAGGCATATGATATCAAACCAGATGTCTCAAGAGGAGGTCCAGCCGCTGCTGGAGAATCTGGCCTTTCTCACCCAAACCCGTATTCAAGCGTATGACCTCGATCAACAATTACGCTATGATTCCGGCCCCCTTGAGAATCTGGAAGTCACCCTCGATCCGAGCAATCTGCTGCTGACGCGGAGCAATGAGATCGATGGTAATTTCCAGCTCTCCTCGCCTGATCGATCGCGTGGCACAACCCCAGCAACCCCATCCTTGCCCCTCGCCAGAGTGGTTCTGCAAGGGTCGCTCCCCAATTGGCCACGATTGCGCCTTGCGCTGAATCCAGCGGCGAATGCAGATGAGAGGCTGGACTTTCTCCTACGACAGTCTGCGCTCTCAATTACCGAGCCGCTGCTGAGTGAACAGGATGGCAATGCGGTAGGTACGCTTGTTCTATCGGAAGGGCCGGCCTTTGGGCGGGCGATCTTGCGGCGTGTGGCGTGGGGTTGGGCGTTTGCCGGCTTGTTGGCGGTGTTGCTTGCCGTGCTCCTTGGGTGGTACATAAGCGGGCGCATCAGCGCACCAATTCTTGCCCTGACGGCAGTTACCACGCGTATGGCGCAAGGCGATCTGTCGAGCCGCGCCACTGTCCAAAGCCGCGACGAGTTTGGGCAACTTGCCCGATCCTTTAACGAAATGGCGGAGCAAGTCGGCACGACGATCACAACGCTCCATCGTTTTGTGGCGGACGCCGCGCATGAGTTGCAGACGCCCCTCACGGCGCTCTATGCGGACCTCGACCTGGCGGCCCAAGCGCAGGACGCGGCGATGCAACAGGACTTTGTTCAACGTGCGCAAGCCTCTGCCCGCCGCTTCAAAGCCCTCACCAACAATTTGCTCGATCTCTCTCGGTTTGAGGCCCAAACGGGTGCAGAGGCGGCAGAAGCGCTCGATCTGACGGGCTGGCTGCGGCAGAGTGCCGAACGCTATGCGTCACAAGCGGAACAGGCAGATCTCAATTTTGCGCTCCAGGTACCCGATGACGCGCTTTATATTCGTGCCCAACTGCCGCAGTTGCAAGTGGCGTTGGACAACTTGTTTGATAATGCCTGCAAATTTACCGCCGCGGGTGGTGATGTGGCGATCCAACTGGGGCAAGCAAGCGCGCAGGTGCAATTGATGGTCACCGATACAGGCATTGGCATTCCGCCCGCCGATCTACCCCATTTATTTAATCGTTTCCATCGCAGCCACAACGCGACAGCGTATCCCGGCAGCGGCTTGGGGTTGGCAATTGTAAAGGCAATCATTGAGCAACAGGGAGGGCAGGTCACGGTCGAGAATAGTCCATCGGGAACACGATTTACGCTCCAATGGCCGCTGCTCTACTCATTCGCTCATCAGCCGAAAGGGTGAAAACACAATAATTCCCAAAGGTATAGACGTTCAGATAATTTTTCGTAGGGCCACGATATACCGTAGCCCTACGAAAAATGGATTCCATTACGGATCTTTTTCTGACGATCTATAAAATCATCGGTTTTCACACTTTTCACAGATGAGCCCGAATCATTTGACGACTGGGTACTTACTGTGATGTCACCGGGAGCCCACTGGGCGCGGCGGATGAGCGAACAGGAATCTGGATCAGGAACGTGGTGCCCACCCCTTGCTGACTTTCTACCGTGATCGTGCCACCTTGTAGCTCGACGGCCTCGCGGGTGATCACTAGCCCAAGACCTGTACCGGAGATGGTTCCGACATTGTCAGCGCGATGAAAGGGCGTAAATAGATGGGGCAGATCGGCTTCAGGAATACCGATGCCTTCATCACTTACCATTAGAATGACCGCGGAATCAATATAGTCCAGATGGATACGGACAACCGTTCCTGCCGGAGAATATTTGATGGCATTTGATAGCAGGTTGCTGATAATCTGCCGCATCAGTTTGCGGTCGAGCCATAATTCGTAAATCCCGCCACTGACCGTATAGGCCAGCTGATGGTTGAGCTCTGGCTGACTCTTAAATTCGTCAAGAATGGTGCGCGCGAGTGCATCCAAATCTAGTTGAGCTGGATTAAACTCAACGTGATGGGCTTGCATTCGTGAGAGCATGAGGACATCCTCCATGATGGCCGTGAGATAGTCGATTTGCTCCTTGATTTTTTCCAATCGCTGGTCAATCTGCTCTTCAGAAAGCTTGTGGCGGTAGGTACCCAATGTTTCGACCACAGCGAAAATAACCGCCAGCGGTGTACGGAATTCATGGGAAGCCATTGAGACGAAGCGCGTTTTGAGGTCGCCCAGCTCTTTTTCTTTGGCAAGGGCCTGGCGCAGCGCATCTTCGGCTTGCTTTTGAATGGTGATATCGGTTGCGACAACAATGCTACCGTTATATTTGCCCTGCTCGTCGAACAGTGGTGAGCCGGACATCAACAGATAGAGTTGATGGCCATCCTTGTGACGAAGCGAAATTTCGTATGAGGTACTCTCTGCATCCTGCCGGCGTCCGAGATGCGACTGCACGAGCGGCATATCAGCGGCATCGACAAAACTCAAGGGCTGCTTGCCAATGACTTCTGCGCTAGTGTAGCCCAAAAGTTCACAGAAACGGTCATTTACATAAGTTATGCGAAATTCGGTATCAAATACGGCAAGACCACCACGCATCGTTTCAACGAGGGAGCGGTACTTTTCTTCGCTCGTGCGTAGGGCATCCTCCGCTTCTTTGCGCGCTGTAATGTCAGTTGATACACCAAGCACATATTTCGATTGTCCATCCGCACTGACAATGGGAACTTTCGTGGTTTGCAGCCAATGTACTTTGCCCAGTGGATTTGTGACTGGTTCTTCAACGAAAAGCATGGTACCGGAAGTAATCACCAGCCGGTCTGCTGCCAGAAAATCATCAACTTCTTTCAGGATAGGATTAAAGTCTGCATCCATTTTGCCAACGAGGGCATCAATGGTCGTATTATAAAGCTTGGCGACGGATGGATTAACCAGCACGAAGCGCCCATTGTAATCCTTGACAAAAATCATGCTGGGGCTAACGTCGATAACATTGCGCAGAAAAGAGCGCTGCTGTTCCAATTCGGCAGCAACTCGTTTGCGTTCGGTGATATCCGAGATAAAACTCATCACCATGTTACCATCCTGAGTTTCGATATAGCTCAGTTCGATTTCAACCGGTACTTCGCTACCATCTTTGCACCTAGCATATAAGGCCATCCCGAAACCCATCGGGCGGACATGCGGTGCGGCAACGTACGCCATGCGGTTGTTAACATGCACATCATGGGCATAATCTGGCACAAGGATCTCCACCATCTCACCGGCTAGCTCAGTACGGTCATAGCCAAAGAGAAGCTCGGCCTGTACATTTACTAAGCTAATTCGCCCATGCTGATCGCTGATAACGGTGGCGACGGGAGCGGCGTCCAGCAGCAAGCGAAATTTTTCCTCACTTTCGCGCAGCGCGTCTTCCGCTTGTTTGCGTTCAGTAATATCGCGCAATACCGAAGCAAATTGAACGATGTCCCCACTATCGAGTTCCCAGACTAACCTGGTGCGAACTTCATACCAGATGTAATAACCCGCCTTGTGACGGAGACGAAACTGATTGGTATAGGAATGCTCTTTCGCGATTACGGCCTGGCGCGTTCTAGCAATTACCTGCGCATAATCCTCTGGGTGGATGAACTCACTGTGTGATTTGCCTTCGACTTCCTCCGGCAGATAGCCGAGGAGTTTCTCGCACGATGGACTCATGTAGGTAATTTGCCGATCAGGGGAAAAAGTCATAATGATATCGGCCAGATTTTCGGCCAGCAGTCGATAGCGCGCTTCGCTTTCCTGGCGCGCAAGCTGGGTTTGCTTTTGTGCCAACAGCGTACCGACAGAGAGCGCATAAAGCCCAAGGGAGTCGAGCAGTGCTTTCGAGGCAGGCACACGGCTCAAAAGGTTATCGGCGACAAACCAGCCAAGACTGCGGGATCCATTCCAGAGGACAGCAGCTGCGTTCCAGCCATAGCCTACGGATACTTCATCGTTATAGAGGATTGTCTCTTCCTTGAGGTAAAAGCGCTCAATCCGGTCAAACGAACGCCGCATAATTCCGTTCGGGTCGGGCGTAAATCGAATACCTCGTTCATCGACAAGATTTCCCTGAATACCCGTCCCATAGGTGCCTATCGCACTGTCATCCCGCTCATCGTACAGAAACATGGCCAAGCGTTCAAAGCCGAGCCGTTCGCGCCCAAGCTCGACAGCACGTTTATAAAACCTATCCAGTTGCTCAATTCCGGTCAATTCTATAATGATTTCATGCAATGCTTTTAAGTAGATCTGAAACTGGCGTTCCTCCGCCAATTTGTTTTGAAGGGCATCTTCTGCGCGCTTGCGTTCGGTGATATCCATCGCCATACTGGAAATCATCTGTCGTCCATCCAACATTGTCGCTAGGGGGGCAGAGATGAAATCCCAGATGCGTTCTTCGCCGGCTTTCGTCCAGATCCTAAACTCCCCCCCACGGCGTGGCTTGGTCAGTGTATAGACTTTTTCAATTAAAGGTTTGACGGTCTGGCTACTTTCCCGGTAGGCTTTCTCGATCCAATCGGCCATCTTTGGAATTTCAGCATGGGTGTAACCAGAAATCTCTGCCCAGACGTTGCTGATGTGGAGCACCTCGCCATTGTCAGCATGAATCATAATCGGAAATGGGGCATCAAGGATGGCACGGCGGAAGCGTTCTTCACTCTCACGCAGCGATTCCTCCGCCTGCTTGCGCTCCGTGATATCACGGAGCACACTCTGGATATGGTGCGGATCTTCAGCCAAATCACGTACAATTTCCACGCTAACTTCCACTGAAATCCGACTGCCATCGCGCTTACGCATGACGCGCTCATACATAGGAATCGATTCGCCGGCAAGTAGATGCGCAAGAGCCGTTGTACTCTCAGGTACTTCATCGGATAGCTCGCGAAAGCTCAAAGTTTGTAGTTCTTCGAGAGTGTACCCCAACATTTCAGCGGCACGACGATTGCTCTTGATATGGTTGCCTTGCATATCTAGCCAAAAGACGGCATCATGCGCTTGTTCAAAGAGCGCGTGATAGAGATGTTCGGCTTCACGCAATTCTACTTCTGCCAGCTTGCGCTCACGGATATCGCGAATGACCCCAATGATTTCCACAAGCTTACCGGTAGTGGAATCATACATAAGATTATTCGTGACCTCAACCCAAAGCACATGTCCGGCTTTGTGACGGAAACGTATGCTATAGGAGAAAGTGGTTTTCTTGTCCTTGACTGCCCGTGTTGCAGCCGCGACCGCAGCGGGACGATCATTGGGATGGACAAGTTCAATACTTGGTTGACCAAGCAGTTCATTGGCTGTGTACCCAAACAGTGCATAACAGGAAGGTGTGATAAAAGTTCGGATGCCATCCGCGTTCGTTCGGGCAATGACATCGCTAATATTTTCCGCCAGTAACCGATAGCGGGCTTCGCTCTCGCGCAGCGCCTGCTCAGCACGCTTGCGTTCGGTAATATCATGGTTGATCGCTATAAAACTGAGTGGCTTACCCTGTTCATCTTTAATAACGGTAATCGAACTCCAGATATGGATCAGCTGTCCATCTTTATGAAACTGTCTAATTTCTCCTCTCAACCAGCCATGTTCTTGCACCTGTTGCATATCACGCGCATACTGTTCAGGAGAAACTTCATAGTGTAGAAACGCAGCGGAATCTTTCCCAACCGCTTCTTCGGCACGCCAGCCATAAATATTTTCCGCCGCTTTATTCCAACTTTGAATAATATTTTCCATATCGATCACAATGACAGCATCACTCACACTTGCCTGCAAGCTGGCATGGTACTGAAGCTGGCGTTCCTGTGCTTTGCGTTCGGCGATATCACTGAGCGCACAGACCAGGCCATCGCCCTCAATGAATCCGACCTTGAGTTCCGCGTCAAAAAATGCACCATTTCTGCGCAAGGCGCGGATTTCAATCCTTTGCCCCTGCTCTTCAGCAACCACTGCCGCTATGAGCTTTGTAACCCGCTCAACATCCTCTTCAGAGAGGAGTGTGACCAGCGATTTGCCGAGATAAGTATCCGGTGGAGCAGCAAAAAGGCTGCTAACTCCCCAATTCGCCTGTTGAATGGTCAGGTCAGGATCTATCAGCAGAATACAATCGAGGCTGTTATTCAAGATGGCCTCGACGCGCTGCTTGGCGGCGGTCAAATCGGCGGTGCGCGCCGCAACCTTCTGTTCCAGATCAGCGGCGTGGTGCGCGAGTTGTTCGGACAAGTGCAGTTGGTGGATCGCGATAGCAAGCTGGTCGGCAACCTCAGCCGCAATCTCCTGATGTTCGAGGGTAAAAAACTCAGGGGGGGCGGCATTTAAGGCAAGCAACCCAATGGGCTGCCCCTGAAACGTGAGTGAGGCGCGCAGGGCAGAGCGCAGTCCCGCCTTTTTCACACTTGCGTAGGCCGGCTGCGATTCTGGCAGTCGTTGGAGGTCATCAATGACCACCACTTTCCCTGTGCCGAACTCGTCAAAACTCCCTCGCAGCGTGGGCAGGCGTGTCCCCTTACTGATTTCAAACGGTCTATTCAGGTTACAGGCAAAAATAACGGAATCGTTAGTTTCGTCGTCAAAAAGACCGACAAAGGCTTGTTCGCAGGCAAAAAATGTACGAATCTGCTTCAACGCGGTTTCAACAACAGCTTCGATTGAACAGGCATTAATAATCCCCATATCAATCTGGTGCAGGATTTCCATGCGCGCCGCGTACTGCTTGATCGAGGCCTCTGCCTGCTGACGCGCTTCATCCTGTTCGGCATTACTCAGCTGGCAGCCTTCTAGCAGCGTATCCGGTGTTCGGTGGTAGGGGTATCCACCGCCTGCTGGATCGGCAAGATTGGGCAGATCTTTCACCAACTCGGCTTCTAACGCAGCGACGCGGATTTGCGCCATTTGCAGTTGGTGCCGGGCCTTTACCAATTTTGAGGATAAATTTTGTCTGCGCGCCATACAGGCTCTCCTTACCACGCGATAGGACAAGTTACTTTCGGATTTACGCAGTTCGCTAACTGAGCCGGCGGCTTTTGTCCGTATCGAAGTCAAGCATTGCGTAAGGCTTATTCATTATGAGAATTTACGGCAAAATCTAAAGGAAGCGCAAGCTGTGAACTGTCGACGGTTCATTCAGGTTCCCCAGCCTGCGTTACTTTTCAGTATCGTAAGCATCTTACCATGTGATCTTGTTTTTGGGGACTACTATATCTCCTGGATAATTCAAACATAGTGCTTGTTCGCGGACACCGATTCCGTTCTGATTGCGCGGTGCGCGCAATCAGAACGGTCAGGCTCTTTATGCAATTCATTCTGATGCGGTTGGGTTAACAATCTGAGCAAACAGAGGTAGTCTCTAGGATTCATTCCCGTTAAGCAGACTTATAGCAACGAGCGGATGGAACTTCAGCAAAAATTAGCGAATTAACGCCAGTGGACACCATCGAGCGCGAATAGGCGGCTGATCAACATGATACCTTTGGTATGTATGAGGCTGGGCATGGGGCTGACGAAGAAGTACAACACGGGTTGATCAAACAAATTTGGAGAACGACTGTAGGAAGGAAAGGAAGTCGTCGCTAGGACATTACACGCCAACTGTGATCTCGCTTTGAGGCATAAAACAAATGAGCCAACGGAGTATTCCGTTGGCTCATTTCTCTCTCTGGCGCACTTTCCGCCACGAGCGGAAGCGACGGGAGTCGTGTCCGCACGTGTACCCGCCTGGTATTCCTTCCAAGACATGTAGCCAAACAGCATTTTTCTCCTACTCCGTCTATGCATCGATAAAATCAGTTATCAATGAGGCTCTGCAAAGGATAGTTTGTAGAGCCTCACCATTATAGCAAAGGAACAACGACTATTGACAACCGTATTTCAAACAGTTTAGTATGAAAAGTGATGTCACTTCATCTACCTCGAAGACTTAAACAGACACTATTAGGTGACACCCACCCCACTATGATTAATCCATTTGAAAAACCAGCATACCTCGGAAAATTTGGCCTCAAAGAAGCTCCTTATACGACAAACCCAGATGAGCGGTATCTGTACCTCACTCCTATTCATGAAGAGGCAATCAGTATGTGTGGTCGAGTGATCCAGAACCGTGAAGGGGCGGGACTCATTGTCGGCGATCAAGGAACAGGTAAAACAACAATCATGCGCCGGTTGACGACGATGATGAAAGATTACTCAGATGTTTTCAATATTGCTGTCGTTGAAACTGCTGAACACTGCCCTACTATGTTTCAGCTTGTCAAGGAAATACTTGAATCCTTTGGTCTAGAGTGTGTTGGTCGAGATACCAAAGATAGAATAGACCAGCTTAAGCAGTTTCTTTTTGATTCATACAAAAATCAGAAAGCTTGTGTGCTCTTTATCGATGAAGCCCAGCAGATGCAAGGGAAACTTCTCGAGTCTTTGCGGGGCTTGCTGAATTTCGAAGATCCAGCAGCCGGAGGGAAATTACTCCAGATCATTTTACTAGCCATGCCTTCCATCAATCGCAAGTTACGCTATGCACCGAGTTTTAGTAATCGTGTCATCAAGACTGAACTGCGTCGCATGACTAAAGACGAAATGATGGATATGTTGGAATGGCGTTTCAAACAGGCAGAGGGCAAATTTTTCCCACTTGATAATCCATCACTCGATACACTCTACTCTGTCTCAAAAGGTAATCCCAGAACAATCTGTGGTATAGCCCAAATTGCACTCGAGCTTGCCGGCACTACAAATCAGGCAGTTACACCTGAAATTATCAAAGAACTTGCGACTCGCCGAGTTGCTAATTAGAAACCTATGTCAGACCTATTTACTCAACTAAGCCAAGCAGCTAAACAACAAAAACAAGATTTAGAGGAATCTCGCAGTAAACGAGAAACAGATGGGCCTCAAACTGAGACTACCCCCCACTCTAAAATTGAGCGTAGGAAACAAGATACAGTCAGTTCTGAAAATAAAGTGAGCTCACAACGTGAGCCCGCGAGCTCACATAGTGACGTCACAAAGTCAAAGAGTGAAAACACAATTAATCACACAGAAGACTTTGACGATGAACTAATGATTCAGATAATTAAAGAGTTATCAACTGCAAAGGATAACTACTCCACAACATTGAGAATTTCTCCTGAAGAGAAAAAATTTAGTGAGGACTTTATCCATGTTGATCTGAGACGCAAGGATGTTGAAGGCAATGGTGTTAGTAAGAGCAAGTTGATGAGGTATGCCTTCACATACGTTATGCTCAAACACCGCAGGGAGTTTCTCAATGCACTGGTAGCAGCCCTAAAGGAGGAAAAGAAAATAGGATTACTCACATAAGCTCCACCAGGAGCTTATTTTATTTTAAGAGGTATGTCGAGCTCAACACCAAAATCACTAGCTACATTTACTTTCTCTGGATTTCTCTCGCCCAATTACACGCAAATCCCAGATCAGTTTTTCGATGAGCTTATGCCAATCTTATCTGGAAATGAAACAAAGGTGCTTCTGTATATTTTCCGGCGCACTTTTGGATTCAAGAAAGATACTGACAACATATCACTTTCTCAAATGGTTTCAGGTATCACATCTAGAGAAGGAACCCAGCTTGATAGTGGAACTGGGCTCAGTAAAGCTAGCGTTGCTAGAGCACTTAAGGAATTGGAAGAGAAAAATATTATTCTTCGCGTAAGAAGAAGTGATCCTCAAAAAGGAGATTTGCCAACCACGTATCAACTGAACATAGTTGGTCAAAATACTACTCACTCCAGGCGGGTAGGGGGGTGTATCAATTCTGACACCCCCCGTGTCTCACACAGAGACACCCCCCTGTCTCACACAGAGACACCCCGTGTCTCACACAGAGACACACAAGAAACAGTAATACAACAAACAGTTAAACAAGAAACAGAAAATACAACAACAGAAGGAAAAGTGAGACTGAGTGAGAAGGATGCTGTTGTTGCTAATTTAATTTCTTTTGGCATCTCTCCAAAGGTGAGTGAAAATCTATCACAACGCTTTTCACCAGACTATATCAGTGAGAAAATAGATTTTCTGAGATTCAAGAACGATCGTGAAAAGAGTAGCGTGAAAAAACCCGCAGCATGGTTGAGAAAAGCAATTGAGGATGATTACACAGCCCCTGACGGGTATATTCCTCCCAAAGAGCGGGAGAGACAAGAGAACGAAGATAAAAGACGAAAACAAGCCACTACAGAGGCTCAAAAAGCACATTCAAAACGCATTGAGCAGCAACAAAAAGCACAGAACAGTCGAAAAGCAGAATTGCTTCAAAAGCTCTTTGAGCAATTCGGTACCACCTCACTTGATCTGGCACTGTGGACGCAAGCTGAGAATGCCATGACCTATCAGGGCATTTCTGCCGCAATCTCAAGCAGTCTGCAGTTGCTTAAACTTGAGACTGACAAGGCAATCCTTTATGCCAACAATGACTTTGTGCAGCGACTAATCAAACCAGAGGTTAGAGACAAAATCGAAAAAATCTTGAGCGATCTTGCCAGACGACCACTTAAGCTGGAATTGATTACAAAAAGCAGAGAAGAGGAGGGGGAAATAGCATAGCTCAGGAAATATCCCACTCATTGTTTAGGGCAGATTAAATACGTTGTTATGCCCATTGTTGTGAGCGTTGATCTATACACTGCGATACCCCTTTACTCTGAAAACAAGGGGTAAAACAACACTTAATCCGTATAAACAAATTATTGTAAGTATGATCGCTACGGACATCGAGTCCTAGCGATCATGAGGGGGAAAGAGCAAAGGCTCATCCACCCCCATCGTTTCCTCCTCCTTACTGCCTCTGGCAGTAAGAGCTGATCCGCTCGCAGGTTTTTACAAAACCGCTCGTGAATCAGCTTAACGGACTACACTTTGGGAGCAGAATCGCCTTTGCCGCCGTCGGACACCTATCGGAGCCCGACTCACCCCGCCGTGCTCTCCTTCTGCACCCTTAAATTGATAGCGATTGGCAATCCCTTCAATTCAAATGGCACAGTGTCGATCATCCTTGCTGGCCCTCATCTGTTACAGATTCGGAGCCAGTCTACGGACAGCGCTTGGGATGGCAACACCCACAAGGGGAGTGTCGCCACCGTCCAGACCACTCGCTTAAGTAAAAGCGGGGTCTGACCTTCCCAGCTTGCTTCGGGGTGAGTCGGCCTCCTGGGGCTTAACGGTCGCTATCGCTCCCTTGCCCCTGGATGTCGACGGCGGTGGCCCGGCGGCATTCCCCCTCACCCCCTTCCGCCGGGCCAATGCAAAGAAACCCCGCTTTAGGCGGGGTTCCTCTTTTTCCGCTGCCGCGATAGTGTCTCTTGCTGACTCAACAGGGCGTTTATTGCTGTGCGAAGTTTTATCCACTTGAACCAGTAAAATAATGCCCGTTTTCCGCCCTTCTGGATAGCAGGAATCGGCTTAGTTAGCATCTTGCTTAGCTGTATAGCGGCTCTCTGTTTTTCACGCGCTTAGAGTAAGAGATAATCTGTCTCACTAGCCTTTGAGCCTCATTCTTACGAGGAGAATCATAAAACTTTGGTTTTTCAAACTCCTGTTCCAAACTGAGAGCGGTATTATCACACAGGCTTTGCGCATCATCCCTGCCAAATAGGTTGATGTTGTCACGCTGTCTAGCTGGTTCAATTAGGTTGGTTAAGTGATGCACAAAAATTCTTTCAATTTCTTTGCATGTTTCGCTATTAAAAAGAATCGCGAAATGAAAAGCCTGTGCAAAGAGGAGGGGTGCATCTCTCAAATGTCCTTGATCGACTGCTGCTCCTGCAAGAGTAGCTTTGAGTCGAGCGAGAATTCTATAGAAATGGTACTGACCAGCCAACTCTTCTACTTCTTGTACATAATGGGCAATGACTTCGAATCTGCGTTGCTTGCGATAAAGTTCACATAAAACCGACTTAATTTGGGCTGCGTAATATACGCTATGAATTGAGTTGGCGAGAGTTAAAGCATCTGTAAGTAGATGTTCAGCCTTCTCTATTGTCTCCTGCTCATTTAACAAAAACCGAGCATAGTGTACCTGTGTCATCACCATTCGATAAGTAAATTTACACTTGCGATGTACCTCAAGTGCCTGGCTAAAATACTCAATAGCCGCCTGATACTGTTGGGCAGATCCTGCAATATTTCTAAGTGCAGCAAGTTCTTCAGCTCTCATCGCTGCCACTCGTGCTAATCCGATTAGTATCCAACCGTACTCGCGATCTTGAGGAAATTCACTTGCCAAGGCATTGGCCTTCTGATATTCAGCCAATGCCTTAGATATCTCTCCTACTTGGCGATAATCATTTCCCAAGTAAGAGTGTCCTAACATAACGAGGTATTGGAACGATATTGACTCCTCAGCATGAGTATAGCTTAGCCGCAAACCCTCCTGATGATACTCCAACGCTAATTTCCAGTTGCCACTGAGATTATATACCCAAGCCAGCGCATACTTGAGTCGGACAAGATCATTGTGTAAGTTCTCTTGAATAAATAATGGCTGACACGATTCCAAAATTGGTCTGGCTGCATTCCAGTCTCCTCGGAAAAGATGAATGACAGCAATTTTGCGATCCACCTGACGAGCTTTTAAATCATAACCTTGCTGCTCGTATAACGATTTAGCACTAAAGTAATGTTGCTCAGCTTGATTCCAGTGACCCAAATCTCTCAACAAATCACCCCAGTGAAGCTGATGCATGGCAAGCACATCAGTATTCGTGATCAGAGATATCTGTTTACTGTTCTCCTCAAGAAGCAACTGAGCATCAGTTGAGTTCCCTTGATGTACCAAAGAATCGATTTGCAACTCTCTGAGATACACAGGTAGTAGAGACGTGAGTTGCTTACTATTTCTCAATACTTGTTCTGTATCAGTGAGAATCGTTCTCCATTCTCTTTTATTGAGATTTATACATACTTCAGCAGTACTTGTCCAACTATAGTGAAGAGCTTCAAGTTGTTCCTCAAGTAATTGCTTAATGATGATAGGGATCTCGGTATCTTCAAGAAAATGGTACAACTTCCCCAAAGCGGGGTAGTGGTGTGACGGATCCTCCATCTCTTGAAATCCGGCTGCAATTAGCAGTTGTTCTTGCTGCTGCAGTGAAAGTGAGAACACAGCAGCAATTCTTTCTATCAATTCTTGTGTCAATTGCTTTTTATTGGTTTCAAGACTTGAAAGGTGGGCCTGAGTAATCCCTAATCGATCACCTAATTGTTTTTGGGTAAGCTCATGTGAAATTCGCAAACGCCGAAGGAGATATCCAGATGTGTGGCTTGAGTGCATTGGTAGATAAACAGATATATGTTGAAGGAGGCGATAGTGAAAACATCTATAGTCAGGGTTGGTTTCTACCTGACTTAAAACTAAATGAAATATATCTCATTTAGCAATTAATTATTGCCATATTACTGGTTCAAACCCATTGAAGCGGCCAAGATTGCATGATACTATTTTGAACCAGAGCATAAATACACTCTACAGTTCAGTAAGTAATCTGATTCTGATCTTAACCCACAAATCCATTTCTAGGCAAGAATGATTAAGCCGTAATCAGTTGACTTTCATTTCGGTTACGTCAAATAATCAGACAGTAGACGAAAGTGATGGGAAAAAGTATCGATGAAGAAAGTAGGGCTGTGGCTAGCACTTGCTGCCTTATTGGTCAATGGCCCACGCTTTGTAATTATTTTTCTCAAAGTAGATAGCATTGATTTACCAAAAACAATAGAAGCCGTTTTGTTAACCGCTACAGGAATCGCTACAGGTCTTGTTCTTACCGGTGGTGGGGCATATATTGCACATGCATTGGCTGAGTCAAAGGTTCGGGGAGCGATGAGATGGTTCATGATCTTATGCTGGTTTTTGCTACTCATCTTCAGCGTCGTGCTACTTGCACCACTCATGGTTGCTGCCATCGATGACTCATCATTGAACACTGTACTTGATTCAAAATTTTCACAGTGGTTGTGGAGTATCACATCCGTCCTGGCAGTTGAAGTCATAGCAGGTGGAGCGATGGTTGCATACGCATTGCATGGACGAGTAGACGAACCTACCGATGCTGCCGTAGGTACACCCGATGTTCTGTCTGTACTGACTGGAGCCTTGGTAAGAAGAATAGAGCGGAGTGTTACACCTCAGCCGGGTATCGGGGTGCATCCGTCAGTGGCCGTGAGAGATCCCGAAAGAAATGAAGCATCCAATACAAATGATATGACCGCAGATATACCTAGTGAAGAAGTATCACCATCATCAGAAAACATCCAAGCTTTGGCTGACTCTGAGGAAGTAAGTGAATACTCGCTACTTGAAGTAGAAGGCAGAAAATATACCAAACAAGAGAGACAACAGCTACTGCTAGAGGAACTTCAAAACCTACACAAAGAGGCAGATATCCAGGTCGATATCTTAGCTGCCAAACTGAGGGTATCGCCACAAACAATCTATCGTGATCTTAATGACCTCAAGCAGCAGGCGTTACTAAAAATAGAAGAGAACATGGTAGTTGTCACTCGGCCAAGTGCAGATAGTCAATAACCAGCTATGAAGAATTTCAACAGGGAACTGGGGTTCAATGTTGTACTAAAGTATGGTTTTTCTTGTGGTTTTTAATTTCCATAACAGAGAAGTCTAAATCCATGAAATCTCTCTGGTAAGACGAAATATTGGTGTAGATGTTTAACCCCTAATTATATATGTGCCGGCTGTCTGGACTAATCAAGCACAGGTAGCAGTCATTTACTTTGCCCGCTCATCCAGAGACGTTGAGTCAACTGCAAATAAAAAGGTAGGTTTCCTATGTCACTTGATTTTATCTTCATCGAAGCTGCCAGAACTTTAGGCCAGGCTCTTAGAATTACCTTTATGCTTTTTTGGTGGCTAGGGCTTGGTATTGCACATGTCTGGCGACAGATTTCTGAGCGCATTCAGGACAATCAAGTTAAAGGTAATGCCTTCTCTTTAAATGGGCAAAAGTCTTCTGGTGCAGCTTGTGGTGTGTGTGGCGTCACAAACGAAACAGGTAATCAGAATTGCTTTGCTTGTGGTGCTCGACTGTAAATCTGTTCCAACATGAGTTGGCAAGACGAGGTTGACAATGAAACCTTCTACATCTTATCTACAGCGCATTTCACTGCTGACGCCTATAAATACGACCTGGGAGCCACTCATTGCTCAGCAGTGCATCGTTGGTTTATTCGCTATAGAAGAGGCCCTCACACTGCAAATTCGAGCGAAAAGTGGCGAGATCTCCTGGTGTGTTGATGTTCCTCACTACGCTGTAGCAACGGTAGAAAATCATTTTTACAGCCTTTATCCAGCAGTTGAAATACCCCGCGAGCCAAAGGCAAAAGCTGATGTCAATTACTTCACATATGAGCTACAAGCTGCAGCACCGTTTGTTGGCCCACTCAATTTTGCAGTTGATTTCAAAGAGCTCGACCCGCTAGCTGGAATTCTAACGGTCATGTCCACGCTCCAAAAAGAAGAAGAATTTATCTTGTGCTTGACACTGAGCCCACTGACCAAAGACTATCAACGGATTGGAAGAAGAATGATTACTGAGTCCCGGCATGCGTGGTGGCATTTTCTTACACCTCATATGGCAGTTGAGTCATTCATGTGGCAATCAATGATGGGAGTCCAACACAGGCTACCTAAATATGAACCGGACATCCAGAAAGCCGCTGAGAGTAAGCTGCGAATGCCATTGAAAGAATCTTATCTGATAGTTAAAATCCAAGCGACATCGCAACAACGAGCAGATGAATTGCTCATGCAACTTGCATCACCTGCAGCGGTTTATGGGCGAGATGGATTAAATTTTTTGGTTACTCCTAGTCAGCACTCATACAAATTAATCCTTTCTGCTCCAGAGATTGCAGCCCTGTGGCATTTACCCAATGAAGCATGTAAGGTACCAGGGATTAGTTGGGTGATGGACAAGCATGTACCACCACCAGTTGAACTATCACAAGTAAAAGAGGGTATCGTTCTCGGCACTAGTTCATATCATGGCCGCCAAATTGACGTGCGAACGGCCGATGCAGACCGAGTCACTCATATCAATTTGATCGGGAGAACGCGCACCGGAAAATCCACGCTCTTGCATAATATGATCCACCAAGACATTCAGCAAGGCAAAGGGGTAGGTGTCATCGATCCACATGGCGATTTAATTGAGGATATTCTAGAAAAGAGCATTCCACGGGAACGCGAAAACGATGTAGTCCTCTTCGACTGGAGTGAAGAGGAAAAGGTTATTGGACTCAACCCACTCCATGTACCAGAAGGTGTTGATGTTGCAACCGCGGCAACTCACACACTCGCTATCTTCCGCAAATTTTTCGGCGATGCATGGATTGAGGGGCGAATGGAGGATACAGTATATGCCTGCTTGGTCAGCCTGATGAGTGTTAGGGGCTCTGTGGTGCAAGATATTACCAGGATTTTGGTACATGAGGAATTTCGCCGCAGCATAGTCAAGCAACTTACCGATTTGGCTGCACTGGATTACTGGCACTTTGAGTATGAGCCTGCTAATCAAAAAGGCAAGCTGGAACTTGCCCGACCAGTAAACACACGTATCCGTAGGTTTTACCGTGACAAGACGTTGAGACGAATTGTTGGGCAAGCAGATTGCTTGGACTTTGGTTCTATTTTGTCACAAGGCAAGATTTTCCTTGCGAATATGAGAGGAGCGAACACGCTAGAGGGTGATTCCATTGGTTCGTTGCTTATTACTCAGTTCCAGATGGCCGCCATGAGCCGTGCACTACTCAAACCTTCTGAAAGATTGCCCTTCTATCTATACATCGATGAAGTACAAAACTTTGTGGTAACTAGCCTGCCAGAAATGTTATCAGAAGCTGCAAAATTTGGAATAAATCTTGTGATTGCTAATCAATTTATGGGGCAACTGAGTGGTGACACAGCCAAAGCTGTCTTAGGTAATGTTGGTACCAATATCATGTTTCGCTCTGGAAAAGACGAAGCAGATCTCTTTTCCGCTCTCCTAGAACCCACTTTTTCCAGAGATGACTTACTCAACCTAAGCCGGTATAAAGCAATTATCAAAACCCAACATCAGGGAACGACGCTTTCTGCCTTTCTGGTTAGTACAAATCCCCCGCCACAACCAATCCAGCAAACAGCTAATGTGGCTGAACACGTCCGAAACCAGAGCCGCCAAAAATATGGTAAACCAGCAGTTGAAATTGATGCGGAGCTTGCACAGCGGTACCAAAATGTTGTAAATACCTCAAAAGGCAACGGGAAGGACAAGCAGGCACCTGACAATAAAGACTTTTATGGCTAGAAAAAACAGACCTTCTTATAAGCGAATTTCATCACCGCCCGCTATGCGGCTGACTCAGCGAGATAAACAAATTATTTTGGGCATTTATAACTATCGAGTAATGACAGCACACCAGATAGAAGCACTTTATTTTACTTCTAACAAGCCAGATTCCCGCACCCGTCGTTCCGCTTCTCAGCGTCGATTGCAGCAGTTATATCATCATGGCTACCTTGCGCGGATTCCTCGCCCAGTTATCTTGGGTGAAGGTCGCAGTGTCTTTGTCTATGCGCTGGATAAGCATGGAGCAGATGTCGTTGCTAATGAGATTGGCGTAGACCGAAAAAACATCGGATGGAGGCCAAAACAAAATCTATTGGGAGCACTCTTTCTTGAGCATTTGCTTGTTACCAAGGAGGTTAGAACAGTTACGGATATATTGGTAGAGCAGGGTATTTTCAAGAAAATGCAGTGGATAGATGAACAGACACTCAATTCATCTGAATACCAAACTAAGCTGCCAATCTATGCTGACAACAGCAAAACCAAACGAATTATTCCCGATGGGTTCTTTTCAATCTGGATGCCAAATCAAGCAAAACCTGCCTCCTTTTTTCTGGAAGTAGATCAGGGGACAACGACAAACGCTCTCTGGGTAGAAAAAGTGAAAGCCTACCAAGCTTTTCGTAATAGTGGCAAATCTCATAGCTACTTTGGGACAGAATATTTTCGGATTTTGGCAGTCGTCAAAAGCGCAGGGCGCTTGCAGAATTTAAAAAGGGCCACCGAGCAGCACCAGGACTCACAGTTCTTTTGGTTCGCAATCAGTAACCAAGTTAGTGTCTGGGAACCCCAGAGGTTCTTAGATGCAATTTGGGCAGTTGGTGGAAAAACGGGTCTTCACACTCTATTCGCAACTTAGTCTTTTCTTGCAAGGAGGAATATATGTCCACAGTGCCAGTTGGTATCGATCTGGGAACCACTTATTCAGCAGTGGCTACTATTGGCGAAACAGGTGAAGTAAGCTTACTGCCCAACAAAGAAGGCAAGTATCTAACGCCTTCGGTCATTCTAATTGAGGATGGCAATATTGTGGTTGGCGAAGTCGCAAAAGATGCCAGGGCTGACATGCCCGCAGCCATCGTTGAATTTATCAAACGCTCGATGGGAACAGAACGACGCTTCTATTATGCAAATCAGGAGTTTTCACCCATTGAACTATCCAGCTTGATTCTTAAGAAACTCAAGACGGATGCAGAAGCAGCACTTGGGTCACCAATCACACAAGCGGTCATTACTGTACCTGCCTATTTTGGAGCAGAACGACGAGATGCCACCGAAAAAGCGGCTAGAATTGCCGGCATTGAAGTTCTGGCACTGATCAACGAACCAACCGCTGCTGCAATGGCGTTTGGTATGGGTGGCGACCGGAAAGGAACGGCACTCGTGTTTGATCTGGGTGGCGGCACATTTGATGTCACAGTTGTCATGTTTGCAGATGACAACACCATTGAAGTACTTAGCTCAGATGGCGACGCAGAGCTTGGTGGAAAAGACTTCGACGATGAGATCATCAAGTTTGTGATACAGGAATTCAATCAGATTCATGGCGTAGACATTGCCGCTGACATGGAAGCAACCGCTGAACTGCGCCAAAAAGCCGAAAAAGCAAAACAAGATTTATCGGCCAGAGACTCAACAACCATTAGTTTGAACATTAACGGGCAGAAACTGCGCATGGAGTTAACCAGAGAGCAGTTCTCTGCGGCAATTCAACCTCTTCTGGAAGGTATGAAGTTCACAATCCGCACTGTCCTAGAAGATTGTGGGCTTGGCACAAATGACATTACCGATGTATTACTCGTAGGTGGATCAACCAGGGTGCAGGCTGTACGCCAGATGGTGCGGGAGTTTTTTGGTCGTGAACCTAATACAACTGTCCACCCAGATGAAGCGGTAGCTAAAGGTGCGGCCCTGTTTGCAGCCAAAACATTAGCATCCACTAAGCCAAACTGTTTGCCTCCTGAGTTACGAGAGCGTGCTAAAGCGCTGCCGGCTGTCCACGATGTAGCCCCTCACAGTATCGGCATCTCGGTAGTTGATGAGCAGAACAAAAATCAAATGCACAACGCAATTGTTCTGCAGCGAGGAACAGCACTACCAACAACCATCACCGACCGATTCAAGACATCTGAAAATGGCCAAACCTCTGTCAAGATTGACGTAAATGAAGGGGAAGAGGAGAGTTTGGACTTTGTCAACAACTTGGGCAGTTTTGTGTTAAATCTAGCTACACCAAGGCCTGCAGGTAGTCCTATTGATGTTCAGGTTGGACTAGATCTGAGTGGCATTATTCGTGTGCTGGCAGTCGATGTAGAAAGCGGCCAGCGACAGGATATTGCAATAGATTACACCGTCAATATAAGTGAGCAGGAGGTTCGCGAGAGATCTAACTGGCTCAGTCGGCAAATAATTTTATGACACAACCCCAATTCACACAGGAACTACTTTATGGAAGATTATTATGCTCTCCTTGAGATTGGTCAGACTTGGTCAGTTCAAGAAATAGACGCTCATCTGGTGGCGCTTAATCGCCGATACCGTAGCCGTGTGCGCCACAATGATCCGGTAGTGCGCGAGAATGCCAACGAACAGCTTCAACTCTTGAATCGAGCAATGGCTCATCTTGGTTCGGATAAGGATAAGAACCACTATGATCAGGAATTAGCAGTTTATCGTGAAGAAGAAGAGTTGAGACAACCACTTTCTAATGTTGATTTATATCAAATCCTCCGCTTGGACATGTCGATGACGGGGGAGGAGATTGAGTTGAGTCTAGACGCAAGAGAAGCGGAAGTAGGTAACAACCTTGAAGATGAAATAGTTGAGCGTGAGAAAAAACTCATTGTACTTGCTCGTCGAATCTTGCTCGATCCGAAGCAGCGAGCTAGTTATGATGACCAACTGTTGCAAAGACTAAAGTGGGCAGAAGAACGTGATGCCCAACAACCAGTCCCTCTGGCCGTCAACAGCACGCATGTTGCTAGTTGGATGGAACTAGAACCTGTTCTAGAAGCTCACCCGCAAGAAGGGCTAAAGCTGTTGCAGAATGGAGAGGTTGAAGCTTGGTTACGTTGGTCATTGGGTGACAGTCAGAGAGCCGATCAGGTGCACATGCTTTCAGAGCAAGCAACTCGTAGTGCGACCCCATTCATGGAATTTGACGAATTACTGCGACTGGTGAACGGCAATCGGCCTTTGGTGCTCTATGCCAAAAGCAGCGGCCCTGGCAATAAAAATGCTGTGACTATTCATCACGCAGCAGAGATTCCTCAGCTGGCTGATAAACACTGGCAATTGTTCATCACTCAGTTTGACTATATTACTGATTGGCTTGCCCAGTATTCCGCACCCAGTGTGATTGATGCGCTGAATCAGTATCCACAGACTGACAACACAGAGATATGGTTAGAGCGATTGATTTATACGGTTAAGCCTGATCACAAACCACCCAGTATTCAGATTACTAATGCACCAAACAACCTGATTAATCTGGGTGATGTCAAAGCATGGTCTAGCCCAACCCACGCATTTGGAATTAAGCATGAAGGCCGTGGCTACCTGTACGGTCAAATTGCTACTACGGTGGATTGGCTACTCGTCAACGCCTCATCTTTTGCCGGTAAGAGTACATCGGTCACGGTGCAGGTAGACAAAGGGAAGATGCAATCGGGTGCCAACAATCAGGGAGAGATCGAGATTACACCATTGGATGGCCGGATACATCCTATTCGTATACGAGTTTCAGCCAGTCAAAAAACTTTCTTACAAAGCGTCACGGGGTTGTTTGGGGGCAGGAGGTAAACCAATGAATTATTTTGAAGTTTTAGGTGTCGGTGAAAGTGAAACTGATGAGAACGTGATCGCAGATGCCTATACTCAGGCGCGGATGAAGTGGCAAACCGTTCTTAATCAAGGAGTTGGAAAACAACAACAACAAGCCCGAGAGTTAATGAATGGAAAGTTGGATGATATCTACGAAACACTCCGCAATCCCACTAAACGGCAACAGTATCTGCGTGAGTTGAAGCTATCGCAAGAAACTGGGATGCCGATTGGTAACGGTCGGGCCAGAGTGAGTTTTTCCCTCAGAAATGGCTATGCAGACCATGAATTCTTGGTGGTTGAAAATCCCGTTCGCCACGCTTTACAAACCAATGGGCTAAACGTTAGCTCACTCCAAGAATACGTCTGTCGAGCCTGGGAAAATCCTGAATGGGCACTACGTCATGTAGATACTCGTACCTTGGAGCGGTGGATGCATTACTCAGCTGCACAAGACGATATTGTCACAGCCATGAGTTATCTACGCTGGGAAAATTCATCAGTGAAGACGGAGAGCGTTCTCGGGATAACTTTGGATGTAATACAGACAAAGTATCCGACGCCGATTTTACCTCGCAGTCAAAGTGATTTGATAGAGCATATACCAGATTTTAAAACCCCTAAATGGCGAGTTGTCCCAGCCATTGTCAATTTGGGAGTACTTTCACAAGCAACTTTGGTTGCAACAAAGTTGCATATCACCAGCTGGCTACAAGAACCGCAAAACTTATGTGCAGTGGTTAGCCATCCCGCAGTTAAGTTAGATACATCAATGCTGGTAACCCAGAATGTTCTAACTGTAGTAGTTGACATTCAGAAGCTAGAACGTGGGGAGGAGCTACAGACAAACGTAACAATTAGTTGCGAACCATTTGGAAGTATTGTTGTACCTGTGCTGGCCACCCGTGCGAATCGCTTATTAGGCAACAAAGAATTACGCAAGTCGAATAGTGCGAAAGCGGGTAAAGCCGCACTAAACGTAGGCGATCAGCGTACTGCTGCACACTGGCTGCGCCTAGCAGAAGACTATTCAGCAGCAGCCAAAGCTGAAATGGCGCTAGTTCGCGATGTCTATATGTGGCATGACTGGCAGCAAGTGGTTGATTTGGGGCGGCGTTTCTACGATCATTATGGCCGCTTAGATCCAGAAGTACAGCTTTGGGTAATCGAAGCTTTGCGGATGCTGAGCGGAATAACGTATCAGCTGGGCGAACACCGTCGCTCCCTAGAGTACTTGGCTGCTCTTGCCCACGAAACCAGCCAGTTTAAAGATAAACAGAAGCTAGCCGAAAGTTGGACATCCAATCCAGATGCATGTTTGCACATCGATCTGGCCAATCCCAAAAACGACTGGGTTGCAACTGCTGAAAAGTATGGCTTGAATTGGACTCACCCAACGGGGAGGGCTGATGGCAGTCGCTATGCAGGTGAAGTTCCCTTGGATCTATCCGCACGGCGAATTATTTGGCGTACCAGAGAAAGTGTGGCAATTAAACCGCCTCTAATTGCTTATGAAGGAGTAGTGGTTGGTCGCAGCATGGACAATCGCCGAATTGTTGGACTTGATGCTGCGTCTGGTAAGGTCATTTGGTCTCACCAAGAAGGCATGAACGGCTCCGAAATAGCTGTACCAGTCGCTGGTGAAGGTTTCGTTTTTGTAGCCGATCCCACTGGCAAAGTCTATGCCCTGAACATTATGTCTGGTTCTGTTACCTGGCGAGCGAATCTAGGGGATAATCGTGATATTGCTTTGGCCTATGACAACGGCAAACTATACGTAGGAACTGGTAGACGATTTGTGTTGCTGGATGCAGAAAATGGTAAAGAAGTCGGTAGCCTGAATGAGCTACGCTCATTTATGACAGATGCTAACCCAGTCAATCTGTTGATTACTAATCAGTGCTGTCTCTTTCAGATGGTGGGAGGTGCATCGCCAACTATGGTGTTCTTAGACAGCCACACAGGAAATCTATTGCAGTTTCAGATGCCGTTTGTCGGTCATTCCCTTGTAAAGTCTTTGTTTCGCTCTTTTTTCGGTATGTCCGCTGGGGCTGCTGTTACCTGGGCTGCTTGGGGTGAAATTGTCGTTATGCCTTACTTGATCACGAAAGAGATTGAGTGTCGGCAACGGTATGTTGATTCTGAGGGACGAAAGCAAGAACAAGTTGAACGGCAGCAATGGGATGAACTACACTTTTTTGTCTATGCGGCTCGGAGTGAGCGACAGATTGCACATATCTGGGATGTTGTTGAAGGCACAGCTTATGAAGAAGGCAACGGCTGCAAAATTTCAATTCAGCAAGTGCGTGCTGCTAATGCATGTGCCATCACTCCTACGCATGTTGAGAAGCGAGAGGACACCAACGTATTTAGTCAACCAAACAATGAGGAATTCCCTCATCTGTTAATTGCCGCAGCATTTGATCGCGATATTTACTACTGGCTGATTACTGATGAGGTAGTGAAACGAGTTGGTTATCGTTTGGCGGATGGCACAGTGCAATCAATTGCCTATTTAGGATTGTATGACATGGTCACCACGCAAAACTCTCTGATGACTTCGTTCATTGGCGATCTATCTAGTGGCAATGCAACTGCGTTTATTTTCCCAAATGATTTGGCGGCAGTTGTTGGATCACCTGCGATTTATGGTGATCTTATCTATGTGACAACTCAAAATGGGGAAGTAGCTGCAGTTGGCCGCTAGTTAAAGTCGTAACCCTTCTACTGTCTTGAATGCTGATCCAGTACCTTACCAACCAAATAGTTTCACAACTGCGTTACCTACGCTTAGCTGACCCATATCTCCTAAATTGTGGTTGATGACTTCTAGATGACTAGGGCATCTGGAAATGTATCAACTATATATGGAAGGAGCATATGTTCTTATTCACTGAAGCACTTCTGAAGAAAGTCCCTTCAACAAAGGTAGCAGAAAGTATGGAAGATCCAATAGTCTGGACATGCATCTGGTGTGATAGTTGCGGTACCGCATGCTATGTTGCTGGGTACGATCCATTAGACAAACTAGCACTTGGGGTGATAGATGGATGCAACAAAATCTCGCTAAGTTATTCTTTTCTTCGGGAAACTTGCGGACATTGTGAAAGCGGTTCCCGATTGAAATGTGATACGAGTTTTGTTCCACGTTCAGTATCCCAATTACTAGATGATCTAGGAGAAAACGAGTCTTCCGATGAAGCTTGAACCAGTCAGAATAAGCGATGGTATATAGCGAGGCCGGGAAACCGGCCTCCACCTAATTTTGTGGGTAACGCTGCTGCAGAGTGAATCATCCTAGTACCAAATAGTTGGAGACTTCTCCAGTTAGAAAGTCGATATGTGCTACAAATGCTATGTTCTAGTACCACTTTCAGATGCTAAGACCTCGCTTGAGGCTAGACAATATGTCCATAAGGATCTCGGTAGTGATACTTCATTTGTGAGTGAGAGTGGGCGTTTCGCAGAGCCTATGTGCAACCAGTTTAGTGTAGGTGGCACATGGAGTGGGAGACTATACCCAACAACACTGCTTGAGAACTTCTGCAACCAAGCGAGTCAACTACAACAACGAGATGATGGCATTGGTCTCAGTGACTTATTCATCCAAGAACACCGTAAACAACTGGACACTATCTGGCAAGAGATGGGCGGAAAATATGAAAGCCCACTGACCAGAGATCAGTATCGAGAACTTGGTGAAGAGGACGATGCCTGCATCTTGGAAGATTGGCTTGTCAAGAAGCTAAACAGCTACCTCATTTCATCTGATAAATACTACGTGAATGACGTTAGCATCATAGATGAAAATTGGGGCACGCCTAAAGTAATTAGTCTGGATAGTGACCTTTTTAACGACCTGAAAAATTTCAATGAAGTTATCGGGAAGTTTTGGGTTGTTATCCTAGATTGCCGCTATACGTAAGTGCCACTTTTGCAGCAGCGTTTTCCTATACATGTTTGCTTTGTGGTTTATCAGGCTGTGCAGTTATGAAAGTAACTTCACAGCCGGGAGAATCACATCCGTGATCAACTGGTGTCGGGGCATGTAGCACAATTTCTGTCTTTCACTGTATCAAGTACTGTCCAGTTGCAAAAAACTGGTTAGAAAGGGTCTATGCCAGATGTTTCCCAACAAGAATCTCTGCTTACCCGTGAGTTTTTAGAAAAGAGCATCAAGTTCGAGAAAGATCCTCTTGAAAAAGGCAGATCTTCCATTGCAAAAGTGATTGCCCAGTTCTATTCAGGGGAAGGTGTTGTCGTTTACTTACCAGACTTACCAAGTGATGGTGATGAAAAACGAAGAATACTTTACAACCTCGGTATAAAACTACGTGCAGAAAATGGCAGCATAAAGGAAGCACTCTTTATCTCAGAGGCATGGATGGTGAACTCAACAAGTCCAGACTACGATAAGGTTGCCCCTAGCAACCATCCCGCGCGTATGGAAGTCATCGTAATTGCAGGAAGAAATGAGGACAATACTCGGTCTGCAATGGCGCTACAACCATTTGACCGTGATAGTAAAGATACTCCTATCTGGAAAGAGTTGGACATCTCGATCTCAGATGATGCAAGCGACCTCAAATTCAAAGGAATCCTCGACGATCTCTTTGAAGGTGCCGCTCAAGTCACTGTTCCTGAAATGAAAGCATAGGACTTGTTGCTATTATGCTCCGGCAAATCGTATTATAACACTTTTTTGGTACTATCATCTCTCTTTTACATATTTCTTCTCAAGCTATGTCACATTCCGTGGACAGGCTACGAATTTCTAACGGTCTGCTCAAGTCATTCTTGGTCAGGACGGTAGTAATTAATAGAAAGGACATATGCATCATGCATCGTCTGTAGACAATACCAAACAAGACAAACTGCGGAAGTTTGTTGAAAACCATGTACTTGTCCGCCAAACGAATCTCGTAGAAAGCAAGTTATTCAACACTGTAGATGTGGTAAACCTGTTCTACACAGATAGCGAACTCAAAGAGATGGGCTATCCTGATGTAGCCACTCCCAGATACAATGGTGAAGACTGCAAAGAGATATACGAGTGGTGGGTAGTCAGTGAATGGCTAGCTGAAAAGCTCGAAAAGCACAACGAAGCAATGCTCATTACCGACTATGGCAAATGGTGGGGTCGAACTTGTACCGGACAGGCAATCCATCTGGATAGCGTGCTCGAAGAAATATACGACGAAATTGAGATGTAGTTATATAGGTGACCTCTTGCGAGGTCACCTATCAGCATGTCTGATATTACACAAACTTCACTTGATCACCTGGCTTCTTGGGCTGTGTAGTAAAGCAATTTACTCCACAATCAAAGAACTCAGGGATACCGCAAGGAATCTCCTGAACACTGTCATGAGGAATAGTCAAACTCTCAAGTAACAAGTAGCTGGGAGCAATTCCAGTTAGAAAGTCTGTATGTCAAATACGCAAACCAATCAAGCTGATCGTGAATGGATCCTTCTGAAACCATTCACGTTTAAGATGTTCTTCGATAATATGCGGAAGGAGCTAGAGAATACAGGTTCTGTACGTCACATACTAGTGGTCGAACTCAGTATCGGCGATTGTTTAGTGGTTAAGCCTCTATATTTGCCAACTGACTCTACCTTAATGTATGAAACCATGAAGGAAATCGGTAAAGAACTTCGTTCTGGTTGTGACGGCGTTGAAAGTGCACTTTTAGGATTTGAAACGACGATGGTCGATGGGCTCAAAACACTAGATGCCGCCAACTATCCGTCTAGTCATAATCCTTGCCACTCAGAAGCTGTCGTACTTATAGGGAGAAGTGCTGATAAAACACGTTCAGCGGTTGTAGTTCAAAAATTCAATAGAGATGAACACAACGCACCGGTGTGGTCAGATACTCAAGTGACAACTTCGGGTGCTGGTAAAGAGGGAGTAGTAGCAGAACATCTCCTAGACGCATTGTTCGACGACTAAGCACCGAACGGATAGGCTCTGTAACACAATGAGATGACGGTTATTTCTTTGACAGTGGTAAGTGGGCTGCACGTAAGTGCAGCTTTCTTATTTGTACATAAATCTCTTCTTGAAACATGCTACACTGGTTACACATGCAGCAGGCGGTGACTATCTTCCAGCATCCGCAATCGCACGCCTCTCCCCCTAAAAAAGCTCGGCGTAGACTCTTAGTGCGTGCACAGAATGACAACTTACCACCCTTCAGACTGACCAAACGTGACATGGCGATCATTAATGCCTGTTATGAATACCGAGCATTGACCAGCCAACATTTACAACGTCTATTCTTCAGGCATGGCACCAACCAAGGCCAACTCACTCAGTGTCAACTTCGCCTGAAATTGCTGTATCACCACGGTTACCTTTATCGAGATGAACAGCCCACCAAGATGAGTGATGGCCGGAGGCCCCTCGTCTACTTTCTTGATAGAAAAGGTGCGGCATTGCTTGCAGAGTGTCTTGAGATTTCAGTGACTGATCTGGATTGGAGTTCTAAAAATAATGCCGCTGGTGCTAAGCACTTATTTATAGATCACCTCTTGGCCACAAATGATGTCCGTATCTCTCTAACATTAGCTGCACAACAACAGCAGGCCACCGTAGAGCGTTGGCTAGATGATAAAACGCTCAAGAGCAGCCAAATGAAGGATCAAGTCACATTAGAAACAACCAATGATAAGCAACAACAGATAGCCATCATTCCCGATGGCTATTTTCATTTAGTGGCTGAACAGCGGGAATATCACTATTTTATTGAGGCAGATATGCGTACTATGGTTGGGGTTTCTAGCAAGTCGGGCAGAAGGGACTGGGCGAAGAAGATTCGAAGTTACTTGGTCTATAAGGATAGTAACAAGTTTCAGGAACGATATGATGCCAAATCATTTCGAGTGCTTACCGTCACTACCAGCGAGAAAAGACTTCAGCACTTAAAACAGGTTACAGAAGAAGTTGGCGGCTTATCTATGTTTTGGTTCACCACTTTCAAGAAGATGCATGAAAGCAATCCTCTATCAGATCCTATTTGGCAGATTGCTGGTAGAGCAGAGGAGCACACACTGCTACATCAAACCTAATGATTTTTGGGCAGAGAAAAACTCGGGTTGCCAATATTTCTTTCGGCAACCCAGTTGACGACGGGTTGATAATCCAAAAGTAACTTGTGTCGTCAACACACAAATTAAACCATACTGTTTCGTAGATGGTAAAGGCAACCCGAGTAGGGCTGATCCTGATTTGACTATAGCACAGCAGATACTTATCAGATAAGTATAACTTACGCAAACAATAAGTATCTTGCTTTCGTAAAAAGTCACGTTCAATGCTTGTGCTTAGCATATACTCATTGAGTTCTGAGTATACTCTGCTACAATATCACTACTATGCAAAGCACAACTAGAACATCTTTCACCCTCCCAGTTCCACTTCTACATCGACTTCACCAAACTGCTCAAGCAACAAATACGACTCTATCTGACCTAGTTCGCACGTTACTGGAAAACGGTGTTGCATCTCAAGAAAAATCTACCCTAACAAGAACCTATGCTGCTTTAGAAAAAGTAAAAGGAATCTCTGATGCCAACATACAGGATGCATCCACAACTATAAATGAAACACTTTATGGAGAAAATGGCGCATGGAAAGGGGCACATGAATAATGAAGCCCAAATCCTTGTTGATTCAGATGCATTTGTTGGTTTGCTTTTGGAAAAAGATGCACATCATGAAAATTCCTCCAACTTATTTACTGAGATAGCTTCTCAGGGCATATCGATTATAACAACCAGTTTTGTGATTGCAGAGACAGCCACTGTCTTGAGTCATCGGGTTGGACAGGAATTAGCAAGAATTTTTCTAGATGAGGTGATTGAAAAAGGGAAATTTCCAACAGTCTTTGTTTCAGAACCTTTACAGCAGCAAGCTACTGAAATTTTCAAAGGGCAAGAGAGTAGGGGAACAAGCATGACCGACTGTGTGAACGTTGCACTCATGCGCCAGTTACAACTATCCACTATTTTTAGTTTTGATGTGTTCTATGAAAAAAAATGTAATCTACAACTACTGAATGATCGTTTTTTCTCCAAATGATGTTTGTCCAGAATAGCATCTAAATCTGCCCAAAAGTTTGAGTTTGGCGTAAAAATTATGCTTACTTCACAAAAACAATATTGTGCGACGCAACATATACCACAAATCTGAGTACTCTACTCCCTATAACGCAAAAGCCCCTCACCATTTCTGGTAAGGGGCTTGAGTCTGAGAGTCTTTTCTGTGTCAAGCGATTAGATTACAAGCAATTTACAATCAACGCTTCAGAAACTATCTGAGACTAAAAAACTGAATACTCCTTTCTTATCTTGTGATCAATGGCAGATAGAGATGATTGTTTAAATCTGTGAGATCTACTGCATCTGCTTCCGATGAGCCTTGGACTTGAGCAGGAAATACCCCAAATCTGTATAGCCAATTTGTATCGCCACTTGGTAGGCTCGGTAGCATGGTGGTAAAAGATGCTAATTCAGATTGAAAGTGGGTGCTGCCATCAAGCACAGTTACTTCCACAACTCCATTCACTCCTACCTTGTCAATTAAGAACAAGTCATGTTTGCCGTCCTTATTGTAATCAGCTATCTCAATGTCCCGATCCGCACCGACTGACTGAGTGCCAAGTGCTACAGTAGTATATAAAGCAACACTGGAGAAAGAAGGGCCATTGATGACACTGACTTCCGTGCTGCCCGAACCAGTATTGACTTTATTAAAGGCATACAGATCAGGCTGGCCATCACCATTAAAATCACCAAGCTCCAAGTCCCAGGTTGGTTCACTACCAACAGGAATGAGGGGCGTAGCAACATGAAACAGGAATGACTGAAAGTTGTCTGCTCCGTTGAGGACATGAATTTCCGTTGTGCCTGTTCCAGTATATCTCCTGCTCATCGCATAGATATCTACTTTTCCATCCTGGTTGTAGTCACCCAGTTCAAAATCCCATGTCTGATCTGTCCCGGTGTAGCCCATTGGGATGGGGGTTTGCAACAGGAAAGACTGATAGTGATCAGCACCATTGAGTACGTAGACTTCGGTCTTCCCAGAGGCAGTGTTGCTTTTCTTAATACCATATAGGTCTAAGATGCCATCTGAGTTGTACGGGCCTAACTCAAATGCCCACCTATATCCTGGAGTAAGATCTTCTTCAATGGAAGTGGCATAGGTCGCCAGATCAGAATTGTAGTAAGTGTTCTCATCCAGTAGTTGCATCCCAATTTTTCCAGAAGTTAATCCCGATTTGGCAACGGCGAGCATAGTTATTTGAGGGGCAGAGAGAGTCGGTTCTACTTCAGTTTGTCCTGGAACCTTTCCGAATCTGAACAACCAACTAACATCACCAGTGGCGATATTAGGTTGTGCGGATACCAGAGAAGCCAGACTATTCTGAAAACCTGTACTGCCATCCCAGATAGTTACTTCGACGAAACCACTTGTGCCCAGCTTATCCACTACATACAGATCAGCTACCCCATCGTCGTTATAGTCTGTTAACTCCATCGCTCGATCAGTAGGAACTGAGATAGCGTTAATGGTAAGTTGGCTTTGCAGAGCAAAGCTGTTGAAGTTGGGGCCTTTGACGATGGTTAGTTCTGTTTTACCTGAAGAAGTGTTTGCTTTGTTGAAAGCATACAGATCAAGATTACCATCGCCATCATAGTCAGCTAGTTCAAAATCCCAGGCATCCAGATTAGCTACTTCTGGTAAAGCTGTCACAATATGGGCATGCCAAGTTTGGAAGTTGGTAGCTCCATTGAGAATGTGTAGCTCAACCTTATGCTGACCTGTGTAAAACTTGTTGATAGCGAAGGCGTCCAATCGGTTATCATGATTGTAGTCCCCTAATTCAAAGTCCCACACATAGTCATAGCCCGTAGCTCCGAGAGTTGTGCCTGTTTGCAGCAGGAATGATCGATAGTTTGTTGCCCCGTCCAGAACATGTAACTCTGTCATTCCTGTGCCTGTACCAGTTTTTTTGAACGAGTACAGATCGGGAATGCCATCGAAGTTGTAGTCTGCTAGTTCAAAGGCCCAGGCATAATTCGGACGTTGGTCTTCCTCAACGTAGGTTGAGTATGTGCCCAGTACTGAACTAAAGTTACTCCTTCCAGAATAGATCTTCATGCCAGTGGTGCCGGCAGTCAGGCCAGTCTTGGAGATGGCGAACATGTCTGGTTTGGTGACTGGCAGTTGGCTTTTTAGTTCCCAACTACAGCCAGTCATGGCCAGACTCTGATTAGGAATCCATTGCTTAGCAAAGTTAGGCCCTTGCCATGAAACTCCAAGAATCCGATCTACTCCTCCTTGAAAGAAGTCAACTGCGAGTGGGTGCACGCCAGCAGTCAGGTTAATAGAGCCTGACTTTTCGATGTTGGAGTGATACCCGTCGTTGTCAACAACTTTTTGACCATTGATGTACAGCTCGCTGCCGTCATCACTGGCCGTGTAGAAGGTATAGTTTCCGGTTGAAGGAACAGTTAGGCAAGTCTCAAAGCGAAGAGCAAAGTCATAGTCTCGATGCGGTACTTGGTTGATGGCAAAGTTGCCAGTGAACCCAGTACTTGCGGGAGTCCAGATGTTTGGAATGGGCAAACCGACCATTGGTGAAATATACTCATAGTACGAGTATTTCACTCCACTTCCTGGTGCAAAATTTGCCCCCTCGGGAACCTCCACAGGTACTGGACAGACATCTGTACCAAAAACTTCGATACGAGTTGTTCTGTGCCAGTAATCTTCATGATCCTGCAAGTTTGCTACATTGGTATTCCAGCAGCGAGTACGTCCGTCTGCGTTGGTTAACTTGGCACTCATTCCTTGTTCAGTGAATCTGAACGAGTACTTTAAGTCATTATCAGAGTATGTCCGGCTGTTACCAGCACGGATGTCATTCTGACTGCCTTGATAATTTGCCAAGTTGAACACCTGCAGTTGCCCGTTCATTCCTGGACAGTAGCCCGAACCAATTTCGATGGAACGGGTTTGTATCCACCAGTCACCGTCATTTTGAAGTTGTTGAGCTGACTTGGAGTCATCCCAACATCTTTGGTTGCCGTTGACATGATTGATCTTGAGATGCGCACTGCCTTGGCGATCAAAGCCGAGAATCTGTCGATTGTGCTGGGTGTTATCCCAGGTTTGACCGACATTGACACGGAAATCGCCTTGGTTAGTGTGAACCAAGTAACTGTCAGCGGTGATGACTGGACAATTCCCTCCAGGAATTAACTGAGCCCACTGGATTTTATTCTTCCAGCTACCCAGATCTTCCTGAGTACTGGTAAAACAAGCTGTCTCCCCTCCTCCGTTGTCATTTGATGATACTTTGACAATAGAATTGGTAGGAACATAGAGCGAGCTCGAGTTCGCACTCGGCCCGTTTTCGGGATGAGCACTGAACCAGGTAATGTCTTCCCCGCAATTGGCACCGTTAAACAAGTTGGCGTACTGCGTGAGAACATCGACTGGGTTATTACAAGTTCGATTAGGAGTTGCTGATCCTGAACCAGGCACTGTGACAGTGATACTTTGAGGTGGTACATAGTTTGGTTCACCGTCAATCCAGATAAAGTTACCTGCAATTTGTAGTGCCCCATGCGTACCGGGGCCAACCACAGAAATCAAGTAGCATCCACGTGGGACAGGCCTCGACAGTGTTCGTCCCTGAAACAGAGTATCCGATTGATCATCCACTAATGTGGAGTTCCAAGCATCCAGAGGTTCTTGTCCAACCAATCCAAACTTAAAGTTAAGCGTTGCGTTTGGTTGAAACTTATCTCCTCCAATCACAATCTGCGAAATACTTGGTGACCAGGATAGTGCAAGCAGACGATAAGCAGTACCAGCTGGGCTATAGTTTTGATACCTAGCCCTAATGGCGGCTTCCACTTCTGGAGCAATGATCAGCTCTTGGTCAACATAGGGTGATGACATTACCATCGGGTCAAAGAGATGGCTGAGCACGTTATACGAGCTTGGCAACACAGTTTTGGCCCAAGACACAAATGAGATAGCAAAGGATGTGAATGGTGATGCTTCCAAAGCAATTGCACCGATGTCGGCTATTACCAAGCCAGCATCACTGGCATCGTTTACACCATCCAAGCCATTCAGCATGACTGAGTAGTACATTGACTTGTACTTGTCAAAGTCTCGGTAATGATCGAGTAGCTGACCAATGCCGAAGATGAGTGACGCTTTGGCAATGTCGTTGGCATCTTGCAACGAGGCCGGCCCTTGTCCTGATTGATTACTGGCAGTCAAAGTAGTATTCATCTGACGATACGACACGGCAACAAGCCGGCTATTATCGACACTGAATGTTTTCAATTGATACCAATTAGACATTCTGGCACTTACTTCGTTTTGGATCTGAAGACCCGAACGCAGAGTACTGAATATCTGGTCAGCCGAAACTTGGTCGCTTTCCCTAATTTTCCAATCATTAGGACTGTCATCAATGCTCAAAGCCCCATCGGCCTCAATCCGAGTCAACCAATTGCCATTGGTCATCACCCCTGGTTTGGTGTAGCTACCAAGAAAGTCCTCATACACTTCTGGGTGTTGAGTAAAGTATTGCTTCGTATACCCATCGCAACCGATAAAAGTAGTTAGATGGCGAAACGTATACGTCACTCGCGAGTACTGCCCAGTTGACCGCACTAACTTGTACTCAATCTGCGGCGCATCAAAACGATCGATAGTAGAAGTATCACATTGTAGATAAGGTTGTCCTGTATCTGGATTTTGCTTACCTTGTGTCACTTGCGATATTTCATTCTCAAGCACTCTAGTCTCATCATTGGTAGCCTCAACTCCATCAATATAGTGTTTCTCAAAGCCCTGTCCAGACCAGTTCGGAAACTTTGGTTGCACATGGGCAATCTCACAAGAATCCGCACTGTCCTGTGCTTGAGCAACATCACCGAAAAAAATCCACATGCTCATGGCAAGTATGAGCATTAATCCACACTGCAGTAGTCCCTTGCCAGGACTGTGTAACGCTCGTCTCATTTTTCCTCCGTAAGGTTTGAGACTGGAGGGTTGAAGAAAGTGATACTCAGACTGGCCGGTCAACCCAAACCATACCAGCAGAGCACCTGAGAGACAATGAAAATTATCTCTAGGTGACTACTGGTAGGACATATCTATATGTGTAGTTTATGGAAAGTCTGACGCTATTAGAGTGGAATGTAGGTGAAAGAGTGCACTACCTGGTCTAGGGTAGCTTCATTTTCTTCTGCAACATCAGGGTTCATAGGATTGCCGTAAATATGGGTTAATGTTTCTGGATCACTGGGTCGGTCAATAAAATACTCAACTGTAACAATTCCTGTAGAGTCTGCAACTTGTTGAAGTTTTGCAACTTTTCTTCCATCAATTGTTTTGAATTCAGCAACCTTTACTAGTTTTTGATTTAAACTAGGGACAACATAGCCTATCTCAACATCTAATATTTTTCTATTATCAAGATTCTCTATTTTTGCAGAAACAGGTCTTATGCTCAAAGAAACCACGGTTCTGGTTGTATCTCCCGTGTCATCACTCAGTAGCATGTCCCAAAAGGTGTGGTAGCCCCATGGATCAGGATATCTGTACAACTCACCAGCGGAGTAGGCGGCATTCCACCCTTTATATTCTGGATAGTTACCGTAGTACTGTTGCTCTTGTTCAGGGGTCAATTCCACTTCTCTTCTAGAAATGGTTGTTGTTTCAGTTGTATCTCCGTTTTGTTCTGTCTTTACTAAAGCAGTACGTTTAAAAGGAATCTCTGACTGATCAGTATTTTCATCTTCAAGTTTAGTAACTGCACTATTGTTTGAACTCCTCTCTACAATCTTGGAATTCACATACCACTTGGCCCACATAAAAACTGCTGCCAGCAGTACAATTCCAAATATCGCTTGAGGGATCGAGTTGTTTTTTTTCATATTCAACTTTATTCTACCATTTAAAAGTATTCAGTTGTTAAAGAGCCTTTGATGCAGGTACTTTGACAACTGCGAATGGTTGATGTAACTACATCAAAAAGGATCTAATTATAGAATTAATAGGCATAAATATAAATGAGTAACAAATATGTATTGCAAAAGGATGAAAGTTTTATATAGACATGTCGGTGTGCGTACTCTATAATCTACCCACTACAAAGATAATAAACAACTTATGAAATGTCCTAACTGCGTCGGCACACTCAATGCAACCAATTATAAAGGAGTAACTGTTGACCAGTGCGATACCTGTAATGGCATGTGGTTTGATTTTCAAGAAATTGACCAATTAGAAGATACAGAGTTCCCGTTCGATGATCTAAAAAACACAATGATAACTAAAGTTAAGCCTGGTGATCAAAAATGTATTAAATGCCAAGCAATTATGCAAAAGTTTTCCTATAGGTGGGAAGAACTTGAACTTGAAGTCTGTCCGAAGCAACATGGTTTTTGGCTTGACGCAGGAGAAGAAGAAAAACTGTTGACTTTCATTGATAAATTTGAGCAAGATCTGTACAAAAAAATAGTCGGTGAAGAAATGTGGGAACGAAGAAAACGAAATATGAAATCAGACTCTTGGCTTGCAGAACTAGTATTTACAGTTAGAGATAGACTACGTATGGAAGAAGGCTTCATTAAAGATAACGCCAACGATTAAGTTAATTTCAAGCCGTAAACTTTAACTGACACTGTAAAACTATGAAGGAGTACTTCCCCCTATACGACCAAGATGAACAGTTTGTAGACTACCATACCTCTCCATTTCTCACTTTTAGCAGTGACATTCACATTGATGGTGATCCAGATACAGAAGATGAATTCGATACAGCTTTCTGTTACCTAGAAGTCATTCTGGATGAGTTTATCCAGTCCGGACAATTCCGGCAGAAGACCGCCTCCGATGTAGCAAACAGACTGCTCTATCATAATGAGCGTCACAGATACGAGGTAGAACAGGAACATCGAAGTGGTGAGACATCAACCACTTACCTTGAGGTAACAATGTACCATCTAAGGGCTTTATCAGAACGTCAACTACGAGCAATGGCAGCAATGGGATGGGAGCAAAGCGAAGAATACCGAAACGCTAGTTTCTTGCACACGCTTGTTGACCAAGCAACAGCTGTCTATCAAGAAATAGATGATTTCATGAATGTTGCAGTGCCAGCCATTTACTTATCTAGCGAAACTGAGAAAGATACTGGCATTCCCTTCTAATTGACCTCAAACTCCGACAGATCAACCGCCTCCAGGTCATCTACCGTTTGTCCTCTGCCCTCAAAAATCACCTGTTCCCCACTCTCAAAATCAAACACTCTATCCATTAGTTCATCGTCTGGCCCAATCTCAAAACCGGTGCGGCCTATCACATATCCAGCCAACCCCAGATATGTCCACAGCGAGAAGCACGCTGTCAACTCATCATAAACTGCTTGAAAATAGCCACCGTCGATGTAGTAGATCCGATCAGTCTCAAGTTGCCTCATGCGTTCCCTTGGTTTTCTTCTCCCCCTCTGTACCACGAAATCTTTGTATATATGCTTGCGCCTCTTCTTTTTTGGCGTATTTCCATTTGTCGCCAGTGACTTGCGCGGCTGGTGATTTAACTCGCAGCGGTTCATCTGTATCTGTATATCGATACACTGGTTGCACTGTTCCAACCTCAACGTCATAGGCAAAAAACCGTTGATGATCATCACTGGCAAGCACCCGCCAAACATCTTCAGCTTTTTCGGGATCACCAAGTTCCTCGGTCAGTTGCTCCAGCGGGGTTTGCACATCGCCTTCTGCCAAAGCCATCAACTCCTCACTTTCCCAATCCTCTTCCCAGAATTCCTCTTGTGGCCAATCGGCATATCGTTCCTCTGTTCCATATGGTGGGGCCGGAGCATACTCCACAGGTTCGCTCCCTTCTTGTGTTTCAAACGCCTGGTCAAAAGCATCATTGAGCAGTTTTTGTAGCTGTGGTGATTCGGCTAGCCTTCGGTTTACCCAGCGAAAGCGCTTCATCGGCACAATGCCATATTCGGGTACAAATGCTTGACCATACGCCACAATTACACCAATGCGAGCCTGGGTATTCCCTTCAATCCACACAATATACTTGGCATCAATCTCTGCTTTGGCGGTGATGGTACCGTCAGGCAGAATCGGTTCATAGGTTGATGACGGTTCTGAGCCGATGCCTCTTGGCGGTTCACTGAGATCAGCGTTTTCTGCCAACCATAACAATGCCCGGACAATCAGCGGCCCATGTGGTGCATCTTTGGGCACCAGGATCTCAACCGCTGCTTCTCTCTTGTGAGCACGAGCCAATCGTCTCATCTCTGTACTTACCACGTTGAACACATCCTGTAATTCGCACCACAACCAAACCCGAAACTGCTGGAGGGCTTCTTCTTCCGAAAGCTCATATTCTGACAAGGCAAATTGATTCTGGAGGGCTGACAGGTGACGGTGCTCCTCGCCCACTCTTGTCCAAGTGCGATGGCGATAGCCGATGCCGGTTGATTCTGTGTACTCGAGTTTGATCACACATTAGTTATGTATCACAGCCGTCAGTGCCGTCAAGCCCCCAAATTCTTTAGGGAATTTGAGGGCATCACCACGCTTTGGAGTTTTCTAGTTGTGGCCCATTCATCCATCCGCACAACCGCCGAAGGAATGGCATCGATTGACAGCACTGCCTTAGCTGTGATCTAGAGGAGCTATAAGTTCAGATAACTGGACTTTATTTGTTTCTAAACTCTCAAGTTCCTTGAAAGGGAAAACGACCTATGTACGCACAAATCACGATCATCGGTAATGTGGGGAATGAACCGGAAATGCGCTACACCCCCAACGGTACACCTGTCTGCAACTTCAATGTGGCGGTTAATCGCAGCTGGCGCAAAGCGGACGGTGAGCAACAACACAAGACAACCTGGTTTCGGATTCAAGCTTGGCAGCGTCAGGCGGAGGTCTGTGCGCAGTTTGTTAAGAAAGGAGATCGGCTGTTGGTTGTCAGTGAAAACATCGAGTCTGGTGCTTGGATTGATCGCGATGGGAATGCCCAAAGCAACATCCAACTTGTACCCCGCCTTGTGCGCTTTCTGACACCGAAGAATGAGCACCCTGATGATATTGTTGCGGATGACGCTTCACCGACTGGTGCTGACGAGAATCCTTTTTAACAGGTGAGTAGTTGTTGACAAAGCCTCTGACCTGATTAGTCAGAGGCTTTGTACTTTTCAGGAGAAAATTATGCACAAAGAAGCAACACAGCGACAGATCAGAGCGGTGCAACAGGCGCTAGCCGTCATGGCCGCACCAGGTCAAGTGCTCGAAGTGCGGATTATTGGCGTCGATGGTCGCAAGAATCGAGTAGACAGCGGTTATTTTGATGACTTTACACAATTGGCGCAAGTACTTCCGCGATACAACGGTCGAGCCGAGGGGATTTACATGACCCTCAATGAAATTAATCCAGCCCTTCTGGCCAGAGCAGCCAACCGCATCAAGTCCTGGTCAACTCTCACTACCTCAGATAGTGATGTGATGCGCCGGCGTTGGTTCCCGATTGATATTGATCCAGTCAGGCCAGCCGGCATTTCCACAACTGAAGAAGAACATCAAGCTGCACTCAACAAGGCACAATCGATACAGGCATGGCTGACCGACTGGGGATGGCCAACGCCAATTTATGCCGACAGTGGGAATGGGGCTCACCTGCTCTATAGAATTGATCTGCCCAACACAGCCGAATCTACACAGCTTATTCAACGCTGCCTGCAGGCAGTCGCTACGGCCAACAATGATGGTCAGGTGCGGGTGGATGTGGGGAATTACAACGCTGGGCGGATCTGGAAACTGTACTACACGCTGACAGCCAAAGGTGACTCAATCCCAGATCGGCCGCACCGCTGGTCACGTATTTTGCTGGCTGAGACGCCCTTAGACAGTGTGACGCTTGAACAACTGCATGAGCTAGCCAGCACTGCGCCAGACGAACCGACTGATGAGATCTGGCCAAGCAAGCGGCGATTTGATATGGATGCTTGGCTTGAAAAGTATGGCATTACCGCTTTCAAAAATCCGTGGAAAGGTGGCTGGTGCTGGCGGCTGAATCACTGCCCGTTCAGTGATACCCATGAAGACGGCGCTTTCATCATCCAGTTTCCCAATGGGGCCATCAGTGCCGGATGTCACCATAACTCATGTAAGGGGAAGACATGGCGAGAATTACGAGCACTCTTTGAAGGTTACGACAGTACCGAACCGCCACAAGAAACTGACCTCAAATTACGCCAGTTAATCCGAACAGAAGTAACACTACTGCACCGACAATTTCTATTAGCGCTGCGAACGGAGTTGCGCAGTACGTTTCCACCACCATAGGTACCCAATTCCGATTTCAATCAAGTAAATTTGTACTCAAACAATGACAACAGTCAGCAGCCTTGGTCAACAGACCTGGGCTTTTTGTTTTTCTGGAGGTTTTAGCAAATGGAACAGCAGACATTATTTACTCAATTGCCAACAACGGTACAACCGATTATTTCACCCGAAAGAGCTGTCAATAATGCCACCTTAATTAACCAAACATCCGGTAGTTTCGAGTACTACACACCGCAAGAAATCGTTGAGGCTGCACGGCAGGTGATGGGCCACATCGATCTTGATCCGGCGTCCTCAGCTATCGCCAACGGGACAGTACAGGCCAAGCATTACTACACCATTGAAGACGATGGCCTCAAGCAAAAGTGGTTTGGCAATGTCTGGATGAATCACCCCTTCTCGCGTATCAACAATCCAAAATGGATTGAGAAGCTGCGCACAGAGTACGAAATCGGTGAGGTCGAGCAAGCTTGTTGCATCTGCTTTGCCGCCACTTCAGAGAACTGGTTTCAGCCGCTCTACGACTATGCGATGTGCTTCCTCTCCCCTAGAACCAACTACTATTTACCAGATGGCACACTCAAACCAGATGTTACCAAGGGCTCAGTTGTTACCTATATGGGCAAGAATGTATATGGCTTCATCCAAGGGTTCAAAGACTTTGGTCGGGTTATGTTGCCGGAGTGGCGGGTCGAGGTTTGTGTGACGACTGGTTGGTATGCAGGAGGTACAGCATGAGTATTGCTTTCGAGGGCTATCCCTACATCAACAACATGCAGACCACTGTCCAGGCGCTGGGCCTGGCTGTTCATCAAGACAAAGTCTACTACGTTAGCGCTGCTGGGCCAGGCACTTCATGTAAATCTGTCTGGTCGAGTCTGGTGGCACCCAAGCACAAGATTGATTGCCGACCGTGGGGCTATGATCTCTCCGGCGCAGGTACCTTGCAGACCATTTATCAAAGCCTCCCTAACTCCAACTATCAACACATGGTCAGCATGTATCGGCAGCCGCAATTCTTAATTGCCGCTGATCCGAAGGGAGCGCTCTTTTACGATGACTTGGAGATTGACCATGTTCAGGAGCGTGAACGACTTTTACAAACGCATTTACCAGGGGTAATTCGCCACTTCGTCAATTACCTAAGCAACCACACCAATGTCCCAGTTGTTCCGCAGTGGGGTACAGCACTCTGGCAATCAGGGCTAGCTGATGGCGGCATCGAACAGTTAGAGAGCTATGGTGATTGTATCGGTGCTTGGTTACTTGATCCTGAGTATGACTGGTTAAACACGGTGCAGCACCTTTTAACCTTGCAAGAAATTGCGTTTCCCAACCCAACCGCTGTTGTGACTATGTCAGGAGAAGAACATGCTGATTCAATCTAATCTGTTGCGTGATCCAGAAATGACCGAGTTGAACGCCTGTCACTTGTTACACACGGTGGCAGGCGTTTCTGTTGAAGAAGCAAAACAATTACTCAAACACATGGGTAGCATTCACAAACTGGCCCAAGCCCACGAGTCTGTGCTTACGCATATTCCGGGGATCGGGCGCAAACGGGCGGCCAAGATCAAGGCGATGACCCAGTGGGCGTTGCTGTTGCGGGAAGTAGAAATTGGGCAGCTAGCCTCAATTCGTTCGCCAACCGAAATTGCTAATTTGCTGATGTTGGAGATGAGTTTGTTGGAGAAAGAGGAGCTACGAGTCGTGGTGCTGGATACCAAGAATGTGGTTAGGAACATCGACACGGTTTATAAAGGATCCGTCAATACAGCCGTTGTGCGCATCGCCGAAATCTTTCGCTCGGCCATCATGTACAACGGCGTCAGCGTCATTCTAGCTCACAATCACCCTTCCGGTGACCCAACACCCAGTCCAGAGGATGTCCGTATCACTGAAATGATCTACCAAACCGGTCAAAAACTTGATATTGATGTGCTCGATCATCTGGTTTTTGGCGGCAATCGTTTCGTTAGCCTCAAAGAAAGAGGGTTAGGGTTCTCGGCCGGAGGCATATCATGATCCAGTTGTCATTTGCTGATTTGGCGGGTTTACCACCAGTAGTGGGCAAGTATTCTCTGACAGATCCACTACCAGGGACACGCGCCTACAAGGATGCACAAGCGTGTCGTCAGTGGAAACAATGGCAATCGCATATTCCAGGCATATTGGTGCGGGATGGTTGGATTCTTGATAGAGCTTGGAACGAAGGACAGTGGCAGTGGGTGATGCAACATCTGCATACCTCACTCGCCACGATGCCGGTATCTTCCCTGCATGAGGCCATCGACCAGGCGTTATGGTTAGCAACCTTCTATGAACTGCTACCCATTCAGGAACTGATGCAGAGCGCAGCTTTACATCCGGAATGGTTGTCTGCCCTTCCATCATTCTTTCATCGCTATCAATATGAACCGGCGATAGCCAACCGCTGGCATGATGAATATTTGGCTAGAACAATGACAAATCGTCAATCTATAAAATAAGGAGCAATCTCATGCGTATCGCAGCAGCGGAAAAGATGGGGTACTATCCTACTCCACCAACCACACTTGAATACATTGCCCAACTGCTTCGGCCCACCAACAAAGGTGGGTCGTTTCGTTTCTTAGACCCTTGCGCCGGCCAGGGAGAGGCACTGAGTCAAGTGGCCATTGCAATGCAGCGCCACGGTGCTCAGGTGCAAACCTATGGCGTTGAGCTATCTGATACACGCTCTCCCCTGGCGGCAGACGCGCTCGATCAGTGCATCTGTGCTGATTGGGCCGACATTACCTGTTCACACAAAAGTATCAGCCTGCTCTGGTTGAATCCACCTTATGATGATGAAGTTGGAGAGAAAGAAACCCGCAAGCGCCGCCTTGAGTACATATTTCTGCAAAACACACTCAAGGTATTACAGACTGGTGGGCTACTGGTCTATATCGTGCCGCTCAAGTTGCTGAAGCAAACGAATGTGGCCAAGTTTTTGGCAGGGTACTTTGAGCAGTTACAAATTTATAAGCTACCAGGCGGTGAATTTGAACGCTTTGGCCAAATTGTGCTCTTTGGGTATCGGAAACCATCCGGCTCCCTGGATGAACAGGAGCTTGCCCGTCTGCAGCAGTTGGCCGAAACCGAAAATGTGCCTCTGCTCGATCCAAGTTGTGCGGCAGTGCTCGTGCCAACGGCCACTCTACCAGATGCCAAGTTCTTTATCCGCAAGATTAGCCTCTCACCTGGAGAAGTCATCGATGTTGTCGCCACGCATGGCGCACACAGTTCCCGCCACTGGGGGGATCTGATTAAGCCGATAAGCAACGGAGCCTTCACGCCAGTTGTGCCACTACGCACCGGCCATGTGGGTAGTCTGATTTCATCGGGACAGATGGGTACGGTACAAGTCGAACAAACGTTGGCCAAAGGTCGGTCGGTCAAGATCACCGAATATCTGGATGACAAAGGCCATGTTGTTAAAGTGGATTCACCAGATGTTGCCCGAGAGCGCGAGCGTTTTGAAACTCGTGTCTTCACCTTAGCCCAAGATGGTTTGTTCACTGAGCTTGCCACCGTGAATGAGTTGCAAAACTTCCTGGAGGGCAATGCCGGTGCTATCGCCGAAGTGATGGCCGAGCGCTATCAGCCACTCTATGCCAAGCCAACCTTGGCAGAATGGAACAAGCTCTCTCCCCTACTCAAGCGTAAGCTACTGCCAGGACGCAAAACTTCTGGTCTACTGCCTGCGCAAAAGCATGTGGCAATTGCTGCCAGTCGATCTGTGCAGCATCAGGGTTGGGTTGATATGATTGCCGAGATGGGGTGTGGCAAAACGGCCATGTCACTGGCAACGCTTGAACTCATTCCCGATGCCTATCCAGCGATTGTGCTCTCCCCTGGCCACATTGTCCAGAAGTGGGCTCGTGAAGTGGAGGAAGTCATTCCCGGTGCTAGTGGTGTTGTCATTGATTCGCTGCATGAACTGGTCGAGTTTGCTCGCACCTACACTCCTGGTGAAAAAGCCATCGTCGTACTTTCCAAAGAGCGGGCCAAGTTGGGCAGTGGGTGGGAACCGGCGACGGTCAGAAGAAGAGTACGGTACAAAACGACCGACAAAGAGACAGGTGCAACCAAGAGCATCAGTCAACTTGTCCATAGCTGCCCCACTTGTGGTGGTGTTATCACCGATGAAGAAGGCTTTGCCCTGAAGCAACTGCCACAAAAGCGCCTCTACTGCCAGACCAAGGTCAAACGCTGGATTGGTGATCCGCTTGACAAGGCCAAAGGCGAGCTCAAAGAAGGGCGTTGTGGTGCTCCGCTCTTCCAAAAGACGGGGTTGCGCCGTTGGCCACTCTCACACTATCTGCGTACCAAGTTGAAGGGCTTCTTCAAGGTGTTGATTGCCGACGAGTTTCATCTCTTCAAGGGCAAGTCTACCGATCAGTCTGGTAGCTACCATGATCTGGTAATGGCCACCAAGTATACCATCAACCTGACTGGTACGTTGTTCGGTGGTAAGAGCACCGATCTCTTCTGGCTGCGCTACCGCATTGATTCTGGGGTGCGCAAAGATTTCGATTTTCATGATGAGATCCGCTGGGCCGAGATGTATGGTCGGCTGGAGCGCACGATTAAGACCGAGGACGTTGCGGATGGTGTGTATTCAGGGCGACGGCGTTGGGTTAGTCAAGCCAAAGAGATTCCTGGGATCTCGCCTGCTGTGTTTGCCCGCTTACTTAAGAGTTGCATCTTTATGCGCATCACTGATCTAGGTTTCAAGTTGCCACCCTATGATGAGCACATTATCCATATCCCAATGGATGAGACGCAGGCTGAACAGTATAACGCCCTCAATGCGACTCTAATGGAGTACATTGCAACGTCGTGGGAGAGTTCTGGTCGTGATCGAGCAGTTGCGCAAAAGCTGCTGGGGGTTTGGTTACAAAACTGTCTGGGACGGGTCAATTCTGGGTTCCGACCAGAGACAGTGATGTACTCAGTTACTAAAGAGATCAAGCTGCCGGTGCCGGTGCGTGCATCTAATTTAGATAAACTTGCCAGCTTTGACGAAGTCACGGATCCGCCGTTGGTGGCCGATTTCTTGGAGAAAGTTCCTGCAGGGACATTCAAGGAAGATGATATTGTCCTCTGGCCTGACTCTTACGGTGAGTACGCTTTGCATTTGCCACCTGTTGTCCCAGAGGGGGCACTGCTGCCCAAAGAACAGTGGTTAGTTGACTACTGCCTGAATGAGCAACAACAACAGCGCAAAGTACTGGTCTATGTCCGCCAGACTGGGACACGGGATATTCAGCCACGGATTCGCTCGATGCTCGAAGAGATGGGACTACGTGCTGTGATCCTGCCGGATAGTGTGTCACCCAAGAAACGGGAGCAATGGATTCGTGATCAGGCGGATGAGATCGATGTGTTGATCACCAACCCTCGCAAGGTAGAAACAGGTCTTGATTTAGTGATGTTCAGTACGGCCATTTTCTACGAAATTGAGTACTCATTGTTCACAGTCTGGCAGGCCATGCGCCGGGTGTGGCGGCTGGGGCAAACCAAACCCGTGAAGGTGCTCTTCCCCATCTACTCCGATTCAATGGAGAGTGCTGCCCTGGCACTGATGGGTCAGAAGATGCAAGCAGCGCTCTTGCTCTATGGTGACAATGCTTCATCAGCGATCACGGATGAAGCGGGTAGCAGTGGTGACTTCACTGCCGAGCTTGCTGCCAAGATTCTGGAAGGTGAGGAACTGAGTAGCGATGGCATCACGGGCCTGCTCAAGCACACGATTCCTGATGATGAAGACTTACCTATCTGGGAAACACCCGACGAGGAAGCAGAAGGCTTTAGTGAGGCCGAAACCTTCACCGACTTTGTCAGAACATGGGCTTCTTGGTCTGCGCTGCAAGGCAACTATGTTGAGCGGTGTTTAGAGCGCGCAACCAAACGTCGGCGGCGGAAGAAAGAGCCGGAGGGCCAGTTGGGGTTGTTTGGTTGCGAGATTGAGGAATTGGGCAGTGATCAACTGCAGATGATGTTGTTTTGAAGTGTTAAGCGAAGATGCAGCCTTGGCCTAGCTAAGGCTGCATCTTTCATCATAGACGAATAGGAGTCAGCATTTTCATTGCTAAGCCGTATCTTTATTCAATCTGGTTTGCAGGTTTCCATTCATTCCCGCTTTCCCAAAGTATGCTAAGCTCTTTTTTGAAAAAATCATACCAATATCGATCAGTTGCGTGAAGAACAAATTTGGGTATAGCATCTGGGAATGTTTGAAATGGAAAATGTTCAAGATAGAGTGTTCCGGTTGGAGAATTTGGGTTTACACATATTGCACCGAAACTGAGAGGATTAGAGATCGTTCGAATTTGCACTTTATCAGGATCTACGGCAGTCTTTTTTAACTCATAAAATAGAGATAGATGGGTTATTGTTTTCGCTCCCTGTTGTTTTGGATCTCTGGTAGCGGGAGCATAATATCGACTGGCCGCAATATCCATAGCTGGGCTATCAGGGTGAACAGCTAAAACTTTAACAGGATAACCTTTTTGAATTGCTTGCTCATACTTATGTAGATTACCTTGAGTTGCTCGCTCTAGGGTTACCCCAACTATCCAAATCTCCTTAGCAGAGTCAAGGTTGTTATTAAACTCCTCGGGGAATTTATTCAAGAAAAAAGTGCTATTAGTCTGTTTTAGATTCTGTTCTATATTCTCTAGCAAAACTCTACTTTTTAGCATTGCAACTGAGAATATGGTGAGCGCGAAGAGCACAGTAGAGACAAGCCACTTATCAGAAAATAATCCCAGCAATCCCCCAACAATCAAAATAATAGTGGTTAAAATTAAGGCGTATATATCATAGTTTCCTAAAAAAATTAGTGCATTCTTAATTCGTGTTTCCACCCTTATTTCCTTCCAACTGGTGCGCCCCTGGAGTTCGTTTGGTATATTGTACCCCTGCTTTACTAGTTCATCAAACTCAGATCGTCTTTCACTAACTTGCCTGACTAATCGCCGCTTTTATCGTCTCTTTTCACGGTTAGTACAACAACCGTTTTATTTGGCCTAACACAGTAATAGCGTTAACTAAATACAGTAGTTCACGATTTGGCGGAAATCGGAATAGGAAGGGACATAACGACGCCATAAAGAGACTCGATAGCTCTTCGAAGGAAACAGACAAAAGTCTGAAACTGAAAGAGAACAGGGTTGATGCGATGAGGTCCAGGGGCAAGAATGCGAGCAACAACCCAACGTAACAATGCCCAAAGATTAACCAAAAGTAATGCAAACCCAAGCAAGAAAAAGCGTAAAGCAGGATTGCGAGAGGTGGTCTTAACCCGAACTCGTCGCAGAATGCGGTAAGATGATTCGATACCAAAGCGGAAACGATAGAAACGATAGACGGTTTTAGGTTTCCAGTCGAGACAGACGGCGACAAACAGAAGCCATTTGCGACGCAGTTTCTTATCCTTCCCAGGAACAAGCGTTGCCACGACAACCATATCGACAGTGAGATCAGAAGTAAACGTATAGCGGGTGCGATAACTCTTACGGCCTCTGCATAGTTGACGACTCCCGCCCTCTTTGCCCCGAATCGTACAAGCCAGAACGGCTGGTTGTTTGAGCCATTGAAGATGGGCAATGACTTGGCTGTTACAGAACCCGCGATCCAGATAGAGTACATCAATCTGAATATCGAGAGCCTTGCTACGTTCCAGCAACCGTTTGACAATCTCAACTGTCTCGTCTTCAGGACGGACGAAGACAACGGCAACCGTTAGCCGCATCTGGCGAACCATCACATAAAGCGTGATAATGCGGAAAAAGTGAGTCGTTCCCGCTTTGGCCCGGCTCCCACATGTGTACTCGAGTAACCCTTTTGTCTTGCCATAGAAGGGTTCATCATGTTCATCGATGGCTGCCGTTACGCCTTTTCCCTTAAAGGTGGCCGGTATGTTAGCCGAGAGCGCCTCATTCATGGCCTTTTCTTGTTCGGCTAGCTTCTCTTTTGGCAATTGCTCATTTAACAACTCCCGTAGCGTGTTCGCTCCTACTGTGTTTTCAAGGTCTCGACAGGCTGCATCTATGCTTATCCCTTCGGTTGCTGCTTTCATTAACACATCGAATACCATTTCGCTACACTCTTGTAACCCGCTATTTCCAGCGACAAATGTTCTTGGGCTGTTTCTTGCATCATTTCTCGTACATCTTGGGCTGTCAGTTCTTTTTGCGTTATCATATCTCTGTCCTGTTTGTTGGTGAATTTTTGTTTGACAACTCTATTCAACCAATCAAACAGGACTTCCTGGAACTTGTACGACTAACGCTATTCTTGAAATCGTGAACTACTGAAATATCGGAGACACTTAATAAAATTACGTTCTAACAGCGATTCCACATCAGTTTGCTTCATTTGCCAAAGCTCGGAGAGATACTGATGAACGACTTTCACATCGGCAGGAATAACAGGGGTTCTCCCTTTTTTATTTATAATCAAAGTCAATTTGTACAAATATTATTAAATGGAAAGCATTATGAAAATCTTAGTTGCTACAAAACAAACTTAAGGGCTTCGTTCTTCGGATTTTTCGTTTGTGAACGAGGATGAACCAGTCAAATTTACCGCTGAATGCGATACAGATAATAATAATATTGACGGAACCTGCGGCTGTAGACGATCTATGACCGGGATGATTACAGGTAAAGCAACGACTACCTTCAAAGTCATAGAAATGGAAATGATTGGCGAGGAGTTACTCAAATTAATCCGAAAAAGTTATGAACGACAAGGGTGGTTAAAGTATCTCACTGACGCTGTTATAGAAGACGTTCAAGTACTATGTATTAAGCAATCATTTCTTGTTCAAATGAGAGAATGCTAACTTATAGCTGCTCTTTAGGGATTTTAATAATTTTTATATCTTCATGTTTAATCTGCTCAAATATTTTGATGTCGTTACAAGGGTCATTTTCATTTCCGAGAAAGCGGACAAACTGAGAAACTTGATAAGTTCCATTCAGTGTTAAAATTTCTGATTTGTCGGGCAAGTACAATAGCATAAATCTATCATTTCATCCAAGCCCTCACGCACTGAGCGGGTGTCTTCCTCATCCAGATCATCATAAATTTCAGGAGTGCGGCAAAGGTCTCTTCAATAGTGATTCTATCTTTTTCTCGATTTTAGTCAGCAATGATTTCTTGATAGCGGCGGTTATAGTCTGTACGCAGCGGATTTTGTGCAATCATCTTCTTGAGGCGATTCTCGATAACTTCTTTGAGCGATTGCGTGAGAGTGTGCTTCTGAGGCATGTGCCTACGATACCCGTCTCTACAAAGAACGGCACCTAGTCAAATCGCCTTTGCCATTATCAACGGAACCTAGTACAATTAAAATTAATAGGTACAAAGCGGTATACAACTTTTTGATTTGATTCACAATGCCACACCTATGACCATCGCGGTTCCAGAGAAAAATTGATCATAAATTTCTCAGTGATGTACGTGTATTTTGCACCTATAGTTAAAAATCAATCTTTTAGGTATGGTCTGTGCATAGGGCAAGAGTTAGTTAAGGTCAAGGAGGGAATCAGCGGCGATTGATAGCAACTCGAGAGCATTCTCACTTTACACATCATGTACAACCTTGGTAGTAGTAACAAGCGGTAGTTTGCCTTTAATGTCTTTCTAACAAAACTGCTAATGCACTTGAAGTTTTTCAACGTAAAGATTTATTGCGTCTCAGTAGGTTGTTAACTCGGTTTTTGAGTAGGTTATATCTACGCGTGGTTTCCGGGAACGATAGTGCATAGTCTCTTGTAGGTTGCCCGTTTCGCATGATTTGGTAGTCTGTGAAAATTGTTCCACTTGGAAATTGCGACCGTGTCAGATCTATTTCCTCTCCATCTACTAGATTGAAGTAGTGAGATACCGTCTTTCCATTTGGTAGGATAGCCTCAGTTCTTATTATAGTTCCCCCTAGGTAATCATTTACAACTAGCGCAGTAACCGTACACTGCCCTAAGGCAGGATTTTCTGGTGACCAAGCATTGAAGTTAATACTTGTGTCTCGGTCCCACGATCTTTGGAGTGAGGAAACTAATTGAGATAAAAGATTAGGCTTTGTTAGCATACTAAATCCCCAATAAGACTAAATTTCACTGAAAGTGAGACATAGACCTTATGACTAGACAAACACTTGCATTTTTTAGTTCGGATGCCAGACAATTATATAAAGCTGACATATTTAGAGCGCTAGCACTACCACAGAACTACGTTCTTCAGTTTAGATACAAAAATAAAGATATAGAAAATAAATTATTGATAAATATAAAAGAGTTTCTAAACCAAGAGGGGCTAATTTTTTTTGCCTCTGGGAATGATACTACTATCGAACAAACAAAAAGAGACATTAGACTCTATGCGATTCGCAAAGTTCTCGTAAGGGAAGTATATGTTGATGACAATCTAGGCAATATTCATTTTTATTTAGAGCTTAAAGAATTTGCTAATACAGTACCACATAGTGATACGCCTAAGGACTTACTTCCTCCAGTTACAGCAGTATCACGTATTACCGTTGAAGACTCTCCTAACAATACCTGGATAGATCGTGTATATGCTGTAGAGAGCCACTTCTCTAATTCTTTATTCTACACGATTAGTAGTATAAAACATAATGATAGAATACTGATACCTGAGTATTCTGCTCGGGAACGAGCTTCACATTATAACCTAAATGATGAAGAAAAGTACGATATACATATAAGTTTTTATGATCCGAACTCAGGATCCTCAGGATTACGTGTTCAAGATAGTGAAGGTGTAAGTCTATTTATACAGCCGGGTCATCGTGTTGGAGCAAAACGCGATACTAGTATATTTAGGCTCAGTACTCATACATTATCAAGACAGAATGCCTTGGCAGTATCTAAGCTACTCAGCATATATCTTGATAATTCAAAGCAAGTAATAGTTAACGATGACTACTACGTGGAATTACGCTGGCAATTATCAAAGAGTTCGTGGAAGACATGGCAGTTTGGCCTGTTTTCTGCACTTGCTGCCTCAGGAGTACTTGTAGGAAATGCTGCTACTAAAGATTTTTCTACATTATCATTAGATACATGGAATTTTGTTGTGGGTTTCGTCTCAGTAATGTTAATTGGTGCCTCAGCATCATTCTTATATAAGATATTTAATAAAAAGTGAGCAAGTAATCCTATCGAAGATTTCTGCCTGCGCTTTATAAAGTAACACCGTTGATTAAACAAACGATATATCTATCAGTTAATCTTACAATTGTCTAAGTTTTTTACCCTTAACGTTGATCTTCGCCAAGTCGGTCATTCTATTCTCATGTGGTTCTTTCTGCCCCCGATAGCTAAAGAGGCAAAGAGGAACTGGACATAATTTCTAGTGTTAGCTGTGCGTATAAATCTTCAACGAATTGCTCAATCCCGTTAAAACAATTTTCAACAAATACCTTGAGTTTTTCATCAGTAACGGTGCCCCCAAATATATCATTGGAAAGCAAAAAGTCATTGACAGTTGGTGCATCATAATATATGTTGCCATCTTCTGATTGAGTAGGTAAGCGGCAAATGTCTGTGATTGGACGGTGCGTTGTGCGATTTCGCACTTCCTCAAGTGGATTAATCCAGTTGACATTGTTTAGCTCGTTCGCCTTATATTTTAAGAGGAATGAGTATAAGGTAGGCGATTTAGCCAATCTATTTAGTTCGATGAGCGCATTTTTATAGGAAACTCTAATACTGGTTCTTCCATTATTAGCTAAAAATGGAAGACTATAAATATCCTTGAGGAGATAGGCACATACTTCTAGTAGAGAAAATGTAGCAGCCGCAAACGACTCAACAAATAGTGTTAAGAACATTCGGTATTCGGCACCATTTTGCATCAAAAATGTACACCGGTTTTGGTATACTATCGTTGATTCTATCAGTGGAATCTCAGGGTAAAGGTAATGGTTTATGTGACGCAAATAATCGTGTTCCGACATACATTGAATCAAACCGGCATTATAGCGAATAGCATTTAATTTGTGCTCAATTGAATCAGCACTTTTCTTAATATCTTTGCGTAACCGGCGACCACTGCTGCCAGACGTCTTATTTTCGACCTCAGTCCAAAATGCCGTAGCAGTGCTCGTATCAATCATTAGATGGTTGCTATACAGACCGTAAGCCATTCAACTCAACTCCTCTGCGCCACTAAATGGGCGAGTTCCTCATCGGACGCAAAATAACCTTGTAGTCGCTCAACATTGCCGTTGATAGATAACAACATGTCACCACTGCCAAGCAGGCTCTCTGCACCAGCGCAATCAAGAATGGTGCGTGAGTCCAATTGTGTCGGTAGTTGAAACGAAACACGTGCTGGAATGTTCGCTTTAATTGCACCAGATATAATTTCAACGGTTGGGCGTTGTGTGGCAAGTACAAGATGAATACCTCTGGCTCGCCCTGTTGCAGCAAGGCGATTAATTTGCTGTTCAAATGTTTGCTTTTCTTTACGCCCCAACGAATTCATAATATCAGCAAATTCGTCGATTACGACCACTATCTGCGGGAGCGTAGCTTTGGAATAGTGACGATAGTAGCTCTCTATTTTACGAACTCCAGCATCTTGCATAATTTGCGCCCGTCGTAGGCTTTCATCCTCAACTAACCAATGCAACAACTCAATGGCTTCAGCAGGGTCATAAATTACTGCACCATTGTGCAAGTGTGGCAACGTCTCAAACACAGGGAAATCCATTAACTTCGGATCAACTAGAATAAGTTTTAGTGTTTCTGCCGAATGTCGCCAAACTAGGCTCATGATTAATGAAGCTAAAAATACAGACTTTCCCCCTCCAGTATGTCCTGCAACAAGCATATGTGGTAAACGTGACAGGTCATGGATAACAGGTTCACCTGCCACATTTTGCCCAAACGCGATTTGCAACCCATATGGTTGTTCAATTGGTAATTGAGCGAGTGCGTTTATCAGAAAAACAGTTTGAGGCGCCTCAAGTGGCAAATCAACCCCGACATACCGCTCTCCTGGAATGTTGCCAATGAGTGGCACACTCATGCTACCTAATTCACGGGCTACATCACCCGCGTATTTTTGCAGTTCACTCAGTCGGCCAACAGGAGGCTGTAAGCGCACCCAATAACGAACAAAACGGGCACCTATTTGTGTACGATCAGTATCGACACCAGCGATTGCAATACCATAAGCTATCAACACTCGCCTTAGTTCTGCGGCTTGGTGCTCAACTTGACTTCGTACTATATCTATAGGATTTTCACTAGTTGTCGAAAGGAGTTGCTGTGCAAGAAGGGGTGGAATTATTTGAATCGGTTCAACTTCTGTACTTGCTACTATGTTGCTTACAACTGTTTGTAGTGGCAACGTATTCAAAAATACGGCTGGAAGTTTAATATTGGTGCGTTCAAATCCAGTCCCATCTGGAGTGTATGATTGACCTATTTCAGCACTCAACCCTGCTTCATATAACGCAACGGTAATACTTACAATTTGGATACGGGGCCGCATTTCTATGATAAATAGCCGATCAATCGCATTTGCCCATTCTTTTTTTGTTACTCGCGTTTGCTGTAGGAGCGAGTTGTCTTGCCCAGCGTTAGCCCCAAACACAGCTTCTACCAACCGTCGATGCAATAGTGTCTGGCGTAGTGGTGTGATCAGTTGATCGTGGGGCATATAAAGATCCGCCAACGTTATGGCAAATTCTGTGAGCGGTGCCAAGTCTTGCCCTATAGCTGAAAGGCTGCGCAATGTACGAAAATCTTGAAGGCGACTCTCAAGGAAGACTATGTCAGCGTTAAGGCGACCATCGTCAAGCCACAGAGCTAGATAGTGTGCATTACTCTCATTTGGTTCATACCAGTCCCCAAATGCCTCATCGATTTTAATCACTACAAGACCAGGTCGTGTGTGACGATACCAAGTCAACATAGCCATAACACCTAGCATTTGACGTAAGATTGTTTGATCGAATGGCTTACGATATGTAGTTTCGTTTGGTGTGTTAAGTACCAATGTCAGTAATCCATCTGGCAAGACTGGAAATAATTCAAGTAGTCGCTCTAATAGCCCGGTCGTATCATATTCAATCGGCAATTCTAAACTATTTAACTCGTTGTGAAGATGCCTATGCCATCGAATGTTCCAATCCAATTCGGTTATGTGTAATGCAAGTGTGCGCGTATCTGCCGCGCGCCAAAGCAGGCGCTTCCCCAGTCGAGGTAGTTGCAATGTGCCTTGCGGTTGATCAATAATGACAAGCCACTGTCCGCCCATTTCATGCTGCAGCAACTCCTGCAAATCGCGTGCGATCGTTTTACGACCAACGCCGTGTACTATACGAGGTGTTTCGCCACTCAGGATATGTCGCACACCAAAATAGTGGTCAAAAACATCGCCATTCGGAAATGGTTCTATTTTGATGGTGTCAGTGATACTATCATAGGTAATCTGTTCTGGTAGGGAAAAAGGTGTTACAGTTTGTAGTGTGCGGCGATCGATTGAAACCATGACTGTGTCTGATGGATCGCAGACTAAAATTATATGCGGCTTAAATGTTAAATCCTGCATCACAGTTCGATAGTTATCTACCGGCTCCAAATGAACGCGCAATTGCCAGTGTGGATCCTCACGAAAGAGTTGTAATGTTGGCTCATCGTTATCTGTCCACGCCTCATGTGCCTCATTTTCATAGGAACGCCGATAAACAAGCACAGTTGCGCCGTATAGCAATGGTTGATCATCTACGTCTTGAGCATCGAGTTTCAAGAGGGTAAGTGTCTTTAGAATCGGTGTCAGTTGAGGAGGGTCAATCAGGACAAGAGTTAATCCCAACCTAGCTGATGGATAAAGAACGAGGAAACGGCGTAAATATACTGCAAATTGTTCAATGCCATCACTTGATGATAAATGCGTGGCAATTGGTGTGTAATATGGAATACCGACTGTTTCCTTTGCTTTTTCGTTCAGTACTACACCAGTAAATACCAACTGAGTGTCAATTAGTTGCTGCTCATCCGCAAACATTGCGGTGTGTAATACAAAGGTATTGAGCAGTGTTGGTAAGTTGCGCACTGCTTCCTGTACCCTATCACCGGCCTTTTCAGATAAAGGTACGTGATTTTCCAGAAGAGCATCATGTAATTTCTGCCACTTCCACAGGTGCAATGGATGTAATGGGGTCAAAATAGCGCTATAAACTGGCTGTTGTTCGCGGTGAACTATTTCGGCGAGTACACTATCAAGCGCCAGAAAAAGAGCTGTTGCATTCTCTACAGCTACTGGGTTAGCCGGCTGCAGCACACGACAAACGGCTTGTAATTGTTGTGCTAAAAGTTGATATGCTAATAAATAATCAGCGATTGCCATTTCAAGATCAGGATTAAAATTGGCATCAAGAGGATAATAAAGGAACTGATTGCGATACGGTATAAGATGGTTACGTGCATCCTTAACACGTTCAAACAGAGTAATTAGTGGTTCGCCAGTTCTAACAGGCAAAGAAATAACAAGTTCATCCATTGCCCTTAACAAGGGATGCAACTTGTATTCAGGTTTTCTAGGCAAAAAAGTTGGCTGTACTTGATCAGACGCTAGCAAGTCAGATACATTTGTAATATGATCAGGCGCAACGTCAAGCGACAGTACACCTCCCCAACAGTCAAAATGCACCCAGCGAAACAAGTGCTCTTCTAAAGGGTGCTTTTTATCTTTCTCAGTTGGACGCGAATAGATGGTTTCTTCATGAGAATCACCATAGAGAATCACTTCGGTCGATTCTTGCTCCCTTCCCTCATTCTGTTCGATTAACACGCGTTCTATATCATCATCATAATTGGGGTGAACATTCTCCTCAAATAGGTCGCTACTACGTTTTGCTTGTTGTCGCAATTTTGCCAGCTTTTCATCACGATGCACGTCGTCAATCGAAAGTGTCAGGAGCGTGGCCACTAATGCATCGCTTGCGGAAGAGCGGTCGAATGTTGTTTTCGACTTTGGTTTTGGTTGTAATTTCGGTGCAATTTTGATTGCTTCAATTACTTGCACAGATAATTTAGAGAATGTTAGGTTATCTGGTTGCGCACGATACGCTTTGATGTATCGAAAAGTAGCTGCAATCAAACTGCTCTCATTATTTGACAATGCACGTGCCAATGTCCGCATTCCAGAACTGTCTAATGCGTTAAGCCACTTGACCAGTTCACGGTTCCTGCCTAAACGTTGGCTTAGTTGGTTTTCGTGAATTTGAAGTTCACCATCAGGCAGCAAATCAATGGCTGGTAGTGCTAATCCAACTTCCTCACCCGCGCGCAAACGTACATAAAGCGTGATCACCTGCTCCGCAACCAATTGATGACGATGAAGTATTCCTTTTTGATTTAGTTCATGCCACAGTTTTTGCTCAAGCGGCCTAAGTGCCTCTATCTCCGCCTGCTGGCAAATAGCGTTATACAAATCAGAATCACTAAATGGCTCTAGCATGTGCAGCGAATGAACTTTTTCTTGAACCACCTGCGGATTGAGTATGACCACCATTTTAGTACTCAATCCCAAATCGTTTCGCCAGCCAATGACAGTCTCTACCGACTGAGTGACTATATTGTTTGCAACCACAAGTTCACCGAATCCCAATAACCCAATCCTGAGGGGAATAGTAGTTTCAACTTGTAGTTTCTCACAGAAACATACAGGGTCAAATGGCGGTAATGCATTCGCAAGCAGACCAATTCGGGTTTGACCAATACGAGCAGCTATTGATTTTGCCAATAATAGACTGGCAGTTGCTTTAATATCCATTCTGCCAAAACCTCCCTTAGCTTGCGATACGAATCAACACTACACCATCCGCATATCGTTGTGCATAGCCACTCAGTTCAAGTTGCTGTTCAAGTTGACGTACATTGTATGCCAATTCATTGAGATCGATCGGCGGTACACCCCAGGTGCCAAGAATCTCGTTTTCATTGCCCAAACCGCCGAACAGGATACCAAAACAGTCATACCAAGTGTCTGCCAATTGATTAATGGTCCATTCTTCCCCAGCAGGTATTGTAGAACGAACAAGCACTTCAAGTAGGTCTGGATGGAGTTCGTAAGCCTTGCTATCAGTTCGATCTCCTCTCGTCAATAGACCAATCTTAACTCCCAGGTTGCGTGCTATGTCATAGGGTTTGGCGCTGAAGACTAGACCAATCATATCGGTAAGTGCGTAGGTCAAAGCTTCAATCGGCTTGTAACTGGTCGCCCCACCTCGGTAACTTTCATAGAAGTTCCGGCAATCGTGTTTGAATCCTTCAACTTTAGGCATTTCGCCTTCGGTTGGATTGTTACGATACCAATCTATTATCTCCTCTATGACTTGCTGAACTGCCAAATCACTATCTAAATTGTCAATACTGCCGTCGACCACTAAATAGCTTAGCTTCTTTTGGATGGCACCAGTAAAAAATGATTCCATTGAACGCACTATCGCTTGATACGACGATTGACTGGCACGTTTAAGTGTCCGATTATTCTTGTATAAATTCAACAACATTGGCACACGTTCATGAACGCCACCGATGTTGATCAAGTGCAAGTAGACCGAGAAACATCCCAATGTCGCCATGCGTCGTAATGTATCCAGTTTGCCGTTCTTCAATGCGCTTCTGGCATCATTTGCAGCAAGTTGGTCAAAGGCCAGGCGAATTACGTTTACGATGTTATCATTAAACTGACCAGATTCACTCAAGCTAAGGCTTTTTGGTGACCAACCCTGTAGAACTTTACGTTTAGGTGTCTGCACCTCGTCAATAAACGGCACTGAGATGATTGAGATCGCATCCGACATCACGCAATCTTCTGGCGTTTCACGGATAACAACTTGCGTCAGTAATTTATGTAGCAGATCATAGGCGGGATGCTGGTCTCCATTATGTATAATATCGGACAACCATTGACCCGTTTCACGATCATGATTATCATTCGTCGTATGCCGGACATGACTTAACGAATAACTAGACTGATTTACAGGACCAAAGAGCGTGCGATCTGCGGCAAATGCTTCAGCGATGGCATTGCGGGCAGTGGCGTCATCATTTAAAACTCGCAATGCCGCTTTTTGTTGTTCGGTAAATCGTTCAAACTGAAGTTCTGTTTTTGGTGGATTTGGACCCTTTAAAGGATTGGTCTTGACAAAGACTGCCCAGTGTTGTGCTTCGTTGTTATAGTAGCCGCCGCCAACTGCACGGAAAAATCCGTTGGCCAGATGGGCAGGAGCGATCATGATTGAGGGTACATATCCCAGTTGCGCCTTAACAATCTCATCAAAGAAAATTTTGCGGAAATCAAGTTGTAGCATATTAGTCCTTCACAAACTTGCGTTCTTTACGGTCAACTCGTAGAGATACCACACGACGCAGTCTCCGCTCACTCCACTCAATCGTTTCGATCGGTGCGCTGTTGCTGACATCATCGCCAAGTTGTCGCAGGAATAGATCAAGACGACGTAGAATGTGGTAAGGCTGTATATCAATGGGTTTGCCTTCTTTGGCACTAGCTAAGGCTTGATACATCTCCCAATCGATTCGTAGCGCTGGATCACCAGGCAACCAGTTATGAACCGCAAGGAGTACGTGATCGCGGTGAATGGACATTGCATTTTGGTATTTGAAATTGAGTTCAGGGTAATAAAGTGTCAGCTTTTCGGCTGAGTAAGTACGCATAGCAAAGTAGCTGGGTGTCCCACCAACCGCATAGCGATGTTTATCCCATAAACGTAACTGGTACTGATAACCACGATCACTTTCACCCTTCTTCTTGTTTAGTGGGGCATAAAACAGATTGACCATCTCGACCAATCGCCCTACTTCGTGGCGAACATCAAGTGATGGAGTGAATAGTTGCTCAAATTCGAGCGCAGTATTCGATAATACGCGGCGGAATTGCTCATCGGCGGTATCAAAGCCTTCAAAAAAGTAACGACGCTTAAGATAGCACAATTCAACCAAATTAGCTGGCTCGGGAACAGACTCATTATCGAACCAAATTTGTTGAATTTCACTATTCCACAACTTTAGATCAACTTCTGTATCAGCATATATACCTGGATCGAATGTCTCTCGCAACGCATCAAAAAGACTATTACGAGCATCAGGGTCAAACATTAAATTGTAATAGTCATTTTGGTGACAAGTACGATTTTCAATCCAAAGTCCAGCACACTTTACCCCGCGGGTCAAAGAGTATACCAGGAAACCGATTAGATCACGAAGTGTTGAACGGTGTCCACGCCGCGACAGCAGGCCAAAGATAGCTAACAGGTGCCTTCTAATTTTTTCATCTTGAAGTGCCCGAGCATTATATCGAATAGGGCATCTTGTACATTTGGTAGGCAAGACATCGCTACAACTCATCTCAGCAGCAATAGCGCATAATTTGTCGAGCAATCCTACTACAAGTTGTTCGTCTGTAAGAGTTGCTCGCCAACTCAAATCAATCAACATGAAGGGTTTGGCGGTCTCTCTATAGTATTCCGCCTGTTCTCTGCTGTAGACCACGAAGCTAACAATTTCAGAACGGTACTCTTCTCCTGCTGGTGGAAATATACTTTCAAACAAATACTGTAACTGAGCATGGTCTTTGGCCTGTTTTGCTAAGACCCGCAGTGGGGCATGATTGATTGCAAGGAGAAAAGGCGTATTGGTCTCTTTACTACGAACCCAGATTTTCAAAACATCGTCTGCTGATAGCTGGCTAGCATCTGCCACAAAAGCTATTTGGCGTCCCTTATGCTCCAGTTCACGTAAAATTTTTTGCAATAAATGAGTTTTCCCATCGCCTGGATTTCCAGTTAGAATTACGTCTCTTCCGCCATCCAACCATGATATGATTTTTAATTGTAATGTTGTATCAACATGTATTCGACCAACTTCATCACTTTTAATGTGTTCTGCAATTCCACTATACCCATTGTACAAGTTGATAAAGAACTCTTCTACTTCTCTAGGCAACTCTTTCACTTCAATTCTCCTTACTCCGCCTGTTGTGACTCGCTGGCCGAAAGCAGAACTTTTGTTTTGTCGAAAGTAGCTAGTTCTTGGAGGTGGACTTGATTTCTTATGCGGGGTAAAAACCAACGTTTTCTCCAAAAATCAGCAATCGCTTTCATTTGGGTTTCAATTGTCTCCACGCAAGTTGTAGAAAAATAGTAATCTGGTTGAGAATCCTCACCCCGTAAATAGGCATAACTATTTCGGCATAAAGGAATTCCGTACACAATGCGTTGAGAGCGGTGTCGAATGAAATTATCAACGTTAGTAAGACCAATTGCTGCCAAACCTGCACTGACATGGCGAAGTTTTGGGTTTACACCCTCTCCAAAACGATTGTTAATAAGTCTAGCTTCATTAGCGTGGGTAAGTAAGTTTGCCAGATGGGAGCGCGTTTCCGCCGAAAAATGAACTGATCCATAACCTTTCGTCAGTCCATAGCGTAAAAAGCGCATAATCTCCTTTTCGTTCACTGGAATCGTAATACGATTGTATTGACTGCTGTTACTAGCATAAAGGCTAGTCGTTCCTAGAAAAACTAGCTCTGGCGTTCGCACGACTGCTTCGCCTTTGAGTTGGGATGCAATATTACTAGCATGGTTACTGTACTTTTCTGCATACTCCTGTACGGTCTGTGGTCCAGTCAACAACATAGCAACCAATTTACCACCAAGTAAACTATTGTAAGGCGGCACAGCTCCACAAATGATAATATCCATCAAATTGATGCCGACTTTACCTTTTTTGTTTTCTCGAAGAAGGGTCCGAATACTTCGCTGCCCACCTTCTGAGCGCCAAAATAGTCTTAACCCATCGGCTGTGTCAGTTGGATAGCCTGTTGCATCTATCACCATTTTCGCACCTAGTAATTGCCATAACGTATGTGCACGTTTAGCACGGTACATGGCATTTATTGCTTGCTCTGTACATTTCCCAGGTGAGGGCAAGTTCGGTTCTAACTGGAAGTCTGACACTACTAAAGGTAGCTGGTTACCTACAATTTGTGGCTGCTGCTCACTGACGCGCTTCTTCTGTAGCCAGTTGATTCGTTCATTGCGGCTGTCATTCTCTACCTTTTGCAGCCGTTCAATAACTTCGGGGGTTGGCTTGTTACATTCAGACGACGTAACTAAATCAGAGGTATCAATGTCATTTAATGCCGCCATTAATGTGTGGTTAAGCATTCGGTCTATGACCTGTGCATCTCTATCTGAAAAGGTATCATCCATGATTCGCTTAGCAAAAGCCTGTGGCGTCCAGCCAATAATATCGTCACGAACGGTTAGCTGTACTAGGCTATTCCCTAGTGCGGCGATACCAATCACAGGATGGAACACCTGAGCAGCATCGCGTATTAAATAAAACATTTGGCGTCCAGGAGTGGCATTGTAGGGCGTACTCCACATATACCGAAAATATCGCCATATGTCTTGCAAATAAAGGCCAGTGTACTTACAACGCTCATTAGTACGAACCAGTTGCAAGTAAGGTTGAACAACACTGCAAATTTCACGCAATTGCTCCTGCTCGTTAAGGCGCAATACAGTTTGCAACTGCTCCGCCAACGCGCTGCCATCGGCGATTAACGAACGAATCGAAACGGCATTGCCGCCAAAGGCGTGTGCTGTTTCCATTTTGCGAATAAATGCCTTTACTGCCGGCTGCTGAAACTGGGCATTCCGTTCCCAACTCAAAGATTGGCGAATCGACTGCTTATGCTGTTCAATCGCTTCTGTACCACGTACTTGTTTTACCCAGCGCGGTGAGTGAAGATATAATCGCCCTTGCTGAACTATTGGCTTCCACTCCTGCCTAAGCAAGTCCAATAGAACATAAAGATAAGCTCGAAAGCGCAATTCATTGTGTTTTTGAGTCGGATAAATTGGGAATTCAGCTAACATTGCCTGTACAGCATGGATCGGCTGTGTAGACTCAACGAGTTGCTGTGTCAATTGCTGAAGGTTCTTTTCATATGGGCCAATAGCCCCTGGCCAGAACAGATACGGAGTTGTATTGAACATAAATACTGATCATATCGCTATCTTGTCAATGGAAATTGATATCACATCATATTCCCCAAGCAATATTTATGCAGGCAAAAATTTAGACATACATTTTGCTCAACTGCAAAAGAAAATGAAAAACTTGTAGGATATGAATAACTGTTGCTGCTGTAATAGATAGAACAAACAAAATGAATACCAACACTATAGCACTTCTACACTTAGTACTCTAGTTTCGCCTTTTTTATTTTCTTATGAAAGGTTTCAGTACTATGCGCAATACACGTCTAGTGGTGGGTAAAAAATTGGCGGAACTAGAGTTAGTATATGTGATATTGCATATCAGGTCAATTGGAAGTTCGCTTAATGAGCATACAACCCCGCAATTCCAAAGGCTTGGATGACTGCTATCAACTGAAGAGCATCAGGGTCATTTTTGAGTAGGTCTGTCCCTAAAACTTTGATCTTGGCCGCTGCTACTGTCTGTCTTCTCTACTGCCGTTTGAAGCGAGGGTGAAACTGGTATCTCACTCGTACCTTGTCAAATGGGATTGCGGCTAACCGGTAAAGTACCCGTAAGTCTCTCAAATAAGTAAAAGTTATGCAAAATTAAACCTTGGTAACCAACACCCATTCATACTAACTTTGACTGTTTCATCACTTTCACCAACAATACTGCTATGAATCCCTTTGCAACTCATCACAGTAACACTATGGGTATCCTTACATCACCAGCATTACAAGTATTGATTCACGATGAAAATGGCCGAGTATTTGAAGGAAAGGCAACCGCTGTTTCTGCTGTGAATGAAAAAGGCTCGTTTGCTATCGTCTACAAGCACTCAGATTTTATCAGTGTTATTAATCAATACGTGACCATCTATACGGCTAGTGGTACTACAAAAAATACCCAATAAGGACTGGGGTACTGCGTTGTTTTAACTCGAAAGTTGAGGTTTACCTAGGAGTTGATACAGTAGAGATAGACACAAACTAACGTTTCAGTCCCCGCAAACTTCTTCATTCAAATAACAGTTCTGGAACAAGCAATGGCATTCAGATTGATAACCAATTGGGTGTTCTGGATTCTATCCGCTTCGGCTCGTCAGCTAGTGATTACTCTCAGATTACTAACTCTTCTGGTAACATGATTATCTCCGGTTCAACTGGCACGTCGGCATCGGCACCGCCTCACCAAGCACCAAGTTGGAACTATACACTGCCAGTGGTACCGCAGAGATGCTCACTTTATATAATGACTACGCCACTACCCATCATCTACCGTTGAAGTATCCCCTAACTCTACTGCAAGCCCTGCGCAGTGACCACTCACTGATACAACACTCTTATCCGTCTCTATAAAGAAGAGCCTGCCAAACGATTGCTGATTTTGGCATTAATTTGACTCTAGTGTAATTGCGCTTACATACCTTCTGCACCCGATGCGTAAAATGAATCATGATCAAAAGTAGCCAAATTTGTATCGTATACGGCATCAATTTGGCATTAAGCAAAGCAAGGAATATGCCTATGGATCTGATACCCACTACTCGCCCGATTTCTGAGTTTCGTCAGAACCAAGCATCAATCATGGAGGCAATGGAATCTGGCCCAGTTGTTTTAACCCAACATGGAAAAGATGCTGCAGTCATCATGACCTCGGAGTACTACAACACAATTATCAAGTTGCTACGCAAGTACCAGGGCTATGAAAGTATTAGTAGGATACTTGCAGATATGCAGGAGCCTGCTAGTTGGATCAACATAAGCGAGTTTGATGAAGGACTCAGAAAGCGAGGACTCATATAAATGGCTGAAAGCTGGGAGGTGCAGATACACCGCAGTGTGACACAAGTGGTTTACCTACTCCCAAAAGATTTTGCTCAGCCTATCCGCAACATGATTGTCAGTTTGGCGCAGAATCCCTACCCCGAAAGCCGGAGGCTGATAGGGGGTTTTGAAGACACATTTCAAGTATTCGTCGCAAACCACGATATTCTGTTTCAAGTACAAGAGGAACCACAGAAAATTGTCAGAGTCTTGAAGGTACAACTACATCAGTAGGATGAAGTAACAAGAACTGAATATTCGGGGTGCCCGATGCGAGTGCGCTAACACTCACACCAGGCGTGTCCAAATCCGTTGAGTGGCTAGAGACCTCAGGCAACGGCAGGACTACAGGGATTCTACCTGTATCTCTATTGATCTACCAATTTTTCTCATTGGTGATCAGGAGATTGCTGCCTTTCTGTATTGAGAGCTGCTCAACGGTCGTAACAAACCGTTTTGGGCAGCTTTTTTTGTTTTTCACTCAGAAAGGACGCACAGATCATGACCACGCCCACTCACTTTACCCAAATCGATGTTGAGCAGGAAATCACCAGCAGGATTCAACTGATTGCTAATGAACTAACACAGTTGCGTGCAGATGGCGAAATCCAGATCAATATCACCTCCGCTACTCTTTTCTATCTGGAAGCCCTTGGCTATCTGGTGGACTTCTCTACCGGAATGGTAACAAGAGAAACAGATTCCGCTTGCCAGGGTACGACCGTCGTACCGACCCAGTAATTTGTCTCAGGGGAAACGTTGGCTGATGGATCGCAAGAACCTACTTATGGAGCTTCTTGGCATTGCTTGCCTCAGCGCAGGTTTGGCTATCCTCTTTCACTTGTTGTTACCAAGTGTGGTCAATACACAAGCGATCATGTTGATGATAGTACTCATTGTCATTGGTACTGCTATCGCCAAGGGAGTGCCGCATCTGCCAGCAACGATGAAGAGTAAGCACTTTGCATCTGCAGTTAAATGGCCATCACGTTTCAGTCGCAACCAGCGCCCAACCAACGTTTCCCCTCGAACCCAAGGTATTTCTATGAACGAGTTAACCCGCTACTTCGCTTGGATTGAAAAAAAGCTGCAAGAGTTGGTTGTTCGTGAAGGACTGGAATGTGGGCTGGTACGGATGAAACGTGGCCCGCTTGTGATCACCCTGCAACTGCGTTTGCTTAATCCGACGCAAAAAGACCTGCAGAAGTTGATGAAGTTAGGGCCAGCCCTTGCCCAACTACTTCAGGTGGAGACAGTCCGTATTGCCGGCAACGCCCAGGGTATCTTGATTGAGGTTCCTTCACCCAAGCCTATGACACCAAACGGTGCGCTGTTGACTCGCCATACTCGTAGCTTGGCAGTGGCGATTGGTGTCAACGCTGCTGCCCGTCCCATCTTGGTCAATCTAGAAGATCATGGTGCCCTTTTCTGGGTTGGGCCATCTCGTCGGGGCAAAACACAGTCGATGAAGTCGGTACTCTATGCCCTCATTCGAGAAAACTTTGGTGTTGTGCAGTTCATCATCATTGCTAATCCAGCCAAAGTGCACAAAGACTGGGGCGTGTTCGAAAATCTGCAAGGTTGTTTAGGTATCGCCGCTTCCAAAGAAAACATTACGGCTGCAACTGAATGGCTGATGAAGTACATGAATGGACATACAGATTTCGAGCAAGAGAAACCAATCATTTTGATCATTGATGACCTACCGACCATCTTAAAGGCCGTGCCACAAATCACTCCATCTTTGGCCGACATTGCCGGAATGGGTGCAGGGCTCGGCGTACATCTGTTGGTTGGTACGCAAGGCGCAGGCTCTAAGAGCACAAGCGGTGGAACTGAGATAGAGAATAATGTAACGGCTCGCATTCTCTACCGGCCAGCAACGAGTCGCAGTGGTAGTCAGAGTGCAGGTACTGGTGGTTTGGCGTTACATCAGCTGTCATCGGCCAAGGGCGATGCTTTGGCACTCATTGATGGGAATACAACTCGTATTGCAACTGCTTGGATTTCGGATCGCGATATTGCTTTGTTACCTTCGGGTTCTGCCGGCTATCCCTGGCGGGTACAAACGCAAACCGAAGATACTCGATTAGAACAAGCTAAAACAACCTGGAACAAGGTAAAACTAGGTCTAGAACAGCCCAAAACAACCCGAAACAATGGTGAAACAGGTCAGAACAACCCAGAACAAGATAAATCAACCGCTACCCTTGATTCATTTCAACTTCGCGTACCCTATCGCAATGGACACGTCGCAGAACAACGAGCAGAACATGTTTTAGAACAACAACAAGGGCAAAGCGCAGAACAACTGATCGAGGCCGACAGCACTGACTATCTAGCTTACCTTGCAGGCTTATCGATTGATGAGTTAAAGCAAGAGAATTTGGGGCTTGATGCTACGCACTCCCCTACTCTAGATCAGCAACAACAGATTCGACTGAGCTTTGGGCTTTGTAGCTCAATCCGCAAAACCTGCTTCATGGCCTATGGCCACTACAACGGCAAGGTTCGCGATTACGTGAAGTTGGTTATTGCAGAATCACTAGAAGAACCCGTTGTAGCACAACCCGATGAAGATGGGATTCCCGACACCATTGATCTCAATACCGAAGCTGGTCGCAAATTACTCAAGCATTTACAAGGTACGGGTGCCATCAACTGGGCAGATGTGCGGACGTTGTTAGAGGAGGCGCAATAAGATGAAAAAGATCTTTTCAATTGTCGTGGCTGCACCAGTACTGGCCCTCTTCACTGGCATTGGCGTGCTAGCCTTCCGCATTGCCGATAAGTGGGACGAACGAAATACCGACGTTCTCATCAGCAATGTAACGATGGCATGTGGGATCGGTGGCCTTGTCCTAGCGCTCTTATTGGCTGCATTTGTGGGACTTGTCTTTTATAGTCGTTGGCAACGGGAGAAGCACTGGGACGAACCACCATTCTTGCGTTACAACCAACCCAAACGCCTACCCTCCTCTGTGCAACAACCACCCTGGCTGGATATACCCCCAGCGCTACCAGACATGCAGGAGTCGAAAGGTCGGCTCTACTCTTCTGGGCCAAGTACATATGAAGACCTCGATCAATCCTTATTTGGCGACAGCAACACCATCGATAGCGAATGGAGTGAACTTTCATAACCTCACCAACAACCATTGACACAAAACTAGCTCGCCACAATGGCCGCACGCATTGTTGATTGGTAGAAGGATAAAGTTCAGCCCGAAGGTAAGTAGCACAACTTCAGGCCACTCCAACTTGATCTATATAGCACGCAAGGAAATGAAGTATGGAAAAGTTACTCGCAATGGCACTCAATGCCTACAAAGCAAGCAAACAAGATGACCGCAGCCTGATCGAACGCTCGGTTTCATTTCTATTGCTTGGGCTTATTTGTGTCTTTGCCCTCAATAGTATTGGCAACGTTCAACAGTACGTGAACCGCTATCACAATCACTGGACTGGTGATGCACTTGGCATTGCCTTCGGCACTGTGGTCTTTGTCTGTGCCTACATCGCCGCTACTACCCATAGTAATACTCGATGGGTAGCCGTTGTCATCGGTACCGTTTTTGGGATTGCCAGCGCCTACTTTCAGACCAATCTCTACACATCAGAAGGAATGCAATTGAGCACTGCCCTTGCGTTGTCTTACATTCCAATCTTGGCCGGTGAAGTAGGACTTGCACTCCTTGAATCACTTTATAGCAAACAACACAGGGAACAGCACAGCGCAGACTTGACCGCACAACTGCAAGCAAAGAGCGAGCAGATAACCTCACTAAAAGCAGCCCTTGAAGTAGCACAACAGCAGCTTGCAACTTCGCCTGTGCAAGAAACTTCTGCAACTAAAGTGGCAGTGCCGGAAATCTTTTTGCAAGCAGTGATTGAGCAACTACCGCAACTGCTAGTCGCAAATGGGCATCTGCCAGGCTCAAATGGAGCAACACACGTTGCAGAATCAGCGCAACGTGCTGGTGACCTAGACGCAGCCAACGATATCCGTGCAGCCCAAAAGCAGCAACGCAAAGCCGCAATCCCTGAAATTCTGGCAGCAGCTAAGAGCGCATTATCAACGAGCGAACTGGCAGAGCAACTACAAGTTGTGCATGGCTGGGAAGTATCAACTGATTCCATCCGCCGCTACTGCCAGGAACTTGCCGAGGAAAATATTGTTGAAAACATCAAACGAAAATGGCAATTATGCTTTTCAAACGACAATATAAACGGACTCAAAATTGCCTCTTGATCTGTGGTACCAATTCTGTATGATCGCGCGCAGTACCAGATCAGAACAGATGTTTTTCAGTATGATGAACCAACATTTCAAGCTATACAAATTGCGCAACAACTTGCACTTAGTGCAGTTTCTTCTGAAGCATTTAGCTCAACAATCAGAACTGACAGAACTTATTAAATGGGCAAAGCGCAAAAAGCTTGATGGCCCCCGCCAAGCATATCAATCGAGACTGATTGCCACAGAAGAATTTCTCTTCAAATGTCGAGTTCGACGCAGAGGATTGTTACTCTTTTGCGAACTGCTCTACACCTTCCATCGGATATTGATGCCCAGACCAACCTATTACAGGAAAGGTAGCGCTGCCAAGTACAAAAGCGCTTATGCTAGCTCTTAAGCTAGAGACAAACGAATAAAAAACGCCCTAGCTTGATGCGCCAACACCTTGCTAGGGCTAACCCACATCGCTGAAAAAGGCAGCGGTACAGGCTAGGGATATCTTACCGATTTTGCCCAGTCCGTCAATTGCTGCCAAAAGCGACTGACGGACGTTATTTTTGGCACCAAAGAAAGGAAGTATGCCTGATGCAAACACTACTTACTCCACACTCGGCCAGGGCCCCCGCTTTTTCGCTGCCCCTCGTACCGACATCTTTGATCGCGAACCACAGAAGCGATCCAACTATCAACTAGGCAACACCGCTAAGAAAGAAAGGCAGGTTGAGAAGAAAATGCGCTATGCAGCTTATATACGCATCAGTTCAGAGGATCAGGTTGGCAACTACTCCCTCGATGCACAACAACGTGCAATTGAGGCTTGGGTGGCCGCCAAAGGTGGTATTTTAGTCAAAATCTATAAGGATGAGGCACAGTCAGGACGCAATACAGATCGACCCGCTTTTCAACAGATGAGGTTGGAAGCACGCAAAAAGAGTTTTGATGCCTTGGTCGTCCACAAGTTTGACCGCTTCGCCCGCAATCGAACTGATGCACTGGCGATCAAATCACTCTTGCGCTATGACTTTGGTGTTAAGGTGTTCTCGGTTAGTGAACCATCGGAAGATAGTGATGGCCCAATGGGTGCGCTCATCGAAGGAATCATGGAATCGGTGGCCGACTGGTACAGTCGCAACCTAGCTACCGAGGTTGCCAAAGGCAAGAAGGAACGTTCCCATCAAGGCAAACACAACAACGGGGCTCCATTTGGCTATAAAAAGGATAAGGATAAAATCCTTGTTGCAGACGAACTTGAGGCTCCAGGACTACAATTTGCCTTCGACCAGTTTGCCACTGGCCAATATAGTGATACAGACATTGCCGTGCTGCTCAATAACCGAGGCTATAAAACCAAGAAAGGTCGTCCCTTCTCCAAAGACACTATCCGAGCGATTTTGCAAAACCCAACCTATCTTGGGAAAATTAAGTACCAACAGGTACAACGAAATGCTGACGGTAGCCGAAATCAGGCTGGGCCAGTTGAGTGGTTTGAGGGTCAACATGATCCGCTGGTAAGCGATGAATTATTTCAGAAATGTCTGGCACTACGAGAAAAGCGTGCCCACCACCGTCAACCAACGATCAAATACAACTCTTACTTACTTCGAGACATTGTTTATTGTTATCGTTGCTGCACAAATCATCCAGCCGAAAAGACGTTTCGCACTTATGGCAAAATGCGTGCGCAAACCAGAAGAGATCGTGATGTACGATTTTATCGCTGTCGTGCCACTGAGCTTGGTTATAGCTGTCTGCAGAAAGGCGTCTATGCGGAAACACTCGATGCTCAAGTACTACACATTCTTCGTTGCTTGAAGCCACCTAAACTATGGCGAGAGACGATCACCAAGTCAATTGGCGAAGTGCTAGGCGAACAAGACTTAGAGAAGCGTCTTGCAGAGATTCGAGAAGTCATCCAGAGAATGGATCAGCGTTGGGATTTAGGTTTTATCACGAATGAGCAAGACTACATCCGTCAACGTCTGGAACTACAACAGGAATTAGAAAAACTCATTCCCGTCGACAACAATGATTTGGAGCAAGCAGCCGATCTAATTCAGAATTTTGGTCAGCACTGGCAAGCGTGCGGTGAAGATGCAGAAGCTCAGCATGAGCTAGTGAAGAGGATTGTAGAACGGGTGTATATACAAGATGAGGAGGTTGTTGCCATGACACTCAAGTCCAATTGTCATTTGGTACTAGGCCATAACGTAAATGGGCCAACGGAATACACCGTTGACCCATTTCTCGATAGTATCGCCCCTTTAAATGAGCGGTACACGAGCGGAAGCGACGGGATTTGAACCCGCGACCTCGGCCTTGACAGGGCCGCATGCTAACCGCTACACCACGCCTCCATTTTGTTGCTGTTCTACATTGCTGCGGAACGGTTGGTAGTGTACCATAGGCAGAAACCGTTGTCAAACTCACTTTAAAAAAAATCGCCTTTATTCGTGCCACTCGCCAGCAGCGGTCATGGAGGAATCATGTCTCAACCTTTTGTCATTATTGGGGGTGACGCCGCCGGCATGAGCGCGGCCAGCAAACTCAAACGGGAACTGCCCGACGCCGAGGTAATTGTCTTTGAACGCGGTCAGCACATCAGCTTTTCGGCCTGTGGTATTCCCTATTGGCTGGCCGGGACGGTCGATTCGGATCGTCAGTTGATGATCCTGACGCCGGAGCGGGCGCGCGAGCGGCGGGGCATTGATGTACGCACCGGCCACAAGGTGGTCGCCATCGACCCTACTGCCAAAACCGTCACCGTTGATCGGCTTGCCAGCGAAGAACGCTTTACGCAGCCCTACAAAACCTTGGTCATCGCCACCGGCGCATCGGCGATCCGCCCGCCGATCCAGGGCATCGATCACGCGGGGGTCTTTACATTGCGTTCGCTGGCTGACGGTCAACGGATCTTTGCCTACATGCGCGAAAAAGCACCGCAACGGGCCGTAATCATCGGCGGTGGCTATATTGGAGTGGAGATGGCGGAGGCGCTGCGTGACCGTCAATTGACCGTTGACTTGGTCGAGATGCTGCCGCAATTGTTGCCCAACTTTGATGGGGAGATTGTGGCACCGGTGGCAGAACATGTGGCCACGCAGGGGGTGACGCTTCACCTCGGTCGCCGTGTCGAGGCAATTAGTACGGGCTTGGCCGCCGAAGCAAGCGCACTAACGGTGGTACTCGACAACGGTGACTACTTACCCGCTGACCTGGTGCTGGTTTCAACTGGGGTGCGCCCCAATAGCGATCTAGCGTGCGCAGCAGGTCTTAAGTGTGGCAAGAGTGGTGCCATCTGGGTCGATGCGCAAATGCGCACCAGCGCCCCCCACATCTACGCCGCTGGCGACTGCGTGGAACACTATCACATTGTGCTGGGAGAAAATGCGTGGATCCCGCTGGCGACTTCGGCCAACAAGGGTGGCCGCATTGCGGGTGACAATATTGCGGCGGCGGTCCAAGGTAGCAAACCAAGCAGCTTTCCCGGGATTGCCGGCACCGCCGTTGTCAAAGTCTTTGACTACACGATGTCCGTCACGGGGGTGACCGAGCAACAAGCGATTCGCAGTGGCAAGTGGGGTGCCAATGGCGAGAATATCGGCAGCGCCACCGTGAGCGCCTGGGAGAAGGCCAGCTATTGGCCCGGTGCCGAAAAGATCATGGTCAAACTCGTCTATGAAAAGGCGACCGGCCGCATTCTCGGCGGCCAGATCGCCGGCAAAGCTGGCGTCAACAAACGCATCGACATCATTGCTACCGCAATCAGCGTCGGCATGACGGTCGAAACCCTCGGCATGCTCGACCTCTCCTACGCCCCGCCCTACTCACCAACGTATGACGCAGTGCAGGTGGCGGCCAACGTGGCGGCGCGGGGGAGTGAGTAGGTAAGAGACAGGAGACAGGATCGTCTAGACGATCTCCTTGTCTCCTTGTCTCCTTGTCTCCTTGTCTCCTTCACTCCCCCGCTACCTACTCCGCTTTCCCAAAGACCGCCACAACATTCTGCCCGCCAAAGCCAAAGGCGTTGACAATGGCATAGCGGCCGTCGGCTTCGATCATTTCGTTGCCCACGATCGGGACATGAATCTCAGGATCGGGGGTATAGTTGATGGTTGGCGGGATCTTGCCTTCGCGCAGGGCAAGCACCGCGGCCACGGCCGATTGGGCACCGGCCGCGCCCAAGGCATGGCCAACCATGCTCTTGATGCTGGTAATCTTCATCGCATCGACATGCTCACCGAAGACGCGGCGCAGCGCTTTGGCTTCGCCAGAATCGTTAAGCACGGTGCCGGTGCCATGGGCCAAGACAAAGTCGATGTCGTCGGGCTGGAGCCCGGCGCTTTTGATCGCACCCGTCAAGGCGCGTGCGGCCCCATCCCCACCGGGATCCGGGGCGGTGATGTGATAGGCATCGCCGGTGATACGCCCCCCCAGCACTTCGCCATAGACAGTTGCGCCGCGTGCCCGTGCATGCTCTTCAGTCTCCAAAATCAGGGCACAAGCCCCCTCACCACAGACAAAGCCGTCGCGATCGACAGAGAAGGGCCGGCAGGCATGTTCGGGATCATCGGTGCGGCTGGAGAGCGGTCCCATCCGCCCAAAGGCCGACATCGTCAACATCGAAACAGCCCCTTCAGCACCGCCGGCGATGACCACATCCGCCTCGCCGCGCTGCAAAAAGTGATACCCCTCAATAATCGAGTAGTGGCCACTGGCACAGGCCGCCGTACTCGTCATCACCGGGCCACGGGCACCCGTTTCAATCGAAACCATACAGCTCACCGCATTCGCCATTGCCGCCGGCACCACAAAAGGGCCGACAGTGCGCCACCCTTTGGCAACCATATCTTCGGTCGCATATTCAATTTCATTGATACCGCCACCGCCGGTTGCCATCAGCACACCGACGTTATCACGATTGTGCTCGTCAATTGTAAGCTTGGCATCGGCCAACGCTTGCCAGGTCACCGCAATCGCAAATTGGGTAGCGCGGGTAATCCGGCGGGCCACTTTGCGATCCATATAATCTTGCGGATCAAAATTTTTCACTTCGCAGGCAATATTGTAGGGCATATCACCTGGGTCAAAGAGTGTCAAAGGGCCGGCACCGGATTTACCGGCCAGCAGATTTTGCCAAAACGTTTGTACATCATTGCCGATGGGAGTCATAGCTCCCATTCCGGTAATCAAAACACGGGTCATGCGGAATTCTCGCTTTCCTCAATGGGTGCAGGAAGAATCGTACAGATCGATTCAGTTGAGTACTATAACACCAACAACTTAAAAAAGTAGTGTCGTTTTTTATACCAGCGCAGACGCGCTATAAACGGTCGCCTTTTTCCAAAGCGAATGAATCTTACATAGACCGCTAATTGAGTAGACAGCCTTTTGAACATATCGAAACCAAGATTTATGTAAAACCTAAGAAATTGAAGCAATTTTGACCATTTTCAAAATAACTCCACATAACTATACCATGCATGGCAACTATCTTATGCGTGCCAGACTATATTGAGTACAACATGCGCAAAAAAACGCACCGAGAGCAAGCCAACAGAATGGGTATGGGAGCAAGCAAAACCTAGGCACAAAAAACGTCTGGTGATTATATGAAACGCAGCCTATTCCGTCAAAAAGGGTAGATGCTTGCGGAGGAGCAAGATCCATCAACCACTGCTGGCGCTGCTTACCAAAGCCCAACGCCCAACAATTGACAAGAATGTCAGTTAGTTGTATCTTCAGGGAATCGGGCGTGCGCCTGTCAGTGTGATAAAATAAAGGCTGATCGACGATGCAAAGAACGAGAAAAAGAGAGCTATGACTGCCCCAATTCCAAATTGTACCAGCGTGAGCGAGAAGAAACGCGAGCAACAGGTGGAAACTGAGCCTATCTCCATCCTTGAACAATTTCAGATCGACCAAGAGGTAGCCTCAACGTTGCCGCCCAATGTGCGCGACCAACTACTGGACTATCTGCAAGCCTGGGGACACCCACAGGAGTTGTTGACGCTACTCGATCTATTGCGCGCCACCCACGGGTCGTTACTTTTTTTACTCGACTACCAAGCCGATGCACTCTATCGCCTGGGTGAATATCAACCCGTGTTGACGATTGTCGAACGCCGCCAACGGCGTAGCACGACGTTGGGTAGCCAGATGATGGAAGCGCGTGCACTGCTCGGTCTCGGCCACGAAGAACATGCACGGGCAGTCGCCGATGATATTAGCCAAGCTTTTGCCAACAATGCGCAGGCAGTTAGCACCGCGGCCGAGATCTACGCGGCGTTGGGCAATTTTGACTTGGGTCGCGAGTTGCTGGAGGGTTATCTGAGCCGACGGAAAGGCGATCTACAGGCGACGATTACGATAATCTGGATTGCGCAGCAACAGGGAGAACAGGCGTTGGTAACCCGTTATCTGGGACAATTGGGGGCAGGCATTTCACCCAACATGAGCGATGCGCAACTCCAACGGCTGGCGACGATCCTGGCACAGAGTACCCACCGCGAGAGCGCCGATGCTGCGCAACTTGAATTACAACGCCGCCAGCTATTGGCCTTTGAGAAATTACAAAATGCGTTAACCCCCTACCTGCCGAGTGCGCAAGGGGCAGCCGTCAGCCCCGGCTTGGCACTCCCCCGCCACAATGGCCCTGAAGCCATCTCGGTCAGTCGCCAGGAAGAACGCGATATCCAACTGTCAACTGTGCGCCACTTTGGCTTTAGCAAACTGCGCTCTGGGCAGATCGAGACAATCGCCACCGTGCTGCGCGGGGAATCGATCCTGACGGTGATGCCTACCGGTGCCGGGAAATCACTTTGCTATCAGTTGCCGGCGCTGACCTTGCCCGACATGACGCTTGTAATCAGTCCCCTCATCGCTTTGATGAAAGATCAGGTGGAGAGCTTGCCGACGGCAGCACGGGCCCAGGCGACTTTTATTAATAGCACTTTGACCGATGAAGAGTTGGCTGATCGAATGGCAAAAGTGGCAAAGGGGGAGTACAAGCTGATCTACGCCGCGCCCGAACGCTTGCGTCAACGGGAATTTCTGCGTGCGTTGCGGCAGGGCGGTGTCGCCCTCTTTGTCATCGACGAAGCGCACTGTGTCAGCTTGTGGGGCCATGACTTCCGGCCCGATTATCTCTTTGTCCAAGAAGCACGGCTGGAATTGGGCGCACCGACAACCTTGGCGATGACCGCTACCGCGCCGCCACGCATTCGCGACGAGATTCTCGACTATATTGGAAATAACCAACCCACCAAAGAAGCAGAGGTGAGCAAGAGCAACGGCACCGGAAATGGCACCGGGAAACGACCCCAAGTGCTCGCCATGGATATCTTCCGTAACAACCTGCACCTCTCAGCGGTTCACTTTCATAACGAAGAAGAGAAATTGGCTGCGCTGCTCAAATTTGCCGGCGAGACCGAGGGCAGTGGCATTGTCTATGTGAACAGTCGCCACAAAGCCGAACAACTCGCCTATCAACTGCGCCAAGCCGATATCTCCGCCGAAGCATACCACGCCGGTCTGGAGAATCGCGGCGCGGTCCAAGATCGCTTTATGGGCGAAAAGACGCGCGTCGTTGTCGCCACCATTGCGTTTGGCATGGGCATTGATAAGGCCAACATTCGCTTTATCGTCCACTTTCACCCCTCACGCAGTCTGGCCGCCTACTACCAAGAGGTGGGGCGCGCCGGTCGTGACGGCAAACTGAGCCAGGGCGTCCTCTTTTACAGCAACAACGACTGGGCCAATCTACGGCGCTGGGCCAAGGCCGATGAGCATAGCATTGAATTTTTAGAAAAGGTCTACGCCGCGATTGCCGCTCAGTTGGGGATGTTAAAACCGGCAGAGGCAGCAACAGAAATAGGCGCAGATGGGGAGGAAGTGCCGGTTGACGTTGACCCGATTCTGGCAAGCCTGGAGCAGCACACCGCGGATCGCGTCGTACAATCGACCGAATCCGCTTTGGGGCCGGTAGAGGTGCGCCGTCTACAACAGGTACTCAATACCGATGAGACAACGGTGCGCGTCGCTGTTAGCGTGTTGGAACGGGCCGACCTGATCGACCGCACGTTTGATTTTCCGCAAGATCTGCTGGTGGCAATTCCCCGCACGCTACCGGCGGCGGCCAAAGCGGATGAAGAATTTACCTTTCTGCTGCAAGGGTTGGCGATGCGTCCGGGGCAGAGCGCCAACTTCAAAGCCGTCGATATCGCCAAGTTTATGGGTTGGCCACTGGATATCACCGAGGGTGCGCTGCTCGATTGGCAGGCGAAGGGCTGGTTGACAGTCAAAGGCAGCCGCCGCGCCATGTTAATCGAGTTGCCACCGCGCCCCGATGACCTACAGCAGCGGCTGCAACGGCTAATTGAACAATCACAGGCGGTCGCGCAGCGGCGGATCGACGATATCGTGGGCTATGCCACGGCGGAAAGCTGTCGGCACGGCTATATCAGCGCCCACTTTGGCAGCCCACCGCGCATCCACTGCGAAGTCTGCGATAGCTGCACCGGGATCCGGCCAGAGATGCCGGAACGCTCTGATCTTTTGCATGTCGCGCCTGACGATGCCGATATTGAGCCGATGATCATCGATTGCCTGATTAGCCTGCCCAAGCCGGTGGGGCGCAGTGGTCTGGCGCGCATTCTCACAGGGAGCCTTCGCTCACCGGTCACCGCTGACAAAGCACGCCACTTTGGTCAATTGAAATCCTTTGGCGAATCGGGCGTCATTGGCTATATCGATGATCTGCTTGAAGATAGCCGGCTGCGGCAATATGAACGCCAGGGCTACAATGTGTTGGCCCCCACCATGAAGGGGCGCACCCAGGCGGATCTGTGGCTGGCTGAGCACCCCGAATTGGCCGCCTATGCCGATGTGCCCGTGGCCGACGAAACGATCGAAGAAGCGCTGCCCACCGAGGGGGACAAATATACCGCGTTACAAAAAGCGCTCTGGCTCTGGCGGCGCAACTGTGCAGCGCAACAGGGCCAACCACCCTATGTGATCATGAGCAACGACCTGATGTTGCGGATCGCCGAGTTGCGTCCGCAAACGTTGGAAGAATTGGGGACCTTGCCCGGCATGGGTGAGCAGCGGCTGCAACACTACGGTCCGACGATCCTCGATCTAGTCAAGCTCAACCTGCCCCAAGAGGGCGATGCCGAGCTAATGGTGACCCAACGCACCACCCAATCCGAGGCGATTGCCAGCGCCAAAGAGAAGATTCAAGCCAACCAAGCCGCGGTCTCGCCGCAGGTGGAAAAGAAGATCTTTATGAAATTGCAAGAGATTCGCCAGAAGAAGGCGATTGGCGAGCGGAGCAAACCCTATCTGATCGCCAGCAACACCATCCTCAAAGCGATCGCCCAGCACGCCCCCACCACCAAAGAAGGGCTCGAAGCGATTGTCGGCTTCCGCAGTTGCGGATTGAAGGATGATGTTGAGCTGATCGCGGCAGAGGTGCAGAAGATTGTGGAGAAGGCCGGGGGTTTGTAAATAATCAGTAGACCGCAATCGAGAAGTGAGCACGCCTATGTGCGCGCCCCAGCGGCACCCGGGCGTGCCCTGTACTCTGCGGTCTACTGATGATGTTAAAGAGTGTTATCGGTAAGATCAATTTTTACTCATGGTCAAAAAACATCCTAGCGTGCATTAGATGGAATAGCATTGTGACTGATCAACAACCCGGAGCACAACCATTACCCGCTACCACAGAGCAACTGGTAGCGGGCTGTCAAGAAAAACGGCCGGACAATAGCCATGAGCCTTACTGTTTCGAGCTCTTCCGGCGGGCCATTGCCGACAAGGATCAAGCCTGTTGGGCGGCAATCTACCGGCAATACCAAAAGCTGATTGGACGCTGGTTACTGGAAATCCTCCAGGATCAGGCGAGTGTACAACAGGAGATGCTCGAACCATTGGTGAGCGAAGTCTATGTTGCCTTCTGGCATGCCTACACGGTGGAGAAATTGGCGCAGGCGCAAGGTCTACAAAGCGTGTTGTCCTATCTCAAAGCCTGTGCCGGCACCACTGCCTTACAAGTGCGGCGCAAAGCAAAAAAATCAGTGCTGGAAACGGAGTGGGATCAATCAGCGGTCGACAATGATAGCGCGCACACATCGGCCAGTAACAGACCAGAGCAGGCGTTGAATCGCAAGCTCTTTGCTGAGCGGCTGTGGCAATTGGTTGACAGCATCTGCCTAGATGAACAAGAACGTATTGTGGCGCGCCTCAGCTTTGTCTCCAATCTAAAGCCCAATGCTATTTTGGAGCGCCACCCAGAGAGCTTCCGTTCGGTCGAAGAGATTTACACAATGCGGCGCAATCTCAAAAATCGGTTGGCGCGCAATCCTGATCTGCGCGCCTTGTGGGGAGAAGTAGAGTGATGAGCGAACAAATCAGCAAGCTCGATGATTTTCCAGCTTGGGAAGTAGAGGCCTTGGCCGATGGCATCCCGATGCCGCATATTACGGCCTTTCTAGAAGCGCACCCAGCGGCAAAACAAGCATGGCAACAACAGCAACAACGCAGTGCGCAACTTGAAGCGGTGCTCTATCGCTTTGATTGCCCAGAGCCGGATCGGCTGCGCGCCTATCAGTGGAATGAGTTGTCGCCGACGGAAGGCCATGCACTACGCGCGCATCTGGCGCACTGTCCAGATTGCACCGAAGAATTGGCATTGCTGCAAACCTTTGTCGAGACCGCACAACAGGTAGAGGCAACCGCGACAGTCACCCCAGAGTCCTTGAGAGTGCCTCTTGGAGAGCAGCTACAGCGCCTCACCGATGAGTTGCGGCTGGTCGTCGCGCACTTGGTGACACCACTGACACCCCAAACGGGCGGTGCAGCCTTGCGTACCGATGTCACGGCAACAGCGGTCGAAAACGGACGCGAGCATTCACTGCTCTTCGAAGCCGATGAGGCGGACATTAGCTTGTTAATCCATCCGCAGAAGGGTCGGCAGTTGCGTCTCTCTGGTCAAATCTTTACGGCGACAACAACGGTGCAAGGGGAATGCCAACTCATTACCGAGAGGGCCACAGATACGCCGTTGCTAGCCGCCATTGATGAGACAGGCACCTTTGTTTTCGAAAACATTTTACCCGGTACCTATCAACTTACCATTGCCCTATCCGACCAGTTCATTCTGATTCCACAGGTGGCAGTTATGTAGGCAAGTTGCTTAAGTTCCCTATCGGTTGATTGTTCATAGCTCGCCACAGTAAGTGTGGCGAGCTTTTTGTTTTTGCGCAGTTGATGCATGGCCTGAGTTAGAGATCCTTGGAGAGATCCGATAGATAAAACCCTTCATTTTGTGGCAATCTACTAATCGCCCCCCGATCAACGCAACATCTACTTGCAGTCACATTACCGAACAAAGCTGAAAGTAAGGTAAAATAAGCAAAATGACGTATGGATCGTCAAATTCAGTGCAACACGCTAGTTGTCTGTCTGCTTAATTTTTAGAAATCCCTGGCTGATCATACTCGCACGGGGATTTCTAAAAATTAAATGTTCGCAGCACTAGGCTCATTTGTGAAAATGTGAAACCCGATGATTTCACTGTTGAGAAATTATTGTGTTTTCACACTTTCGGCTGATGAGCGAAGACTCTAAGTGTTTAAAATTCGATCTACGAAGTTACCCGAAGCCACAAATTTAGGTAAGCTATACCAATGTCCTATACGGAGTTATTGCCACTCAACGCGCAAATGACCGACTTGCCAGAGCAGCAGATGTCTATCACCGACATTCAAACACTTAAAGAGCAATCCGCCCAATTTTATCTATCACAACCAGCAGAGGCGCTTCGCCTTGCCACCATCGCCTATGAACGAAGCCGTACCCTGGTCGCGCCGGCTCCAGCATTGGGCAGTTGGACTTTGGCCAATGCGCTCTTCTTTTTAGATCGCTACCAGGAGGCCGACCGCTGCTACACCGAGGCACGTTATGGATACTTGGCCGCCGGGCTCCGATTGGAAGCTGCTCGCGCCGCGGTTGGCCATGTTTTTGTGTTGGCCTATCTTGGCCAATCTCAACAAGCGCTAACGTTGGCGGCAGAGGTCGAAGGTATTCTTCAAGAGGCAGGACAAGCTATACGAGCAGACCGCGTGCGGCTGGGCAATTTGTTGATGAATAGTGGTGTCGCGCATGAATTATTGGGCCAATATGAGGAAGCATTAGGTGTTTATGAACGACAAGCACAACTTGCCGAAAGCCTAGGGGACACGATGCTATTGGCTCAAGCTCGTCACAACCAAGCCTATGCCTACGGTCAAATCAATGCCTTTACCGATGCGGAACAAAGCTATCTAAGTGCCGAAACGATCTTTGTAGAGCAGAATGCCAGCGCTGAGCTCGTCCGCCTATATATGAATTATGCATCGCTCACTGCTTCTCAGGGCTATCTGCATGAAGCAAAACAGCTATATGCCAAAGCAAAGGCGATTGTCCAGACGCTGGATGGCTTGGATCAACAGGCGCACCTGCTGCATGTCTATGAAACTATGGTTGATTTAAAGTTGCAATCACCCATCAGTGTCGTATGCCTGGATGCACTCCAAAATGCCCAAAAGGCCTTTGCCCACCACGGGCCGGCACTGGCCGAAGGCTTAACTTGGCTCGTACTCGGTGAAGTTTACTTATGTCAAGGCCAAAGTACGGCGGCGCGCATGGCATTTCAACAAGCGTTGACCCTCGCCGATCGCGGGGTTGAACGCTCCCTCTATTACCGTGCACAACATGGCCTTGCCCACTTGTGGGAAGCTCAAGGCGGCATTGCCGAGGCACAGGCCCACTATGAAGCCGCCTTGCAAGAGATCGAACAGGTACGCCATGATCTGCGGGTGGACACATTTCGATCTTCCTTTTTAATCGATAAGCTGATTATTTACGAGGACTTGGCACGACTCTATTTAGCCCAAGGAGAACCAAGCGCAGCATTTACCGTCGTTGAACGGGCCAGATCCCGACTGATTCGTGAAAAACTTGCCTTTCGCCTTTCGCTCGAAGCAAAACGCCTCGAAACAACCAGAGACCCAGCCTTGCGCCAGCTTGCCCATCAATTGGAAACCAAGCTGGCAACCTTGGAGATTCTCTATCAACAACAGCAAGTCGCTTTGTTACAGCAAACGAATAAAACCTCGGACTCCCCGGAGCCTGTTGGCATTACGCTGGAGCCCGTTGGCATTACGCCGGAGCCCGTTGGCATTACGCCGAAGCCCGTTGGCACTACGCCGAAGCCCGTTGGCACTACGCCGGAGCCCGTTGGCATTACGCTGGAGCCTGTTGGCATTACGCTGGAGCCTGTTGGCATTACGCCGGAGCCCGTTGGCATTACGATCGTGGCTTTGGAACAGGAAGTACAGCAGATTACCCGTAGCATTCAACGCCAACATCCAATCTTTTCAGTGCTTACCACCGGTGTTACCACCACTATTCATCAATTCACAGCCCATCTTCAAGAAGAGCAGCTCCTCTACTATCACATTTTACATGAGACAGTTTATGTTTTTCTTATCAACCACCAGGGCGTTGCCACCCATCATCGGCTTGCGGATTATCAGGCCGTTGAAGCGGCCCAAATTGCCTTTACAACCGCAATTGAACGGATGCTCCAACTCGCCACGCAGGTTGGGCCAGCAAAAGCAACACGGTATCTGCCAACTCTCTTGCGTGATGTTCAAAAACATCTGCACACTCTCTATCAACTGTTGGTTGCGCCGGTGGCCGCGCTCATCCCAACAAGGAGCCCACTCATTGTCTCACCCGATGGCCTGCTCCATTACATCCCATTTCACGCCCTCTATGATGGTCAACGCTATTTAATTGAAGAGCGCGCCGTTAGCTATATCCCAAGTGGTACAATTTTGGATCTCTGCGTACAGCATTCATCTGTCCAGCCACAGACGCTTCTGATTGGATTTGATGATCAACAGTTAGCCGCCGTTACGCTAGAGGTTGAGGCGATACAGCAATTGATCCCTGAAAATCGATCTTTCCTAGGTGTCGAAGCCACAACCCAAGCGTTACTGTCCAATATTGCCAATGCCCGCCTCCTACACATTGCCACCCATGCCAAGTTTCGTACGGATAAACCCATGCTCTCATCCATTGCGTTGGCCGACCGACGCCTGACCCTGGCTGAAATCGCGCAGCTACCGTTGGACTTGGATCTGGCAGTCCTCAGCGGCTGCGAAACCGGTCACGGTGGGCTGAGCGGTGCCGATTTGCTGAGTCTGGCCGGCGGGTTTATGAGTGCCGGCACACGCTCACTGGTGGTCAGCCTGTGGCGCGTGGAAGATCAGGTAACCGCCCAGTATATGTCCCATTTCTACCGTGCACTGCTCGCCGGCAAGCCGCGCAACGAAGCCTTACGGACAGCACAGGTAGCGTTGCTGCACGCGCAACCAACAGACGCCAACGCGCTCTATCAACACCCAGCCTATTGGGCACCCTTTATCCTAATGGGGGATTGGCATACCTTACGTGGATTGCCCGCGTAGAAGCAATAACAGACTTATGCCTTTCAAATGGCACAATTTAGATGCTCCTTGCATTTATTAAAGTATATGCGGTGAACGCAATTTTTTACTTGTGATTGCTTCCTTACTACAGCTATTACAACATCGTCTAACCTGAGAAAAAGCCATGAATCCTTCTACTGCTACAAGTGTTACGACTAAGCTAATCGCTATCCTAACGCTCCTACCGTTACTCTTCGGTACAATTACGGTACTCCCAGTGGCCAGTGCGCCAAATGGCCCTCACTGCGGCGGTGTCGGTCCCTTACCACTACCAACTGATGACCCAGAAATTTGTGGCTGCACCTGGGGTAGCATCTATTACCGTGGCCAACCCATCGCTCTGCCCGCTACCCTCAACTTTAATGACCAACAGACGCCAGTCTACATTGATGCAAGCGGCAGGGAAGAAGCCATGACCATTTATCGAATCAGTGGCCATTGGTTTGAGCCCAAAGCCAAACGTGGCGATATTATGAGCGTGCGCACAGAATTTGCGGGGCAGCATATTGAACGTGCCTTTCGTGCCTGGCCCGAGGAGACGGGTAGCAACAAGGGCGAGCAATTCGTCCCGATCGTCGTCCCAGAAGAGGGCACCTGGGAGCCGTGGATCAGCGGTGGCTATACACGCATGCTAACGGTTGACAATGGAACGCTCTGGGCTGGAGGTCCTGCTGGGTTGCTGGCAATTGAGTTGGCGACTGGTACCCAAACTGTCACAGCGCTACCCTGGCCAGAGTCCGCAGTGGTGGCCTTTGCTGTCGCGCCGGATGGGACCCGGTGGGCTGCAGGACCACACCACCTGGCGCGCTTTGATGGTACGGCGTGGGTCGATGAGCCAACGCCCTTTGCCGCGACGATCCACGTTCTGGCAATCGATCCCAGCAGTGGCGCGCTTTGGGTCGGCGGTGGTGATGGGCGCGGCTCGCTGGCGCGCTATGATGGCACTTGGCAGAGCGCCACAGGAATCTGGGCAACGGTGAGAACGCTCACCTTTGCCCATCAGCCAACGGCATCGGCAACCACTGATCTGTGGGTTGGCACTTCGGGCAGAGGAATCTATCGCCAACACGACGGTCTGCTTGAACCGAGTACTCTCTGGCAGCGCTACACTGTGGACGATGGCCTTGCTTCGGATTATCTCCTTGCCGCTACCAGCGATGAGCAGGCCATCTGGTTTGGTACGGGCTCCTATTTCGCCAATGGTGCATTGGGAGGCATTAGCCGCTATGATCTTACAACCGGCAGTTGGCAGCAGTACAGCGTGGCGCAAGGGTTACCAACCTCAGCAGAGGATTCGCGAAAACCAGCCAATATCTATGCGTTGGCGCTTGATCAAGCGGGGACGCCCTGGAGCGGCTCTGCGTCTGGCGTACAGCTCCTGGCCAGCACAACCACCTGGGTGACAGACACAGCCACAACTAGTATCGTGCGCGCGCTGGTGACCGTTGGCGATCTAGTGATTGCGGCAACCGACGATGGGATGATCCACCGCTTAGATCGCAGCATCACTCCTGGACAACCGCCGACCGCAACGATAACCACGGTTGGCGAACGTACGCTGACGACCGCAGAGACACTTGAGATCCTGGCGACTGCACTTGATCACGATGAAGGCGCCAGCACAAACGAACCCCAGATCCTGGCCTGGAATTGGGTCTCCGATCTTGATGGCCCGATCTGTACCACAGCGAGCCATTGCAGCTTGCCGGCAGAGACGCTTAGCCCCGGCACGCACACTATTTCCTTACGCGTTCAAGATGATGAAGGCGTTTGGTCGGACGCGGCCACAACGGTCGTAACGATTGCGCAAGGGGCAACTGTACCGGCGGCAACTGTACCGGCGGCGACAACACAGCCCACCGTAACACCACAGCCAACGCTGACGCCATCAACAACGCCATCCGCAACCCCGACACCCACAGCATCACCAACACCTAACCTATTTACAGAACCAGCGTTGATCTACTTGCCTGTGGTACAGAAGTAATATCAGGGTCGATCAGGTAAGTTTTGCTAGTTTATGCCGTCCCGAAGGGATGGTTGAGTTTAGGAGCAAAAATCGTAACTACGCAGGCACCGCCCGCCTTGAACTAAAGTTCAGGCTAACAACCGAAGTCGGCTTAAGCCGACTTGAGCTATCAGCCTCGAATTTATTCCGAGGCTGAGTAGTTACCAAAAACCATGAAATTCCGCGACTAAACTCAAGTGTCCCTCTGGGACAGAACAACGTTAACACGCAATTTTCCTCCCCTCTGGCGGGGCCACTTCACCTGAAGGTCGAATCAGTACGAAACAAGTATCAAAAAACCGAGAAATCTCAGGAGCAATTTTTCATGAAACCAGCAGCTACCCTATGGACGATCCTCATTCTTGGCTTGCTGACGGTCATCTATACCCAACAGATACAAGCCGCCCCAGCAACAGCCGGGATGATGGTGTTGCCTAGCCAACAGAGCACACCCTCCACCCCAACCGCACTGCCCCCATCGGTCAGTGGCAATAGAGCGAATGCTACGCCCTTTACCGCCGCGCAGGCGAATGGCACCTGCCCCAATCTGGTCGCCAATGGGGACTTTGAGCAGGAGATCGACTGGTCTATCTATCCAGAGGAGAACGGCACCTATGACAAGCGTTACGCCAACAGCGGCGTACAATCGCTCTCGTTGAAGACCTTTGATGGCCGATCAACGAGCTTCTGGCAAACGTTGACGATTCCAGCCAATGCCAGTCAACTGACGTTGGAATTTGATTCTTTAATCGTTACTGGTACCGCTGACCAGAATGTGATGGTGACCATCTACGATGCGTACTTTGTTCCTTTACAGACTCTCCCCTTGACCTATAGCTGCGACTGTGATTGGCTGCACTTTACACCAATGCTGAATCGTGCAAAGTTGGCCGGTCACACCATCAAGCTCGAATTTTCAGTTGCGGCCAACGGTGCCATCGATGAAGTCAACTTTGACAATATCGCGCTAAAAGTCTGCCAGAGTGGCCCCACGGCAACGCCGCTACCGCTGCCATTCTTGCTAGCGCCGCAAGGGGAGATCACAACCGATACCCCAAGCTTTTCTTGGAGAGCAATGCCGGGGGCGGTGAACTATTTGCTTTGGGTCAATGAATATAGCGAACCGAACAACAACGGTAAAATTGACCAAGAGTTCAGCCCAGCAGAGGCGAATTGTGCCAGCGGGACAACCTGCACCGTCAACCCTGGCGTCCGCTTTCACCCCAATGGCGGTCGATGGTGGATCACAGCCTACTTTGACAGTGGTGCGATTGCCAGTGAAAGCATTGGCAGCACCTTTACGATCAATCCCAATGGCACGCCATCCCTTACAGCGACACCAACGACTAGCGCCACGTTGCCCCCTTCGCCAACCGCCACACAATTGCCGCCCACAACGGCTACACCGACGGTAACAGCAACAGAGACTGCGAGTGCAACGCCGCCAACAATCTCGGCCACGCCAACCGCCACCGCGCCGGTAACCCCAACATCGACTGGTGTTGGCGACGGCTACGAGAATGATGACAGTTGCGCACAGGCGCGTACCATTCCGGCAGATAGCAGTAATCAACGCCACAGCTTTCACCGCCCCGCCGATATCGATTGGGTACGCTTTACCGCCGATGCCCAAACGCAATATCGCATTGAGGTGACGATCCCTGACGGATCGGCGGCAGATGTTGTGCTCGAACTCCATCTCGACTGTGCAAATGCGCCCACGGTGCTGTGGAATAAAACCTTTGCGCCCGGTGTGCAACTCGACTTCGAAGCCAAAACGAGCGGCCCGATCTTCTTGCGGTTTAGCAACCAGGATAGCAATACAGGCGATGAGGGTGTCACCTATGATCTCTCCGTGCGCTCGCTCTCTGCCGAGCCCAAAGGGGGTGCCGTCATTATTGTCGCCGGTCGCCTGCGTGACAACGATCTACTACAACGCAATATCCATTATGTCACCGACCGCGTCTATCAGATCTTTCAAGCACAGGGTTACACAAACGACGACATCTACTATCTGGCCACCGATGCCGGGTTGACAGGCCATGATGCCGCCGCCACCAAAGAAAAATTAGCCTTTGCCATCACAGAGTGGGCGGCGACCAAAGTTGGCCCCCATCAAGCTCTAACGCTCTATCTGATGGATCATGGCGGCATTGATAAATTCTATCTTGACGGAGCCAATCAACTCATTGTTACACCGGCAGAGCTCAACGCATGGCTTACGGCATTTGAAACGAGTGTGCCCACGGCCAATGTCAACATCATTTTAGAAGCCTGCTATATCGGTAGCTTCATCTCATTGCCCGACAGCATCAGCAGCACAAACCGTGTCATTATCGCGTCAAGCGACGATAGCTGGAGTGCCTATGCCTCGCGTGATGGGGCCTACTTCTCCGATCACTTTCTTACCGCTCTCCAACAGGGACGCAATCTCTTTAGCAGCTTTGCCGAAGCCAAGCAGGATGTCAACCACTACTTTGCCTATCAGAATCCCTGGCTCGATGCCAATGGCAATGGGATGCCCAATGAGCAGGAGGACTTTATCATTGCCGCCGACCGCGGTTTTGCCTATGCCGGCACCTTGCTCGATGATAGCTGGCCTCCTTATATTGTTGGGGCAACCGCACCGATTACCATCGCCAAGCAGCACGGGCAGATCAGTGTCGAAGTCCGTGATGACAACGCCGTCGATAGTGTCTGGGCCGTCGTCTATGCACCTTCCTATGTCGCTCCCAACAATGAGCAAGAGCTTACCAGAGAAACCGCGCCTACCATGCTGCTCACGGCACAAGGCAACGATCGCTATGAGGTCGAATACCCAGCCTTTGATGAGGTTGGTACCTATCGTATTCTCATCCACGCCAAAGATCGGCTGGGTAATCTCGCCCGCCCTGTCGAAATGACCGTTGAGGTTGGTAGCCGGATCTACTTGCCGTTGGTTGCACGCTAACAAAACCGTGCTCCGCAACGGTAGGTTAACGCACACCAATCAGACGAAGATATTTACCCGTGTCGACGCTCCGGCGTAGGCACAGGGTTTAACGCTCCAGCGTCGAGAAACCGTCTATACAGCAGTAACCATGCAACTCGACGCTGGAGCGTCAGCAGAACCATTCCACGCTGGGGCGTGGAACGAGTGGGGCACGTATATATTTCTGCGTTCTCATCCCCACATCTACACAACTTTCCTCAAACGCATAGACCAAAACCGGTAAACGCTGCATTTGATAAGAATGAACCGGTTCTCCATCACGAATAGAGCATGATAGCAATTCAACCCATCTCAAGGAGCCATCTATGCGTAAACAGCTTCGCGCCTTTCTCACAACAGCCAGCCTTTGCTCACTCTTATGGACGGCACAGGTTGCCCCCATTCACGCGGCACCAGCCACGCAAAGTGCACCACCATCACCGATTATCCTCGAAGTGGGGACACTCGGTAGCAATCAGCCCTTGCCCCTCGATCCAGATCTGACGCGCGGCAACTATGCCCCCGGCGAGGTTGGGTATTATATCCTCCAATTCAGTGGGCCTGTGCAAAACAGTTGGAAAAATGCGGTCAATGCCACAGGGGCACAATTACTGACCTACCTACCCGACAATGCCTTTATCACCCGCATGACACCAGAGCAAGCAGCGCAGGTCAGCGCGCAGCCCAACGTCCAGTGGGTGGGCATCCACCAACCAGCCTATAAACTCGATGTGCCACTGAATCGCAGCACGCCCAAAGCTTATCAGGTTTTACTCCACCCCGGTGCCGATGGTCGCACGGTCGCCCGCACTTTGATTGCCGACGGGATCACCGTGTTGAGCCGCCAGAATGAAATTTTGCTAATCAGTGCCACAGGCGCGCAACTAAAGACGGTGGCACGCCAGCTTGATGTGGCCTGGATTGAAGAGTTTCAATTCGCCGAGCCGCTCAATGAATATGGCGGTGGTGTCATCATTGGCAGCGCTGCGGTCAACGCCAATGGCTATCGCGGCGAGAATCAGGTGATTGCCATTGCAGATACAGGCCTCGATCGGGGTGACCAGATTGAGGCTTTCCCGGATATTCCCAACCGCCGCATCCGTGCCCTCTTTAATTGGCCTGGTGCGCCGAGTGGTTGTAATGGCAGCATTGTGGACGACGGGCCACAAGATGTGGACAGTGGTCATGGCACCCATGTTGCGGTCTCGGCGCTCGGTTTGGGAGATGCCAACGGGATTGGTCGCGGGGTCGCCCCGGCAGCAGAACTAGTCTTCCAGGCGCTGGAAAACTTTGTCGTCATCAAGCAGGAGTGTAGCGACAGCAGACAAAATGGTTATTACCTCGTCGGGTTGCCATCTGATCTGCACGATCTCTTTGCCCAGGCATATACAGCCGGGGCACGAATTCACAGCAACTCGTGGGGAAATGACCGACAGGGGCAGTACACCGTAAGTGCACTCCAAGTCGATAAATTTGTCCACAAAGTGCAAGATCTGACGATTGTCTTTGCCGCCGGCAACGCGGGCCGGGATGATGACCACAACAATATCATCGACAGCGGTTCAATCGGCTCGCCGGCCACGGCTAAAAATGCGATTAGCGTCGGGGCCAGTGAAAATGCCCGCGCTGACGGCTATCCCTGTGATCCCGCACTCGCCACACAGTCCGATATCAGCCGTCAAACCTGCGCCCAAATGGGCGGCGTCAATGCCGTTGACATCTGGCCCCACTTTAGTTTTCAAGACCCAACCGCCGGTAATGCCGAGCAGATGGCTGCCTTTTCCAGTCGCGGCCCGACGCGTGATCAGCGCATCAAGCCCGATGTCGTTGCGCCCGGTACCTGGATTCTCTCCGGCTATTCGGACCTCTACCAGAATGGCTACAACAGCGACCCAAGAAATCCACAGAACAATCAATATCAGGATGATGGCAATGGGCTGCCCTTTAATGAGCATTACAAGTATTTCAGCGGTACCTCCATGGCCGCCCCATTGGTCGCTGGCGGCGCAGCACTCGTCCGTCAATTTTACATGGGAAAGTACCAACACACCCCCACAGCGGCGCTGATCAAAGCAACCCTCATCAACTCGGCCGAAGATCTACTTGATGAAAACAACGACGGGGCCAATGACAATGCCTTCCCGATCCCCAACGAACATGAAGGATGGGGGCGCATCAACCTGGTCAATGCAACCGACGGCAGCCACGAATTTGTCGACGACCGGACGGGTATTGCTACTGGAAACACGGCCACCTACCGCTATACCCTACCCGGTGACCGCCCCTTCAAGGTTAGCCTCGTCTGGAGCGATGCCCCTGGCAACCCGCTGGCTGGGCCGGATCTGGTCAACAACCTCGATCTCGTCGTCACGTCGCCCGGTGCCACCACCTATCGCGGCAACTGGTTTGGCGGTGGTTGGTCCTTGCCCGGTGGTCCAGCCGATCGGGTGAATAATGTAGAAAATGTCTACATCCAAACGGCCGAAGCTGGTATCTGGACGGTAGAAGTCAAAGGGATCAATGTGCCCGTGGGCATGAGCGAAAGCACCCCCGGCGGTACCCAGCCCTTTGCCCTGGTCATCGATTACATGGGCGAAGACGAAAACTGTATCATCACCGGCGACCTCAACTGCGACCGCACCGTAAACATTGTCGACCTGCAGGTCTTGATCAACATGATTCTCCGTAACCGCAACCCAGATTTCAATCTCTATCCCCGTGCCTGGTGGACACGCGGCGACCTCAACGGCGATGGTACCTGGAATATCGTCGATCTACAGATGCTGATCAACATTATTGTTGGGTAGGCCAGCCACACAACTAGTGCTCAAAACATGACGCTACTGCAAGAAAACTTAGTTTTTTGGACTTTTTGCAGTGAACTCCAACATCTGCAACAACTATCTCGCACAAGGAGCAAACTTATGCAACAGCAGAGACAATCAACCCGGCCAGCGACACTTCTATGTCTGCTAACCATCATCGCAGCATTATTCATGCCACTGGGCCATCGTGTTGCTGCCCAAGGGACAAACCAGTTACGCCTCGATACGACCAATGCCACGCCCAGCACCACAGGCACGGTGGCTGTCTACTTGGAAAATAGCACAGCCGTGGCCACAGGGCAGATCAGCTTTAGCTATGATGCCACCGTCGGCCTGACTTTGACCGGAGCCACCGCCGAAGCGCGGCTCGATGGCTACACCGTCACTTTTGCCCAAGACGCCGACAATCTCAGCGATGTGCAGGTAACAATTCTCTTCTATGATGTCACTGGCAAAAAACAGGTTACCCCCGGCAGCGGTGCACTGCTCAAGCTCGACTACAGCACCACCACCGATGCAGGCGGCAACAGTCCATTACGCTTTGATCGGGCGCAAACGGTGCTCGTTGGAGAAGGCACTAGCACCCCGCAGTTGCCCTTTAACACGACAGATGGAGCCGTGACGATTGTCGCCGGCAATCTGCCGGCAATCACCAGCGTCGCACCCGCCAGCGGTCAGCCCGGTGAAACTGTTTCGGTGACCATCACGGGAGCCAACAGCCACTTCGCGGCGCAACAGAGCACCGTTGACTTTGGTGCCGACATCAACGTGAACCGCGTGACCATCAACAGCGCCACCGAACTGAGCGCCGAAATCGAAATTGCCGCCGACGCCACCACTGGGTCACGCACCGTTACCGTGGCCACCGCCGGCGGCAGCAGCACAGAAACGCTTACAAAAGCAGATGCCTTCACCGTTTTCAGCACAGCCCCCACGCCCACCCTCACGACCATTACGCCGGATCAGGCCGAACGGGGCCAAGCGGTAACGGTAACGGTGCTGGGCGAGCATACCAACTTTGTCATTGGACGCACCGACGCCGATTTTGGCGCTGGTATCACGGTCGATGATGTTGCCATTGTCTCCCCAACCGAGGTTGTGATCCAACTGACAGTTACCGCCGATGCCGAGCCGGGCGAGCGCACCGTGACTCTGACCACTGGCAGTGAAACCGCCATCAAGGAGCAGGGCTTCCGGGTGGCGCTACCCGTCCCATCGACCGGCAATGCCACGCTCTATGTGGACCCATCACCGGTAACCTTGGCCGTGGGCAGCAGCCAACACTTGGCGATCATGCTGTCGCCGGGAAGCACACCAGTCAATGGCGTACAACTCCATCTGAACGTCGATCCGAGCTATCTGCGCTTAGTCAACGTCACCAAAGGGACGAGTCAGCTCGATCGAGTCCTCGAAGAAGTCGCCTTTGATGTCAACACGGGCGTTGTGCGCTTTGGGGCCGGGATTCTGGGTGCGGTCGTCAGCGAACCCTTTGTAGTCGTAACTCTTGAGGTAGAAGCACTGCGCAGCACTGGCCAGAATGGCACCCCCATCACCTTCCTACAAACCGACCCAGCCACAGACATCGCCGGCAACAGCACCACCGGCAGCGTCATGGAGGCAGCGCTCGACGGCATCGTGATCGTAGAAGGGGTAGAGACAACCGCAACCTTACAAGGCCAACTCGATCTCCAAGGGCGCCCGGCCAAGCCACACCTGAGCTGGTCTATCCCCTTAACCGTTGAATTGACGCTGGAAGAGACAAGCATACCGACCATCTACAACGTCACCACCGATGAGATGGGGCGCTTTCAGTTGAGCAACCTGCCCCCTGGCACCTATCAGATCCGTGTCAAGGGTAGCCATACGCTTGCCACCCAAATTAAAGCGGCTCCGTTGGCAGCGGGTACAAACCAGATCTTCTTTGGCACGCTCCTCGAAGGGGACATAGAGGTAGTCGCCTCGGCAAACTATGTGAAACTCAACGACTTTGGGTTGCTCAGCAGCGCCTTTGACCATTGCAGTGGCGAGAGTGGCTATCTGCCTAACGCCGATCTCAATGAGACCGATGCGTGTGTAACGATTGAAGATTTCGGTCTGCTCTCAGCCAATTTCAACCAGAGCGGGGACATTCTCTATGACTCATCAGCTTTGGTCCCTGCACCGCTGCCCATCGCAAGCGCTGGCACAACCGTTGCCTTCGCCACCAATCGGGTCGTTGCGGCGGTTGGGGATGTGATCACGTTGCCGTTGGTGCTTGACTCGGGCAGTGGCGACGCCTTTACCGGCTTTAAAGGGCGCTATCGCTTTGATCCAGCCACATTGGAAGTGTTGGAGGTTGTCGTCACTGGTGCCCTCAACAACAGCCTACAGGCACCGGTCATTGATAACAGTGCGGGCACGCTCAACTTCAGCTATGCCGCGGCCAATGGCCAACCCTTGACGGGACGGCACGAAGCCTTCCTGGTCAAGGTCAAGCTCAAACAGAGCAGCCCCGGCAGCGCCTTCACCCCGGCACTCGGTGGTCCGCGTGATACCAACGTGGCCGGCCGCAACGGCAGCGTGCTCGCCAGAGCCAGCGGCGTCACAATCGTGAGCGATGATATGGATCATGGCTTCAGCTTATATCTGCCGGTGGTAACGCGGTAATCCTGCTTTATGCTGTGGGATTGAAATCCCGTTGCAAGACGGGAAACCCGATTCAATCCATGCTGTGGGATTGAAATCCCCAGCTAACGGCGAGAAGCGCTCTCAAGCGCTGGAACTATTTCCTCTAGTCGCTGAGGCGACTTCTCGTTGTTAGAGCGGGATTTCAATCCCGTTGCAAGACGGGCAACCCGATTCAATCCAGCAGACTCTATTTGACGAGGAACCCATGACCACCAAACGGAGAGAAGAACCCATCTTGCCGCACCACCGCTATCTATTCCTAACCCTCATGATCCTGTTGACGTTCGCGGCCTTTCGGCCGGTCAATGCGGCGCCAGGGCAATTACCAGGGCAAGCGCCAGTCGGAGAGCGACTGCTGCACCCCGCCCGCCAAACGACCTTTCGTTGCAGCGCAGTCACCACCATTCCACTCAGTGAATGCCAGGCCCTCGCCACCTTCTATCTCGATACCGATGGCCTGAATTGGGTGGAGAGCAGCGGCTGGCTGGTCGATCCCCATCCTTGCCAATGGTACGGAATCACCTGTGCCGGTGGCCGGATAACCGGGATCTTGTTGCCCGACAATGGTCTCGCCGGGCAACTGCCGGCAGCGCTGGGCAATTTACGGGCCTTGCGGGTGCTCGATCTCGCGGAAAACCCAGCACCGCTCAGCGCGCAAGCGCAGGCCACCACAATCCAGGCCACAGAGACGGACGCGCAGCTTACCGCGCTGCGTGAACGCACCGATGCGCTATTAGCAGAAACAAGCGTGGCCCACCAGCAGGAGTTGCTCGCACGGCAAACGATTAGCCTCACCCTAGCGGCGGCGCGTGCCGGCGACAGCTTCTCCCCCCTCGTCAATCTAGACGATGAGGCGCTGCGTTCACCGGTTTATCAATCTGCCGACGAGGAATTACGCAGCTTCGCCACCCAGCGCGCAAAGACCGGCCTAGTCACCACGAGTACAAATGGTCCGTCTGCCAGCAGGGCAGTGTCGGTGGTAGCGCAGAACAGCGCGCGCCAGCAATGGCTGGCAGCATTACCGGTGCTAACCGCGACCGAGCGCGCCCAACTGAGCGCGGCGCTTAACACCACCGGCGTCAATCAACTGCAAGGGCCGCTCCCCGCCGCCATTGGTGAGCTGACCAATCTGCTCTACCTCGATCTCTCGGGCAATGCCTTTAGCGGCCCGCTGCCCGCCACCTGGGGCAACTTGGGCAACCTGACCATGCTCGACCTAACCGGCCACCAACTGAGTGGAACGTTGCCAGCAGCCTGGGGCAATCTTACCCGGCTGCAGCGGCTGGAATTGGCCGGGGCCCTTGATCCCTTGGGTAACAAACTCAGCCAACTCGGTGGCTCCATCCCGTCAGAGGTTGGCAATCTCAGCGGCCTGCTCGTGCTGGATCTCAGCTATAACTGGTTGAGTGGCCCGATTCCCAGCACCCTGGGGCAACTCAGCCAGCTACAGAGCCTCAATCTTTTCTGGAATATTCTAGAGGGTGATATCCCGTCAAGCATGGGCAATCTAGCCAATCTGACACTGCTCGATTTGGGAGCCAATCCACTTGGTGGCTCGATCCCAGCATCACTATTCCAACTTACCAATCTGGAAATTTTGGGTCTCTCTGGCAATGGCCTCTACGGCACGATTGCCCCTGAATTTGGTACCTTGACCAAGTTACAGACACTGCTACTTTCCTATAACCAATTCGATGGCACCATTCCAACAGCGTTGAGCAACTTATCCAATCTAACCTGGCTGGACCTCAGCAACAACGCGCTTACCGGCACCATTCCACCTGCGCTGGCCAATGTACAAACACTGCATTGGCTCGATCTGCAAGACAATCAACTGAGCGGGCCCTTTCCCACCGCGTTGACAACCCTGCCCCAATTGCTGCGGCTCAACCTTTCCAACAATGGGTTCAACGGTTCGCTGCCCACGGATTGGGGTCAATTGACAACGCTACAAGAGCTGCGTCTCTCCAACAATGGGTTCAGTGGCCCACTGCCAGCGAGTATTGGCGATCTCACCAATCTAATCCGCCTCTATCTGGACGGTAATCAACTTAGCGGGACGCTACCCACTGCACTCGGCAAACTCACCGCGCTGCAGACCCTTTGGTTGGCCAACAATGATCTAACCGGCCCTTTGCCAGTAGAAGTGACAACTTTACCATCACTGCAATTTCTGGCGCTTATCAATAATGGGTTGAGTGGTCCGCTGCCCATACAATGGGGGGGACAAGAGACGATGCTTGCCGTTGGGCTGTCGTCAAATCGGTTCAGCGGCCCGTTGCCCCCTGCGCTTGGAACCTTGCACCAGCTCATCATCCTCGATCTGCAGAACAATCGCCTCAGCGGGCCAATTCCCGCAGAACTCTGGAAGCTCCAATCGCTGCAATCGTTGGGGCTAACGAACAACCTATTCAGTGGCCCACTAGCGCCAGAGGTGGGTCAGCTCACGATGCTAAGGAGCCTAGGCCTTGCAGTTAACAACCTGAGTGGGCCACTCCCAGCCACCTTGGCCGATCTGACCCAACTTCAACAACTCCACCTTTTCACAAATGAGTTTACGGGTCCAATTCCCAATGGCCTCGGCGCGCTAACGCAGTTGCAAGAGCTAAGTCTCAGCGAAAATCATTTGACGGGCACGCTTCCCGCTGATTGGGACACGCTCGGCGAGCTAACTACGCTACAGCTATCAGAAAATCGACTGACGGGCGCGATTCCAGCCAATTTGGGCAACCTGACAAAACTACAGATGCTCCGGCTAGACAACAACCGACTGACGGGAGAAATACCTGCCACTTTGGGCAATTTGTCGCAATTATCTGATCTGATGCTCGCTAGCAATCGATTGGAAGGAGAGATTCCAGAGACATTTGGCAATTTACAACAGATGCAGAATCTCAATCTCTCGATCAACCGCCTACAGGGCACCATTCCGGCCTCACTGGCGAATCTCACCGAATTAACCGACCTGTGGCTCGCTCAGAATGCCTTGCAGGGCACCATCCCCCCCACGCTGAGCGCCCTGACCAAACTCACCATCCTTTCGCTCTCCGACAATCATCTGCAAGGCGAGCTTCCCCCAGCCTTGGGCGATCTCACAGAGTTACGGTGGCTCTATCTAGGGGCCAATGCCCTTAGCGGCCCGCTTCCGCCTGAACTGGGTAAACTCACCAAACTCAGGCGGCTCTACCTCACATTCAATCAACTGAGCGGGCCGGTTCCGGCGGAGCTGGCCAATTTACAAGAGTTGAACTCGCTTGAGTTGGGGTCGAATCAACTCAGTGGCGAAATTCCACCCGACCTCGGCAAGCTACGCAACTTGCACACATTGGAGCTGGCGCGCAACCATCTTCGTGGGCCGCTCCCGCCGGAAATCGGCAAGCTGACCTACTTGGCAGTGTTGACGCTACATGGCAATCGGCTCAGCGGTGAGTTACCGACCACCCTTGGCAATCTGCCCTATCTGCAACAGCTTTGGCTCCATAGCAATGCCTTTAGCGGCGCGGTCCCTCCCCACATCGGCAATCTGGCGCGGCTCTCAACTCTGCGCCTCAACGCCAATGCCCTGCAAGGGCCACTGCCCACGCAACTTACCTTGCTCAGCCGGCTGGCAGAGCTGACACTTGAACAGAATCAGTTGACAGCAACAGAAGCGGCACTCCTCACCTTTCTCAGTGAGAAAGCCCCCGGCTGGCAGGCGAGCCAAACCGTGCCCCCCACCGATCTCAAAGTGAATGTGGCAGCGCTCGATACGCTAGCCCTGGCTTGGACACCGATTGCCTACCGCGGGGATAGCGGCTACTACGAGGTGAGTTATGCCACCGCGGCCGATGGGCCCTTCACGGTCCATGGCAAAACCACCGATAAGGCCGTCCCCGGCTATACGGTCACGGGGCTGGCAAGTGGCGTGACCTACTATTTTCGTGTGCGCACTTACACGCCCCCGCGCGGTACGCAGGAGAATGAGCTATGGAGCGATTATACGCCGCTGGTAATGGGCACGACCCCGAGCGACCGCGCCCCCGGCGACAGCCACGAAGCCGATGAGAGTTGCGACCAAGCGCGTACCATCGTCGCCGATGGCTATACGCAGCGCCATACCTTCCACACTGCCGCAGATGTCGATTGGGTCCACTTCACGGCCCGCCCGACGGTGCCTTATCGCATTGAAGTCCAAATTCCCACCCTCTCTGCTGTGGATATTCGGGTCGAGCTCTTTGACTTTTGCGAAGGCAGTAGCCCCATTGCCACGTGGGATGAACCCTTTAGCCCCGGTGCCCGTCTCGACTTTACGCCAACGGTCGCCGGTGCCTACTTTGTCCGCCTGACCGATAGCGCGCAACCGGACGCAACGGGGACGCGCGATGAGAGCACCAGCGCCTACGATCTGAAGGTACGCACCCTCGACAGCGAAGCGCGCACCGATGCCGTGATCTTGGTCGCCGGCAAACTACGCAACAATGATAGTTTGCAGAGCAATATCCATAATGTCCTCAACAATGCCTACCAGCTCTTTCGTGACAACGGCTACAGCGATGATCAGATTACCTTCCTCGCCACCGATAAAACGCTGCCCGGCTATGATGACGCCGCGACCGTCGCCAATCTGCAACAGGCGGTGACACTGTGGGCCAAAAATCGGGTCACGAGCGACCATGCGTTGACCCTCTATCTCATGGATCATGGGGAAGCAGGCGAACTCTTTCTTGATAAACCGGCTGGTGAGATCTTGCACCCCGCCGATCTCGACCAGTGGCTGGCGACCCTGGAAGAAGCGGTGCCTGGCATTCAGATCAATGTGATCATCGAAGCCTGCTATGCCGGCAGCTTTATCACCGGCAACAGCGCCAGCCTGAGCCGCGATGGGCGAGTTGTCCTTACATCGACCACCCACGAGTTGCGGGCCTATGCCTCAACGATTGGGGCCTACTTCTCCGACAGCTTCCTGACCGCCCTACGCGAAGGGAATCATCTCTTCGGTAGCTTTGAACAGGCGCGCCGCGATCTGATCCAAAATGGTGATTATCAACAGGCTTGGCTCGACGCCAACGGCAATGGCATCCCCAATGAAATTGGCGACGCCGCCATTGCCGCCCGCCGCACGCTGGTGACCAATGGTAATGGCCAGGCCACCAATTGGCGCCCCTACATCCAAAGTGCCCACCTCGATACCAATGACGAAGCCAATAGCGCAACGATCAGCGCAGTTGTCACCGATAACAAAGCCGTAGCACGGGTGTGGGCCGTCATCTACCCACCCAACTACCAACCGCCACAAAATAGCAACGAGTTACAACCCGAAGATCAGCCAACCATCGAGCTGATCCTACAAGATGGGCTCTATCGCGGCGACTACAACGGTCTCACGGAACGTGGGCGCTACAGCGTTATCCTCCACGCTACAGACAACGACGGCTTACAGGCCACACCGGTTGTATTGAAGAGCGACTATCAGAGGGCCTTTGGAGAAAGTAGCTATCAGCTCTATCTACCGGTGGTTCAACTGCGCGCGGGCAACCAGTAGAAAGCGCTTTTGCGAAAGAAGCGATGCATGGCCCGCCGTTCCGTCCCGTTTGCGCAATTTATTTCTAAAATCCATATAAGGACGGCAAGCCCCTCCTAAACGCGGAGAAATCTCCGCGTTACATGAAAGGAAAAGAGAGAATGCATTACCAATTGCAACCACCAGTACAGCGCTTGCATCATGCCCTGCTGACGCTGGCTTGTCTCCTCATCTGCGGCGTTGGCGGGACGCGCTGGATCGCGTCGATCGCCCACGCCGCACCCGCCACCGCGCCGACGGCCTTTTCCTGTGCGGCTGTTACAGAGATGCCACGCGACGAATGTGAAGCACTCGTCGCCTTCTATCGCAGCACCAATGGCGACAACTGGCTCGACAACACCAATTGGCTCCAGAGCAACCGCCCCTGTGATTTCGACCCTGTTATAAATCCCGATGGCTGGTTTGGCGTCAGTTGCCTCTTCGGTAATGTCACCCTGCTCAACCTCACCGGCAACCGCCTTAGTGGCCCCTTGCCCCCGCAGTTGAAGGATCTGAGCAACTTGATTTTGCTCAAGTTGGATGAAAATCAATTGAGTGGTCCCTTGCCCACCGAACTTGGTGAGTTGACCAATCTCCGCTTTATTTCACTCTCCAACAACCACTTTAGTGGGCGAATTCCCATTACCATCGGCAAGCTAGAGGCGGTGGAGACCCTCGCGCTCGATGTCAACTATCTCAGTGGCCCCATCCCCAGTGCATTGGGTAATCTTAGCATGTTAGATTCGCTCTATTTGGATCAAAATCGTCTGAGCGGGCCAATCCCCCCCGAGTTGGGCGATTTGTCCCTGCTGAGTTCGCTTTATCTTTCCTTTAATGAATTGAGCGGGCCACTCCCCGTAACCCTGGGCAAGTTGGCACAACTTGAAACCTTGGCTGTAAGCAATAATCAATTGACCGGCGCAATTCCACCGGAGCTGGCCGACCTGCCGAATCTCGAATTTCTCGCGCTAAACTACAATCGGTTTAGCGGCCCGATTCCCACAAACTTGCAGCAATTGCAACATCTACGCCTGCTCTATCTCAACGACAATCAATTGAGTGGCCCGATCCCAACGACCTTGGGTGAGCTAACACGATTAAACCGCCTCTATCTCCAAAACAACCAGTTAACCGGCGCGATCCCCGCAGAACTTGGCAATCTGCACAATCTCGACACGCTCGTGCTTGACAACAATGGTTTTACCGGCCCCATTCCCGCGACATTGGGCGATCTGCCGACATTGGTTGACCTGGGCTTGGCCCATAATCAGTTGAGCGGCACCATCCCCGCGGCGCTAGGCAAGATTGCAACCCTGCAATATCTACAGCTTAACGACAACCAACTCAGTGGCCCCATTCCCGCCGAACTTGCTCAATTACCCGTGCTTGGGCGGCTCCGCCTCCAGAGCAACGGGTTGAGCGGCCCAATTCCACCACAATTGGGCAACCTACCCTTTCTTACCGAACTGCTGCTGCACAACAATCAACTGACAGGCAGCGTACCGAGTTCGCTTGGCACGCTGCAGAGCTTGCTCACGCTACGCCTCGGCCACAACGATCTAGAAGGCACCATCCCCGCGACCTTTGCACAACTGCAAGCGTTGCTGACCCTTGATCTGGCGGCCAACCAATTGCGTGGCGAACCAACGGCACTGGCCGCGCTCCCCAACCTCATCACCTTGCAACTCGACTACAATGGCTTTACCGCGCAAGATGCTACCCTGCGCGCAGCGCTCGATCGCGTCGCCCCTGGCTGGTCCGCCACACAGACGACACCGCCAACCAATCTCAGCGCCACTGGCCAATCGGCCACAACCGTTGCGCTCAGTTGGCAGCCGGTCAGCTATGTCGAAGATGGCGGCTACTATGAGGTTAGCTATGCTACAGCCGCTGATGGCCCTTATACCGTCGCGCCAGAGAGACCCCAAAAGCTCAACGGTGGGTACACCATCTACAGTCTGCGCCCAGCCACGGCCTATTACCTGCGGGTACGCACCCATACCCCTGCCCACCATGATCAACAGAATGAACTCTGGAGTGACTATAGCAACCTCGTCCAGGCCACCACCCCGGTCGATGATGACAATCGCAGCGGTGATGCCGATGCCTACGAGGTCGACGATAGCTGCGCACAGGCACGGTCGATTATCGCCGATGGAACGCCATTGGCCCGCTCCTTTCACCATGTAGATGATGTCGACTGGATGCGGATCGATGCCACAAGCGGCGGTACCTATCGCATTGAAGCGCAACTGCCCGAAGGCTCAAGCGCCGATATCGCGCTGGAGCTTTATACCGAGTGTAGCGGCACTATTGCCGCCGAAGGGCAGCCAGCCTTTAGCCCCGGCATCCATCTTGACTTTACACGAGAAGTGCCCGGCGCGATCTATCTCAAGCTCTACAATACAGCCCCAACCGGCGGCAGCAGCGCGATCTATCAGTTGGCCGTACGCACGCTGCATCAGCGTGCCAGCGGCAACGATGCACTGATCCTGGTTGCAGGCCGTCCAACGAAGGCAACCCAACAGCCCAACGTCGACGGCAGTGCCACGCAGATCTACAACGCCTTTATCGCCAATCGCTATGAGCCGGCAGCGATCACCTACCTGGCAACGACGACAGGCGCAACGGGCGTCGATGGCCCTCCCACGGCAGCAGCCTTAAAGCGCGCCATCACCGATTGGGCCACTGGTCGCGTGGCACCGGGCCAAAGCCTGACGATCTATCTAATCGCAGCGGGCCGCGATAGCACCTTATTGCTTGACGAAGATGCCGGCGAGTGGGTTTCCCTGCGCGACCTGAACGAATGGCTCACCACCTTCGAAACAGTCGTACCCACCGTACAAATTAACGTCGTCGTCGAAAGCAACATCGGCACAGCGTTGACGAGCGACATCAATGGGCTGAGTAAAGCGGGTCGCCTACTGATTGCCGCGGCCAATGACACGCCCGCAAACCAACTCTCTGCGCAAGGCTATCACTTTTCCGACTACTTTGTCAGCGCGCTCCGCCAAGGGTACGATCTACTGGGCAGCTTTGCAGCGGCACAGCAGGCCCTACAAGTACTGCCGGCCGGCATTGATAGCAGGGACGGCCAGCCGCTCTATCAAGAGCCATTACTGGAAGCCAACGGCAATGGCATCCCCAACGAGCTGGAAGATGCCCGCTTCACGGCCCAGCGCACACTTAACTTTCCAGACGCAATCCTATGGCCACCGTATGTGGATGGGGCCACCGCCTCCGTGCAGGATGGGGCCATCACAATTGAGGCCACGGTAGAGGACGATCAGGCGGTTGGGCTGGTACAGGCAACACTCTATCCCCCCTCCTTTCAAGCCATTGTTGCGACCGGCAACGCGCTGCCGACGATACAACTGCAATACAGTAACGGCAACCAATATCGTGGGATCTATGCCGGCCCTCTTGAGGTTGGACGTTATCAGGTTGTCATCAACGCCACCGATGGTGACAACCTAATCGCTCGCCCTGTGGCCACCGCGCTCATTCTTTTGCCGGAGCACACGGGGCTCACGCAGCAGATCTTTCTACCGCTTATCTTTGCACGATAGACCTGGATTGATGGCAGAAAACTGTAGTGGTCAATCACATGGTGGAATGGTTGATGAGAAGTGCGCATCCCCAGATGCGCAGCGCTGCCACTTCACCATCATGTTGACCACTACAATTGATGGCAGAAAACAAAACCCTCTGTGCAAAAAGTTGCGATACCGACATTGGATGAAACAGAACGACAGCACCTTCTACTCATATACTCCGCCGCAGCACATAGTAACATTTTGTACAGGAGTGAAAATGTTACTTTATGGCGCAGCTTAGTATCACCCATCCGAAAGGACTCCTTATGCAACAGCCTTTTTCATTCTTGCCACCAGCGCGACGGCACCCTCGCAGCGCAATGGTGGCACCCATCTCTATCCGAATGTGTCGCTGCCTCTATCTCATTCTGCTGCTCGCGCTGCTGCCCCTGCCCATTGGCAACGCCCCCCTCGCGGCTTTCGCACAGGAAACAGTGGCAGAACAATTAGCCGCTGCGGCACCAGCCCATGTCGCGGCCCTCTTTGCCAAAGCCCAACAGGATGGGAACGTCCGCGTGCTTGTTGAATTAGCGCTGCCGATGGCATTCGGCGCAGAGGGCGATCAATTAAGCAGCATGGCGATTGCAGCGCAGCGCGCGGCGATCGCCGATCAACAGGCCAGACTCTTGGCAAACCTGAGCAGCAATGCTATCACGCCTTATGCCCAATTTCGCACAATCCCCTTTCTTGCCGTCGAAGTCGACGCCGCGGCATTGGCACAATTACAAACTCGCCCAGAGGTGCGCTCCCTGCGTGAAGATACCCTCAGCGCGCCAACCCTCGCCAGCAGCACGGTGGTCATTGGCGCGCCCAAGGTCTGGGCGAATGGCTACGAAGGCGATGGCCAAATGATTGCCATTCTCGATACGGGCATCGACAGCAGCCACCCCTTCTTTGCGGGCCGCATCGTGCAGGAAGCGTGCTTCTCTAATGTCGGCGGACGCGGGCAAGGGATCAGCCTCTGCCCCAATGGACAGCCACAGCAGACGGGTGTTGGCGCGGCCGATGCCAAGAGTGTAGCCTGCCTAGCCAATGGGGTAGAACTTTGTGACCACGGCAGCCATGTGGCGGGCATTGCAGCCGGTAATGGGGAGGCATTCGACGGGGTAGCGCGTGGCGCACAGATTATCGCCATTCAGGTCTTTACCCGCTTTGCTGATATCACAATCTGTGCACCGGCCAGCGCTTGTGTGCGTACCTATACCTCGGACCAAATTCGGGCGATGGAGTATCTGCTCACCCTCTACGAGACCCTTGACCTTCCGATTGCCGCAGTCAATATGAGTCTAGGCGGCAACAAGTATGATGATCAAGCCGATTGTGATGAAACTGAAGCCGCGTATAAAGCAGCAATTGACAATCTTCGGTCACGTAAAATTGCTACCATCATCTCGTCCGGCAATGATTCGTTCGTCGACGGCATCAGCGCGCCAGCCTGTATTTCCAGCGCCGTTGCTGTAGGGGCCAGCACCGATGACGATGTCGTCGCCACCTTTTCTAATCAAGATGGCATGGTCGATCTGATGGCACCGGGGGTCGATATCGATTCGGCGATTGTCGGCGGCGGCTTTGAGAGCTACAACGGGACCTCCATGGCCGCCCCCCATGTGACCGGCGCTTGGGCACTGCTCAAGAGTATTCAGCCACAGGCCACCGTTGATGAGCTACTGGCGCTCCTGCAGCGCAGTGGCCACGCGATCCAGGATACGCGGCCTGGTGGCATCACCGTTACCCCGCGCATTCAGCTCGATGTCGCCACGGCCATGCCCGAAGTAGCAACCATAACACCTGACGCAGGCGATCCTGGCAGCACAATCCAGGTCACCATTACTGCAACCGATACGCATTTCATCGATGGTCTGACAACGGCTGACTTTGGCGCTGCAATCACAGTTAATCGGATCACCGTCACAGGCAGCACCGCAGCGGTCGTCGAGATTGCGATTGCGCCCAGCGCAGTACCAGGCGTGCGCCGGGTAGCCTTGACAACGGGTAACGAAGTGGTCAGCAAGGCTGACGGCTTTACAGTCAACACCGGCGGCCCGGCCCCAACCATTAGCACGATCGAGCCGGATAGCGGCGATCCAGGGCAGACGATACAGGTACGGATCAGCGCCACCAACACACACTTTATCGCTGGCAAAACGAGCGCGGATTTTGGCGCTGGTACCACGGTGGACGCGGTTACCGTGACAGCAGCGAATCTGTTAACAGTGACCCTGACCGTTGACGCCGACGCTGACGCCGGAGAACGTACGGTACGGCTGACCACCGGTGCCGAAGAGGTCGAGCAACCGCACGGCTTCCGCGTCAACATTACCATCCCACCCACGGGCAATGCGACCCTCTACTATGACCCTGCACCGCTCACGATGACAGTCAGCGACACGCGCACAATTGCGGTAGTCGTTTCGCCAGGCAACACCCCACTCAACGGCCTTATGATCCACGGCCAGGTCGATCCGTCGCATCTGCGTCTGCTCGATGTGCGCCATGATGATAGCCATCTCGGCGAGACACTTGAAGCGCTCACCTTTGACGCCACCACGGGCATCTTTCGTTTTGGGGCTGGTGTTCTGGGCAGTACAATACCTGAGCCATTTACCGTCATTAGCTTGACCGTCGAAGCGTTGGCCCCCACCGACGAGGCGGGCACGCCCTTGATCTTCTTAACCACAGAGCCAGCCACCGATATTGCCGGGCCAAGCCCCACCGGCAGCGTCATGGAAGAGGCGCGCAACAGCATGGTACTGATCATGGCGCAAGGGGGCAGTGCCACGCTAGAGGCCAAGGTCGATCTCCAGGGTCGGGCGTCAACCGCTGGCACGGATTGGGTACTGCCCTTGACGGTTGAGGTGCTGACCGCGGCGAACGTTGCGCCACTCAGCTTTGCGGTGACAACCGATGAGCAAGGCCGCTTTACGCTGACCGATCTGCCGACCGGCACCTACAGCCTGCGCGTCAAAGGCGATCACACGCTGGGCAATCAAGTCAATAATGTGAGCTTGCAGCCAGGTCTCAACCAGCTTTTCCTTGGCACCTTACGCGAAGGGGATGTAGAGACAAACACGAGCCGCAACCGCACCGTGTTGCGCGACTTTGGCCAGTTGAGTGGATCGTTCAATCGCTGTAACGGCGAAGCGGGCTATCTGCCCAATGCGGATCTCAACGAGCAAGATGACTGTGTAACGATTGCCGATTTTGCGCTGCTCTCAGCGAACTTTAACACACAGGGTTGGATTGTCTATGCGAGCCCGGAGGTAGTGGCGGCACCGTTACCGCTGAGCAAAGCGGATGCACTCCTGAGCTTTGGCACGGCCACAAACGAAGCCGCAATTGGCAGTACCCTAACCCTCCCGCTCTTTGTGGACCCACGCCAGGGTGATGCAATTGCCGGTGTGACTCTCCATCTGCGTTTTGACCCCGCATTGGTGGCCGTGACGGCAATCACCTTGGCCGATGAATTCCCCGTCGTTCTGGCAGCACCGACTGTCGATCCGCTGGCGGGGACATTGCGCTTTAGTGTAGCAACAACCTTGGGACAGCAGGTGAACCACCGCACCCAAATCGCCACGATCCAACTTCAGCTCCTTGGCGAAACCGACGGCACGGCGCTCACCCCGATCACCGAGCGCCCCACCGATACCGCGATTGCTGGAGCCAGCGGGAGTAACATTCTCACGACGGTGGAAGCAACCACGCTGCGCAGCACGGTCAGCGGGAACAATGCTTTCCAGTTGTACCTACCGGTTGTAAGACAGGAATAAGATGCTGGACTCTGGCGAATTTTGTGAATACACGAGAGACAGTCCTTTGTCACTGGTCACTGGTCACTCGTGTATACCCTAAAAATCGCCAGAGTTCAGTAAAATGAGTTATTTTGCAATGCCCCACGCCTTTCCGCCCGCAGGGGACGCCCGATCGACATTGAGCCAACCAACCAAAAGGAAACCAACGATGAAACGTACCCTAATTGCCCCTCCTTTGCTCGCCGGTCTCTTGCTACTTTTGCTCTATGGTCTATGCAACAGAGCGCGGCCTATGCAAGCAGCACCCATCGCCACATTCGGGAACGCCCCCGCGCCGGTCACCCTCCAAGCGCAGAGCGCGGTTACCGACCCATTACCCGATCTAGCGATTACCCAGATTACCTTTAGCCCTCCCAACCCCACGGGCAACACCGTGGGCGATATCACCGTGATCATCCAAAATCAGGGGAATGCACCGATAAGTGGCTTTCGCTATTATCTCTATGTTGATCCCGCTGAAGTGCCGCCGACAGCCACAACCAGCGCCACGACACGCGGCTATTTTGGCGTACCGCTGGCACCGGGCGAAAGCATTACCTGGACGCGCACCAGTCACCTCTTTACCAGTGAGGCACCGCGCGTCTATGCGTGGGTCGACCCAACCTGGGAAGATACGGTCGTTGAGTCCGATGAGAGCAATAACCTCTTTCCCAATCCCGATGCAGCCATTGTAGAAGTGGCACCACTCGAGGCAACGGTCGGCACCACCGTCACCTTGACGATCAATGCCGAGAAGAGTCATTTCCTCCCCACCGTTACTAGCGCCGATTTGGGGGCAGGGATCACCATTTCCGCCGTCGACGTGATCAGTCCCACCCAAGCGCTGGTTACCGTGGCCATTGCAGAAGAGGCACGTGCCGGCTCACGCACTTTGCAGCTCATGACCGGTGCCGAACAATTGCGCCAAAATGCCGCCTTCACGGTTACACGGCCAACCCCTGCCAGGGCACTGACGGCGATCAGCCCAGAACAAGCCATGTCCGGCAGAACGCTCACCGTTACCGTGACCGCCAGCAACACACACTTTGTAGCTGGCGAGAGTACCCTGACAATGGGTAGTGCCATTACGACGAGCGGTATACAGGTCATTAGTCCGACAGTGCTGGTTGCCACGGCCACCATCGCCGCCGATGCCATGCCCGGTGCGCGTTTGGTCACAGTGCAAACCGGAACAGAAGTAGTCACGCGTTCAGCCGGTTTTCAAGTGTTGCCAGAAAATAGCGCCGGTGCCGTTCTCTATATTGAGCCCATGGCGGCAACGCTTGCGGTCAGCGCGACAGAGAGCTTGACAATTATGCTGGCACCGGGCATAACAGCGGTCAACGGCGTCCAAATCCATGGCCAGGTCGATCCGCTCTATTTACGGCTTACCGATGTCATCACTACGGTAACGCCACTGATCCAAGCGATGAAGCCGATTACCTTCGATGGCGCGACAGGGGAATTCATCTACAGTGTCGGCGAATTGGGGGCCGGCGAATTGAGGGTCGGCGAATTGGGAGCTGACGAAGCGACACCCTTTCCATTGCTTACGCTGGTCGTCCAGGCACTACGACCGACAGAGGAAGGGGGCACCGCGGTGCGCTTTCTAAGCGACTTTCCCGCCACCGATGTGACAGACGCAGAGGGTAGCATCTTGGCTGAGGCGCGCGACGGCACCGTGCGGATCAGCGAAGCAGAGACCATGGCGACGATTCAGGGCCATGTTGATCTACAGGGGCGGCCCCTACGTCCAGACGCCAGTTGGGCCACCTTGTTGACGATTGAGTTGCGCCCCACCAGCAGATTCACGGTATCCAGTCGCCATCTAGTGATGACCGATGAACGGGGTGATTTTGCCTTGCCGGCAGTGCCAGCGGGGGACTATACCATTTGGGTTAAAGGGGAGCATACCTTGGCCAATCGTGTCGAAAAGATTGTGCTCCAGCCGGGTATCAATCAGATCTACCTGGGCACTTTATTGGAGGGAGACGCAGAAACAGAGACCAGCCGCAATCACATTACGGTACGCGATTTCAGCCTCGTCAGCGATGCATTTGGCAGCTGTGTAGGCGACGAGGCGTTTATACCCAATAGCGATTTGACGCAGGATGGCTGTGTCACCATTGCCGATGCAACGCTCGTCCAAGCCAATTACAACCGCCAGGGTGATCTGGTCTATGATTTCACCGAAGGGATGCCCGCGCCGTTGGTTGCGGCAGAACGCTTTGCCACCTTGCAATTTTTGGCGAGCAGCGCGCGTGAGCGCGCAGCCAACAGTGGCAGCCCGATTACCGTCAACAGCGTGCTGACCATACCAGTGGCAACGACAACATTATTGCCGCTCTTTGTCGACCCGAAGGCCGCTGATCCCATTTTAGGGGTTACGGCCAGCTTCGCCTTTGATCCACAGTTGGTAGAGGTTGTCGATCTCTATCTCAATAGCACCGTGCCGATTGAACAGTTAGGCACGGTCCAAATCGACAATGAAGGGGGCCGGGTGCGCTTTAGTGTGCAGAGCAAAGCGGGGCAACCGATTACCCATCTCCTCCAATTGGGCTACATTCGGGTAAAATTAAAGGGGGCCACCACGGGAACGGTTATCTACCCGCTGGTTAACGCGCCTGGTCAGACCAACATCACCGGCGCCAATGGCACGCTCCTCGCTCGTGCCGACAGCATCACCCTGATCAGCCCAGCGGTCGCTATCGGTGGTGAAAGTCATTCCCTCTTCCTGCCCTTTGTTGCGCGCTGAGTGCATAACAAAGGGGGCACGAAATAGTGTTAAAGGCAGTTGATTGAGAAGATACCGTCAACGGCCCAAAATTACCGCAGCGTGCATTAGATAGCTATAGGAATGAAGATCATAGGCGTTACGCTGGCCTTGGTTTCGATACGGCCAAACGCGGCCTACTCAACCAGCGACCGGCGTAACGCCTAACACAGTGCGGCCTAAGTAAGCCCATAGCGCAACCCCACCCTAGCCCTCCCCAGTTTGGGGAGGGAACCGTCACGCCAGACTGTTGGTTTATTTACGCCGCACTATACTAGCACGTGGACCAAGACCCTTTAAGAAAAATGGAGAAGAGCATGCACCGTTTTCTACGACACCGAATAGTGATTGCCACTATCCTGCTTGGGCTATTGCTACTGCGCCCACTGGCCAGCCAAGCGGCACCAATGCCCCAAAACGCACCGCAGGCAAGCAGTGGCAGTGGCCCCGATCTGATCGTGGAAAGTGTCACCGTAAATCCACCCAACCCCAAAGCAGGGGATACGGCTGATATTATCGTGACGATTAAGAACATTGGCGATACCCCCATCAGCGGATTCTTTCGTTACTACCTCTACATCAATCCAACCGAGATCCCCCCTGGCCAAGCCACAGCACGGGTTACCCAAGGGGGCACCAGCACCGGGCTATTACCGGGCGAAACAGTCATTTGGACACGGACCAGCCACACCTTTACACAAAATGGCCCACAGATCTATGTGTGGGTCGATCCGCCATGGGAGAATCTGATCACCGAGGCCAATGAGAGCAACAATCTCTATCCGCAAGGCACACCGCCGCCAACCTCGACTGCGACGCCAGTTGCCAGCCCAACGGCAACCCCGACCCTAACACCGAGCCCCACCCGCACGCCAGGGGCCGACAGCTATGAAGAGGACGACCGTTGTGCGAGCGCCAAGCCGATCAGCACCGATGGCGTCGAACAGCAACACAACCTCTATCGAGGCGTGGGGGCCGACGAGGCACCGGACATAGATTGGGTAAAGTTTGAGGGTACTAGCGGCGTCACCTATCTAATTGAAGCCATCCTCGCCGACAGCGGCAGCGAGGATATCGATATGCAATTAGAGCTTCATACATTGGCAAATTGTGAAGCTCTTGGGCTTGGTAGCGGGCAAACCATTACCTTTAAGGCACTCCAAGACGATACCTATTATGTCAAAGCCGCGCATAACCTTGACGAATATGGGCCAGCCACCGAATATCGCCTGCGGATCACCAGCGATGCCGGCTGCGTGGAGCGCTTTGAGCCGAATAACAGCTGTTACGCGGCCGGGGATCTCCTCCTCAACACATTACAGGCCCACAGCTATTGCAGCCCGCGCGATGAAGATTGGAGCGTGTTTCAAGCGCAGGCGGGGGTCACCTATGCGGTCGAAGTCAACGATACGGGGGAACGGGCCAACAGCCAGCTAGAGATCTATGAGAGTTGCGATAATGTACCAGCGAATACGAGTGGACAGAGCACGACCGTTGCCGCCCACCGCAACGGATCCTATTACGTCCGCACGCGGCAGGTTGTTTCGACCACCTATGGCGCAGGCACCGAACATACCTTGCAGGTAAAGAGCGTGGGCGACGCAACGGGCTGTACACCCGATGCCTATGAAGAAGATAACAATCTGGACCAGGCAAGCAGCCTTGAAGTGAATGGAGCAGCGCAGCAACGCAACCGCTGTCCAGCCAGAAATCTGGACTTTGCCAAATTTACGGCGCAGGCTGGCGTCACCTACACACTGGAGACCTTTGACCTTGGCGCGGCCAGTGACACAGAACTCTGTTTGCGCAGAGGGGATAACACAACCATCGTCTGTGATGATGATAGTGGTGCGGGCAAAGGCTCACGCATTGTCTGGCAGGCCGACGCCGCGGGGACCTATTATCTAGAGGTGATCGAGCGCAACCCCGACATCGTCGGGCCGGATAGCGCCTATACCTTGCGCGCCCGCACCACCACCTGTGATCTCGATAACGCTGAGCCGGACAATAGCCGCACCACGGCCAAGACAATTGCCATCGATGGGAGCTTGCATGAGCGGACCATCTGTGCCGCCGGGGATGAAGATTGGTTTGCCTTTAGCGCGGTCGCCAATGAGACGTATACGCTCGAAACAGTCGATGTCGGTCCTGAAGCAGACACTATTCTCAGTCTCTATGATGCCGACGGCAATTTCTTGGCAGAAAACGACGACTACGATCCAGGTGTTGGTTCGCAGTTGGTCCACACGGCTGCGACCTCCGGCACCTTCTACGTGCGGGTGACCCTTTACAATGGCACCAACTATGGCGCAGGCACCGAGTACAAATTCCGTCTTCAGCGCGGTGCGCCGACGGCCACGCCGACGCCAACGGCCACACGGCCGATTGAGACGGCAACCCCCACCGCCACACCACAACTATCGGCGGTCAAGAGCTTAATCCTCGTCAACCTGACGCAGATTGAACGGGTTCATGACAGTGCATCATCGGCAGCATTATTAACGGAATTGGAGCGACTGGCCGCGCACGAATATGTCCAGGGACAGATCATACGACTCGACCAAAACAGCGAGGTGCAAGCCGCGTATACCGAGTGGAACAAACCAGAGAATTGGCTCAAGGTCGACCAAGCCAACGCGGTCGCCTCACGCATCCGCCAGGTAATCCAAGCCTACGCTGCCCAACATCGCAACCTGCAATATGTTGTGCTGGTCGGTGATGACCGGGCGCTGCCCTTCCGGCGCATCTATGACAACACGCCCCAGCAATCGGAGAACACCTATACCCACCGTGACATCACCAATCCGACAGGCGCGGCACAGGATGCCAACTACTTTCTCTCGGATAATTATTACGGTGCGCTCGTGGGTAAACCCTACAATAACCGCGAACTCTACGTTCCCGATTTGGCTGTCGGGCGGCTGATCGAAACGCCCGGCGAAATGATCAACACGATTCAACGCTTTATCGCCAATCCCGTCACCGATTTGCGCGGGGCCGGCGTGCTGATCACCGGCTGGGACTTTGTAAAAGACCTGGCGCAACAGGATTGTGCCAACTGGCGCGACGATTTGGGCATCCCCAATGTGGTCTGTATTATCAGCGAGAGCTGGCACGGCGACGAAGTGCGCGCCGTCTTGCGCCGCACCGATCTGCTCTTTAAAATCTTCTCGTGGAGCGGCCATGCCAACCACTTTACGCAGGGTGTACCCGATGGACAACATATTGGTGCACGCGAGATTGCCAATCTCACCATGGATCTCAACGGGGCGTTGGCCTACTCGGTCGCCTGTCACAGCGGGCTCAATGTGCCGGAGACCGATGTGCAGCACTCGCTTGACATCGCCCAAGCTTTTATCGGCAAGGGGGCAAGTTATGTGGGCAACACTGGCTATGGCTGGGGTCTGTACTATAGCCTCGGCCTCTCGGAACAGTTGATCGATTACTACACCAGAGCATTGGTCACCGGGCGCGAAATCGATATGGGCACCGCGCTGCGCATCGCCAAAGAGCGCTACTACAACGCGACGCCCAGTTTCACCGGCTATGATGAAAAGGTGATGCAGCAGCTAACCTTCTATGGCCTGCCAATGCAGAAGATTGAAACAGGCGCTGGGCTTGGCCCAAGCGATAAACCGTGGGATGAATTTGACAACGTTGATTTCACGTTGACCCCAGCGCTTGATGGTATAATCATGAATCAAGTACAGTTCAATTCCCATCCCAATGATTGGCCCGCGGCCACGGCGATCGATGGCATTGGAAGCTACTATACGTTAGAAGGCAGAACCAGCAATGTGGCGGGCGAAGCGATCCAACCACTCCACTTCGGCGATGTCAGCAATCCGGAAGAGGAGGCCCGCAGCGCGGTCCTGACCACCGGTACCTACCGCATCGTGGCCAACTTCACGCCAGTCTATGCCTCGCCCTTAAATGAGTATACGGAAGAAAATGGCAGCGCCGCGCCGGTACAGCAGGCAGCCCCCTTGGCATCACCATTTCGTTTACGCACACGGGGCAACAACGCGTACCTGACGACAGAAGTGGGAGATTATGATGAACGCAGCGGGCTACAATATGTCTACGCCGATCTCAAGGCACAGGTCTATTACAGCAACAGCACCGACAAGGCCGCGCCGGTGCTAACGGTGGTCGATGGGATCTATGATGCAGCAAGTGGCTTAGTTCATGTCAAAGTGGGGGCGAGCGATCTATCGGGCATCCACGACGTGTTCGTCAGCTACATCGCCGATCTGCGGCAGCCGGCAGGGACGATCGACGTTGTCCAGTTGATGTGGGATGCGAAGAGTCAGAAGTGGTTGGGCAGCTTCCCCGGCACCGCCAACAGCGGCTTTATCGCCCAGGTGGTTGACAACGCCGGCAACATGGCCGAAGGCAGCGATAAGGGGAATTTCCATCAAGTGGCGGTGGCATCCGATAATCTGCGCAATACACCGATTACCAATCAGCTCTTCCTGCCGTTGATTTCGCGCTAAGACGAGCGCATGAAGAATTCTTGCTTCTGCCACAGAGAACACAGAGAAAAATAGCTTTCCCTCTGTGTACTCTGTGGCGTAACGCTATCGATTCGGTTGGGGTATTACCCCGTTACATCCCATATTTATCAAGGTAAGGGATTTCAGGAACACTACAGCGGATTTTGGCAGCAACGGATTTGCAATTCGGTTGATGAAACCTCTGACAACTTACAGACTTGTCGGTTTGAAATGCCATTTGCCCTTAAAATTCCGGATGCGCCGTGGCAAATCCGCTGCTTCCTTCATCCGCTGTAGTGTTGGTTACCGCCCATACCTCTTAGCTTAATGCACATGGGTACTACCCCATTGCATCCTGCGGCGGCTGCACAAATTTGTAGCCCCGGCCATGGACTACCCGAATATAGGTCCAGAGACTCTCTTTACGTGTATCACCAATCTTGCGACGCAGACGGGTAACGACGGCACGTAAGCGCTCCCATTCCTTGCCCGTGCCCTCGTTTATGCTATCGGGTTCATCTGGCCAAAGGTAGCGATCGATTGCTTCACGCAGACAGACCTCTTCACCGGCATGACGGTAGAAATAGGTGAGCAGGCGAAATTCCAAATTGGCGAGAGGCTCGGGCAGCGGCAGACCATCCTTGTAGGCCATGCCCTTCTCAATGCGTATACCGTTCTCAAATTGCTCATGTTGACGGCGCACAAATTCGGCAAAGAGGGGCGAAAAGATGAGTGGGGCCTGCTGGCGGCTAGCGGTGAGCAGACCGATATCTTGCAAGTAAACCAGATCCGCTTTGCGTACCTGTGCTTGCTCGCCATGCTCAGCGATCAGCCGCAGAACCCGCTGCTCCTCGTGCGAACAACTGTGCCAAAGCTCTTGGCAGTTGCGCAGAAAGGCCGCATGATTCAGGAGCTTCGTCTGCAACTCATTGCTATGGTCACGCGGCGAGAGTTCCCCATCGGCCAATGCTGTATAGGCAACTTTGAGCAACGCTGGCCACCCCCCGCAAAGTTGGCTGAGCAGCGACACAGCCGCTTCGGGCAGCGTTGCGCCACTCTTGCCATAGCGGGTGCGGACTTGGCTGGCGACCCACTGGCCATCCGCCCCCGACATGGCACCAACCCAGGCGGTATGCATCACCATGATCTCGTGAAATTCGTCGTAGTCGGCTGGATTGCGGAGACGGGCAAGGGGTGAACGCGTAAAGGCAACATAGGTGAGGCGATCTTTGAAGCGATCACGCAGATTGCGCAGGCTATTGAGGGTGTCAGCCTCTAATCGCAGACAACCTTCATCGAAGCGATCGAGTAGCCAAATTACCTGTAGACCAGCGCGATCAATCAACAACTGATGGGCACGTTGGATCGCGTGATAGAGCGTCAGCAGATCCTCGGGATTGGTCACCCGTTGTGTGATCTGCAGCATCGCTTGGCAGAGCTCCGCATCATCGACCACGGCCTCTTCGAGCGTGTAGAGCATGGTGCGGTAGAGATTGGTTGTTGTAATCACCGGCAAGCCATTGAAGTCGAGCAGCAGAAACGCGTAACCTTGGCCCCCTGGTGGCAACTGGTGACTGGTGACATCTGGCCGATGGGCGAGATAGCCAGCAATGTTCGACTTACCGCTGCCACTGGTGCCGACAACCACCCCGCTCTCGCCCAACGTGACCCAGCGGAGGATCTCTTTGACGGCGTCGGCACGATAGTCGGGGGGGAAGTGGGACCATTTGGAGGTGGGTGGGATTGGTGTCATGGGAGTAGGCTCCAGGTTGGGTTTTATGGGTTTAGCGATTTGCATTTATTGTAATCTAGCAAACGGCATAGTAAAACTCATTATTTCTGCCAGAAACAATCAATCTTTCCCATCATACCCGCTTTTCAGCCCGACCTGTGACAAATTCCGATCAAGTTTGTGATATTTTTGGAGAAGTTTGGAGAGTTTGTGGAGATGGGATAAGGCAATCCCATTGTACTTTGTAGTCAATCACCTACGAATGAAAATAATATGTTCGATGAGTTATCCCTAATTACTGGCTGGTTCGTCGTTTGAACATCAATCATTACAGTTTATTGAAACAGATTCTACTGACACTGCACTCAAAGGAGCACTGAAGAATTATGGAAACATCTTCCGAATCCCAAGACACTCCCCAACGCCCACAAATTAGCTTTAACCGTGGTAGTTATCGTGAAAAATTTCAAGGTGAGCGTAAAGAACTCTTGGAATTGGCTTTTCTAGGAGAAAAAGAAGTCAAGGTCGAGGAACCCTTGTCGGGTTACAGCGGCGCACAAACTTGGCGAGTTGCCACTGATCGCAGAGTTTTTGTGATCAAATTAGCACATCCTAGCCTAATTGAACGCGAATATGTTAACTATCGCACCCATGTCATCGAACATTTAGGTAACACTAGCCGGGTACAAGGGGAACCGATCAAGAGTACTAGCCGTGAATGGGCATTGCTCAAATCTACCTTTGCTCGCTTACGGCAATCACAAACATTACTTGCTTATGTAGAGAAAAAAGGCAGTGTTGATATTGCTAAAATCCTCAACAATATCTTTCGTGAGTATGGAGAACCTTGGTGGGGCAATGCACAAAACACACGGATCACTTGCGGTGTCTATTATGATCGACTGCTTCCAGTACATCTTGAATTGGTTGCATTCCCACCAGATGGCTCGGACCCTGCGGCAAAAGATCTAAAAGCTGGTGAAGTTGCACAGGATCAAATTGCTGACCTTGAAAAGGATGTGATCGAGCATGGCCATAGACCCAATATTCAACTGATCGATTTCCGCGTTGAAAAAGTGAAGGATGAGGTACTAACTCTATATGCCAAACGTCCGATGGATGTTGAATCACCTCCCATTAGGGTCAAACTGAAATCAATCAACGCAGCAGATTTTTCACCTGGCGACACTATTACCACCTATGCCAGTAATTTGAAGACGCGGCGTGAAATTCTGAATGAATATGCGCGTAAGATTATTTCTGGCTTTTCCGCCGATCACGATAAGTTTGTAGTTGATAATATGGAATATCCGAACCCAATCCCTTATTTACAGAAATTGTTAGAGGCAACCTATGATACAAAGATATCAACCATCCATGGCGACTTAAATTTGAGCAATATTTTGGTTGAGATGGATTCAAACAATGAACACTATCAGCAACACTGGCTGATTGATTTTTCTGAAACTGGCGAGGGACCGGTTTTACTTGATCTACAATGGTTAGAAGTACAAGTTATCACCTGGCTACTAGCTCCGGAAATTGATAGGGCAGGCCACAAGGTCAACATTCTCAAAGATATTTTTGAATCGTTGCATGGCTTTCGCGAGTTGCAACCGCACTTAAAGGCAACGCTCCAAACGCCTTATACGATCTTGCTGGAGATTCGTCGACTTGTCAAAGACTATTATTTATCAAGGAATGATTGGAATGAGTATTACCGTGGCCTAGTGATTGGTCTGACCGGGGCATTACGGTTTGATCAATTGGAAGATCAAGCACGGCAAATTGCGTTTTTGAGTGCAGCAACGATTATTCATTGGACAGAAGTGCTACCCAGCCATTTAGAAGGATTACCCGCCGCCCCTACAAATATACCAACGCAGTCAGAGCCACCGTTTGTGGAGATGAATAGCCTGCCAAAGCAGATCGCTTGTGGTGACGCCTTTTTGTTGCGAGGTGGCGCTCAGCCAGCAACCGTTATACAGATAAAGGCTAATCGCATTACAATGGCCTCTGCTCAAGCAGATGAAATAGGTCAGTGGCAGTCTGAAATGGAATTTGACAAAGCTGGCAACTATCAGATCACTGTCAGAGATAGTACAAATGGCGCTGAGTCAAAACCAATCCAGATCACGATTGTTGAAGCACCGACAGTCGCACAAAACAGTATACCAGCACATCTCCTAGTGAATCGCATATTCACCTTACGTGGACAAGCGCGTGCAAAGACAGAATTACAAATACTGGCGAATGACAATGTACTTGCCGAAACAAATACAAATGGAGCAGGACGCTGGCAAGCTGAAGTTAGCTTCACCAAATTCGGCACTTATGAAATCCGCATTCAGGATGATGAGACTGGTGCAGAATCAAAGCCCTTTTCAATAACGGTGCTTGCGCCACCTACAATAGAGAGCGCTAGTATTCCCACCGACTTAATCATACGCCGAAAATTTGTTTTACAAGGTAACGCCCAAGCAAACACCACTGTACAGTTGTTTACTGATCAAGAGTTGCTAGCTACCACCACAGCAAATCATGCGGGTCGTTGGCGAACTGAAATCGCCTTAGGTAAGCCTGGATCTTATTCTCTGACTGTTCGCGATGATACTACTGGGATAGAATCAGAACCGGTGATTGCAATGGTTCAAAAATCAACGATATGGGCAAATTCACTTTTGTTATTGGCATCCAGTATAGTGACATTACTTATCGTGCTCGTTGCTATCTGGTTTTGGCGACCTGATGTACTTCCAGCACAGGTCGGTCATGTAATATCTACTGCAATTGCTTCGATAGCGCACCCGACCAGCACCCTTACCCCAGAACCGACAGCTACGCTACCAGCAACGAATACGCCACCACCTACCTCTATTACACCAGGGGGAACTTCTGAGTCTGCACTAGCCTATTTCGCGAAGAAAGGCAAAATTACTGTCGCCGCTAGCGTAGAGTCAAGACCTTACAGTTACTATAACAATGAAACAAACCGCTTTGAAGGTTTAGAAGTTGAACTTGTGCGTACGTTGGCGCGGCAATGGTTTGATCTTTCTCCTGAAGACGATCCTGAACATCCCCCTGAAGGTGCTCCTGTCTTAGAATTTAAACCGGTTACTGTCACTGATCGGGAAAAGAAAGTTCTAGATGATGGCATTGATTTCTTAATCGGTGCTGTCTCCTACAGTCCTGACCGCTGCGAAAGCGATAAATCAGAAGGACGCATATGTACGCTTACGCCACATGCCTACGATCCTCAAGCATTGCTGGTACGCAGCGATAGCCCAGTGAATACGTACTGTGACCCAGCATTGAATTCTGGAGAAGCAACGCTCATTTTACTTTCCAATACGACAGGGATTGATCGATTATCGGAATTCAAAGCAAACTGTGAATTTGAGAATGAGATTCAGTCAATTGAGGCACCTTCACGCGAGAGTGCGCTTGAGATGGTTGAGAGTTCGACCAGCAGACTCTATAAAACAAATTACTGGCTTCTCAAATCTCTTATTGGCAACAATCCTGATGCATTTCGTATTATACCTAGCCCAAAAGAAATAGAGCCGATCGTTATCTGGCTCAACGAAGATAACGAAGGCATTAAGCTGTTAATTGATGAAACGATGAAAGGAATGGATCAGGAAAGAAAAGCGCTCTGCAAAGATTACCTTGATGAAAATGATACAGGTTGTGGGTTAACGATCTCTTCAGCAGGAAACGTTGCCGGACTTCCTACCACAGAGCCGCCGCTATCAGCAGAATGCAACTCAACTTCGCCGGCAATCAAAATCGGTATCGCCATCAATCAAAGTGGCAACTACAGTATTTTTGCCCAGGATCAAATACTTGGCTACACAATTGCAGAAACATATTTCAACGAGCAAGGTGGGGTAAATGGTCGTTGTATCGGGATCGTCGATATAGATCTCGAAAGTTTCGTTGAGGAAACAGATGCTGATGTGCTTATTGAGAAATTTCAACAGTTGGTTGATCAAAATGTAGTGGCTATCATTGGGCCAGGATTGTCCCAACAAGTGCTGCTGCTCAACGAATGGTTACAAGATATAAAGACACTTGTAATCGGACCTTCTACCACCAAATGGGAGCTGGTCTGCGATAAGGACTATTTTATACGAGTCTCATCACCCGGGGTTTGGTACGTAAGCGCAGCTGTTGAACATATTAGCAGAGGCGCAGTAGGTAAACCTAGAATCGCTATCGCCTATGCGGAAGACGACGCATTCGCACAAGCAGAAGGAACAGGCCTAGCGCAATCACTCATTGATGAATCAGGAATCTTTGAAGAGCCACAACTCTTTGCATACCAGGTTAATCCAGATGATTGGGACAAACGTGTACAAGATGTTGCCCAACAAATCATTGAACAACAAGAGCAATTAGATATTGTCATTGTCGCTGGGCTAACCAAAGACGGCAGGCTATTGATCCAAGAGTTGCGAGATAGAGGATATAAAGGACCAATCATTGGGGGCAACGGTCTCAACACGCCTTTTATTTTTGATAGCTGTGGGGCGGAATGTGACATCTTTGGAAGCTTTTATGTTCCAACAGCATTTTCTGGTGACCCAGAAAATGACATGATCCAGGGTCTTTTTGATAGTTACAAGCAACTTGATCCGAATGTGAGACCGAAATTTGATCTAGTTCCAGGTCAGTTTACGGCACAGATGTTTACCGCCATCCAAGTGATCGTTCAAGCACTGTCAGAAATTGATAAACAAGGGCAACTGAAATCAGAAGATTTACAACCAGCGGGATTAGTCAGGTTACGTGCAGAATTGCGAATGCAGCTACTAGAGCGCAACATGCAATTTGATACACCACTTGGGACTATCTCCTTTACCCCTGACGGTGAGATTAAGCAAAGCCAATTTTATGTATCAGAAAGTGCCAAAAACTCTGATGGAATTGGTTATCATTTTAACACAATTCCGCTCACAACATCAGAAATTAGCAAGTTTCCAGCGGAAAGTGAGTGCACAACCAAGTAATATCTAGATACATCTAATTCTTTTTGCCATCTGTTATTTTTAGCCCTGATAGGGGGGAGCACTGCCACAACTCAACCCAACCGGCAGTGCTCTTCCACCCCCCAACATCACACTCCACCCCAAAATATCACAAATTCACCCCACCAATATACACCATCGTCATCTGCTTTGCGCGAAACTAACGGCACGTCGATTTTCTCGACAGGCTAACCGGCACCGTTTCCCCGCAACCCAAAAAGGAGCAAGCAGATGCATCCCATTCACCCACCATAACCCCAATCGCACGCACCCACAGGGTCTTAGAGTAGCGTAGAGTGCCCCTGGAGAGCAGATCGCTCTGATCGGAAGTATTCTCATCGTGTCGCAAGTTATATTCGTAAATCGCAAATTGTTATCAATGCTTATCGGTTCGCCGGCCAACCGCCCGGCATCTCTTCGCCAACGCAAAGGAGAACCTTATGGCTTACAACATCAACCAACAGCCTCCCCCTTGGTTCCGTCTTCGTCTTCTTTCGATTCTTGTCTTGCTCCTGCTGTCCATCTTTCCCCATTTTGCACCGCGGGCGATGGCGCAGTCGGGCACAACCCAGACCAAAGTAACTAAAACTGCAACCACCGATCCAGTTCAAGCGGTCATTCGTATTGAGGTCAGTGGGGGCAACTATGTTGACTTTGGGGAAACAGAGTCCCGCACATTTGGGGGCCATGGCTCCGGCTTTCTCATTGACTCAGCCGGCCATGCCGTTACCAACCACCATGTCGTCAGCGGGGCCACAAGCTTAAAGGTCTACGTAGGCGATAGTGACACACCATATTATGCCCGTGTAGTGGGGGTTAATGAGTGCGCCGATCTGGCCGTGATTCAAATTCAGGGTGATAATTTCCCCTATCTTGAATGGTATCCCGATCCCGTTGCGCGGCGCCTATCGGTTGAAGCGAGTGGTTTTCCGTTGGATGCCACAGAAGTAACGTTTACACCGGGTATCATCTCCTCGACCCAAGCCGAGGGCCAAACCTCGTGGGCTTCCCTGCCGCATGTACTCCTCCATAGCGCAGTGATCAACCCCGGTAACTCGGGCGGACCATTGGTCGATACACAAGGACGAGTTGTCGGGATCAACTATGCCGGTAATTCTGCCAGCAATCAATACTTTGCCATCGACCATGAGTTGGCACAGCCGCTGATTGAGCAGTTGCGCCAAGGTACAGATGTTGAGGCCATTGGGGTCAACGGTGAAGCATTTGTATTGGAGAATGGCGCAACTCGCATTTGGGTCTATTCGGTCAAACCAGGCTCCCCCGCCGACCGCGCGGAGATCCATGCCGGCGATATTATTTCCTCATTAGGAGGCCTCCCGCTTGGCCGCAACGGAACCTTGCAGAATTATTGTGACGTGATCCGCAGCCATAGCACAACCGACACAATTGATGTCGAAGTCCACCGTTTGTCTAGCAAGGCAGAATGTGTTGGTCAAATCAACGGACGGGCGTTGCGCTGCTCGACTAACTCTGACCGCATTACGCCCACAGCTACCCCAATCCCAACCAGTAAGCCAGTGGTCTATCGCAAGTTTAGCGTCGAAAACGGGGTGATTGTCTTTGATCGACCTCAAACGTGGCAAGATGCGAATGTATCCCTGTGGAAATCGGCTGAGGAGACAATCGGCCTTACGGTTGAAACAGCACCCAATCTAGAGGATTTCCGCAAAGTCTGGAACAGTTCAGGGCTATCAGTAAACGTTTCGAGAGTGCTGGCTGACCGCATGACCACAACCGAATTGTTGGATCAATACGCATATAACAACTCTTGTACCTTTGTTCGCCGCAAAAATTTTCAACGAAGTGGCTATACAGGCCATTCTGACTTCTGGGAACATTGTGGCGGTGCAGAAAATGCGAATCTTTTGGTTGCCGCCTTTACACCAGCAGACAAAGACTTTATTGCCCTGGTGATTTTCCAAAGCGCTTCAGAAGCCGAATTGTCAATGATCAATCATGTTGTAGACACCCTCACCGTGAACTTTGCGGCGATCACTGACCCAACGCCAACAGCAACACCAAGACCGCGACCAACCGCAACGCCACAACCGGTTATGGCCACCGTTTTGGTCCCCGTATTGAATGTGCGCACCGGGCCAGGGACAAATTACCCGGCAATTGCAACGGCACGACAGGGTCAATCTTTTCCACTGATTGGGCAGGTCAACAACTGTGCTTGGGTCATGATTCGCGACAGTGCAGGTCTCGAAGGTTGGATTGCTGCCGGTAACCAGTATGCACGCGTCGACGGGTCGTGTGGTGGCTTGGGATCTGGCAAGATCGTGGCTGGGACAGGGAGAACACCTCCCTCAACAACAGGAACATCTAATGAAGGCTGTATCAACTTTCAAAACCAGATCAACACGGAATTGACGATCACCTTCACGGGGAAAACCGGCCAAGGCAGCCGCACCTTTAAGGTTGCATCGCACGGGGCACAACGTCAGTGTTTTGCGCCCGGTTCGTATACCTACACCTTGGATGCACCACCCCCATTGGGTTCCAGTAATGGTGAATTGACAATTCAAGGTGGCGCAACGATCAACTTCCCCATCTCTGCACGCGATTGAGAGGATAACAGTTTGCCAGTCCAAGTTTTTTCACCGTAGGTACAGAGTTTAGGAAAAGCAGTCTATGAAATTTCTCGTCTAAATTCAAGCGTCCCTACAGGACGAAATTCCATCGCACTTCAAAGACCAGTAGAGTTACCTAGAGTACCCATATAGATCTTGCCCGCGCCAGCCATTCTATAATAAGAGGCACGGCGGACGATGAGACCATACCACCATCACCGCCCGCCGTGGCATCAACGTTTACATCGCACCAAACAACCCATATCAAAAGGAGACAACCCCTATGCATCGTACGTTACGTCTATTTTGTCTACTGATCCTATTGGCGCTGCTTGAGTTGCCACCGCTGGTGCCAAGCAGCGCCCTGGCCGCACCAGATGACCCCGGCATCGTCGGTGGTGACCCGGTGCCCGACCCCAATCCGTATGTGTGGCAGGTGAGTCTTACGGAATTGATCGACACCGCTGATGGCACAATCCCATTTCACTTTTGTGGTGGTTCCGTGATTGCCGAGCGCTGGATTTTAACGGCGGCCCACTGTATTGGCAGCGATTTTGATACAGAAACAACGTTTGTCTTCGCAGGCGTGCGCAAGCTCAGCGAGCGTACAGTAGATAACCTGTATGTCATTAAGCATGTTTTAGTCCACCCCGCTTATCATTCTCCCTTGACAGGGAATGATCTCGCCTTGCTTGAACTGGACACAGCGATTCCCAACGCAAGCAGATTCACGGTGCCGCTCATGACAAGCCAACGCGAAGAGCGCTTGGGGGCACCAGGCACAACGGCAACAGTGACAGGGTGGGGTACGATGATTCCAGGCAATCCCTATTCAGATCCTGACATCCTACATGAAGTCGCAGTACCCATCGTCACCAATCAGTCCTGCAAAGCAGTCTATGATTCATTTGAAGAGCCTTGGGCCATTCTAGATGGAATGCTCTGTGCAGGAACAACCGAAGGTGGCAAGGATTCATGCCAAGGTGACAGCGGTGGCCCAGTCGTCGTACCGGATGGATATGGTGGATTTATGCAAAATGGGATTGTCAGCGCCGGCGAAAGTTGTGCACTGCCTGGGGTTCCTGGTATCTACACCCGCGTCTCAGCCTACATCGACTGGATCCAAGCGAGTACTGGTCTCGATTTCACAACACAGCGTGCCCCTGATCTCGTCGTAGAGAGCATCAACGTAAATAGCACCAATAATCTCATCATCCGCATTCGCAATCAGGGCACAGCACGCGTGGCGCTTGACCAGGGCTTTTGGGTTGACCTCTATGTTGCACCCCAGAAAGCACCAACCCAAGCCAACGATATCTGGAATTTTATGGGAGGCTACGGTGCGACTTGGGGCATTGATGAGGATGGCTTGGTGATCTTGCCTGATCAAGCCATCAATCTCCTGCTCGATGACAGTTTTTACTGGCCAACCTTGAGCGACCTGCCAGCCATCAAATGGGGCGGCTTCTACCTTTGGTTCATTACGGCAGATACACCCTTTTATGTACAGGTCGATTCCGCCAATGCCAATACCGATTATGGCGCGATCATGGAGAGCCACGAACTGAATGGTGGCGCGTATAACAATGTCTTCGGACCGCTCTACCCAGCAGATATCAATGAAGTTCTCGCCAGCGCTATGATGGATCAGTATGTCTACATGCCCATGATCACAGGCGGCAATAGAATTCAATCCTCAGAGCAGCAGGCAAATCAGCAAGCGGCAACCACAACGGATCTGTCCATCAAGTTAGTACAACACCCACAACTACCACCCCGTCAACAAAGTCCTAAGGAGGAATAACCATGATCTCAATGCCTTACACAATCACGCTGCGGATCTTAAGTATCCTAACCTGTTTTATTCTAGGTGGTACCTGGCTTAGCACCCCCGCCCATGCCGAACTGCCACCGCGCCCACCCGTTCCAGAGAAGGATGCCGAGCAGGAGTCACGCCCCATCGTTGCTTCCATCCTATTGCAGGCCACCCCAGCGCGCGATGGGCTTGTCTCCGTGGTTCAATGGCAGGATGACCAAGGTGGTTGGCACGATATTGAGAGTTGGCGCGGTGCCGTCAACAATGGCCAAACGATCTGGTGGGTCGAGGAAAAAGACTTCGGAAAAGGCCCCTATCGCTGGCAAGTTTTTGACCAAGCAGGCGAAACATTACTTGGCACAAGTGCGCTCTTCGATTTTCCAACCGAGGCCAAAGCACAGTTGGTGATCGAGGTTCTGCTGACACGACAATCACTCTCTGGTAAAGTTACGGGGTTGTCCAACTTTTTTAAATAAGCCAATCCCTTATCAGATATAGTTTCCCAGTAAATCAAAGGGTTGTGCCAAGTCATGAACCACTGTGACTTGGCACAACCCTTTCCGCATTCTTACCACTTTATATGAATCTTCTGTCACAATTCATCGCAATCTACCCCAAGATCTCCTCTCTTTTGTCACAACCTTTTTCAACAAAACGCTAAACTATAGATGTGCAGAAGAGTAGCGACCTTAGCGAAATCATCACTGCACACCCTTTTAATCGCTCACTGAGGAACACCTGCAGGGCCATTCATGCGACTGTTTCGCTGAGTGGTGGAATTCCTCCCTCATGAGCCTCTATCACCCCAGGAGGACATGATGCGCACCGTTCAAACCCTTTATCGCAAAGCCTTGCCCTTTTTGCTGTTGTTGATCATCGTGATGCAGCGGGTACCAGAATTTCCCGGCGGCGGCACCGGACGGTAGGGCAACTGCGAGTGCTGACCCCGGATAGCAAGCTAAGCCCAAAAGCCAGCACTCGTTCTACACTCCAACGTGGAATGGCTCCGCTGAAGCGCCAACTTCAATCACACAGTTACCGCTGGATAGACTGTTTCGCGCCTACGCTTGCTCGACGCTGGAGCGTCAAGCACCAGCATAGTTTTAGCGTAACTACTCAGCCTCGGAATAAATTCGAGGCTGAGAGATCAAGTCGGCTTAAGCCGACTTCGGTTGTTAGCCTGAACTTTAGTTCAAGGCGGGCGGTGCCTGCGTAGTTACGTTTTAGCTTGATAACCGTATGGAACCTCCTTGTACTGACGAGCCATAGCTGTAGCTCGGCCCGTTTCCCTCTGGGCCGATCATGCGGATGTCGGTGGCTTAGCGGAATTCTTGCTCTAGCTGCTGGTGGATAGTGTCATAGGCCTGCTGCAATGACCCTTGCGTTGGGCTCTGGATCAATAGGCGCTGTGCATCGGTTAAACAGACGCGAGCGTGGTCAATCCGCGCCATTGCCAAATGGAGTGTTGCCAATTCAATCAACAGATTGATCTGACGGGCATAATCGGCAGTGGATTGGTAATAGGCCAAGCTGCGTTCCAGCGCTTGTAATGCCAGTTCCCATTCACCGGTCATGCGGTGGGCAATACCATAGTTCAAGTCAAGCATGGCCAGGTGGAAGTGATCCTCAACGGGGCGGAGAATCGCTTCCGCGGCCACGAAATGAGGGAAGGCGCGCCGCGGTTCGCCTCTGTCCAAATAGAGCGCGCCAAACCCAAGCGCGGTCAGTGCTCGTTGCAGCGGATTATCGGCGTCAGCATAGAGGGCAAGTGCACGCTCATAGCAAGCGGCGGCCGCTTCCCAATCACCCGTAGCCCAACGCACGCGGGCCAACCCTCGCCAACCGCCAGCGGCATCGGCAAGTTGGCCAGCACCTTCCCAAAGCGCAATCGCACGTTCAGTCGCATCGACGGCCTGTGCCCACTGCGCTTCGGCATAATAGATATCGCCCAACACCGAATAAGCAGCTGCACGATCAGGATTGTTCGGGGGCAGTAGTTGCTGCACTTCCATAATAAACGCTTTCGCCTCGGCCAACCGATGATGCATCTGTAGGAGATGGGCACGTTCAGTTAGGGCACGGGCAGCCAACGCGACCAATCCCGTAGTGGTAGCGAGTTGATGGCTCTGTTGTAAATGTGCCTCGGCCGCGGTAAAGTCGCTGATCTGCCGCAATAGTAACCCAAGGCTCCAGTGGAATTGGGCGGCTGTAACCTGATCTTGGATTTGTTCAGCCAACCGCAGAGCATGACTCAATAGATAGATCCAGCGACGCCGGTCGCCGTTACGCTCCAGATAAGGCGAGAGTTGCAAGATGAGCTTACGGACATTGGGCCAAGCCTCAGCAATCTTCAAGGCAAATTCAAGGATATGGAGCGCCTGCTCTTTGACCTCTTCACTCAGACGGGTGCCGGCGATGCAGACATCCTGGAGGCTGATTTCCAGCGTGTTTAGAATCTGCTGCCGAAACCGTGCAGGATAGTCAACAAAAACAGCATCAGAGATTATTTGCGTAGAGCACACTTCTATCCTCCCCAACGAGCAATACGGTTCAACAAGAAGGTTCGGGTTAGATTGTGAATGGTAAAGTATCGTTCATGGAGATCACCGTGACAGTTAATTAAGTTGAGCGTGGCCAAATGGTCAATAGCTGTGTGTACGACCTGTTGATCAAGCTTTGTTTGGCGTGCCAAATGGGTGACCGTTGCACGGCCCGCGGTCACAAGGGGCAGCGCCAACCAGAGATCGCGCGATGACTCATCCAACTGTTCCCAAGCCCGGCGGTAAAGATAGGTATAAAATTGTTCAACTTTGCTGCCCCGTTTGGCAACCAAATCTTCAAGAATGGCACTAAGCGGCTGTGTGTGGGTTTGACCAACGATCAAACGCAAAGCGAGGGGATTGCCACCCACTGTCGTGTAGATCGGCCGCAATTCAGCATCGGAAGCATCGGCAAGGCTAGGCAAATTGGCCCACACTGCCTCTTGCCGGACTAGACGCAACGTATGATCTGCACTAAGTGCGGGCACCGCAAAATGAAAGATGCCCATACCACCAACGCGCTCACGTGAAGTCAGCAGAAACTTGGTTGGATTCTGAAATTTTTGCAAAAGCGGCAACAATTCATGGACATCGGCCAGTGTCTCCAAATTATCGATCACAATGAGATGGGGCTGTTCGCGCAGGCGGGTATGCAGCATTGCCGACCTCTGATCGTGAGAAACGGTGCTCTCAGCCAATTCGGGGGCGATTAACTGTTGCCAGAGCGCTTCAACCAACGCACTACCCGTCAACACTGGTCGCGTCTCTGCCACAATAGTTCCAATAGGATCAAAGTGAGATTGACGGGCGGTCACCCAGCCAATGTTGATAAAAGGAGCCGGGTTCGCAATCAGACGGCGCATTAGGGCGTTGGCCAGCGACGTTTTGCCTAAGCCGCCCATTCCTTCGAGCGCAAATAGCCAAGGCTCTGTTGGCTGTAACAGTTGCGCCAACAGTTGATCCAGCAGCGCATCGACGCCAATCAACGCGGTGTAAGTTGGTGGTTCGAGTAAATGTTCCATTGCCAGCCGATGTGTGGTACGCGCGGCCAATTCTTGCTCCATGAGCAATTCGGCGGCCTGGTCGATGGCATTGCGCTGCATATTATAGAAGGTAGCGGGGGCCATATCCTCTTTGTGCGCCACCGTTTCGGCTTTGAAGTTATCTACAAAGCGAAGACGCAGAATCCGAGCAAATCGTTCATTTCTTGTTTCTAGCGTTGCCAGTAGATTGGTTAACAGCCGGTCGATAGCCTGGGGCTTACCAGTGGCCTGGCGCAACAGCTTTTGCAAGAGCACCAAATCTTCAAATACAGGTTGCGTTGACGATGGCGTCACCCACTGCCTCAACGCAGTGTGGAGTTCCTCTCGGATCTGTTCCAGTGCAAGGTTCGGTATCAATGTTGTCATGAAGGTCACTTGCTCTTTCACGCATATCTCTTCTTTAGGGGAGCGCAGTGGACAGTAGACATGCTTGTCGGATTCTGTTCAGGCTGCTGAACATCGTACCCATAATTAGAAGATAAGTCAAAAGCCCCAAACCAGAGGGAGTTCCATAGTACTTTTAGACGGTAAAGCAAGCGATTCCGTAAGATGCGGACGTGCGCCCGCTACTGTTTGTCCGAGTGACGGTGGCTGGCTATGTATACCGCAAGCACAGATAGTAACCTTGGCTCTATGGCATGGTGATTCATTTTGTCAAACAGTACTCACGCATGTGCAAAGGGTGCGTCCCATTTTCGGGGGATACACAGAAGGACAAAATTGAGCGTCCGCTGTATTCCCCGAAATGTGGTACGCACGCATGTGCAAAAAGTGACTTGAAAGCCATTTGTTTATCATGACGGATGATCTTATCAGACGCACGCTTTATCAAAAATTGAGCATCATTGTCACAAATCCAATGGTTCCCTATCACAATTCAGCAAAAAGATAACGATACAGTAAGGGTACTCCCCCACAATTGTGATACCGTTGTTGGCGCTACAGAGCAATTCAATTTAAAGGAGAGCATTCATGAATCACAGAACAGTTAAACTATTCTCAGCAAGCTACCTTGCAGTCCGAGTTCTCTGTTGGCTTCTGGTTACTCTTGTGCTAGGAGCGTATCTATTTGTAGCCCAGACAGCAGAGGCGGCACCACTGCAACCAACAGCCAACCCACCAATTACATCCTACCTAGATGCGGAACACGCGGTCTTTCGCATTGAAGTAGAAGGAGGTGATTATGTAGGGCTCACCAAAGAGCGCACCGCACAGACCCGCAGTGGTGGCACCGGCTTCTTCGTTAGCGCTTCGGGGATCGCGGTGACCAATAATCATGTTGTCACCGGTGCCGGGATCTTACGCGTTTACCTGGGCGAAAGCAATGAAGCCTTACATGCGCGTGTTTTGGGCTCCTCCGAGTGTGCCGATCTAGCCGTGCTTCAGGTTGTGGGTGACGAGTTCCCCTATTTAACATGGTCAGATGAGCTACAGCGGGGCATGGATGTCTACAGTATCGGCTTTCCCTTTGGCACCACAGAACCGACAATGAATGATGGCATCATTTCAGCATTGCATGCGGAGGGGCAAACAAGGTGGTCATCTTTGGACGAAATCTTGTTGCACAGCGCGGTTATCAACCCCGGCAATTCAGGTGGTCCGCTCGTCACCCGTGACGGAGAAGTTGTTGGTGTCAACTATGCACAGACAGAGCGCAATCAGTACTATGCCATTGCACCGACAGATGCCCGCTCGTACATTGAAAGGCTCCAAGAAGGTGTTGATATAGATTCGATTGGCATTGATGGTGAGGCGTTTACCGCTGAGAATTTCTCTGGGATTTGGGTACGCTCCGTCAAAGCTGGGTCAACGGCGGACCAGGCTGGTTTAGCAGCAGGTGATGTGCTCTTGAGTTTGGCTGGCCTTGATTTGGCGAAAGATGGCACGATGCAAACCTATTGCGAAATCTTGCGCAGCCATCGTACCGATGAGACGATTAACCTGCAACTCTATCGCCCCACAGCCAAGGCAATCTGTGATGGGCAGTTGAATGGGCGTGCGCTAGAGTGTGAACAGTTGCCGGGCATTCAATATCGCGCCATTGCCGATTCGCATGAGCAGGTAACCTTAGAGACACCAAGCACATGGCAAGATGTTAAATGGCAGGATTGGCAGCGTAATGGCAAAAGCATCGGTATCAGCGTGAAGGTTGCGCCAGATTTAGAAAAATATGACAACAGTTGGCGCAGCACCGGCTTTACCTTAGGGTTGTCCACAGAGCTAGCCCGATCAAGTACGGTTGACCAAGAACTCAGTCAAATGGATCTGAACGACGATTGTACCTATGTCGAGGATTCCACGATCAAAGTCGGTGACTTTTCAGGCAAGTACCAATACTGGAAAAATTGCGGCAATGTCGACACCTATGTTTATCATGTTGTCTTCACATCAGAGCGGCAAACAGTAATGGGTTCGCTCTTCTTTCAGGGTACAACCAGTGAACAGGTCGAGATCATCAACCAGATTCTCAAAACATTGTCCATCACCTTACATGCCCAACCAGCAGCGGCTGTTGCACCAACACCAACATCTACGCCACAACCACAAACGGGAACCGCCACCATCTTGGTCGACGCATTAAATGTGCGAAGTGGCCCAAGTACAAATTATCCGATTATTGCCTCGGCAAGTCGCAATCAACAATTTAGCATTATCGGTCAATCTGGGAATTGCGCTTGGGTTATGATTCGCGACAATGGCGGATTTGAAGGTTGGATCGCAGCAGGGAATCAGTATGCACGCATCAATGGGAACTGTAGCGGATTCGGTTCAGGGAAGATTATTTCAGCAGCAACTCCGATTGCAACGCGGCGCCCACTACCACCACAAGGAGCGAATGAGGGTTGTGTGAACTTTCAAAACAATTTGAATGCCGAATTGACCATCACCTTTACCGGTCAGGCTGGCCAGGACAATCGCAGCTTCAAGGTTGCCCCGCACGGCAATAATAAACAATGTTTTGCACCAGGACCCTACACCTATACCCTTGATGCACCACCGCCCTGGGGATCATCTAACGGTCAAATCACGATTGGACGCGGCAAAACCATCAATTTCCCCATCAATCCGGCCAACTAATCGACAGTCAGAGCCAAGTGGTAGCCACTGTCCAAGTAGCTACGCTGAACGTACGCACTGGTCCGGGCACAAACTATCCAAGTATTGGCACGGTAAATCGTGGTACACAGCTTGCCGTCATTGGGCACGTGAAAAATTGTAGTTGGTTACAGGTTGAACTTGCGAACAAGAAAGTCGCTTGGGTGGCCGGACCATCCCAGTATACAGCGTTAAATCGAAGCTGCACAGCGCTTCCGACCGTTACAGATGTCCCGCCCCCACCGCCGACGGCCATCCCAGCCCAACCCTGTGTACGCTTTGACAATCACTTTGGCAAGGATGCGCATATCACCCTCCACATTCCCGGCAATCACGAGTGGAACCAGGAATTCACCATCCCCCCACACGGCAAGGAAACCCGCTGTCTCTCAGCGGGTCGCTACACAGTATCCGTCAATGTGCCACCGATCGGTCGGGACAACGACGAATTTACGCTTGATCGAGGAACGGTGGTGATTCCGATTCAGTAATGGATCAAAGAAGCGGCGGTAACATCCAAAGCCCATTTCCGGCGTGCTGTCAGCCCATTGTCGTTGCGATGTCATCGTCTGGTAGGGATCGTTCCCCGGCTTGCGGTTAAACTCATAGGGATTGCTGTGAAACTCCTAGCCAAAGTTGATGTATATTGACAGAACGCTAGCGAATCCTACGGCGATCAGCCTTTATCTTTAGAAACTATCCAGGAATTCGGTTGCCCCCAGTGGACCAGAGAACGCTTGGATAGATCCTTATAGACTAATCATGTAAAAGTCATACATAACAAGGGTACTTTTATACGAGAGAAGCTGTATGGCTTTTAAGGATTTTATCTATTAGTAGAAAGAGACGACGATGAGTAACCCACCCAGAAATCAGCAGCCGGGGCTACCCACCCCGGTGATGGATGCATCGGGCGAGATTCTCGCCGGTGCCGATCAGGTCAAGGCCCAAATTCGCCAGGCAACGCGCATTCTCAGCCCCGAGTTCTCTAGCGATCTCAACTTGATACACCAACTCACGGGCTTTGGCCGCCGCGTGGTTGTGCCGGCCAATCAGATCCACGCCGTGCGCGCCGCTGGGCTGAACAAGTATGTCCGCCTGAGCGCAGAGACGCGCTTCTTTGGCATTGACGCCAGCGACACAAATGAGCAGAACACCGTCGGCGTTCCCATCTACTGGCTCAATGACCTCACCGAAGTCATTGTCCTGGGCACGGAAAGCTTTACCATTCCGATCCCCACCATCGTCACCCGTGACGCGGATCAGGTGCGCCTCTCGCTCACCGCCCATGCGATGGCCTCGCTCGACCCGCGTGCCGTGAGCAAAGCAGCCAAGAAGATTGGCCAAAATGCCGAAGATCTGATCAACAGCATTGTCCAGGTGGTCATCTCCGCGTTGGTCACCCAAGCGGCGCACATGCGTGTGCGCGATATGATCGCCAACTATACGCAGCTTTCGGAAGCCGCGCGGCCAGAGATTACCCAAGCATTGACTGAGTTAGGTTACAACTTGGATGTGCTCAAGATCACCAACATTGGTGGCGACGCGGTGCGCCGGTGGGAAGATGAAGCTCAGGCGCGTGTGGATCGGACCGCGACCGAAGAGACCAACAAGGCCCAATTGGCTGAGTTGGAGAACAACACGCGCCGCGTTGAACGCGAAGCGGAATTGACAGCACAAGAGCGCATCAAACAAGAGGGGGAAAATCGCCGCGCCACGCAGGATATTGCCGATGGCGAACATGGCCTGAGCCTCTTCCAAATTGAACGACAAAAAGAAGCCGCGGCGCGGCAAAATGAGGTCGATCGGGCCGCGGTCGAATTGCGTCAGCAAGTGGAAGCGGCCGAAACCCACAAGGCGACGATCATCGATCGCCAACGGGCCGAACAGCAAGCAGAATTGCGCGCCTATGAAGCGCAAAAAGCCGATGAGTTGCGCCAACAGCGCATCGAGCGTGAAGCGCAGATCAAATTGGCCGAAACGCAAGCGGAAGCCAAACGCATGGCCGCCGAACAGACCGAACGACTGGAACGCGAACAAGCGCGCGCCCAAGCCGATGCCGCCCGGCTCGAACGCGAAGAGACCGCCACCGCCGAACGCCAACGGCGCGTACTGGAGATCAAAGCGGAGGCCGAAGCGCACTCGATGAAGATCCAAGCCGAAGCCAGTGCGCAACAGATCCGCACCGATGCTACGGCGAAAGCCGATGCTGCCGTGCAAGAAGCCGAAGCTGCCAAGTCGCGCGCAGCCGCGGAAAAGGTCCAAGCCGAGGCAACCAGGGCCAAGACCGCGGCGGAGGGGCTAGCCAAAGCTGAAGTCGCCGCCCGTAATGCCGAAGTGGCGCTCGCCCAGGCCGACGCCGATAAAGCGGCCGGGTTGGCGCAGGCCGAAGTGACAGAAGCACAGGCACGGGCCGCCGCGGCCGGCGAACGCGAACGCCGCCAAGTCGAAGTCGAGACCAAAGCGCGCTTAGCGACGCTCTATGAAGCCAATCCACAGCTCTTTGAGTTAGAAAAGCTCCGCATCCGCTTTGCGCACGAGTTGGAGATGGCCAACGTACAGCAGCAGACCCAAATCGCCATGATGCAGGCGTTGGCGGCCAATATGGAGATCAAAGTTATCGGTAATGCCGGCCAGATGGGGCAGATCCTGAGTGAGCTGATGACATTGCGTGCTGGTGTTGCCACGGCCACCGAAGAGTTTCCCTTCCTGCGTTCGCTCTTTGGCAATGGCAGCCAAATGCTTGCCGGTCTACCCAGTGCGCTAGGCGAGGTCTTGCAGGATGTCCAACCACGCGTCTTCGCTTCCTTAACGGTAGCGGATCTGGTGGAGCGCCTGTCAGCCGTTGCCAACGGGGACAGTGACCTGAGCGCGGCCCTCAACGGCCTGCGCCAGGATAGCAACTTCCGCGTCGTGGGTAACCTCCCCGTAGTGGAGTTGCTGGGGCAACTTTTGGGTAGGTTGCGCAGTACGCCAACCGAGGATCTGATCCAGCAATAACCAGTTAGCCAAGGTCATTACAGAGAATAAACGTCTGTAGGGGCGTCCACTGTTTAGTTTTCTGCCGGCCTCAACTCGTGGCATAATGGCGTTACCAACAAAGTTGTCGGCTAGTTGTCTGCCTATATATCAGCTTATCGTCATCATTACCGGCCCATACTACTGTATCCTAATGGTGTCTTACAAAAACAGCAACCCATCCGGGTTTTGCTCGTATAGATCAGTAACGAATTTTACTAACCAATGGACGCAAATTGCGTCTATCATTCAAGGAAGGATTGCCCACCATGGCATCGATTTTAGAAAAAGTTTCGACCCTCATCTCTGCCAACCTACACTATATGGTTGACCAGGCGCTCCAGAGCAACAGCACCGCCGTCATCGATCAATACATCCGACAAGTGGAGACCAACTTGGCCGATCTCGAAGATGCCGCGGCTACCGTCGGCGGTGAAGTGAAGTCGATCAAGCGACGACTGCTGGAGCATGAGCAACGCGAAAATGAGATCGACCGGGCCATCGACGCCTTTTTGGTCGAAGGCAATGAAGCCGCCGCCGTCGCTGCACAGAGTCAACTAAATAGCGTCCAACGGCTTGTCGCTACCTACCAGGAGCAGACCGACCGCCAGCAGAGCGAGTTTCAGAAGTTACTCGACGCGAAGGTCAAGCTCGAAGCCCGGCTCGCCACCATGAAGGGTGAACGCGAACAACTGCAAGCATTGCTCGAATTGGCCAAGAGCAAAGAGACCACGGTCAAGGCCATGAAGAGTCTCGACGATTTCATGGGTTCGGGCGACAGTGACATCAAACGCATTGCCGAAAGTGTCTACGCCCGGCTCGACAAGGCGACCACAGCCAGCGAAATGCGCGCAGCCAGCCTCGACGAGCAGATGGACCAGGTACTCGAAAGCAGCGTCCTCAAAGGGCAATTGGCTGAGCGCAAGAAGAAGTTGGGATTGGAGTAGAAGGGTAGAGTAGTAACTGGGTAGAGAGGTAGAGAGGTAGACAGGTAGACAGGGAAATAGGTAGATAACAACCTGTCTACTTGTTTCCCTTTTACTTGTTTCCCTATTTACTTGTTTCCCTTTTACTTGTTTACTTATCTACTTGTTTCCCTATTTACTTGTTTACTTGTTTACTTATCTACCTATCCCCTAACACGGAACGCACGAGCAATTCGATGAAACGAACTCGCATTATTTTTATTGGCATTATTGCCGCGGCGGTAATTATCGTCGCGGCCTCACTGCTATTGACCCGGGGCAACAATGCCACCGACACGGGGTTCACCCTCGATCATCAGGCGGACGTGACCATTCGCGTGGTGACGGCGCTGCCGGTGGAGCCGTGGGTCCGCAGCGCCGCCGAACGCTTCAACGCCGGCGATAATCAAGTTGATGGGGCGAAAGTTACCGTCGACATTGTGGCGCTCGATGGCTTAACCGCGCTCGGTCGCTGGGATCGCAATGACTATGGCGCGCTCCCAGCCGATACGCGCCCAGAAGATCTGAGCGAGAGCGAGCAGGCTGCCCTGGCAGATTTCCCCACAGCATGGATCCCCGACAGCCGCTATCTAGTGGAGTTGGCCAACGCCGCGTACAAAGAGCGTCTTGGGCGCGATGTCTTCTTGACCGATGGCGAATACCGCGCCCGACCGATTGCGATCAGCCTCTTTACCTGGGGTGTCTATGAGAGCCGGGGTAAGGTGCTGGAAGATCACTTTGGCACAGTTGACTGGGGCACGATCCATGATGCAGCCACGGCCAAGGGGGGCTGGCCCGAATTGGGAGGCGATGCGAGTTGGGGCTACTTCAAATTGGTAGTGCCCAATCCAAGCAAAAATGTCGGTGGCCTGGCCGCGATGATTGCGATGGCCGGCGAGTATTATGACCGGACGGATATCAGCGTGGAAGATATCACCAATCCCGAGTTTCAAGCTTGGCTCACCGAAACGATGGGCGCCGTCACCGACATTAGCGGCGGCAGCGCCTACACCGCCGAAGATTTTGCGCTCTTTGGCTACAGCGTCGGCGATGGCGGGCAACTACTGGAAAGCGACTTGCTACAGAATATGCAGGGTATCGTCACCCGTTGGGAAGATCCGCTGCGCATCTACTATCCTAAGTACGTAACCTGGTTTGACTTTCCCTTTACGGTTTGGGTGGGGCCGGAGACCAGCGCGTTGCAGAAAAACGCAGCGCTCGCCTTCCAGCGTTACCTACTCAGCGACGCCGAACAGCAGGCTGCGCTCGTCTATGGGTTGCGCCCAGCCAACCCCAATGTGCCGGTTGATGCAACCGAGGATAGTCTCTTTGTGCAGTGGAAAGATCGGGGTGTCCAGGCTGTCGTACCCCGCACTTCGGCCATGCGCAATCCTGACCGCGAGGTCCTGTTGACGTTGTTACGCTGGTTTGATCTGAATATGGCGCGGTGAGGCGAAGATGAATAAACAGATACGCAAGCGCGCAGAGCAGCAGAGTAAACAGCGGCGTCAGATCATTGGGTTGGCGGTCGTGGCGGCGATCTTTGGCCTGGTTTTCTGTGGCATTATCACGGTGAATGTCAGCAATTGGGTGGGTGGCTTTTTTGGCAATGATCGCACAGACGAGCCGGCAGCAGAGCGGTTGGTCTGGTCGGCAGAGAGCGCCGAACTAACAATTGCCGCCTCACCGTTAATGGCACCCGTGCTAACCGACCTGGCCACGACCTTTAACGACCAAGCCATCAACACTGACGACGGCGAACGCATGAGCGTGCAGATCGTTGCATTGGAGCCGGCCAAGATGGTCGATGCGGCCTTGGCCCGTCCCAACTTTCAAGCTATCTCGCCGGACAGCAGCCTCTGGATCGACCGGCTAGAAAATCGCTGGCAGGCACAGAATAGCCAAACAGCACAAGAAGGCATTGTACCAGTTGGCCAACAGCGTACGAGTGGGCAGATCCGCTACGCGGTGAGCCCCGTGGTGATCGTGGCGTGGGAGAGTGTTGCGCGCGATTTGGGCTGGCCAGACAAAGCAGTCGGTTGGCAGACGATTCAGCAGAAGGCGACCGCCGATCCAAATTTCAAATGGAACCACGCCAGTACGGATACGGCCAGCGGTCTGCTGGCAACCTTGGCGGAGTTCTATGCTGGATCTGGGTTGACCCGTGGTCTCACCGAAGAGGTGGCCACGGCGCAGAGCACGCTCGACTATGTACAAGCGGTCGAGAGCACCGTTCGTTTTTACGGTGAAGGCGAAGAGGTGATCCTCCAGCACTTGGCTGATGAAGGTCGCGGCTTTCTCGATGCCTTTGTCGCCCAGGAGCGGGTGGTCATTGAGTGGAATCGGCAGCAATCCAGCGAGCGGCTTGTCGCCATCTATCCGGCGGAAGGGGCCTTGTGGACCGACCATCCACTGGCGCTGCTCGAATTGGGTGCACCGAGCGATGATCTGGCGGTTACCGATAACCAACGGCTGACTTATCAGGCGTTTACAAAGTACCTGCTCGATAAAGCAGCCCAAAGCACGCTGCTGACTGCTGGCTACCGACCTGCGGATCTGAGTATCGACCTGGGCAGCAACGATAGCCCGTTCGCCAACACCGACGCCGTCGACTGGCGGCAGCCGCAGACAACCTTGCAGATGCCGCCGCCTGCCGTGGTCGAAGTGGTGCAAAACTCATGGTACTATACCAAACGACCGACCAACGTCTATCTGGTTGTCGACACCAGTGGCAGCATGGCCGAGGGCGACAAATTGGCCCGCACGCAAGAGGCCCTGCGCGCCTTTGTCGAACAGATCAAAGGGCAGCGCGACCAGCTTGGGTTGGTTGACTTTGCCAGTGGCATCAAAGGCTTTACGCCGCTGCGAACCCTTGACGACGGTGTGCGTAACGATCTGCTCCAGCAAATAGATGATCTGCAAGCGGATGGCGGGACGGCGCTAATCGATGCCGTCTATGACACGACCAGTGATCTTTTGGCCAACGGTGACCCCGAAGCGATTAACGCGGTGGTCGTCATGACCGATGGCCAAGAGAACGAGAGCAACCACACGCTCGACGAGTTGCAGCAGTTAATGCACGGCCATCCCGAGCAGCGGCTGGTTATCTTCACCGTTGCCTTTGGCGACGATGCCGATGAGGATCTGCTTCAAGCGATTGCCGAGATTGGTGCCGGTCAAATGCGGCGGGCCAACGCAACGGATATTGAAGAGTTATATCGGATCATTTCTACATACTTTTAGGACGTGTTGCGTTTTTCGTGAACGGTGACCGGATCTTGGCGCGTTGGGTGGATCTTTAGGATTCAGGCCAAGCGCAACACGCAACACGCAACACGCAACACGCAACACGCAACACGCAACACGCAACACGCAACACGCAACACGCAACACGCAACACGCAACACGCAACACGCAACGACTAATTATGGCAACCATACGGACCAAACTACAAACCGAAGCACAAAGCGCCATTTTGCAATATGCCCTCTTCCGCTGGGAGAGTGGTGTCATTGTGGCACTAACGATTGTGCTCTTTTTCTTGCTGCGGCGGCCATTCTTCTGGTGGCCCCCTTTTGGCTGGCCGCTGTTGGGCCTGGTGGCGCTGGTCTTACTGGTCTATTCCAGTTTAAACGATGCGGAAACCAATGCACGCGTGCTGCTCGATCTCTTTCAAGAGCAATTTGATCCCAGGTCGATTCGCGACAAAGAGTTGCGCAAAGATATAGAGATGGCGCTAGCTTACCAACGGCGCATCGAGACCGAAGTCCACAAACAGCGGGAAGGGCTCATCCGCGATCGGCTCGAAGAGACAGCCAACCAAATCACCGAGTGGTTGAGCAATATCTATCAACTGGCCGGGCGTGTCGACAGTTATCGCAGCGACGATCTCCTGGCACAGGAACGGGCCGCGTTGCCCAAAGAGTTGGAACGGCTCACGGCGCAGCGCAAATTTGAGTCCAATGCGACACTCCAGGCACAGCTTGATGAGGTAATTGCGGGCAAGGGCAAACATTGGCAATCGCTACGTGAGTTGGATGCGCGCATGCAACAGGCGACCCTGCAATTGGAACAGAGTTTGACGGCGTTGGCGACGGTTTATAGCCAGGTCCAACTGATCGATGCGCAGAGTATCAACAGTGGCAACGCCGAGCGACTACAGGATGATATTCGCGAGCAGGTCGAACGATTGAACGATCTGGTGGCGAGCATCAACGAAGTGTACGGCAACAGCCACAGCAAACCATTTGGAACTTAATCGATGCAGAAACGACTTTTTCTTACTCTATTTGTACTGATCGCCCTCGTCCTCAACGGCTGTGGCGGTGACAGCAGTGCACCAACCAAGGGCGATGCCATTGTCTTTGTCGCCGTGCCATTGAGCGGCTTTCAAGCCAACGGTGGGCAGACCGTATTGGGTGGGGTACGTCTGGCGGCGGAGGAGCTTAATCGAACCGGTGGCCTGCTTGGCTACCGCGTTATCGTCCGCCCATTGGATGATGAATCGGACAGTGATGTTGCCGTATCACAGGTGGATAAAATTCAGAGCGCCATTGCCGGCGGCGAACAGGTATTGGGCGTAATTGGCCACTTGAACAGCGGCCAGACGTTGGCTGCAATGGAATACTATAAAACGATGCCGGTAGTCGTCATCACGCCGACGGCATCGGAGCAAAGTCTGACGGAGCGAGGCTACACCAATTTCTTTCGGGTCAACGCCAACGATGCCGTGCAGGCAACGGTGGACGCAGCGTTTCTCGTCAACACGCTCAACGCGCAACGCGTTGCAGTTGTCCATAATGACACCGAATATGGCCGCGGCTTGGCCAATTCGTTACAGGAAAATTTGCGCACACTCGGCGCTGAAATTGCGCTCAATTTGGAGGTGACCGAAGGGCAGGCACGCTATGTTGATGAAGTAGCGCAGATCCAAGCGGCCAATGCCGATGCGCTCTTCTACGCCGGCTACGAGATCGAAACGCCTTACTTACGGGCTGAGCTTGCCGACGCCGGTGTCGACCTGCCGATGTTGGCCAGCGATGGTGCCTTCCTCGCCGCCACGATCGATGAATCGAATGGCACAGCCGAAGGGATGTATGTCAGCGCCTTTGCGCCCAGCCCCCGCAACGCGGCCGATGCGCAGTGGTTTGAGGCTTATCAGGCGGTTGAGTATCGCAACCCCGACACCTATTCGGTCAACGGTTATGTTGCCATGCAGGTGCTGGCGGATGGTGTGCAAAAAGCTGATTCGCTGCAAGCCGATGCCGTCGCGCAGGCGATCCGCAGCAATGCCTTGGATACAATTTTAGATCCGTTGCGTTTTGATGAGCATGGCGATCTGGTCGATCCACAGATCTGGATCTATCAGGTGGTAAATGGAGAATTTCAGCAGGTTCAATAAAGTTAGTTTTTGGCGGGACAAGAAACCAGCATAAAAAACGAAAGCCCCAATTCGTATGGCAAAATATGATGCCGGCAGCAAAACTGTTATTCACCTTTACAATCAAGCATGGACCGAGTGGGTATTACAAGAGCAACAGATACAGGTGCAAGAAGAGCTGTCGGGTGAATTTCAGATCATCGCCCGACGCAATGATTCACTGCTCAAGGTAACTGGTCGTGATGGCCCATTTCTGTCGCTAACGGAACTGCAATTTGCCTACGATAACACGATGGACAAACGGTTGGCGATCTATAAATTGCTAGCTGAACAGAAATATGGGCTAAATGCGTTTGTCACCGTTGTTTTTTTCCTGCCACCACCGGAAGATGAGATTATACCATTGTCCTATCATCATGAATTTATGGGACAGATGGTCCACCTTGATTTCCAGATCATCAAAATTTGGGAATTGGATGCAGAAGCAGTTTTGCGCTATGATAACCCAATGTTGCTGCCCTTCGTACCATTAATGCATGGCGGAGGGTCAGAACGGATCGTGCGCCGTTGTGCAACCCGTATCCGGCAACAACCGGTGGCAGAAGCTGCGGAGCTAGAGGCAATTTTAGCAATTTTTGCCGGCTATGTGTTAAATGTACAAGCAATTAGATCAATTCTGAGGTGGGAAATGACAATTATACAAGAATCCCCGATCATTCAGGAATTAAAAAACATTTGGACGGAAGAACTAAAAGATTTATGGTTTGAAGAAGGTCGTGAAGAAGGTCGTGAAGAAGGTCGCGAAGCGACACTAGCCGTTTTCCGCGGCATGATTGCCTTTCGATTTAACGTTGCAGAGGAGCATTTCGACGACCTGCTTACCAAGCTTGATTTATCCGATCTGACCCAATTAAAAAGCAGTCTCGTTCACGCGCAATCGCTCAGTGAGTTTGCGCAAGCGCTACAGCAACTTGCGCAAGCCCACCAGAACGAATCAAGTGTATTCAAAGATCAGTCGTAGATGTTTTGTAATGGACTTCACGCTGTGCGCGTAACCGATCAGCGGCCTGCTCCGCCGTGATATCGCGCTGTGGGTTGCCCAATAGCTCATAGCCCACCATGAATTTTTTCACCGTAGCCGAACGCAGCAGCGGCGGGTAGAAGTGGGCGTGCAATTGCCAATGGGAATGGTGGTCGCCGTCGGTCGGTTGGCCGTGCCAGCCCATCGAATAGGGGAAACTCGTCTCGAAGAGGTTGTCATAGCGGGTGAGCAGCCGCTTGAGCAGATCGGCGAGGTCGGTCCGCTCATCGTCAGTGAGATCAGGTAATTGGACGACGGGGCGGCGGGGTAGCACCATCGTCTCAAAGGGCCAGACGGCCCAATACGGAACCAGCCCGACCCAATGGTCGTTTTCGACCACAATGCGTTCCCCAGCAGCCAACTCAGCTTGCAGATAGTCGAGCAGCAAAGGGCTACCCTTTGCTGTGTAATAGGAGCGCTGTTGTGCTTCTTCCTTGGCCGGCTCCTGTGGCACGGTGTGGTTGGCCCAGAGTTGGCCGTGGGGGTGGGGGTTGGAACAGCCCATGACCGCGCCTTTATTTTCAAAGAGCTGGACATAGTTGATGTCGGGTAAACTGCCAAGTTCGGTGATCTGCTCGGCCCAGACATCAATCACTTGGCGAATATCACGCACTGCCATCTCTGGTAAAGTGAGGTCATGGCGCGGGCTAAAGCAGATCACGCGGGCACGCCCCGTTTCGGCCTCGGCTTGGAAAAAGTCTCCCTGTGAGACATCCCCTTGTGGTCCTTCCGGCAGCAGCGCCGCAAAGTCATTTTCAAAGACAAACGTGCTACTATATTGCGGATTGTGTTTGCCACCGGCGCGTTCATTGCCGGGGCAGAGATAGCAGGTGGGATCATAGGCAGATCGCTGCTCGGGCGGCGTCTTTTCGACTTGACCCTGCCACGGGCGTTTGGTGCGGTGGGGCGAGACGAGTACCCATTCGCCGGTAAGCAGATTTCTGCGCCGGTGGGGATGCTCGGTAGGATCGAAGGACAGGGTTGTCATCGTTCCTCCGCGGCATTCTGTGCTAGCGCAATGGCACCAAGGACACCGGCGCGGCTGCCCAACCCAGGCGGCACAATATAGCTGTCCATATTTTCGATGATCTGGGCGGACTGAATATAGCCGTTGAGCATGGTATAGACATTATTGTGGATCAGCGGGAAGAGTTGCTGCTGATCCATGACACCGCCCCCCATGATGATGCGCTGCGGCGAGAGGGTGCAGATAATCGAAACCAGCCCATAAGCGAGGTAGTGCGCTTCCAGTTCCCACGCAGGGTGTTCGGAAGTCAGATTTTCGGCACGCGTCTGCCAGCGTCCTTCGATCGCAGGGCCGGCGGCCAAGCCTTCCCAGCAGTCGCCATGATAAGGGCAGAAGCCAGCATAGGGATCGGCATCCCAGTTGTGAGGCACCGGCATGTGACCCATCTCTGGGTGGACCAGGCCATGCATCAGGTTACCGTTGACCATGCCCCCACCACCCAAGCCTGTCCCAATCGTGAGATAGACAAAGGTATCGAGCCCTTGCGCGGCCCCCCAGCGATGTTCACCGAGTGCGGCACCATTGACATCGGTATCAAAACCGACCGGTACCCCAAGCGCCCGGCGCAATGGGCCAGCAAAATCGGTCTGTGCCCAATGGGGTTTCGGGGTTGTCGTAACGTAGCCAAAGGTGGGCGAGGCTGGATTGGGATCAACCGGGCCAAAGGAGGCGACACCGATCGCCGCAATCGGCCCGTTAGCGCTGTGCATCTGAAAAAAGTCAATTGCCTGTTGGATATTTTCGGCAGGCGTCGTTGTGGGGAAGCGGGTTTCGGCACGGATATCATCTGGCCCGGAACCAATGGCACAGACAAATTTGGTGCCGCCCGCTTCAATACCGCCAAATAATTGCATAGGGTTCCTTGTCCTTCTAATGTTAATGGTGCGCTGACCGTTTTATGGAAATCTGTTGCTGGCGCGTGTTGCGTATTGCGTGTACTGGAACTGGATCTTGTATGTACTGAGCTGTGCCATAAAGCATCATTTTTACTCGTATACAAAATGATATGATGTGCTGCAGCGGAGTATAGAAATGAGTAGCAATCGGAACGTTGGTCACTCCTTGATTGCATTTGCCAAGGCAGCAAAGCCGCCCTGTGACCAACCAGCGCGTTCATTAATACGGGCATACAACCATTGGAAGAGCGCGTCAGCTGCGTCTTCGCCACGCCAGTTACCCCACTGCTGCTCTGCATAGAGCGAGGGCACCGCAGTTGCAGCTGTCCGCTTACCACCGTTGCCGTCGCCACTGACATAGGTGTCGACAATCACACGCGCACCATAGTGCAAAAGTAAGCTGCCAAAGCTTTCTACATTGGAATAGGGCAGACAGGGGCTGACGGTAATCTGTACCTGTAAACCGGCTTCAAGGGCCCGCTGTAAGGTTTGGAGGCGGCGGTCGATGGAGGGGCAGCGCGGTGTGACTGCACTGCGGACTGTGTCCAAATCCGTTTCCAGCGTGAAGTTGAGCCAACAGCATTTACCCAAGGCGGCGATGCGTGCAAAGTCATCTTCAACGAGTGGCGAACGGGTTTGGATAATAAGAAGGCCAGGGGGACGCTCGATCAAAGCATCCAAACAAGCACGACTTAAGCGCCAACGACGCTCGGCCCCTTGATAGGGATCGGTGGCACTGGACATAAAGATGGCAGTCGTTGACAACAGCCCTTTTTTTTCCAAGCGACCTAGTTCGACGCGTAGTTTGTCGGCTATCCCACTACGCGGGTGGGCATACTCTCCCCAAACGCGCGCCGGTTGGTGAAAGTGGTGAACGCTCAGCCCTTTGACGTAACAATACTCGCAACCAAAAGTGCAGCCAATATAGGGCTGAAGCGTATGGGTAAAGCCGGCCAGGAACCCGCCGGTTTTGGTGAGTGCGCCACTAGCTGGGCGCGTCGTGCTATCAATTGCGGCCATCGATTATGCATCCTTGGCGAGCCATGCTTCTAACTGTGGACGGGTAATTGTCCAATCCGTGTGGACAATACCAGCCAGCCCCAACGCCCGCGCAGCTGCGACATTTTCGGCGATATCGTCAATAAAGATGGCTTGTTCCGGCAGTACGCTGAGCAGTTCCAAAGCCAATTCAAAGATGGCCGGATCAGGCTTGTGTAGGGCGACTTCATTGCTCATCATCACCAAATCTAGCTGGATCAATTCGGGAACCTGCTCATCGAGCCAGCGCACATGGGCATCATTGGTGTTGCTGATGATGGCAACGGTCACATTGGGCCGTTGTTGCAGCGCAACGGCATAGGCCAAGGCAGCCTCGTTGCGTTGAATACCGGTAGCATAGCTGTTAATAAAGTTGGCAAAATCGCTCTGAAGACCAGCCTCTTTGACCAACAGTTCGTAAAATTCCTCGGCGCTCAGTTCGCCGACGCCCAATGCCATCGCATGGGTGAGCATCAATTGCTCAACCGCGGCGAGACCAGCCGTGGCGTGGTCAGCTACTGCGGCGACCGTGGCCTGATGATCATAATCAACGAGTACGCGGCCAAGATCAAAGAGAATCGCTTTCATGGGCTCACTTTCAACAAGATCGTTCTAAATTTGTAACAACTCATGCATACAGCACGCTTCAGCGCGCCACGCTCTCCACCTGAAATTGTAGGACAACCCTTTCTTTAGACAGTGCGACGAACTTAAGGAGTTGTCTATATTTTATACGCAATGAGGTGATTATCATACCATAGAGTGCTCAGCATTAATAAACGCTCACCGATTAATTAAAGCACCGGTTAAGTTGACGGTCGCCCATCTATCATGTATGCTATATGCTATAGTATTTGTAGACCGTTATGGCATAGCGTGAAATAAAGTGAAAGCTTTTTAGAGTCAAACAGTGTCGGCAACGGGTTATCGACACTGAATGTCAATTCATAATTACGAGCGTAGTGGATCGTAGGGTATGCCACTCTACCAGATCTGCTTGCACATCGCAGTGCTCACCTCATCTAATTCCGCTTACGCATCCCAAATGCGGTTGCTCATCAGTCGGACAAGTAGTCCATGACACCCTAGTTTATTCGCAATGGTATTCGCGCCGAAGCACGTATAGACCGAGTAAACCATCCACCTACTGAGTAAATATTATCGTGTCAATCTTTGCTTTTCATCTCGTACTCCTTGCCCTTGCAGCTCCCTTCCTTTGGCTGATTCGTCCACATCGGCTAGCCTTTGCCGGTTGGTTGGCGGCCATTCCGCCGGCGGTTGTCACCGGTTGGCTGCTGCTACAGCTACCTGCTATTGCCAATGGTCAAATCCTTAGCAAAGAGATTGCCTGGTCCCCCGCGTTGGGTCTATCGCTCAGTTTCCGGCTGGATGGGTTGGCGCTCTTCTTTAGCCTGATCATCACAGGCATCGGAACCTGTATTGCCCTGTACACTGCCTATTACTTTGCCGACAATCCCCGCTTGGGCTACTTTTACAGCCTGCTCTTTCTCTTTATGGCAAGCATGGTAGGGTTGGTTTGGGCCGATAATCTGCTGACCCTCTTTGTCTTTTGGGAAGGCACCAGTATTACCAGCTTCCTCCTGATCTCCTTCAACCATGAAGATGCCAAAGCCGAGGCAGGGGCACGCACGGCGTTTATTGTCACGGGGCTTGGCGCGCTGGCTATGTTGGCCGGACTGATCCTATTGTCACAGGCGACGGGCACCTATACAATTAGCACCATTTTGGCAACCCCGCATCTCAATCAGTCGCCACTATACACGGCTGCACTCGTTTTGATCCTATTGGGTGCCTTTACAAAATCCGCGCAATTCCCCTTCCACTTCTGGTTGCCTGGTGCCATGGCCGCCCCGACACCGGCCAGTGCCTATCTACATTCGGCAACGATGGTCAAAGCGGGAATCTATCTCCTGGCCCGTCTGCACCCCGCCCTTCACGACAGCGATATTTGGTTTTGGACGTTGCTGCTCGGCGGTGGAATCACCATGTTGCTGGGGGCCTTTAGTGCCTTTCGCCACCACGATCTAAAGGCAATTTTGGCTAATGCCACGCTTAGCCAATTAGGGATTTTGGTGATGTTGCTGGCCTTCGATAGTGAGTACGCTTATTTAGCAGTGATTGTGGGCACGCTCGCCCATGCGCTTTACAAAGGACCACTCTTTATGCTCGCCGGGATCGTCGATCATGCGATGGAGACGCGCGATATTCGGCGGCTAGCTGGCTTGCGGACCGTTATGCCTGTCGTTACCGTCGTGGCCGTATTGGCGACATTGTCCATGGCGGGCTTGCCCCCACTCTTTGGCTTTTTGGCGAAAGAGACGTTGCTCGAGACTTTCCACCACTTTGCAGAACAGGATAATCCGCTCATTGGGTATGTGGGGATGGCGGTAGGGGCTTTGGGCGGTGCGCTCTTCGTCGGCTATAGCTTGATGTTGCTGTGGGAGCCCTTTTTTCGCAAAGAAGCACCCGCGCCAAGTCCGGCCCATTTGCACCATGCGCCGCCCTTTCCCTTTGTTCTACCAGCGTTGTTACTTGTCGTCATTGGTACGGTGATCCCGCTTGCGTTGCCGTGGGTAGAAAAGGGGCTGTTGATTGCACCGGCAGGTTCAATTGCCGGGGTGACCTTGGATGCACATTTGGCGCTGTGGCATGGCTTTACGCCAGTCTTTCTAACCAGCCTGGGCGCGATTGCGCTAGGCATAGGGATCTTTTGGCAACGAGCCCAGATGCGGGCGATCTTTCGCTATGTGCCTACTTGGCTCAATGGTCAACTTGTTTATGAACGATGCTACAAAGGCAGTTATGCGCTAGCACGCCTGGTAACGCGCGCCATCCAGGGAGGACGGCTGGAGGGACAGGTCAGCATCACCTTAATTTTTGCCGTGATGGCCGTTGGCTATGCGCTGCTGCTACGCGGTGGCCTCTACAATTTGCGGATCGACTGGAGCCACAGACCTGAGTTTCAGGAGGTTATTCTGGCTGGGCTGGCCATTGTAGCTGCAGTGATCACAGTCCGGGCAAAGCGTCGGCTGAGTGCAATTATTAGCATCGGCATTGTCGGCGTGGTGGTGACGCTCGCCTTCGCCTTTTTCGGAGCCCCGGATTTGGCGCTTACGCAACTCCTAATTGAAGTACTCACCGTTGTCCTGCTGATCCTGGTCTTCCACCGGATTCCACCGCGCGAGCACCCCAAAACGCCGAAATTGTTGCATCTACGCAATGTCGTGATCGCGATTGCCATGGGGGCTGTTGGTTTTGGCTTGGCGTTGGTTGGGGTAGATGGCCCCTATCAACGCAGCATTAGCGACTTTTTTGCGCTCAATTCGGTGCCGGCCGCGCATGGCGGCAATATTGTCAATGTGATTCTGGTTGATTTCCGTGGCTTTGACACAATGGGGGAGATCACCGTTTTGGCCATTGCGGCTGTAGGCGGCTATGCCCTGTTACGCGCTTCTCATCTACGCCGTCTTCCCAAAGCCGCTTCACAAGCGCTAGCGGAAAAGCGACAAGGAGATTGAATGCCTGAACTCTATTTACGAGTGCTGGACCGAGGGCTAACCCCCATTTTACTGCTACTGGCCGTCATTCTGTTGCTAGCCGGTCACAATAGCCCGGGCGGTGGCTTTATTGCCGGGCTTGTTGTGGCGGCCGCCTTTGAATTGCAGATTTTAAGCCGCGGTGATCAGTTTGTACGGCAGACGATCGGGCGCTATTTACAGCCACTGATGGGCATCGGTCTACTCATGGCCGTCACCGCCGCGACCTTAGGTATCTTCCAAGGGGGATTTTTTAAAGGGGTCTGGTGGGAAGGCCACTTGGGGCCGATCACATTGGAGCTTGGCACCCCCATGCTCTTTGATTTTGGTGTCTTCTTTGTCGTGCTCTCGGTGGTAACCTCCTATCTGTTAGGGTTGAGCAATGTAGAAGAGCCGTTGGAGAATAGGTGAGTCGGTAAAGCGGTAAAGAATGATAACAGGTAGAGATGTAGGAAACGATGGGGTCTGAATGTTAGGTTTACTACACGCGGTGATTGTGGGAACACTCTTTGGGACGGGTACGTACATGCTCCTACAACGTAGTCCCATTCGCTTGATTCTGGGTCTTGGCTTGCTGAGCCATGGCGTCAATTTGCTGCTCTTTAGCACGGGAATGCTCCGGCGCGGATTGCCCCCCATTGTGGCTGATAAGGCTAACTTCCACGGTAACATTGGCGCGTTTGTCGATCCGCTGCCACAGGCGTTGATTCTGACAGCCATTGTGATTAGCTTTGGCATTACTGCCTTTATCGTCGTGCTGGTCAACCGACGCAGTGCACTCATCCACGAAGAGGAGGAAGCGCTCCCTGGCGATCCCTTTGCACTGGGTCCACTTACGCCACAAATGGCACAAGCCGGGGAAGATGATTATGAGTACCTGGAATATACATTGGTTGATGAGTATCGCAGGGGGAAGAGGGAGAGTGGTAGATCAGTAAATCAGTAGACAGGGTAATCGGTTCGCCGGCTCTTCATCCTTTAGGGTGGATCGGGGGATTCACCCTAAGGGATGCCGGTTGCGTAGGCGGCACTGATCCTCACGAAAGCGCGAAGAACCGGTTCGCCTATCTACCTGTTTACCTGTTAACTTGTCTACTTGTTTACTTGTCTACCTTCCCCCCACAAAGAGAAGCGATGTACGCATGACCTTAAATCCAAATTGGTTAGCTGTTCCGATCGTATTGCCGATGATTGCTGCTGCGCTGGGGCTGATCTTTTCGCGTTGGGGGTATCGGCAAGCAGCGAAGATCCAACGGAGCATCACATTTGTTGCCGTTGTGGGCAATCTAGCCGTCGCACTCTTGTTGGTCAATGCGACGATTGGGGGCAATCAGCGCATTGTCTACCAGATGGGCCTGTGGGTTGCGCCCTATGGCATCACGGTGATAGCCGATGGGCTGAGTGCCATTATGCTCACCCTCACGGCAATTTTGATGACGGCGATCGTACCCTATGCCGTGGGAACCGCCGATCAGCGGGACCGTATGAACCTTTACCCGCTGATTCTCTTTCTGTTGATGGGGGTTAATGGCGCTTTTCTGGCTGGCGATCTCTTTAACCTCTATGTCTTTTTCGAGGTGCTACTCATGGCCAGCTTTGTCCTGCTGACCTTGGGGGGACAGCAAGCACAGATTAACGGTGGCATTCGCTATGTCGTCCTCAATCTCATGGCCTCGACAATTTTTTTGGCGGCGGCAGGCTTGGCCTATGGCACGATGGGCACGCTCAATATGGCCCATCTGGCGCAACGGATCGATCAGATTCCGCCGGCCATCGGTGCCCTCTTGGCGGGGCTACTCCTAATCGCCTATAGCAGCAAAGCAGGACTCTTTCCGCTCTTCTTCTGGCTACCGGCGAGTTACCATACGCCTCATCCAGCTGTGACAGCGCTCTTTGGTGGTCTCTTAACCAAAGTGGGGATTTATACGCTCTTTCGCATCTTCCCGCTGATTTTCCCAACCTATCTCGTCGCTTGGCAACCGCTGATTCTGACAATTGCAGGGATGACCATGTTGACTGGAGTCTTTGGTGCCATGAGCGTCGGCACGCTCCGGCGCGTCCTTAGCTTCCATGTCATCAGCCAGGTCGGCTATATGATCATGGGGCTGGGGTTGGCCGCGACAGGCAATACCGCCTTGGCTGGCTTTGCAATGGCAGCCGGTATTCTCTATCTAGTCCACCACATGATTGTCAAGACAGCACTCTTAATGGCTGGTGGTGCCGCCGAATTAGAGATGGGTAGCGGCATCTTGGCATCGAACCAACTTAACGGATTGATTACGCGGCGCCCGCTACTGGCCGTGATCTTCTTTGTGGCCGCCTTTTCGCTCGCTGGGATTCCGCCATCGAGTGGTTTTATCAGCAAGTTAGCTCTTCTCCAGAATGCGCTGAGTAGTGAACATTGGCTCATCGCAGGGGTTAGCCTGGTGGTCAGCCTGTTGACGTTGATGAGTATGATTCGGCTGTGGCAGAATGCTTTTACCGGCCACGCGACACAACCGATCTATCCGACGGCACCACTGACAACTCCGCAAGGACGTTGGTTGACACTAACCCCAATCGCCGTTTTGATTCTCTTGAGCCTCTCCATTGGCCTCTTTAGCGGTCCGGTTTTGCGCTGGACAACCATTGCAGCCCAACAGGTACTCGACCGCGACGGCTATATTCAGGCGGTAAACCCAACGGATGAAATTGTGACGTTGGAGCACAAGTAAAAGTAGGGAGATAGGGAGATAGGGAGATAGGAGATGGAGAAATAATGAGTAGTAAACGGCGAAAACGGGCAAAGCCATCTGTACCTGAGCAAAAGAGAGAAACAACACAAGGCATCTCGATCTTGCCGGTGCCGGCACAGAATCTTTACCTTGTCCTATTTCTGGTCAACGTGATTTTGGCATTTGCGTGGCAGTTGGTCGTACCGATCTTTGGCAACTTCGACTATCTGATCGGTTTTGCCATTGGCTTTGTGGTGATTTCGCTCTTTCATCGCCCCTATAGTTGGCGTGCCTATCGGCTGCTGCACTTTATTGCCTATGTACTATGGCAAATCGTGCTAAGCAATCTGAGCATTGCCAAATTGGTTTTGCAACCGAAACCGACCCTTGATCCAGCCATTATTGCAATTCCCTTAACCGTTTCCAGTGGGCTGGAGATCACGATTCTGGCATCCGTGATCACCTTAACTCCCGGCACGCTCAGTGTAGATTTGGGGCGCAATGCGGCAGGCCAACGGGTGCTCTATGTGCACAATCTGACAACCGGTGATCCGGAAACCTTCCGGCGTAGCATCCAACAAGGCTTTGAACGACGTCTCTTAGAAGTAACACGAGGAACCACGGTATGACACCCTTCGGCATTGGCATGGAAGTTCTCATTTGGATTGTGAGCATCTCCTTTGTGCTCTGCTTTTTGCGCCTCTATATTGGTCCAGATGTGCCCAACCGCACCGTCGCCTTTGACGTAATTGCGATCCACACCGTGGCCATTGTCGCGCTCTTTGCGATTCGCAATCATTCACCTTATCTGCTTGATATCACCATTATCACGGGTGTGTTAGGGTTTTTGGGCACCGTCATGTTTGCGCGCTATCTAGAACAGTCCCAACGCGAAGATTAAAGCGCGAAGATTAAAGCGCGAAGATTAAAGCGCGAAGGCTGTTTGGCTGATGAATTCAACCTAAGCCACAGAGGGCATAGAGAGCACAGAGAAAAGCACTTCTGCTCCTCTTCCTCTCTGGGAACTCTGCGCCCTCTGTGGCAAAAACGAAAGTCTGTCACTCGACCAGGTGCAGGTGCAAGAGTAAGAACCAATCCTGAAAATCAGTTGTGGCTGCTTCAGTCTCACCTATCAGATAGGTGGACACAGCGAATTTCAGGATAGACACTAAGATGCGAAGAGGAAAACAGGAAGATTGAGATGTCACTTTTTGAATGGTTAATTCTGATCTTGGCCGGCATTGGGGTAACCTTTCTGCTACTCAGCGCGATTGGCATTTTACGGCTGCCCGATGTCTATGCACGTATGCACGCCGCCAGCAAAGCGACGACCGTGGGGGTCAGTTGTGTTTTGTTGGCAACAGGACTATACTATGAAGATTACCTTATCCGCATGGTGCTGCTGATTGTCCTCTTTTATATTACCGGTCCCATTGCGACAACGACAATGGCACGTGCAGCCTATCGCACCTCCAAACCAGAAGAAAAGTTCAGCCTTCGCTATGATGATATGGCCAAGCAAAAGTAATTCCCCACCAACAATACCACCCTGAAAATTTATAGGAGTTACGCTGAGTGCGGGTTGCATAGCGAATTGTTCAGCGCAATGAGATCGAGCGTTGCATAATTCCTAGCCACCCAATTTTCGTAAACCGCGTAAATGTGGCAAATATTACGCGCGACGTTCACGCAACACGCAACACGAACTAGGAGACCTTATGGCTTATAATTTTGATGAACCCGTTGTGCGCGCCGGGTCTGACAGCGGCAAATGGCGCAATTATGGCAGCGATGTGATCCCGATGTGGGTTGCCGATATGGACTTTCGCTCGCCAGAGCCGATCCTCAATGCCATCCATGCTCGCGTCGATCATGGTGTCTTTGGCTATGGCGGAGAATCGCAACGGCTGCAAGAGGTGATTGCCGAACGGATGGCCACTTTGCACGGCTGGCCGATCAAGCCAGAGGATGTGGTGCTCATCCCGGGGCTTGTCTGTGGACTCAATGTCGTTAGCCGCGCGATTGGTACGCCTGGTGATGGCGTCGTGGTCAGTACGCCCGTCTATCCCCCATTTTTGAGTGCACCAGTCAACCAGGATCGCGTCTTGCAGACGGCGTCGTTGGCCTTGCAAACCGATGGGCAGAAGATGCACTATGCCATGGACTTGGGTGCCTTTGAAGCAGCCATTCAGGCCAATACGGAACTCTTCATTCTCTGCAATCCACACAATCCGGTAGGTCGTGCCTATACGAAGGCAGAATTGATGGGCATGGCGGAGATCTGTGCTCGCCACGATCTGGTAATCTGCTCCGATGAGATCCATTGTGATCTCATGTTAGGTGGGACCAAGCATCTGCCGATTGCCGCCCTCGATCCAGAAATTGCGCAACGTACCATCACGCTAATCGCGCCCAGCAAAACCTTCAATGTGCCTGGGTTAGGCTGTAGCGCCGTGATTGTCCAGAACGCTGAGCTACGCCAGAAGGTAAACAAAGCCGCCAGTGGCATTGTGCCGCATGTCAATGTGTTGGGGATCGCCGCGGGGATCGCTGCCTATACCGAGTGTCAGGATTGGCTGGATGGCTTGACTGCCTACTTAACCGCCAATCGCGACTTTGTCGTTGACTTTGTCACCAAGCATATGCCACGCGTACGAGTTACCGCGCCAGAAGCAACCTACCTGGCCTGGCTTGACTGCAACGATGCCGGATTGGAAGGCAATCCTTATGACTTTTTCCTCAAAGAAGCCAAGGTTGCGCTCAATGATGGTGCTCGCTTTGGCGATGAAGGGAAAAACTTTGTGCGCCTCAACTTTGGGACCACGCGCGCGTTGTTGGAAGAAGGCTTGACGCGCATGCGCGACGCAATGGACTAAGCTTGATTCACCCTACCCCTCCCAACTCCCCCGCGAGCAAGGGAGGAGCGTTTCTCCCCTCCTTGATGTCGGGGAGAGGCCCAGAGGGCTCCCGGGGGTGGGGTGAATTGGTACGCAAGCAGCAGGTTATTTCATGTTCTAGACCGTTACCCCACGGGCAATGACCCAATGCAACGTAGCCACTTCATCGCCTTTTGAAATTGCCTGACGAAAGACCTTCATCTACACCATGAGTCGCGGCGGCACAAAATACTGCCGAACATCGTTCAGCAAATGGTAGTCGGTTTGTTGGTCGACAGTTTGTTAACGAAATTATTCAGCGCAGCACCACGTTTTTCTGGTTTATTCTAGAAGATGAACCGCCACACCCGATCACTTTGATGGGTCTCTCCGCTGTAATTCCTCGATACCCTGCCCTTCGTAACAGTGAACCTGTTGCTCCCCTGCGGCAAAATACCGACGTGGTACAACTTAAGCAAGTCCACTAAACGCTGCTTATCCTACGCAATTGGCTATTGACAGCAGTGTCTATTTTCGGTTGAATAGTAGAGGCAGACTACCCTATCGCAATCAACCTACGCAGCCACAATCGCCGGAGATGGAGCCATCTATGCAATCAAGCCCCCACATACCTTTGGTTTCTGGATTGAGCAACGGTACATCGTTATCAACAAATGGCTCGGATGAACATCCCATAGCTAGCCCATCTAGCAATCACGGCTTTTTGCAACAACTCGGCCAACAACTGATGGCGACATGGCATGCCTCCCAGCCGGAACGCACGGTTGAGGAGATTCTGGACCAGCATCTACAGCAGATTAATCAATGGTTTCCCGATCAGGTTGCACTTGCCACCGTCTATATCTATCGAGAAACTGGCCTGCTCTATCTTGAACGTATGAGCGGCCCTTTGCAGAGTCGAATTCTGACCCGTACCTCGCACCCAAAAGGGGCAGCGGCGCGCATCGTCCAACACAAGCGACCGATCTTTGTTGGCAACACCCGCGATTGGCCCGCCAACATTCCGCCGATTCCCGACCACATTGCCAACAACGCTGAGATCCGTGCCTATTTTAGTCTGCCCTTGCTAATTGGGCTGGCCGAACGGGAAGAGGTCATCGGGGCCATCTTGGTTTCGCTCACCGAGCCGCAACAGTTCCCAATGCACTGGCAAGAAGCGACCTGGCAGTGGGCACAGCAAGCGGCGCTGTTGATCCAGAATGCGCGCGTCATCCGGCGCCGGCGCCGGGAAGAACAAGCCTTTGCCGCCATCTCGACCTCGGCAACCGCCGCCGATCCAGATGAAGTGGCAACCGTGATCGCGGAGCAAGTGCGCGATCTGACCAAAAGCGCCTTTGTCACCATCCTGGGATATGACAGTGTGCGCCATGTGTTAGCGGCACGCGGGATGGCGATCTTTGGCAATGAACGGCGCGCCAGTCTCATCGAGTTGGAGCTGACAAAACGGAGCATCAACGCCTATGTCTTTACGAACCGTCATGCACACTATGCGCCGAACGTCCAAATCGATCCATACTATAGGATTTACGCCGGATGGGACGAAGAGATGGAAGCCGCCTTTTGCGTACCGCTAATCGTTCAAGATCAGGTCATTGGCACCATTTATATCACCAGCAAATTGCGTGACGGCATCGCCACCGATGACCGAACCTTTCTACAGAAGTTGGCACCCCATGCCGCCGTTGCGCTCCATCTCGCCACGCTCATGGCCGAAGAGCGCAAGCAACGGAGCTTGCAGAGCGAAGAAGTGTTGGTGCTCAACAAAGTAAAAAAGTTTCAAGCCGACATTGTCGACATTCTGCCGGTTGAGGATCAGATGCGCCAAATTCGCTTGGGGCTGGATGCGCTTGGCCTAAACACCGATGGCTTTTTGATTGCCACCTATGAGCAGGCCACGGCGATGATTCGCTTTCCCAAAGTGCGCGAGCATGGTAAAGGCATCGGTCTCAACCAGAAAGTGCCAGGCATGCGCTATGGACCAAGACGGTTGGGGGAACGGCTTGACCTGGTCGATTATGTATTGAAGAGCGAGCGAACCTTGCTCGTAGAAGATTTCGCCGTGTGGCCCCAGCATGCGCAGATCGCAGCCATCTACCGCGATGACATCCGTTCTTGTTTGGCCATTCCCTTGCGCCGCAGCAGTCGCATCATCGGCGTATTGGCCTTGCGCGACGAGCGCCCCACCCGTTTTTCACCTGCCGATCAGCGTTTGCTCGAGGCGATTAGCGATGAAATTGCGATTGTTATCGACAATGCCCAAAAGTACGACGCCGTGCTCACAGCCTTGCAACAGAGTGTGCGCGAACTCCACGCCGTTAGCGCCTTTCAGCAGAATATTAGCAACATCGCCATCGACAATGACGAAGATCTGCACGGGGCAGAGATCGTGGACATTGACCCAGCGTTAATGCTACCTAGCATTGAAGAGCGGGAATTACAGAATATCTATGAACAAGCCTACACCGCCATGGCCGATGTGGGGTTGGAGACGGGCAGCATGTATATTGCGCTCTATGATGAGCAGAGCAAAACGATCAATCTCCCCTTGATCTACGAAGATGAACAGCCGGTGAATGTGCAGAGCCGCCAAGCGTACAATCCGCGCCGGCTCGGTGACTATCCGAATCTGATTGAGTGGATCCTGGAACATCGCCAACCGCTGCGCTTTGCCACGCGACAAGCGCTCGAAAGCTGGGGCGCAGAGCGGGGCGATGCCTTCCACCTACCGGAGCGCTCGCGCAGTTGGATCGGTGCCCCCATGATCGCCCGCAACCAACTAATCGGCGTGCTCGTGTTGCGCGACCTGGAACGGGACAATGTCTTTAGCGAGGTACACAGCCAACTTCTGCAAACCATTGCCGGGCAGGCGGCGATTGTGATCGACAACGCGCGCCTCTATGAACGGGCACGGCGGGCGGTACGGCAGCTCCATGCACTCTATCAAGCGGGCCAGAGCATTGCCGCGGCGGGTCTGGCTCTAGACGATGTGCTCCACGCCATTTTGCAACAGGCGGTTGCTGTCACCGGTGGATACTTTGCAACATTACGCCTTGTGTCCCGCCCCCAGTCAGCCGCAGCGGGGGAGTCTCTAGAATTAGTTGCCGTTTGGCCACCGGAACGCCGTGCACAGATCGGCGGGCATTTTGTCAAAATGCCGATCAATGGACCAGGGATTGTCCCGTTGGCCTTTCGTCAAAATCGCTACCAGCTCGTTCCAGATGTGCGGACCAATCCACACTTTGTCGATCTGACGGGGGAGTCACAGTCGGAGATGGCAGTTGTCTTGCGTCAATCGGGAATTGCCGGCAAGACGCCTATCGGTGTGCTCAATGTGGAACATCGGGAGTGCAACGGATTGACCAAAGAGGATCACGCCGGTGTCTTGGTGGGGTTGACCAATCTTGCGGCACTGGCGATTAACAACGCACAACAGGCCAGCGAACTGGAACAGGTGCGCAACGATGCCATTGTCAACGAAACCGTGGCGTGGATGGGAATCTTTGCCGCCGAAAGCCAGCATACAATGGCCCAGAAGATTAGCAGCATGCGCTACTGTCTCGACAGCCTCCACGCCTGGAGCAACGAATTGCCCGATGCACAGCGGGAGTTGCTCTTTGAGATCACCGAGGATCTGGGCAAGATTGTCAACGAGATCCAAGCCATCCGTCCACCAGGGACGATCGAGCTACGCGCCGACATACCGACCACCGTCGATGTTGAGTTACGTCAGAGCGTTCTGACATGGTGTGAGGAGCATAATCAACGGGTCGCCAAGCCGATTGACGTGACATTCGATCTGCAATGCGCCGCACAGCAGATCCGTGTCCCGGCGCGGATTCTACGGATCGCGACCGAAAAGCTTGTTCACAATGCCTTCAAAGCGATGGCCAGTGGGGGCTGTTTAACCGTACGCAGTCGCGCGATGGGAGGACAAATCCACATTGAGATTGCAGATACTGGACCGGGAATTCCGCACTTTGCGCGCAATGACTTTCTCAAACGCCCGATCCAACGGCCCCACGATGATGGACGCCCGGGCAGTGGACATCAGGGCAATGGACATCAAGGCAGTGGGATGGGTGCATTGATGGCACGGATTGTGGCCCGCCGCCATCAGGGCGATTTACTTTTAGTCGAGTCAACGGACGTAGGCACGACCTTACGTCTCTCCTTTCCGCTGGCCAATCCACCAACAAACGGTGAATTGCGATGAGTTCACCAATGGGGCGTATCTTGTTAGTCGAAAATGACCCCGATCTGCTGCGCGCCGTTTCCCGCCGGCTACGTTTGGCCGGCTATGGGGTGATCCCCGCGGCCACAATCGACGCGGCACAGGCGGCATTGCAGGCCGAGATTATCCATCTGGCGATTATTGACATCCGCGCCACCAACGACCGCAGCGAAAGCGATACCAGTGGCTTTACATTGGCGCGTGCCTTGCCAGAGGGAATTCCCTGTCTCTTTCACACGGCCCATGATACCAAGGAGTATATTCGTGAAGCACTGGGTCCTATTGGGGCAGAAGATATCATCGCCAAGGATGATCCGGACGCGCCGGCTAAATTAATCGCGCGGGTGCAGACGATGTTTGCCGAGAGCGTGGCGATCAACTTTGCGTTACAGATCACCGGCACGGTGGCGCTTCACCAAATTGCAGCGACGATTGCCAACACGCTGCCGACAGAGGGGACGCAACCCAGCGGTGATGACATCGACCTCATCCTGCGGCGGCTCTTCCCCAAAGCGATCTCTGTCGACCTGGCACCCCTGCTCTCCCCCGAGTTTCGCGAGAGCTATTCCTCCTCCGGTGCCGTGCTGCTGCGCGTTCACGAAGCGCGACCGGAAGGGCACCCCGTACCGATGGTCTTCAAGGTCGGTCCGGCTGCCGCCATTGCCGATGAAGCCGAACGCTATGGCGAGATTCAACCCTTTCTCGGCGGGCAACTCCTGGCCAGACTTGAAGGCCAAGCCGCTTCCCGTCAAATTGGTGGGCTGCTCTATACCCTTGTCGGCGCGCAAGATTGGGAATCGATCGGCTCCCTCGCGCGCCACCTGCATAGCGATGAGCCAGCCGCACTGCATCAACTGCTCACCCGCTTTTTGCAACAGACCTTTGGCGGGATCTATCAGGAAGCGCAGCCAACGCCACTGGACGTAACGGCAGAATATACCGGCAAGCTTGGGCTAACAGTGGAGAAATTACGCACTGCCGCGGCGGGATGGAAGCCCGAATTGCTAACCGCTGCCACGCTCTGCTTTGTCGAAGAGATCCACCCCCTGCCCAATCCTATTCTATGGGCGATCGAGGACGACCACTTCCGCAGTTGGGGTACTGTCGCCAGCCACACCGTCCTCTGTCACGGCGATCTGCACAGCCGCAACATCCTCGTTGATGGCGAAGGCCATTGCTGGCTGATTGACTTTGGTCGATCGGGACGCAGCCACCTGCTGCGCGACTTTGTTGAGTTGGAGACCGATATTCGCCTCCAATTTGCGCCCGGGCAGCCGCCGGAGCAACTGCTGTTGTTTGAAGAGAGCCTGTTGGTCGGCACAAAATGGGAACAGCTACCATCTAACGCAACTGGAACGATACTTTTATCGCCGGCACTTCGCCGTGCCCACCAACTGATCGCAACCGTGCGCGAAAATGCCAATGAGTTGACCGTTGGCCTTGCGCGGTGGGAAGAATATGAGCAAGCGCTCTTCTGGCATCTCTTAAACGCGCTGCGTCTGCGCGTACTCGGAGAGGCGCAGAAGGAATACGCTTTATTGGCAGCGGCGATGTTGGGAGAAAGGTTGAGTGAAACATAAGATGCCATAAAGTTACCTCCTATCAATGTTGACAAACCAGCAGACATCCAGTATGTTGCAGATATTGTTGCACAATTGTTGCGACGAATGATTTTACAGAATGGACATTAACGAACAGAGACAGGTGCTATCTATGGCTACACCCCGCTACACCGCCACCTATCGCCAAAATGAGATCGGCCTCATCTGTAAGGCTGCGCAAGAGGGGCAGTCGCTCTGCCTGATGGGCATTGCCGGCACCGGCAAGTCAAATATCACCAACTTCCTGCATGTCGATCCCTATGCCTACAAAGCTCAGTACCTCGGCAAAGAGACCAGCTCGATCCACTTCCCCGTCATCGACGGCAATACGTGGGATGGCACGCAAGAGGGGCTCTGGAAGCAGCTTTTGGCCACGCTAACGGCGACGGTGGAGCATCTTGATCAGCCAGTATCCGATACTAAGATTACACAAATCTATGAAGATCAGAAGGTCTTTAGCGAACTGCGCCGGTGGGTCAATTGGCTCTGTCAACAGCACAACCAGAAGATCATGTTTATCCTGGATGATTTTGATCAGGTATTGCAACGCGGTCCCTTGGCAATGTTGGAGCAGCTTAACGCACTGCGCAGCGATGGCAACCGTGGCAAGCTCAGCTATCTGATTTTCACCAAGCGGCTGCCACATATTCTAGGGCAGAGCCATCCGTTGCAAGGTAGCTCCAAGTTCTATGATCTCTTCAGCCATCACATCTATGCATTGGGGCTTTATAACCCCGAAGATGAGCACCAGATGTTACAGCACCTCAACGAGGGGGCTGGCAAACCGTTGCGCAGTCAGGAGTTGGCGGCGATCAAAACACTCGCCGGTGGTCATGCGCGGTTGCTAAAGATCATCTTCGAGCTTTGGCGCGCCAACCCACCGATGGATGATACTGATCAAGTGAGTTATTTTCTTGGGAAGAATGATGTGCGCGAGGAGTGCAGCCGGATTCTCAAAGGGCTCCACCCCGATGAACAAGCGGTCGCCCGACGCGTAGTCGAGGGCAGCGATACCACGGAAGATGCCGATCTGATCGACCATCTTGTGCGGCGGGGCATGTTGCTGGACAACAAGACGCTGGTCTGGTTTAGCCCGCTCTTTAAGGCATATTTGGAACGCGACTCTGGGTAAGGTGATTTAGGATAGTGCCGGTTGAGTAGGCTGGGCAGTATCCAGCCGTATCGAAACCAAACGGGTCGACTCGCGCACGCTGGTTTCGTGCCCAAGGGTACCCGGCTGCGCACTCCACCGCCGTTCTCTATCATGAATCGTTACAACGAGCATTATCCACTTCCCCTGTTGCGTATTGCGTGTACTGACACTGAATCTTGGTGAGTGGATCGATTATGGGCGATGCGGAACCGTCCAAGAAAGCTTGCAAAGGAGATAATGATGGAATTCTTACTGGGATTATTTGCACTGTTGGCCGTTGCATTGGTGATCTATTTTATTTTGTATTCGGTCTTTGGGTTGCGCTTCCAAGTGGTGCCAGAAGAGAAACGGATTGTGATCTATCGGCTGGGCAAGTTTAACCGCATTGCCGGCCCCGGTGTCGTCACAACCTGGAGTATTGACACGATTGAACGCGAGATTAACGCCCGCAACGAGCCCCATAATCTACGCGTCGAAAATTTATTTATGAAGGGCATCTCTTTTGGCTACACGCTCAACATGTGGCTGCGGATCGACCCGGTGGGGATTGCCGGCACCGATCGCGAGCAGTTGCGTGAGCTTGCCCTCTTTAGCGACCGCGAGCGCGAACAGCAGATCTCGGTAAAATTGCGCGAAGCAATCGTGCGGGTGGCCGCACGGATCGAAAATGGCTACAAGCTCCGCAAAGACGCACTGCTTTTTGAGAAGCTGCTGCCGATCTTGCCTGGCTTGCCCCTCTGCGATCAATTACTTGACGATCTGAAACGCGAGTTGCAAGAGACGTTGCCAAGCATCGGCGTTAAGCTCACCGATAGTCAACCGATTGCCATTTCGGCCCTACATCTAAGCCCGGCGATCCTCACCGGCTTCAAACAAGGTCACCTGGCTACGCTCTTGCGCGAACAGTTTCCCGATCTGCCGTCGGAACGGATTTTGCGCACCGTGGGCACGATTGACGGGATTGATCTGCAAGAGCAGCGGGTGATCTTGGATGGCAACAGCCAGATGAAGGCGGCGATGGATTTCCGCCAGGGGGAACATGGGGTCGAGTCGCGCTTGAAGACTTATCTGACGCCGGGAGAGGGGGCGAAGGAGGAAGGGACGATGGAGCAACGTAGACGGGGCGTCGTCGCCACAACAGCTACACCAGAGGTGGAGAAGTTAGGGCAAGGTGATTTACAAGTATTGAAAGTGGTGCCACCTTATCAGAGAGCGCAGTTGGCAACCGCGTAGTAGGAAGTTGCGCAGCTTACGCCCTTAGAAGTCTTCGTACAATCAATCGTTGCCATTGAATGAAAGTGCGAGTTTCTGTGATGAAAAACTCGCACTTTTTCAATCATCCCATCTATACTCTGCTCTGATTGAGAACCGGAGTTTTTGCTGGGGTAGAAACTCCGGTTCTCAATTCAACCGCAGTATAGCTTTCGCCTCCCATTAATTTATGAGCCTCTATCAGGATATTTTGCCTTTATTTTTAGATTCATATACAAGGATTGCGAATCTTATGCCTTGTGCCTTTCCAACTCAATGGCGACGGCTAATTGGTTGGATCTTCTACAATCCATTCGATTTACACAAGTATATTGAGACCCATATCATCCATTATGCTACTCCGAATGTTGCAGATCTGGCACCTTGGCAATTGGGTCGCTGGCAAGATCGCACTCATCCGACCCGCTGGTTTCAGTGGTGGCGCACGAATCCCCAAATGCGCATTTATGCGGCAGATGTCATCTTGATGATCACTTTTTTCCTTGTGATCATCGAGTTAGGTGGGGCAAGTCTCAGCATCTTTTGGTTACCGCCGGCTGACGTAGGTATTAATACGCTTTTAAGTCTGCTTGTCGGGGTTGGCATCGTCCTTGTCTGTCTATTTATTGGTGCCTATACTGGTGACATTGCTATTTTTACAATTTGGGGAATTCATTTTGGGCTTGGGCTACCATTGCTATTTCTTCATGAAAGGTGGATCAGGCAACTGACAATGGCATCGCAAGCTAACATTTGGGTGCTACTCGAATTCAGTGTCTTTTGTGGTCTTTTCTTTGGCGTGACTTTGAACAGCTATACACATGCCTTCATACGGCAAATATCCTACTGGTTTGTTCATCTTGCGATTGTTTTTCTCATCCCATTCTTGGGCATAATGACACTGTACTATCGGCAATTTTTAGATTCACTTGGGATGTGGCCAACAGTGGTCTGTATTATCGCCGCTATCATCGCGATGAGTTTAGGTATTCTCCGGATCGATGATTATCTCATAGCGCTTTACTCTTTACCTTCCCCAAGGGAAGTACGCAGGGCCCGCAGCACTTTAACAACCGAACAACAGCATGAACTACACGATCGACTCTATCATGCAATCCCACGCGTTACGCTGTTAATGCCGCGTAAGCTGCGCATCATCCTTGAGGAGTGGCTGGAAGCCAATTGGCGGCAGGGACTATGTAATGCAGATCAAATCTGGCAATATTCTAATTTGCAGCCCTGGCTCATCCGTTGCGTACAGAACAAGCTCAATGAAGCACCAACAAATCAACTTTTAGTAAAGGTTGATGAACTATGCGATAGACTCTTTAGATGGGAACTAAGCGACTTTATGACGGAGGCAGGTAACTATAGCTCCCTCAGTGAGTTGATAAAATCAAGGCAGTGGATGAATTGGCGAGCGCAGCAGCAGGGAAGAACAGCAGCCGAACGCAAAAAAAGACGACAATTTGTATTCACTATGGACCTCTTGCAAGAGAATCGACATCGTGTTCACTATGAGCAAGTTCATGCGCCATGGCAAATTGCGATCAGTGCAACGCTCTATCTACAAAATTGGCAGCTACACCAAGCAACAGAGGCTTACAGCAAAATTCTCAAATGTAGCTATGCTCACGAGATGAAATTACTTACAGAAGCCTTAGCAATGCTCATATCACAAGATAATCTTGCTCAGGGACAACCCTTTATTGCACTACCGCGTTGGCCTTCGACCGTCAAACATCAGCAAAGCTGGCAGGCATTAACACTCTTCAATCGCATCGTCCATTATGTATGGCTTTATCGTCGCTGTAATGCAGAAACGAAAGAGATAGTGCGAGAGATCGTAACCCTTGACATTGACCGACTAAGATTCTGGAAATCACCTCACGATGAAGCAACTATTATTAGACGGATTGCCGAAATATGGTGTGCGCAGTTGGAAGATTGGTATCTTGACCAACATCGTTTACAACTGAGCGAAATTACTGATCCATTTATTTATCAGAACCCCCTCTATAACAAGCAAATGTTTATCGGTCGTCAAACGCTATTACGACATCTGTACCGAGCCAACACAATTGGAACTCTTCGGCCAATCTGTCTATGGGGATTACCCCGTGTCGGTAAAACTTCGTTGCTAAACCGATTAGCAAACACGTCTGCTCTGCCAGTGCGCCTCGCAATTGTGAACTTGACACAAATAACGCGCGGCACAAATCTAATCCAACAAGTGGTGCTTTCTATATGCCAATCGATAGCCCATACAACATCCATATCGCTGCAATCGACCCATATTGCCGATCCTATCCTTTTACGTCACCCGCTGCGGTATCTACAGGAATATATCCACTCTACCTGTCATCAGTTAGGAAACGAAAGCAACAATTTGGTACTGACGCTCGCTCTCGATGATTTTGATGAATTGCTCATTCGACAACATTCGGTGAGCAACGCAGGAAATGCTTTTTCGCCGAGACGTAATGAATTCGCGGAATTTTTGGACCTACTTTGGCATCTAGTTAGCAATGTGGAGCGTTTCAATGTCGTTTTTGCCATGAAGCAGCCACCGGAAAGACTCGGCTGGACAAAGCACCTTATCTTCGATGCCGTTTTGTGTTTGCATGTAAACAATTTAGGCTTGAGCGAGGCTATGAAGCTGCTTCAAGAACCAACAATTAACTTTGTTCCACAATTCACGCCAGAAGCAGTCAATCAGATCTTGCGACTATTAGGAGGACAACCATTTTTGCTACAACTGCTTGGCAGTTGCTTAGTACAACGATTTAACCAGAGAATTCGCATCAATATCCCGACCGACCCACTATTCACACCGGCAAGCATCACGGAAATTCAAGACCATGATCAAGAGTTTCAAATGCAGTGTGTCCGCTACTTTCAAACCTTGTTGCATTACTTACGTGCTGCTTGTTTACCAAGCGAGCCAGTATTACATCATCTTGCAACCATAAAGGTTGGTTTCACGCATGAAGAGCTGTTACAAACCTGCGATAGACTGAATCTATCAATAGAAAACCTCACTGATGCGCTCGAGTTTTTACAAATCTGTCAAATTACTATACTACAAGAAAATCAAATTAGAATCCGTTCCGGCATGTTTTATCATTGGTTACAGCAGGGGCGTATAGCCAACTAATCCCCCACCACAACCCCTACCCTTTGCCTCTTCTCCTGTTCCCCCCGTTGTGCCGCCATCCACACGACCAACCCCACCATCAGCGCATAAACCGCCGCAGTCGCGCCAATGACAGTGCGCACGCCATAAAGTGGCGATCACCCCGGCCAGCAGCGGCGCGATCGTGCGCCCACCGGCAGCGATGCTGTTTTTTGGCCGTAGGTTGCGCCTTGGGTGCCGGCGGGCGTCCAGCGATTGAGCAGTGCAGCCATGGGGTTGTGACAAAGGATTTGGGCAGATAGAAGATCATATAAGCGACTGCCGTTGCGATCGTAACGCGCTACATCGGTAATGTCGACTGATTTACTGATTTACTGACCTACCGCTCTACTGTTGGTCGCTCTTCTCCCCAATTATACCCCGAGATAAGCAAGGATCGCCAACGTGATATTATAGGTCGCATGCATAACCATGCTGGTGGATGTGTTGTAGCGGCGGCGCAAAAGGCCCAGGATCAGGCCAACCAGAAAGACAATCAGCGTGGAGACGCTCAGGCCGTAGTTGCTGTGGAGCAAGGCAAAGAGGAGCGCGGTCAAAATGAGGCCAAAACGGGGCTGGACGGCCCCGCGAAAGATCGTCTCTTCGCCAAGCGCCGCGGCAGCCCCTGCGGTAAAGATGCCAAAGGGAGTCGTAAAGAGCGAGCCAAGCAACTGCTCGGTCAGATCACCGACACTGGGGTCCACCCCAATATTGTAGTAGTTGCTCGCCTGTTCCACAAGCATAATCACCGGCACCATCAAGATACCCAGGCAAAAGCCGATCAGGACTTGTTTCACGGTTGGTGTGACGATCCCCAGCCGTTGGAGGGTGGCACCGAAATCGCGACGGGTCAACCAGCCAACGCCAACCATGCCGAGGAGGGCCGTAAAGATCTGTTGCAACCACAGGCCCAACATCGTATTGGCCACTAGCCCTTGCTCAGCCTGTTGCGCAAGCGTTTCAGCGAGGTTTGCCAAGCCAACGCCCAGGGTTACCATCAAATTGACAATGACCAATACGGTCAAGGCAAGCGCGACGGTATGGACTGGATTCTGTGGATCAATTTTGGTAAAGCGCGCCAACAAGCGCCGTACCGGCGGCAACAAAAGGAGCAGGCCGATCAGGCAGGGAATCCAAATTCCTGCACCCAACAGCCCAAAAGAATCGGGATGGAAGGCAATTCCCGCTTCATCAAGCAGATTTGGCTGTTGCTGCACCAGCAGGCCAATCGCCTGGATGGCGATACCACCAACCACGCCCAAGAGATAAAGCAGTGCAATGAGTAGATAACTGGTGATCGCGAATGGCTGATGAGGTTCAGCCCGTTCCCGTTGGCGTTCAGCAAGGTTTGCCAACCCAGTAACGAGAAATAGCGGCACAAACATTATCAATAGGTTGATCAGTTCGTTCATATCCATTCATTTCTTTTGCACTGCGTCAATCTTTTGTACTACCTAAATTTACCAGAGCTATAGTCTATCGTTACTTTACCGGAACCGCAAGGCGTTTGGCTCCCCATTGCGTAATTCGACAAAGCGCTGCTTTATCCTTACAATAGGTGGAGAATGAACAATCGGTGGAGAGTGATCGTGATTTTCCCGGCAAGCGTCTGACGACAATACCGCCAATCCAATAAATACGGTGAGGAGTACCTATGCCAGCTAACCGCAAAAATTCTGCGCAGAAAGCAGCCAATTCCACAAATGGGGCAGAGTCGCTGCCTTCTTCGAAAGCAGAGCGGCAAACTGCTGATACGCCGACGCAGTCTATATCATCGCCGGCTATATCATCACCGGCTATATCATCACCGGCTACATCATCCATGGCCACATCACCGGTATCGGCAGTGATGTTAGCTCCCACCGCTAATGCGACAAACAACAATGGCATCCACCACGCAAATCTTCCGCCAATGACAGCAACAGGCGAAGCGGGAGAAGCGCCGCCAGTGATTCAACCGGTCGAACATGCCTATAAGCCGCCGGTTGATCTCAGTATGCTCTCACTCGAAGATTTAAGCACCTCGGAATTGGTCTATAACCGTGAGCTCAGTTGGCTCGACTTCAATTGGCGTGTCCTGGCCGAAGCACTCGATGAGCGCACCCCTCTGCTCGAACGGCTGCGCTTTATTGCGATCACCGCCAGCAACCTCGATGAGTTTTTTCGCAAGCGCGTGGGCGGCTTAAAGCGGCAGCAAGCCGCAGGGATTGCCAATCTGACGCTGCAAGGGTGGACGCCCGATGTACAGTTGCACTACATTGCGCAGGCTGTGCGCCCGATGTTACACGCCCAGAGCAAATGTCTATATGAAGACCTTTTGCCGGCGATGGCTCACCATGGCATTCACATTTTTGATTACAGTGAACTCAATCCACAACAGCAAGCGCATCTGCAAGATTACTATCAACGCGAAGTCTATCCGATTTTGACGCCATTGGCGGTTGATCCTGGCCATCCGTTCCCCTTTATCAGCAATCTGAGCCTGAGCCTCGGTGTCTTGCTCTACGATCCCAGCAACGACGAGACCCATTTTGTGCGCGTCAAAGTGCCGACCAATCGGCCTCGTTGGGTGCCTATGGAGACGCCGCACCACTTTGTGCCACTGGAACAGGTGATCTTGCACAATCTCCACACCCTCTTCAAGGGAATGGGCATTGTGGCGGCGCACCCCTTCCGGGTTACGCGCAACGCCGACGTCGAACGCAATGAAGATGAAGCAGAGGATCTGCTCGATATGATCAACGAGGAGTTACGCGAACGACGCTTTGCTCCCGTGGTGCGGTTGGAAGTTGCCGACTCGATGCCGGAAAACATGATGGCGATCTTGCGCAATGAGCTACATCTAGAGCAGAACGATGTCTATCCCATCCAGGGCTTGCTCCGTCTCGATGAATTCTTTGCCCTGGCAGACCTAAATCTGCCCCATCTTAAATATGAACCGTGGGTGCCCCACACGCCGGTGCGCTTGGCCGGGCTAGACAACCGGACGCGTCCCGCCGAGATCTTTTCGATTATTCGCCAGGGCGATCTACTGGTTCACCATCCCTATCACAGCTTTGCTGCCAGCACCCAACAATTTGTCGAAGCGGCGGCACGCGATCCCCATGTGGTGGCGATCAAACAGACGCTCTATCGCACCAGCGCCAATTCCCCGATTATTCGTGCATTGATCCAGGCTGCGGAGCAAGGTAAACAGGTTGCCGTGCTGGTCGAGGTCAAGGCGCGCTTTGATGAAGCCCAAAATATTGAGTGGGCGCGCATGTTGGAAAATGCCGGTTGCCACGTCGCCTATGGGCTGGTGGGGCTCAAAACCCACACCAAACTGTCGCTGGCCATCCGGGAAGAAGATGATGGTCTACGCGCCTATTACCACATTGGCACCGGCAACTATAATGTCAAAACGGCAACGCTCTATACGGATTTGGGGCTCTTTAGCTGCAACCCCGAATTGGGCGCCGATCTGATGGATCTCTTTAACTTTCTCACCGGCTATAGCCGGCAGACCGAATATCGCAAATTACTGGTGGCACCCGTGAACATGCGCCGTCGCTTTATTGAGATGATCAAGGCGGAGACGGCGTTTGCATTGGCTGGCAAACCAGCGCGCATTATTGCCAAGATGAATGGGCTAGAAGACCCCATCATCGTTCGTTCGCTATACGAAGCAAGTCAAGCCGGAGTATCGATCGATCTGATCATTCGCGGCAACTGTCGCATCTTGCCCGGCTTACCAGGCATTAGCGAAAACATTCGGGTGATTAGTATCATTGGGCGCTTCTTGGAGCATTCGCGCATCTTTTACTTTTTGAATGATGGTACGCCGCTCTACTTCATCGGTAGCGCGGATTGGATGCAGCGCAACCTTACCAGCCGTGTCGAAGCCATTACGCCCATTGAAGATCCACGCCTCAAAGAGCAGATCGACTATATTCTACAGCTCTCCTTGATCGACCACCGCCAAGCTTGGGAAATGTTGCCCGATGGTCGCTATCGTCGCCGCTTCCCTGGCGATAATGCCGACAGCACAATGATTGGTGGCTTACAGGTCACGTTAATGCACCACACGCGTACCATTGCTGTTCAGGTTCCTACCGACCGGCGCGCCACAGGTCTTCTGTAATCTATAGGACATACGCACGCCTCTCTGGCTTCGACAAGCTCAGCCGCCGAGGCGTGCGTAAGTCCTGATCCACCACATTCCCCTGGAGAAATCGATGGAATCCTTTCTGACGACCGAAATTGAAATTGTTGAAGTCCTACTGATTGTCACCCTGGTGGCGATGGTCGCAAGACGCATTAAGTTACCCTATACCGTTGCACTGGTGTTGGCAGGGTTGGCGATTGCGCTACAGAACCAATTACGTATTGAACTCACGCCCGATTTGGTGTTGGCGCTTTTTTTACCACCCCTTGTCTTTGAAGCGGCGTTCCATCTGCGGCTTGATCAGCTACGCGCCAATCTTACCCCCATTTTGGTCTTGGCTATTCCTGGCGTATTACTCAGCACCGCATTGGTTGGTTTCTTGCTTTCAGGGTTTGGGATCTTGCCCTTGCCCGCGGCACTACTCTTTGGTGCGCTGATTGCGGCAACCGATCCCGTCGCCGTTATCGCGGTCTTTCGGGCGGTCGGTGCACCCAAGCAACTAACTGTGCTGGTGGAAGGCGAGAGTCTCTTTAATGATGGTACAGCCATTGTCATCTTTCACATCATGTTGGCCTATGTACTTGAGGGGACCTTCTCGCCAATCGAAGGAATTGCCGATTTCTTTGTTGTGGCGCTGGGGGGTGTGGCTATTGGGTTGGCGCTCGGCTATATTGTTGCAGAATTGATTGCGCGTATCGATGATTATTTAATCGAGATTACGCTTACTACCGTTGTCGCCTTTGGTAGCTATCTGATTGCAGAAACATTCCACATGAGTGGTGTGCTGGCTGTGGTGATGGCGGGGCTAGTGGTCGGCAATGTGGGGCCGCGTGGGATGTCGCCTACCACGCGGATTGTGTTGATCAATTTCTGGGAGTATCTGGCCTTTCTCGCCAACTCCTTTGTCTTTATTCTCATTGGGATGAATGTCGAATATGCAGAACTGTTGCAGTTTCTCGTTTCGGCACTGGTTGGGGTTGCCGTGGTCTTCGTGGCACGGCTGATTACAGTCTACGGATTGGGGGCAATTGTGCGCGTCTTGCGCGGGCAAAGGAATGTCAACCCTGCCTATCTCCATGTAATGGTCTGGGGTGGATTGCGAGGAGCGGTAAGTTTGGCCTTGGCCCTCAGTATTCCCCTTGCCGTGGGGGAACGAAGACAGTTGCTAGCCATGAGCTTTGGTGTTGTGCTCTTTACGCTATTAGCCCAGGCGACAACGATTCCGGCGGTGCTCAATCGATTGGGTCTCACTGCGAAGAAGCATACCTCCTTGGAATATGAGCGTACACAGGGGGAATTGTTGGCAACCCGTTCGGCTGGCCGCCACATCGATCACCTATACCGCGAAGGGGCCCTATTGCCAGTGGCCTGGGAGACGGTTAAAGCCGAGGTTGACCAACGGCAGGAAGAATTGAGCGAGCGCTTGCGGGGGCTTTTGGAAGAAACGCCCGAATTGCGCACGCAGGTGATCTCATTGGCGCGTATTGAAGTATTACGTGCACAACGGGCAGCCTTGGATGAGTTGGCACGCGATGGCTTGCTCAGCGACGAAGCGCTGGGTGAGTTGGAGGCAGAAATCGACGCTGCACTTGATGTGCCAATGGATGAGCGCCACGCATAACCGCTTCTCTGTACAATAAAAATGGGCACGCCGGTTTCGGCGTGCCCATTTTTATTGTACGGCTTTACCCCAACATATCGGCAATCGCATCGCGCTCTTCGCGTAATTCCTGCCCGGTGCCCGCAATCATCTTCTGATCATACTCACTCAATGATAGACCTTCGACAACGGAGATGACCCCATTGCTGACGGTGACCGGATAGCTAAAGATTACCCCCTCTGGTGAACCATACGCGCCAGTGCTGGGGATGCCCATGCTAGTCCAATTGCCAGCTTCGGTGCCATGATACCAAGTCTGGATGTGGTTGATGGCGGCATTGGCTGCGCTGGCCGCGCTACTCGCGCCACGGGCCTCAATCACGGCCGCGCCGCGCTTTTGCACGGTCGGGACAAAGGTCTCTTTCAGCCAGCTATCGTCACCGATCACTTGGGCAACTGGCGTGCCCTTAATCTCAGCGTGATAGGCATCTGGGTATTGGGTTGCGCTGTGGTTCCCCCAAATCGTTACCTTTTTGACATCTGTGTTCGCCACACCGGCTTTCTGCGCCAATTGCGTGACGGCTCGATTGTGGTCGAGCCGAGTCATGGCGGTGAAGCGCTCGGCAGGAATGTCGGGGGCATTGCTCTTGGCGATCAGACAATTCGTGTTAGCGGGATTGCCGACAACAAGCACACGCACATCGGCGGCAGCATTGGCATTGATCGCCTTGCCCTGTACCGAGAAGATTGCCGCATTGGCACTGAGCAGATCTTTACGCTCCATGCCCTTGCCGCGTGGGCGAGCGCCCACCAACATTGCCCAGTTGATATCCTTAAAGGCCACGTTGGCATCATCGGTCAAGACCATATCGGTCAACAAGGGAAAGGCACAGTCATCCAATTCCATTGCCACCCCATTTAGTGCGCCGAGCGCCGGTGTAATCTCCAACATGTGCAGAATCACCGGCTGATCTGGGCCAAAGAGATCGCCGTTGGCAATCCGAAAGACGAGTGCATATCCGATGTTACCGGCAGCACCGGTAATGGCGACACGCATTGGTGTTTTCATACATTTCCTCCTAAATTTTGTTTTGCGTAAACTAAATAACAGCTACACATCATCTATCGTATGGCTAGCTGTCTTTTGACACATAGAACTTTGATGTAAAATGGAGTAAGATCATTTTCAAAAATTTGATTGTTGCTTTCCTGAGATAACAATTGCATAGAGATTCGGGAAACAAATTTGTGCCGAATATAGTCTTACCTATTGCTTAGCGCACTGTTCTTTCGACAAGAGCAACCGAGTAAAACTGTTGAGCACTACCCAATAGCATACCGTGATTTACGGGAACAAGCAACGTGTAGGTGTGGCAGAGCGTCTTTTGAACATAGGCACCAGCGCCCACAGATAGAGCAAAGTATAGAGCAAAGTATAGAGCAGGATGGGTCAATGAATATATCGAGTTGAAACCTTAGGATTTACGCAATACGCTGGTTACCTGCAAAGGCTGTTTAATGCCGGAGACCCTGGCGCACGACACCAGGGAGTTGCACAGATTCTAAATCTATTGAAGTTATTCGTAACAGGAAGAAAGGCAAGGAAAGAATGTCAAGGATTTTTGACATTGATGTCAACCATGACAGTACCGGTCGTTGGGCAATGCGCCATTTCGTGGCGGTAGCCCTGATCGCAGCATTACTTATCCCTGGGTTGAACGCTACGCAACAGACGGCACACGCCGAAATTAGCGCCGACCCAGATGCCGAAATCGTCTACATCGACAACAGTGGCACTATTCGGGTGCTCGATACGCTGCAGACCGGTGGCAATCCAGTCGTCGATTGGACAAGCCCAACGAGCGGATGGTCTAATTTTGCGCTGGGTGATGTCAATAACGACGGTGATATGGAGATCGTGGCGGTGAAGGGCAGCGGCAGCACCGGCACACTAGCAGTCTTTGATCCCGTGGTGGCCAATGGCACCTTTGACGGCAAAACGCCCAATGGGATCCCTTGGGCCAAACTGTACGAGACGACGATACCCGGCAGCCCAAAACTGGTCGCTACCGGCAAGCTCGATCCCAACCTGCCAGGGGCCCATATCTACTACACCTATGACCTCAACGGTGGCTCGCAAGTCGTGGCACTGAAGCCAGCCATTCCGATCCCGGATGGCCGGCAGTGGGCCACGCACTATACCCGTTTCTATGATGAACGATGGGAGCAGGTTTCGATTGGCAATTTGGACAATGAAGGGGCCGACGAGATCGCTTTGATTGACGACTCCGCCGGACGACTGAGTGTTTACAAGTCGGATGGCACATCTGATGCTATCCTTAAAAAGACCGGCGACACCCGACCGTGGCGCACCACAACCTTTGCCCAATACGATGCGGGCAGCACCACTGAAGTCATCGGCGTACGGGATGCGCCCGCGCCACTTTCAGCCTTCTTTGTCTTTAAGTACGACAAGGATAAGGAAGATTTCACGGAAAAAGATACCGAGGCCTTCAACCCCGCCCCGCGCTTTGTCTTCCCCGCCGATATCAACAATGATGGCAAGGATGCCATTGTGATGTTGCGCAGTGTTTCCGACGGAAACGCCGTCCGCATGATTGTGCGTGGCGATGATGGTGGCGAAATCCCCAGCGAGTTAGAACAATTCTTAGACGAGGATAACGGTTATCAGACCGGTGCCGGCGGCGATGTCGATGGCGACGGCAAGGATGAAATTGTGATCATGCGCGATAACAATATCCGCGTCTATTCCCAGCCGGATCGCAACGCCTCGCGCAACGACTATGCCTTACAGACCAATGCACGTACGATTCACATTGGCGATTTAGACAAGAATGGCTTCACAATTGGGCCGCGCTTTAGCACAACGATTAGCTCGATCGAAGAGACGTTGCAGATTGGCACGACAGGCGCAACCAAAACTTTTGAAATTCGCAACGAAACGACAAGTACCCCAATTTCCTACCAACTTGGCGTCGAAAACAACCCATCGTGGCTTACGCTTACGCCCCGTTTTGGCAATACACCAGCGGTGGTCGGCTATAGTACCAATGCCATTGGCTTAACACCAGGTACCTATACAACCCGTATTGTTTTAACAAGTGATAATGCCACGGTCCTCAATCAGCCGTATTATATCTCTGTGAAACTCACAGTAACACCGGCGACAATAGAGGCCGACACCGATTCGGTCAGTTTTGCCTTTTTACGCGAGTCAGAACCGACCACGCTAACGAGAACAGTTAGCATCTTTGGCGCATCGGGGGTGAAGTTCACGGCCGCGATTGCACCCTATCCCGATGTTAGCGCTGCCACAAACCAGTTGACCAGCGCCATGACCAGTGGTCGCATTGATGCCGATGGGAAAATCCTGGTGCAAGATAGCAGTGGGCGTGAAATTGTTCTGGCCGATACCAAAAGCAATGCCATTCCTTGGTTGAGCGTTACACCAGAAAAAGGAACTGTTTCGGCATTACTAACGTTGACGGTAGTATCTGACAAACAGGTAGAGGATGCTGCTCGTGCCTATCTAGTGATCATTGGCGACTCGACCACAGGGGTACCCCCGGACAATGTACGTCTTGTCCCAGTGACTTCGATACGCGCCAACAATCTGCTCTATCTGCCGGTGATTAAGCGCTAGTCCATCGAGCCGTAAATAGACAAAGAGGATTCACGCGAAACGCAAAGGTAACAGCAACAAAGTGTTGCTGTTACCTTTGCGTTTATCAGATGGCACGACACAAGATTTACTAGATTACAGCTTAATCAATTGTTCGTAGTATACTTTTTGCAATCGCTCAGTTTACAACTGCTCAGTTGTAGCGTCATGCAGGGAGATGGATTCTCCACAAAGTTGACTGGGTAGACGATCGACCATCAGCATGACATTAAAGTAACACAATTGTAACATCCATCGTAAATTTTTACTTATCACTTCTGGCGAACAGGAAAGCAGCATGCTCTCAAAATACGGACGCCCTCTTCTTGCAGAAACTTTGAGCCGTTTAGCCCGCACTCTGCACCGTCTTGGCATTACACCCAATGCATTGACCTATACCGGCTTTATCTTAACTGCAATCACTGCTCTGTTTTTGGCAAACGGGTTTTTTCGCTGGGGCGGTGTGTTGCTCATAATTGCCGCCTTTTTTGATATGCTTGATGGCGCAGTTGCCCGCTTCACCAAACAGATGAGCACTTTTGGAGCCTTTCTCGACAGTACACTCGATCGCTATAGCGAAAGTGTCACCTTTCTAGCAATGGCCTTCTTTTACTCATTGCGCTCCAGTACGCGTATGGAGTTAGTCCTGATCATTATCATTTTGGTTGGCTCACTGATGGTCAGCTACACGAAGGCGCGCGCCGAAGCGTTACAAGTGGAGTGCAAAGCAGGCATTTTACAACGGCCCGAGCGGCTGATCTTGTTGATCTTTGGTCTGCTCACAGGCTGGCTGCAACCAGTTCTTTGGCTCATGGCCGTTTTGACAAACTTCACGGCGTTCCAACGCATCTACGAAGTATATTGGCGTACGAATCAGTTACAAAGTAGCAAAGTTGCCGGATCCAATTTGATCAATGGCAAAGACTAAAATGAATTCTAAACTTCTCTATTGCCGTTGGGCCATAACGAACTTGGGGAAGATACTGCGTAAACCGTTCGCTATTTGCAATCTTGTTCGTCTTACGCCATACTTACAAAAATGTAACACTCCTTGAAATACCAGAGAGTACTCTAGCGCCCGATTTGCTTATTGAATAATCTGGCAAATCAGCCCTCTCATCCTGATGAAACACCTCAATTACGACCATTTTGCAGTAGATTACAAACTGGGTTATCAAACCTGGTTACAAAATGGCCGTAATTTTTTGAAGCAATTTACGTCGTTATGAGTAGCAGACAAAATACATCCGTCCATACCGACGGGTCAGTGTCCATGAGTGATGCATCCGAAGAAGAGCTGCTGAATCGTGCAGCGAACTTTGATGAAATCGCGCTAGGTGAACTCTATGAGCGCTATGAAGGGCGCATCTACAGTTATATCTATCGCCGCACCGGTGATAGTGCCCTAGCAGAAGACCTGACAGCGCAGGTATTTCTCAAGATGTTGGAAGCGATCCAGGGGGGCAAAGGCTGGCATAGCTCCTTTTCGGGCTGGCTCTATCGTATTGCGCATAATGCTGTTATCGACTTTTATCGCCAGCGTGATCGGCAACAACAAGTTGATTTAGAAGATGCAGCAGCGGTAGTATCCAGTGATCACAATCCAGTTGTGATTGCCGAGACAAATATGGATGCCACCCGCCTACGTACGGCCATCGCTCGGCTTACCGATGAGCAAGCTGAAGTGATCGGGTTGCGCTTTCTGGAAGGCTATAGCATTAGTGAAGTTGCCACAATGATGGACAAGACCGAAGGGTCCATCAAGGCTCTGCAATATCGAGCTGTTGCAACATTGCGCCAACTCTTGCAACACGAAGGATTATTTTCCTTGTTTTTCTTTTGTTTATCGGTGGCGTGGTTGCTCACTGACATTATTCTGCTGTAACGCCAGTATGACAAACGCCTAAAGATGATTGCAAGTACCACTTATGACGGTTGATTCAAATTTTGTTCCCACAGATCCTGAAGATAGCTTTTTGTTGGCCGTTGAACGGCTGGAAGCTGGTGTGGCACTAGAAATCGTGCTCGCTGACTTTCCAGTAGCCGAGCGTGAAGAATTACGCGAGTTGCTGACAGTCGTTGCAGCCACGCATCATCTGCAAGGAATTGATATTCCTCGGCCTGCGCCAGAGCGCCGGGCAGCAGGGAAACGAGCATTCTTACAGGCTGCAGCCACGATGAAATCGACAACGGCAGCAGCCAATAGATCTGCTGCTGCGCCGGCTGCTGTGCGGTTGGATAGCAACACAAACAGAGCCGTAGCTTCTTCAGCAGCTTCACGCGTTACCAGCACTCAATCAGCCAATACGACTGCTTCGCTAGGGTCACGCTTAGCAGCTTGGTGGACAAATCTGCTAGGCAGCTTTGCACCGATGAGTTTGCGGCTGGCACCATTGGCTGCCATGCTCGCTGCAATTTGGCTGGGTGCCTTTAGCGTAGTCAATGTCGCGCAAGCTGCGATCCCTGGTCAGGCAGCCTATTTGGCAAAGACATGGATTTTTGCGCAAAAGTTGACCCTTTCGGATGAAGAAGATCGCCTAGGAATTTATAAGGAATTCACGACCCAGTTCAAAACAGATAACGCTATGGCCGGTATACTTGCGGCAAAAGAGAATAAGATAGTCCCCAGCCGGGCTGATCTCGTCATCGACAATATTGGACGCACACATATTGAAATGGGCGGACTTCTTTTTGAGTTGAGCTATCGCGAGTCTCTCAATTCGGATGTAATGCTGCCGACTCAAATCAAAGGATTGCCTGCCGAAGGCGCACAAGCCCATGTCGAATATCAGATCGCACCGGATCCCAATGGTCCTCCAGGGGCAACGGTTTTACAAGGTATTTCCCTCACAATTGAGGAAGAGCCGCTTGTGATTCCGACCGCTGCGCCAACCACCGTAGAATCCGCTGAACCTGGGGTGACAAATCGCGCCTGTTCAGCCACAATTCCGGCAGGATGGGTGACCTATCGAGTTCCTGGTGGTCTCACGCTTTCGGAGATTGCACAGCAAACTGGGACAAACGTTTTCGATCTCACACGTGTCAACTGCATTGTGAATCCTGATAAGATTCGGGCCGGTGAAGTCATTATGGTGCCTATGGTTCCGGTCGTTATCACCACACCTGCCATGCCAACGGCCACAGCACCACCTTTGCTGGCGACGCTGACAGGCATTTCGACAACGCAGCCCACGCCACTGATCACCGTGACCATGCCGGCGGAAGGCACACCGGCCGTCGCGATCACATCGACCATTGATAGCACACCGGTTGGAACGGTTACACCGGGATTGGTCATTACGGGAACACTGGTCGCAACGACAACCACACCGGCGATGACGCCAGAACCAGCAACAACCGTGTCGATGACGGCGACGGTTGTTGTGCCAAGTGTCACTCCCACTACGACCGTGGTGATGCCAGTTGTCACACCAACGGCAACGCCCATTGCCAGTGAGACTATAGCGATCACGCCGGCAGAGACGGTTGAACCGGCAGAAGAAGGAACGCCGGTTGCACCAACGGCAACACTCTCTCTCACCCTAACAGCGGTTGCCACAACGGGTCATGCAACCGCTGTCGAAACCGTGGTGGCAACGCCTACATCGGCGGAGGATGTAGTGGGAGGTGCGTCAAGTGGTGGGGACGAGGCGACAGCGCTTCCCCCCCCCACAACGACACCCGTGCCAACGAACACATTGGCTCCACCAACCATCCTTCCCACCCCCACCATCCTTCCCTCTCCCACTGTAACGGTAGGCGGGCACAGCAATGGGGGGAATAGTGGTGATTCACCTAACGGGCCACTCCCCACAGCCACCCCGACTGCGGTCAGCTCTTCGCCACTGCAAGGGAGTGGCGCATAAGTTCTCTCCCGGTCACCCCCATGAAGGACTCCTCTCTTTCGCAGTACCATGCGCTATCCCGGGTCGCCAAAGAGCCACCAAACAAACCCCCATCAGACAATTTGCGGACACCCTTGCGGAGCGGCACCTTGTTTCGCCATATTGGATGTATCGTTAGAGCCCTCTTCATTTGACCAAAACTTTCCTTTCACGGTACAATACAAAACTGATTTTTGCTCGTCGACCGGCAAAGTGCGATCGTTTATAGGGTGTGGAACTCGTGTTTGAAACGTTAACCGATAAACTTCAAAATATTTTTGACAATCTAGCCAAGCATGGCAAGCTTAGCGAATCTGACGTCAATATCGCGATGCGTGAAGTGCGGTTGGCACTGTTGGAGGCCGATGTAAATTTCAAGGTTGTAAAAGAGTTTATTGCGCGCATAAAAGAGCGCGCGGTTGGCGCAGAGGTGATGAATAGCCTGACGCCGGCCCAACAAGTTGTCAAGATCGTCAACGAAGAACTCATTGAGTTGCTGGGTAAGCCAGTTGCACTCAATCTTTCCGGTCAGCCGCCCCATGTCATTATGCTGGTTGGCTTGCAAGGGGCTGGCAAGACAACGATGGCGGGGAAGCTAGCACTGCGTCTACGTAAAGCCGGGCAGCGGCCACTGCTCGTTGGTGCCGATATTTATCGTCCGGCAGCCATTCAACAATTAGAAATATTGGGACGCCAAATTGATATTCCCGTGCACAGTGAAGGCACGGAAACGCCGGCATCGACCATTGCCAAAAATGCCCTAAGGTTTGCACGCGACAAAGCGTATAATGTGGTGATTATTGATACAGCGGGTCGTCTGCAGATTGACGAACAGATGATGCAAGAGCTGGAACAAGTGCGGCTCATTGCAAAGCCGATTGAGGTACTGCTGGTCGTTGACGCCATGACAGGGCAAGAGGCGGTCAATGTAGCCGAAGGGTTTAACCAACGCGTACCATTGACTGGCTTGATCATGACCAAAATCGACGGTGATGCGCGTGGCGGTGCAGCTCTTAGCGTGCGCGAAGTCACAGGTGTACCGATTAAGTTCTTGGGTACCGGTGAAAAGCTTGCAGATTTGGAACCATTTCAACCAGATCGCTTGGCAAGTCGTATTTTGGGAATGGGCGACGTATTAACATTAATCGAACGGGCCCAAGGTAATATTACCGAAGAAGATGCCGCAGCAATGGAGCAAAAGCTGCGCGAGGGCGAATTCGATCTGGAAGATTTTCTGCAACAGTTGCAGCAGATTAAAAAGCTTGGCCCCCTGACTGATCTGCTAGGCATGATCCCCGGGGTCAACAAAATGATGAAAGATGTTGACCCGCAGATGGCCGAGGGCAGCCTCAAAAAGACCGAAGCGATCATCAATAGTATGACTCGTCAAGAGCGTCATCGACCAGATCTGCTTAACGCCAGCCGGCGGCGGCGCATTGCAACGGGCAGTGGTACCAGTGTCAATGATGTCAATATGCTCATGAAACAATTTCGGGACATGCAAAAGATGATGAAACAGATGGGCATCATGGGCGGTGGGAAAAAGCGACGGGGCCGCGGTGGCATGGATAATCTGATGAATTTATTTGGTGGCATGAATTAAGAGTAGGCGTTACGCTCTCCTCTGGTTTTGATGCGGCCGTAAAGCGGCTTACTCAACCAGGATGCTGCGTAAGTCCTGAAGATATCTAATCTGCAATTGTGATATAAATTGATTTAAATTGATTACTTACTGATTAAAGGAGTAGGAAACTGTGATTCGAATTCGTCTTCGCCGTATGGGTGCCAAGAGAAAAGCGTTTTATCGTATCGTTGTAGCCGATGGTCGTTCGCCACGCGATGGTCGCTTTATTGAGACTATTGGCACCTATAATCCAGCCGAAAACACAAACGGCTTTACGCTAAAGGAAGATCGCGCTGCGCATTGGCTGAGTGTTGGCGCACAACCGAGCGAAAGCGTTGCCCATATCCTGCGCAAAGTGAATCTTTTGGATAGCAATAACAAACCTGTCCCAGTCGCTGCCGACGCAACCCCAGCCTAAAGATCTACTATGGAAGAATTGGTTGAATTTCTCGCAAAATCGCTAGTCGAAGATCAAGAAGCTGTCCAAGTTCACCGCAAGGAAACACGCTACGCTACAATTTTAAAGTTGCGTGTTGCGCCGGAAGATATGGGACGAGTGATTGGTCGAAATGGACGAGTTGCCAACTCCATTCGTGCACTTTTGCGCGTGGCTGCCCGCAATTCTACCCGCGAAGTGATGCTCGATATTGACTAAGGGTGTGTATGGCACGAAGATTGCGATGGTTGCGATCCACACAATTTTGTCAAGCAGATCCTAACGATGAGGTGCGTACCACATTTGGGGGATTACGCCGGACGATCAATTTTGTCCTTCTGTGTAATCCCCCAAAATGGGACGCACCCCTAACGATGGGATAGAAAGCATCTCTCAGTTTGTTGGATTCGATTTTTATTCAAGCTGAGAGTGAGATTCGTTGCAAGGTAGCAAGGCTAACAATACAGAGAGGGAACAGCGGAAGCATGCTTCCGCTGTTTTTTATCGTATCCACTTATAAGGTACAATAGTCTTACGGTTTACTTACCCATCTACATTGCTTGGCCCACCGGATTTTTAGCGGAGGCAACAGTTCCCTTCTAGCGGGAAGAAGGGGGTAAATAGTACCTACAATTATCAGATAGAGTAAATATTACATGGATCAAGAAGAGAGCAATTCGTCGAACCAAACGAACGCCGTACAACCAATGTCGAGCAGAAAATTGGCAGGCGGTAAGCCTACGACTCGACATGCGAGCAGGAAGCGCGCAAAACCACAAGCGGCCGAGGGCACCTATCAGCATCGCAATGAAACTGTCATTGTACCAGATGGCTACATTGCCATCGGCCGAATCACCGCCGCCCATAATTTGCATGGCGAAGTCCGCGTTGAATTACATACAGATTTTCCCGAACGCTTTGCCAAAGGCGTGAAAATTTTTGTTGGCTCCGATTTACAGGAAACATCAATCGAGACGGCACGCCCCCACAAATTGATGCAACTTGTCAAAGTTGCAGGAATCAACAACCGCACCGATGCCGAGCAATTACGTGGACAGTGGATCTTTGTTCACGAGTCCAACGCTGTTGCCCTAGATGAGGATACCTTCTGGGTCCACGAAATTATCGGGATGAAGGTTCAAACTGAAGAGGGTGAAGCGCTTGGCCAGATCAGCGATGTCATCTTTACCGGTGCGAATGATGTCTATGTGCTGCAAGGGAACGACAGTGAAGGGAACCCACGCGAGGTGCTTTTGCCAGCCATTGCGGACGTTATCAAACAGGTCGATCGCGAACAACAGGTGATGATCGTCCATTTGCTGCCTGGCCTATTGTGAGTAGCTTCTATTGTGATTAACTCTATCAATTGATTCATGCAAAAGTTGACTCATGTACAAATTGACTCATAAACCGTGAGGTAGCGTAGTGACCATACCCTTTCCCCCGAAAGTCTATTGGATTGGCTTCAACAAAGTTCCCGGTATCGGACCAATGCGGCTCACTGCATTGCTCGCAACCTGTGGCTCGATCGAAGCCGCTTGGAAAGCGTCAATCCAACAAATGCAACAGGCTGGATTGGATCGGCGCAGCCAAGAGAATCTACTGGAAGCCCGTCGCACCTTCGAGCCAGCCAAAGAGTGGGAACTGATCGAGCACGCCGGTGTAACAGTGCTCACATGGGATGACGCTGAGTACCCAAGCAATTTGCGTGAAATTGACGCGCCTCCCCCAGTGCTTTATGTGCGTGGAACGCTCACGCCTGCGGATGCCGTCGCCGTTGCGATTGTCGGCACCCGGCGGGCAAGTGCCTATGGGCGCGAGGTTGCGCATCTCTCAGCCACCGAATTTGCCCACAACCAGGTCACCGTTGTCAGCGGGCTTGCCTTGGGCATCGATGCGATTGCCCACAGAGCGGCGATCGAAGGGGGTGGTCGCACAGTGGCTGTTCTTGGCAGCGGCGTAGATCAGCTGTATCCAGCTCAAAATCGGGAATTAGCAGAGCTGATTCTAGCGCATGGCGCGGTCATTAGTGAATATCCTCTGGGTACTCGCCCCGAAGCCAACAATTTTCCGCCCCGCAACCGGATTATCAGTGGTCTAAGCCGTGGCACGGTGGTTGTGGAGGCTGGTGTGCAAAGTGGCTCATTGATCACAGCGACCTTTGCGGCTGAACAAGGGCGCGATGTCTTTGCCGTTCCGGGCAGCATCTTACACCCTGGCAGCATTGGATGCAATCAGTTAATCCGTGAGGGTGCCATACCGTTTCTTTCGGTCAACGATGTTCTGGATCACTTGGATCTCACTCGGTTCACGATTCAAAATGCGGTCCGTCAATCAACACCAAGTGATCCATTGGAGAGCGAACTACTGGCCAATCTTTCGCGTGAACCACGGCATATCGATGAACTGGTTCGTCGTCTTTCGTGGAGTTCAGCGCAGGTGAGCAGCACGCTGACGATAATGGAATTAAAAGGGATGATCCGCCAAATTGGTGGGATGAATTACGTGATTCGGTAATCGAGGAGGGTACGATGTACGCAGCGATTCTTGCTGGTGGAAGTGGTACGCGACTGTGGCCACGCAGCCGCCAACAACAGCCAAAACAATTTGCCGACATTACCGGTGTTGGCCGAACATTGATCCAGACAACGGCCGACAGATTGCATAGCCTGGTGAGCGATGATCAGCTCTATGTAGTAGTTGGGCGCAAATTTGCGCACTTGACAACTGAACAGCTTCCCCAACTGGCGAAAGCGCAAATCCTGATTGAACCGAGTGGTCGCAATACGGCACCAGCAATTGGCTTGGCTTGTGCACATCTCTCCCAACGGGACCCAGAAGCAGTAGTCGCCTTCCTACCCGCCGACCATGTAATCCCCCAAACGCAAAATTTTCAAGACGCGCTCCAGACAGCCGAAGCTGCCGCCCAAGCTGGCTATCTCGTTACACTGGGAATTCACCCAACCTTTGCCCACACGGGGTATGGTTACATCAAGCGCGACCAGGAAATCAGATTAGATTCGCCTGGCACGTTGCCCGTTTATCAAGTGGATCGTTTTTTTGAAAAGCCAGATACGCTAACTGCGGAAACATTTCTAGCCGATGGCAACTATTTCTGGAACGGGGGAATCTTTATCAGCCGGGTTGATCAAATGATGGCAGAGATCGAACGTCAGTTACCGAATGTTTACAAACAGTTGCAAGAGATTATTGCAAGCTTTGGCCACCCAGATGAAGAGGCGCGCATGGCGCAGGCGTGGGAGGCAATGCCCAACATTAGCATTGATTATGGAATTATGGAGGGTGCGCAGCGAGTTGCCATGGTTCCACTCAACGCGGGCTGGAATGATGTGGGTAGTTGGGATGCTTTAACCAGCGTTATTTCGCTCGACACCGAGCAAAATTGCATTGCCAGTGGTGAAACTTTGACCATTGAGAGTTCAGGCAATATTATTTATAGCGAACGATTAATCGCACTGATAGGCGTAAATGATCTGGCGATTATTGATACGGGTGATGCCTTATTGATTGGTCACAAATCCCAAATGCAGAAGGTCAAGAATGTGGTTGATCAGTTGCGGGAACGAGGACGTACCGATCTTCTATAACCGAAACAACTCTATAAGTCGACAGCGGATGTGGCTACTTTCCTACATAGTCCTCCGCTTGCCCTGATTTGTAGATAGATCAAACCGATATGGCAGAAGAGAGACGCTATCTATGAACAACGCAAAATCCTTCCAGCCTACCCCGATTATTTTTAGTATTGGCATGACCATCGGTCTCGCCTTTGGTCTTTTGATCGGCTGGGTGCTATGGCCAGTAGAATGGCAAGGAGCCACCCTACGTGATCTAGATACAGCGGGGAAAGCAGAGTATATCGCGTCTGTTGCCGATGCGTTTGTCATTTATGATAGCCCCGAAGCAGCCGCCATTGCGCAACAGAGACTTGCGTCATTACAGCCAACCGATTTAGACACAGAATTCGTTGCGGCCATTCGCTATTTTCAAAGCAGTGCGCAACCGGAACGGGCAATCCGCATCAGTAATATTGGGCGATTGGCGACTTCGTTGGGTATGGTCCCCCCCGATTTGCAAGCATCCGCGACTAATTCACAAATTACAACAAACGACAATATAGACCAAACGGCCAGTGATACAACGAACTCGACTGCGGCAGAGACAAGTGCGAACCCAGCCACTGCGGCAAGCAGTGGAACGACAGATAGTACCTCTTCAGGCGCAATTGTTGCGTGGTTGCGCTGGCTTCTCTGGCTGGTAGCGGCGCTGCTTTTGCTTGGTGGGGGACTCTATTTAATGAGTGCCGCTGGAATTTTTGATTGGCAGCAGTGGCTCACCGTTCGCTATAGGGCGCTGGGCAAGCGCAGCACAATTGACGAATTCGACGACTATGATTATAACGAAGCCACGTCAGCCAAACAGCCATCAGAGCGTCCGAGTGGAAGAAGAAACACTTTTGTGACGGAAACCGAAGATTTGGCCTTTGAAAACGATGATGCTGTAGTGGACCGTTGGCGATATGAACCCTCTGCGCCCAGTACACTTGCGCATGACAACTTGACAGAGGATGGGAATGGGGATGAGGATGATTTCGAGGAGGAAGCGGAAGTAGACGATGGATTCAGTTCTGCCCAGCGTAATGACAATACCCAATGGAAGCGGCCGCATGACAAAGGTAATCCAGCCTATTTTACCGCGGAGAATTTCCCAAGCGACCCACCCAATCGAGAGCGAACCAACACGCCGGTTGAACCACAACACGACAACGACAGTGATAAGGCTTCTGGACGTCATTCCTTTACTTCTACGGAACTTGCCATCCGCAATCCACTTGATGCAGATGATGATGAGCTAAATGATGGGACGGTACTAACTGTTGATAGCATCATGGCCAATGTTACCAATCGCTCATCTGCTGTTGCGCCATTGCAAACAACGGCAGAAAAAAAAATCGTTCATGAGCTGGAGGATGACTTTGATGATGATGACTTTGATGATGACTTTGGCGATGATGACTTTGATGATGAACTAGAGAGTGGCGAAGAACGAACAGAGGTGAATCCTGGCCGTACAGGTTTGACACAAGCAGAGGCCGATGCGATCCGCAATCGGGTGAAACAAGCATCACTGCCTGCCCCGAGACCATCAATGCGCCCGCCAGAGCAGTTCTTACCCCGCCCATCGACCCGCACGCCACAGCAGCCGGCAGCACCGAAAAAACATGCACGGCACAAGCTGATTGATCAACATACGCTGCAATATCAGATGGGAATTAGCGAGTATGATGAATCGAAGCCAATTGTCGACCCAAGTTCAGGCAAATACATCGGCGAATTTGGCATGGGAACCAGCAGTAAAAATGGGATGATTCAACCCAAAGGAGAGTACATTGCCGCGCTTGAGGTTTGGCTCTTTGACAAATCTGACGAGAAAAATATGGGGAATCAGACGCGGATTCTTCTAAGCGAATACGCAGTTGATCATAATTTAGAGCAGGCCTTTATCAAAGAACGGCGAGACAATCCCCGCTCTTTTACGCCCCAACCGAATGTACATTTTCAACTAGAGAGTCAGAATCTGTTGCTCGACTGCACCATTGTGGATGTAGAATATCTAAACAGCGGTGACAGCAAAGGCATGTTTCAGCGCATCAAAGTTGATATGAGCGTCCATCAAAAATAATCAACTTTTGTAGTAAAAAGGACTTACATAGAACGCTGGCTGCGTAGCGTATTTTTTTCTGGGTATCGAAGCCAAGAGCTGCGTAAGTCCTAGTAAAGCTTTAAAGCTTTACTACGAAACCGGTTAAGCACGTTCTTCTGGATCAAAAAGTCGTTTATGCTCTTGGATGGCATAGCGATCAGTCATGCCAGCCAAATAATCACACACAATGCGCGGCAGTTCTTCACCCGGTTGTACAGTGCGGTCGCGTAGTTCGGTGGGCAGTTGTAAAGGCTGCCGCAAATAAGCATGAAAGAGATCTTGTAAGAGCCGTTCCGCTTTCACAGCCATCCGCACAACGCGGTAATGGCGATAGAAACAATCATAGAGGTAATGCTTCAATTCGGCATTGAGTGCTTGCATCTCTGGCGAATAGCCTGCAACATTCTGCTGCCGGTTGCGCAGATCGGATAGGGACACAATGGCACCCTCCTCAATATTGCGCTCTGTTGCATTGATCACATCACTCACCTCGATCCCGACGAGACGGCGAACAAAGCGATAGCGCAGCTCATTCTGGCGCAGATTACTTGTGGGAGATTCGCCAAGGCTCTCAAGGACTTTGCGCGCAATCCCCAATTGGGCCACTTCGGCCGGTTCTAGAATCCCGCTGCGCAGGCCATCGTCGAGATCACTCGTGTTGTAGGCAATTTCGTCGGCCAGGTTGCTCAACTGACACTCCAGCGTACCCCGTTCTTGCGGCTGATAGTCACTTGCATCGACAATATCATAATCGGTGTCATGCTTCACGACCCCTTCCCGCACTTCGTAGGTAAGGTTCAGCCCAGGATGCTCTGGGTAGCGTCGTTCTAGTTGGGTTAGAATCCGATATGTCTGACGCTGGTGATCATAGCCGCCATAGTCGGCCATCAACGCATTGAGCGTTGCTTCACCAACATGACCAAAAGGGGGATGCCCCAGATCATGCGCCAAGCAGATGGCTTCGGCCAGATCGTCATTCCCACCCAATGTGCGCGCCAAAGTCCGCCCAATCTGCGACACTTCAATGCTGTGGGTTAAGCGGTTGCGATAGTGATCGCCTTCCGAGTAGACAAAGACCTGTGTCTTGTACTCTAGGCGCCGAAATGCAGTCGTATGAATAATCCGGTCGCGGTCACGTTGATAGGCAGTACGATAAGCATGTTCCGGCTCAGGGTAAAGACGCCCACGGCTTTGGCTGCTGCGCATGCCGTACCGGGCCAGAAACCTCTCTTCCCGTTCTTCTAACTCTTCGCGTGTGACCATTATCATCCTCCTTATAAAGATGACACTTAACTATGACACAATCTTGCGGTATGGCGTTCTGTGGTAGATTGTGCCATGTTTACATAATGGGTCTGATAGTTTTACCTTACAGGAACGGCGGCGTTAGCTTGTCGGCCCTTTAGCGACAAAGCGTTCCCCACCATCGACTGTCAATACTTCACCGGTGACAAAATCAGCTTCGATCAGATACCGTACGGCATGGGCGACGGCATCACCGCCGCTCCAACGGTGGAGCAGATTGCGTTTTGTAGAGGCCTCGATCTGTTTTTGACTTCGCCCTGGGGGTGGTTCAATTAGGCCTGGCGCAATGGCATTTGCACGAATTGTTGGGGCCAATTCCAGGGCCAGCGATTGGGTTAACGCGAGCAGACCAGCTTTGCCGACCGCGTGGGCCATAAAGTCCTTCCAGGGAAACCAAACCGAAAGGTCGACAATATTCACGATCACACCACCACCACGCTGTTGCATAGTCGGGACAAGTGCGTTGCAAATAAAAAATGGTCCATCAATCGAAATCCTGGTTACTCGTTGCCACATTTCATATATGTCCGCATCGTCGCTAGGGAAAGGAGTCTTACCAAAGTAGCTGGCTGAATTGACAATAATGTCCACGCCACCAAAGTGCGCTTTTATGCGCTCAACCATCGCTGCCACAGCGGCCGGATCAGCCACATCGGCCTGAATGGCAAGGGCATCTACGCCTAAGGCTTTGGCAGCGTGTACAGTTTCTTCAGCTTCAGCGCTAGAAGAATTGTAATTGACGACCACATTGGCACCGGCAGCAGCTAACATCATCGTGATCGCTTTACCCACGCGATGAGCACCGCCAGTAATCAGGGCAGTTTTACCCTTAGGATTCATAGAACTTCCTCCCCATACTTCGCTCTGTTTTAGAAATCAATCGTACCATAGAAAAGAGTTACAAGCGGTAGTCATCGTTCTATTCAAGTGAGGATGCACAAGTAGTACACCAGAACAGAAAAACGAACAAAGGTTCCTATCAACAACAGTAGGGCGATAATAAGAAAGGGTGACAGCGAAGGCTGTCACCCTTTCTTATTATCAGAATCAAATCATTCGGCTCGGCGCTCGTAATGGAACGTCAAATCGTTACCGCGGCTGATGCGCAACGGAAAAACAATCAGAAATTAATTATTGACACCCAACGTGCGCGCAATAATTTCGTCTTGAATACTTCGGCCTCGTTTGCCCTTTCGGCGCTGCTTGTCTGACTTCAATTCGATGCCTTCGGCAGCCATGGCACGCTTGAAAGCAAGCTCCATGGGCGAGAGGACTTCAACATCGGCGAACTCGTCAACAACCTCCGCTTCCGCTTCGGCTGCAACAGCCGTTGCAGATTCAACTTCCGGGGGTGCTTCGACTTCTGGTTCGGCACGCAGCCCCTTAATGCTCAGATCGACCCGCTGGCGCCGGCGACTCAGTTCAATAACTCGAGCCTCAATCTCATCGCCCACGGCAACCACATCTTCCGGCCGTGCAACATACCCTGTACTCATTTCACGGATGTGCAACAGTGCATCACGGCCAATGCCGATATCCACAAAGGCACCATAGGGCAAAATCCGCGTGACCGTACCGTTGACCAATTCATCTTTTTCGAGATCACGGATCGTCTTTGTGCCAGGCTCAATCAACGTGAGGCTAATGCGATTCCGATCCCGATCCAACTTTTTGATCCAGACATCAACTTCTTGACCTTCTTGAAGAACATCGGTCACTTTGCCAATACGCCGTACCGAAAGTTCAGAGACATGAATCAACCCATCCCGGCCGACCCCAATATCAACAAAAGCCCCAAAATCGGTAATACGTTTAACCTTACCAAGAACTTTTTGGCCAACGCTTAATAGTTTAACAACGCGACCTTCAGCGTCATCATCATCATCGGTCTGCTCTGCTTCTACACTACCGAACGCCTCACTTGTCGTGGCATCGCTACGAACGGCTTCAGGTGCAGTTGCTTGAAGCTCAGCAACAGAGGCATCCGCGCCGGTTGGTTCTTCGGCAATCGCTGCCGCAGGCTTTTCTACTGCACTGGTTTCTACTGCATTGGTTTCTACTGCACTGGTTTCTACTTCAGCATTTTCTACGCTGGTTTCCGCCGCTGTTGCTACGACGGATTCTACTTGCTCACTCATTATGCGCCTCCCCAGAACTTCCAACACTGTTTCAACCCTTTGCGCCCCTGCCCACACATTCCATGATTGCAACTGAATAACCGCACTTTCCTTCTTAATCCAATGGGGAAATACCCAGTAGAAAGAACGCAGTCTAGCTGTCCATCTTTGCGCCTATGCTCGATCAAGCAAAGCTATGCACGTGTTAGCCGGGAAAATCGCTAGGAGTTAGCTACGGTGCTGTACGCCACATTTTTTTAATTCATCGAGCAAACAAATATGACAGTCAAACAAATTACGAAAATCAACATTTGTTTAAACAATGAATCATTGTTTTATAAAATTTCTGACAGTATTATACCTTTCTAAGTAGGATCTGCCAAAGCTTCATATTGCTTGTGAACATTGTAACATATAGAAAATAGGACGGGGTCACAGGGCAACAGTCGGTTTACAGTCGTGCAAAAAGGGTCATTTCCCACTATACTTATGCAGAATTTAGTCTATCTTTCTTAGAAATAGCTACATCAAAAAGCTCACCAATTTCATTAAACTCATTCAAAGGTTTGCATTTCCGCATCAATGGAACCCAATGAGCATTGAACCCAATGTGCAACAAAGCTCAATGAGCCCTATTATGCAATCAGATCACCTACCTAGCTTTAAAATACGCATCCATCAACTGCTCATACTTTTGGCAATGCTCTTCTTTATTATCAGCTTGATCTTTCTGCCTCAATGGGTGCCATCTGTCAGGGGCAGCGCTCTTTGCGTTGCCAATGAAATTCTTTTTGTTGGTGGCGACAATCCCCTTCCCGAGCGGGATGAGTTGTTGCGCTTCTATTTACTTGCGTTGGGCCAGCATGTCACCGTGCGCAGTGGCGATCAAGTCAGCAGCGCTGATGCCAAAGGGAAAGCGCTGATTATTATCTCGGAATCGGTCGAATCCAGCACAGTTAATACCAAATTTCGCGAGATCGATGTGCCCATTGTCACTTGGGAAGGGTGGCTACAGGATGATTTGGGCATGACAGCAGCTGGCAATCCAGCCTTGGCAAAGGTAGGCCCTGCAATTGTCGAAGACAAAGATGAAGGTGCCTATGGCGAAACCCTGGGGCAGACGAGTATCCTAATTATTAACCCCACACACCCGCTAGCCGCCGGTTACAGTGGCGAGGTAAAGACAGTTGCCAATTCGTCCAACAAATTTCACTGGGGCGTGCCAAATGAGAATGCAGTTCGTGTGGCACAACAGGTCAATGAAGCGGGCCATACCATGATTTATGCTTACGAAAAAGGGACAACAATGGTTGGCTTGACCGCACCGGCACGGCGTGTCTTCCTGCACAACGCGACTGGACCTTCACTGACGACCGCGGGGATTTCACTCTTTTTAAATGCAGTCTATTGGGCCATGGGCTGCCTAGAAGAACCAAGTACACCCACCGCTACGCCAACTGCCCTACCACCAAACACCAGCACCGCAACTGCAACCACAACTGCAACACCGCTGCCTACCGTCACTGGTACGCCAACTTTCACTGCCACCCCAACCCCGATATCAACGCCCAGCCCAACGCCCAGCCCAACGCCCAGCCCAACGCCCAGTGCAACAACAACTGCCAAAGCAACAATAGCGCCTACCCCCTCGGCAAGTGGCACAGCGACTGCAACAGCGGTAGCGCCAAGTACACCGACGGCGGCACCGACGGCGACACCGACAGTGATCAGCGCAACTGCAACCGCGACCACTACGCCACCAGCAACAGAAGCGCCCCCCTCACCGACCGCTACACCAGTGCCCTCAGCCGCGCAAATCGGCGTCGATAAAAGCGATCTGCTCTTTAACGATGCCGATGAGGATGGCCAAGTCTCACGCGGGGATACGTTGCTCTATATCATTCAAGTACAAAACCGTGGTAACAACGCTGTTCTGGAGCTTGTTCTTGAGGATCAGTTAGATATCAACACCACATTGATTCCTGGCTCCGTCCAGAGTTCACAGGGCATTATCGACCACGGCAACAATAGCGGCGATAGCGACATATTGATACTAATCGACACTCTCGCGGCCCAAACATCAATGCAGATCTCATTTCAGGCCCTGATCGAGCCAACAAGTACTGTTGCATTAGTGGTTAATCAGGCCACCGTGCGCTTTATCGAACATGGCGGCACGCCCAGTGGACAACAGGAACGCTCCTCCAATGATCCAGACACATCGACACCCGACGATGCCACCTTGACACCGTTAGGCGGCGGTGGGATTCACGCGATTTTCCTGCCAGTGATCATGCGCAAATAATGGCGCGCGCAACAGCTGTTCCATTTGACATACGCAAAGCGCCCATGATATATTGCCAGCGTCTGTGCATTTTTATTGTCGCGTTTGTAGAATGATCTTTACAAAACAGCAGACCACAATCACAACTTTGAGAGATTAAATCAAAAGTAGGAGTACCTTTTTCATGTTGATGATGCAATTCAAGTTCATCGTGCTCAATGCAACCACTGTTGGCTTTCCCAACAATGGGATAGGTGCGCCTGCTGCCGGATAAGCATTTCGCTTACTCTTCTTGCCGCAGAGCACTTTCTAGTGTCTGCGGCTTTTTTATTTCTAGCCCTCCCACTTGTCATGTTTACCGCATAAACGTTGGCAAGTAGAGTGTGGCAGGAAAGACGTAGATACTGGAATCGTCCAGCTTCTACGTCTTTTTTTGTGTCTTGCGTGCCATCGCTTCGCCAGGGGTTATGCTTGTAACCTCCCGGCCAGCGGGAAAAGCAACGGCTTGACACACCATGATTCAGCAAAGGATACTCCCGATGCTAAACAATTTATCGTACGCACAACCGAATATGAATCTCCAGCAACCCAATCCCCAACAAGTTGACTTTCAACAAGTTGTCGCCGAACCCAATAAGCTACGCAAGTTGTGGCTGCTCATGGCTGGTCACCAAGGTGCCTATCTAGGCGCGACCGCTAGCTTGGGGATAGCTGCCGGTGCCAATACAGCAACGTTTCTACTGATTCGCTACTTTATTGACGACTATCTTGGTGGTAAAGCCGGCACCGCGAATTTGGCGATCATCCTTGCCGGCTTTGCCATGCTCGCCCTCGTACAGGCGTTCTTTACGTTTCAAAGCCGCAAATTGGCCGCGCAGACCGCAGAAGGGATCGCTCGTCATCTGCGCAACTATCTTTATGATCATTTGCAACGATTGCCCTTTAGCTATCACGACAAAATGCAGACAGGCGAGCTACTCCAACGGACAACATCGGATGTCGATGCCATCCGTCGCTTCTTTGCCGACCAGGCGATTGAAAGTGGACGTGTGATCTTGCTCTTTCTGATCAACTTTGCCGCCATCTGCTTTCTCGACTGGCAATTGGCACTGATCTCGGTGGCGGTGATTCCTGTGGTCCTGATTATTTCGCTCTTCTTCTTCCGTATGGTAGAGAAGCGTTATGAAGCCTATCAGAACCAGGAAGCATTGCTTTCAACAACGGTACAGGAAAATCTGAGTGGTGTACGCGTCGTCAAAGCCTTTGCCCGCCAAACATATGAAGCAGAAAAGTTTGACAAGGTCAACTGGGAAAAGTATATACTCGGTCGTAAGTTGCTACTGACCCATGCCACCTTCTGGCCGGTAACCGATATTATCTGTGGTGCACAGATGTTGACGGGCTTTGCCATTGCAGGGCAGATGACCATCAATGGCACGCTAACCATTGGCGAATATCTGGCGTATGTGGGGCTAGTCATCTGGATCATCTGGCCTATCCGCAACTTGGGGCGGCTGATTGTGCAGATGTCAACGGGTCTTGTTTCGCTGGGGCGCGTTTCGGAAGTGATCAAAGCCGAGCGCGAACCATTGCAGGCCAATGTGCAAGGGCCGACTACGCCGCTGCGCGGTGAGTTGATCTTTAGCCACGTAGGGCTAAAGTACAACGAGAGTGATGAAGCTGTGTTACAGGAGATCTCGTTCCATGTCAAACCAGGCCAGCGCATTGCCTTGCTGGGGCCAACTGGATCGGGCAAGACATCGCTGGTTAATCTATTACCTCGTTTCTATGAGTATACAAGCGGGCGTGTTGTGCTTGATGGCATCGATCTCAACAAGTATAGTCGCAGCTATCTGCGGGAGAATATTGGCATTGTTGAGCAGGAGCCTTTTCTCTTCTCGCGCACAATTCGTGAGAATATCACCTATGGAGTCGGGCGCGCGGTTTCCCAGGACGAAGTGGAAGCGGTTGCTCGTGCAGCGGCCATCCATGAAGTCATCCTGAGCAAACTGCCAAACGGGTATGATACATTGGTCGGGGAAAAGGGGATTACCCTTTCCGGCGGCCAAAAACAGCGCATTGCCATCGCCCGTACACTGCTCAAGGATCCGGCGATCTTGATTCTCGACGATTCAACTTCGGCTGTCGATATGGAGACCGAAGCACTCATTCGCCAAGCCATGCATCGCCTGATGCAAGGGCGGACTTCCTTTATCATTGCCCATCGCGTGCAAAGCGTGATGGATGCGGATCAGATTCTCGTCTTTCACCATGGGCGCATTGTGCAACGCGGAAAGCACAGCGAACTCGTGGCCCAAGAAGGTTTCTACCAACGCATCTATGAAGCACAGACGCGTATGGAAGAGCACTTCGAGGCCGAAATTGGTGCAATGAATAACTAACCTGGGACTTACGCAGCGCTCGGCGGCTGAGCTTGTCGAAGCCAGAGAGCGCTGCGTAGTCCATTCCAAGAATTAAATGATCCACGAAAACACAAGAAGGCACACGAAGAAAAGCAAACATTTGTGGATGCTTAGTTCTCTGGATTAGTGTAAGTTCTATAACCAAAAGTAATGAGTGTCAACGTGCCTATTTGCCAGCGACATTCGTTATTTTCCCACTTTTTACAGGAGAGACATATCGTGTCAAACCTTATTGAATTTGAAGAAGAAGAATTCACAACACAATTTAATGGCCAGACGATTCTACGCATCATTCGCCAGCTAAAACCCTATTGGCTTTGGGTTGTCGGCTTTTTGGCAGCGGTGGCGATTGTTTCCTTCTTAGAATCGTACTTCACCTATCTAAGTAAACGGATTATCGATGAAGCCGTTTTGACGAAGAATATCAGCGCGCTCTGGCAGATTCTGACGGTTTACGGATCACTGATTCTGCTACAGGTGGTGATGGTCTTCACCTTTATCTATGTCACCGGTCTACTGGGCGAGCGCGTGCGCTATGATCTGCGCAAGACGATGTTCAACCATTTACAAGAACTTTCGCTCTCGTACTACAACCGCACACCAGTTGGCTGGATTATGTCACGCGTGACTTCGGACACCGATCGCCTGGCCGAGTTGGTTACCTGGGGCTTGCTCGATATCACCTGGGCGATCATGAATGTTAGTTCCGCGGTCTACTTTATGTTGCGGATCAACTGGCCGCTGGCGCTGATTGTCTTCGCGATCATCCCAGCAATCACCATTGTAGCAATCCAATTCAAAAAGCGCATTATCGCCGAATATCGCACGGTACGGAAGATCAATTCAAAGATTACCGGTGCCTACAATGAAAGCATCACGGGCGTCCGTGTGGTCAAAGCGCTCAATCGCGAGGAGCGCAACCTGCAAGAATTTAGCGTTTTGACCGATGAGATGTATACAGCTGGCTATCGTGCGGCATGGCTTTCGGGGCTCTTCTTGCCGGTTGTGCAAATGATTAGCGCCACGGGCGTGATTGCGATCATTTGGTACAGTGGGCGGCAGGGTCTCGGCAATATCTCGATTGGTAGCATTCAGGCCTTCATCTCCTACGTGATCTTTATGCTCTGGCCGATCCAAGAGATGGCGCGCGTCTATGCCGAAATGCAGCAGGCGATTGCCTCAGCGGAACGGATCTTCTCTTTGGTCGATGCCAAGCCGGAAATTGTCGATCAACCAGATGCCGTTGATCCGGGCACCCTACGGGGTGACATTCTCTTTGAGAATGTGGCTTTCTACTACGAAAAAGGCAAACCAGTTCTCAGTGATTTCACCCTGCACGTTCAACAGGGGGAGACTATTGCATTGGTCGGCCCAACCGGTGGCGGAAAGTCAACCATTGTCAATCTGCTCTGTCGCTTCTTTGAACCACGCGAAGGCAAGATCACCATCAATGGTCTTGACTATACGCAAATGAGCCAGCACGCGATCCAGTCACGCATCGGCATGGTTCTGCAGACGCCCCATCTCTTTTCGGGGACGATCCGCACGAATTTAGCTTATGGTAGGCCAGATGCCACGGTAAACGAGGTCGAGGCTGCCGCGAGGATGGTCGGTGCCCATGAGTTTATCATGACATTGGAAAAAGGGTACGAAGAAGAGGTAGGTGAAGGCGGAATTTTGCTCTCGACAGGACAGAAACAGCTACTGAGTTTGGCACGGGCTGTGCTGGCGCAACCGGATATCTTCATTATGGACGAAGCAACCAGTTCTGTCGACACGTTAACCGAAGGCTTGATCCAGCGAGGGATGGAAGCCTTAATGCATGATCGCACGAGCTTTGTGATCGCCCACCGCCTTTCGACCATCCGCAACGCCAGCCGGATTCTGGTCATTGAAGATGGACGGATCAGCGAAATGGGGAACCACCACGAATTGCTGCGCCAACGAGGCCACTACTATCGCCTCTACACCCAGCAGTTCCAACAGGAGTTGGTCGATCAGTTCAAGATCTGGGATGAGAATCCACAAGAACTCACAAAAGCTTAACAATCTGCTAATCAATTGTCAATCTTACATTCATCAAACGGTAGTAAGATAGATGCAAGTAGGAAGCGATAGCTTCTGACCATATGATTGACTATTGGTACGCTACATGTGAAGGTTGTAGCGTTTAGCCGATGGTCGGTAGCAAGCTCATTGTTATATCATAAGTTTAAAAGAAAGCCCGTTATGGCAAAGGCCGTAACGGGCTTTCTTTTAGGGGGGAAACGTGCTGCTCAAGCGATGGCCGGCCTAAGTCTTCGTTTATTTAAATCGGCCGGCCAGTTCTTGCTCAATATCCGTCCATTGCAACCCACGGGCCGAAAGCAAAACCAGACAGTGATAGAGCAGATCGGACATTTCATAGATCACGCGTTCATCACCTTCGCCCTTGGCGGCAATGATCACTTCAATCGCTTCTTCGCCAATCTTTTTCAAGATCTCATTCTCGCCTGCTTTAAAGAGCGACGCAGTATAAGAGTTGGGATTGGGATCGGTCTGACGACTTTGAATTGTTTCAAAAAGGGTGGCAATTACCTGGCTCATAAATATGTCAATCTAGTGTATATATTGGATTAATTTCTAACGTTCGATAAAAACAGCTAACCTCGCCCGTGTGACAAGCAGGGCCGGCCGGATCAACTTGCAGCAGCAATGTATCGCCGTCGCAATCAACTGCGATATCGATCACTCTCTGGATATTACCGCTGGTTGCGCCTTTATGCCAATATTCCTGACGGCTGCGGCTCCAAAAGACCGCTTCACCAAGGTCCAGGGTTCGTTGCAAACTTTCAGCATTCATCCAAGCCATCATCAACACTTGATGGGTCTGCACATCCTGCACAATGGTTGGCACCAGACCAGCACTATTGAAGGTTACAGCAGCCAACAATTCGTCGCGACTCATGACAATCTTTCTCTCATTGATCTTAGTCTCTTTTCTGAAAATAGGACGCGGATAAACGCGGAAGGACGCGGATGAAAAGTGTCGTGTAGTCGGGACGCCCCGACTACACGACCAAGTGACCACACGCGCATTTTCAGTTCAGTGTTTTAGAGCAACTCCAATGGCATCCGAATCGGTACCCCAGCGGCAGCAACATGATCTTTCACCTGTTGAATGCTCAGCTCTTTAAAATGGAAGAGCGTAGCTGCCAGCGCAGCCGCTGCACCCCCATCCGTTAACGCCGCCACAAAGTGATCCGGCTGACCGGCACCACCACTAGCGATCACGGGAATGTTCACCGCGTCACTGATTGCACGGGTCAAGGAAACATCGTAGCCCTCTTTGGTCCCATCGCCATCCATTGATGTAAGCAGAATCTCACCGGCACCAAGCCGTTCGACCTCTTTGGCCCAGCTAATAGCATCGAGTCCCGTATTAATTCGCCCACCGCTGACAAACACATCCCACCCATCGCCGCGCGCAACTTGATCCTCGCCCTGCCGTCGTCGAGCATCAATGGCCACCACAATACATTGGCTACCAAAGCGTTTGGCGGCTTCGCTGATCACTTGCGGGTTCTTGACAGCGGCGCTATTAATACTAACTTTGTCGGCACCGGCCAATAAAAGTGCCCGCATATCTTCGACCGTACGGATCCCGCCCCCTACCGTAAAGGGGATAAAGACAGAGTCGGCCACGCGCCGGACCATGTCGACCATTGTCTCGCGCGCTTCATGGGTCGCCGTAATATCCAGGAAGACCAATTCATCGGCCCCTTCGCGGTCATAAATCTGCGCTTGGGCGACCGGATCGCCGGCATCAATCAGGTCGACGAAATTGACACCCTTCACCACGCGCCCATCTTTGACATCAAGACAAGGAATAATCCGTTTTGCCAACATCAGGCTTACTGCTTTCTAGGTAGGCAAGGGCTGCATCTAACGCCGGGAGTTGTTCTGGTGCTGTCTCCGTGAGCACCTCCCACGCTTCTTGTGCGTCCATCCAGCGTGCTTCACAATGATTTTCGTGGCTCAACCGCACCTCTTGTGATTGCACTTCTGCCAGATAGTACACGATCCGGCGCTCGATCTCATAATCGCGAATCAACGAGGTATATTCTAAAACAGTGCGGCACTGATCATAAAGCTTTTTTACCGAGAGCCCCGTCTCTTCTTCAAATTCGCGCATGGCACAGCTCTGATTGCACTCTTCGCCTTCGACACTTCCACGCGGAAATTGCCACTGCTCAAAAAAGAGATTAAAGAGTAATAAAAATTCGACCTGATCGTTATGATAGCGAAATGGAATGATCCCGGCACTGCTCCGTTTTAGCGGCTGGTGGCCAAGGTCAATTGCTTGGGGCAACGTCAATGTCCCCGTATAGAGGGCACGGCCAACAATCACCCCTTCCACATTATAATGCTCATGGGCTTTGAGCCGCCCAATGTCATAAATATCAGCCACGCCGCCGCCGGCGATCACACGCAAACTAGTCAGATCACCCAATTGGGTAGCCTCTTTGACATTAACCCCGCTCAACATGCCATCACGGTTGATATCAGTGTAGACCACATGCCGGATCCCAATTGCATACATACGATGACCCAAGTCAATCGGATCAACTTCTGAAATTGTCTGCCAACCGTGGGTTGCGACTTTGCCGTTGCGCACATCGATCCCGACGGTGATTCGTTCTGGTCCCCATTGTTCCAACGCCAGCGCTACTAGATCCGGCTTTTCAATAGCGATGGTGCCCAACACAACCCGGTCGGCACCGAGTTCGAGCGTCAGGCGAATATCATCAAGGGTGCGCAATCCGCCGCCAAATTGAATGGGAAGATCAACAGCTTGGCGAATAGCGCGGAGTTGGCGCAAATTGAGCGATAGACGACGGGTTAGATCAGCTTCGGGCGGTTCTGCAACAGCGCTGTTGGGGTACTGAATCCAAATCTTTGATGAGCGGTGTAATGCATTTAAATGCGCTTGGGTTGTCTCCAATGCACCATCAAGATTCACTATATGTAACCATTCTGCCCCCTGATCTACCCAGCGCTGTGCGATGGCCACCGGAGTCTCATCAAAGATGGTCTCAGCATCGGGATTCCCCTGACGCCACTGTACACACCGGCCCTGGCGTAACTCAATCGCAGGAAAAATAATCATAAGCTCGCGTGAAGACTCCTTCCAGTTGATATAGCGTATGATAGCTATACCACTCGCCCCTCACCCTATCATTCTAATCTGTATGGGTGTCAGTATCAGGTATGGATACCGTAAAATACTCTACCACATTGACGAAGCGATGAACGTAACATCCACTCCGTGTTATATATCAGCTTTTCCATTTGGAATGAGAAAGAATCAATCAAGGGGAATCAACCACGGGCAATTAATCAAGGGGGAATCAACCACGGGGAATTATGCCGGCGACAGCAACAAAGTCGTGGAGTACGTTGTTCTGCACAGGATCAACCAAAGCCACAGCAGCAAAGCTGAGTGCGCGCCAATCCTCCAGATTGACATGGGTGTGACCAAGCAAGTACGCGCGGTAAAGGCTTAAGGTCAGACCGTGGCCAACGAGTGCTACCGTTTGATTAGGGTAATGATGGCAAAGATCGGCGATGGCTGCACGGATCCGTGCCAGCGCAATGGACGCGGCTTCCCACTCACCCGCGGGAAGCAAAGGCTCGGCAAAGGCTTGGCGGACGCGCGCTGTATAGTCATCTACCCACCCCGGTCGATGGAGTTCATCCAGCCGTGGATCAATGGTGATGGGCAACGTACGACGCTCTAACAGAGGGGCAACCGTAAGCCTTGTTTTTGCTTCGCTGCTCAACGCGATCTGCTCAACCTCATCCCAAAATGGCAACGTGAGCAATTTAGCGACTTGTTCGCTACCGGCAACTGAAAGGTGCCATGCGGACGCATCTGCGTTTTTATCAATTTGGGTGGCCGCATGGGTAATCAGATAGAGGCGCATGGTGGATTCTTGGTGCACTGATCAGTAACACACTTATACAGCTATCTCTTCGCCGGCGACCATGCGCATAAAATTGGCAAGGATGCGCAGTCCAACGGTATGGCTTAACTCTGGATGGGGTTGGATACCCCAGGCATTTTTATAGCGCACAATGCTCGGGTACATGACCCCATAGTCAGTCTCCGCCAGCACGGCCTCTTGCTCGGTGGTATCACAATAATAACTATGCGCAAAATAGGCATAGGCATCATTAGGCACACCGGCCAACAACGCATCATCACGCTTTTGGTGCAATTGATTCCAACCAATTTGGGGCACCCGAAGCGTATGATTAGCATGCAGGGGATCGTGCATCTTATCTGGGAAGCGGCGAAAATGGCCAGGAATCAGATGAAGACCTTCATGCTCCCCCATCTCTTCACTCGAATCAAAGAGCAGTTGCATGCCGACACAAACCCCCAACAATGGCGTGCCTGCTTGAACAGCCTCCAGCAATGGCGTCTCAAAGCCTTGGCGACGCACATTGTCAATGCTGTCACCAAAAGCCCCCTGCCCCGGCAACACAATTGCCCGCCAACGGGTAAAGTCCGTTGGCGCGTCGAGGATATCCACAGCGATCTTCAGCGGTTGCGCAACTTTTTCAAAGGCTTTGTAAACGCTGCGCAGATTTCCCACCCCGTAGTCGATAATTGCAATCATAGATAGTCTCCCTGTGGAGAATTGTTCGACCCATTGTAAAGCGGCGCAATTGATTTTCTGCAGACGAGAACAACGCCGCAGTGGTAGACTATCCAATCATAGCGTATCACGCAATGGGTTAATATCGATCTCGAAATTACGAACGATTGCGGTCGGAAATTGCTTGCGAGCTAGCACAGAGGTGAGTTCCCGAATCCGAAATTCAGCATGTTCTGCTTCAACCGGCGTAATATCACCATTTTCTACAGCACTCTCAAATTCCGTCTCATATAGCACAGTTACGTGATCATCCGGCTGTAGCCAAAGCGCCAGCAACAGGGAATAGGCTTCCAACTGCTCACCACGACGTTTCAAAGGCATACAGATTGGCACATAGTAGCCAATGGATTCTCCCTGATCGGTATAATATTTTTCAACCAATGCTTCATCTTCCAACAGCCAAAAACGCAGCCAGACATAATTGCGGGCAGCAATGACCGTGTCAGCAATCGTACGTTCCGGGCTCGTCGCCTGCCAGGTCGCACGTTCAACAACCATATTTGTCAATGCTTCCGTGCGATAGTCAGCCAACCATTCGTTGCGCTGCCACTCGCTACTTAAAATATTTCCCAGTGGATACATGCAGCCAATTCTTAGTGTCTATCCTGAAATTCTCTGTGTCCGCCCATTCTATCGGCGAAACTATAGAAGCCACAACCAATTTTCAGGATGGGTTCTTAATATTTTTTTACGATGGCACGGTAAGCCGCCGGCTCGCGGTATTGAATCAGTTGACGCTCTTCGCGCACATTGCGGACGAGATCCAAGTCAATCGTAGCAACCGCATAACCTTCGATTGGCTCACTGAGCACAGTATAAACTTCACCAGAGGGACCGGCTAACATGCTATCGCCATGATAGCGACTGGTTGGTTCCTCACCAACCCGATTGCTAGCCGCCACGAAGATTGCGTTCTCGCAGGCACGACTGATAATATGGGCGCGCCAGGATTCACCATACTGTTCTTCCCAGTTGGCACTGACCACCATCAACTCGGCCCCTTCTAAGGTCAAACTGCGCGCCGTCTCTGGGAAGGCCAGGTCGCTCCCAATTGAAAGCCCAAAGCGTCCCCATTCGGCTTCTACATTGATAAACCGAAAGCCAGCTCGATAGACCTGACGTTCTTCACCCAACAGATGCACTTTGCGATAGTCACCGGCAACATCACCTTCCGGTCCCAAACAGACCAGCCCATTATAGAGAATACTCTCCACTTTTTCCTTGACCACCAGCCCAAAGATCACGTGCGTATTAAAATCATTGGCCCGTTTGGCCAGATAGTTGGTGGCGTGGCCGGGCACGCGTTCCGCCAGATCAGTAGCCCGCAGCCCCAATTCGGCACCGGTATAGCTCAATTCAGGGAAGATGATGAGATCGGTATTCTGCTCACCACAGATGCGCTCAACAAAATCGCCCATTTTGCGAAGATTGGCCTCAGGGTTGGCCAATGCGGGCGCCATTTGCACGAGCGCCACTGTAATCTCACGTGGCATAGAGTGCTCCTGTAACTATATAATTAAATCTCAAAAATATTTGCATATCTGTTCATTATAACACAAAACAATCGAATGCCCATCCTGTCAAGGAATTAAACCGGAATTAAACAAAAATACCCCCACACGCTCTCCAGATAGACGGTTACTAAAAATTGCGCTACAATTGACCATACTATTGAATGAAAATTTGTGAGGTAGAAGGAGTAACATGGCAAGAATTAGCGGCTGGTTTCAGCGGGCGTGGGTTGTGTTGGTAGTCGCAGGAATTGTGATTATCCTAGACCGACTCACAAAGAATTGGGTGCGGGCGAACGTTCCTGAATACGAATCGATGATCCCGATCCGGTCATTAGGTGAATATTTTGTCTTTCAACATGTCCGCAACTATGGCGCAGCGTTTGGCATTCTGCAGGAACAGAGCATGCTTTTTGTGGCAATTGCGCTTGTGGTTGCCATAGCGATCCTCGTCTATGTGAAATACTTGCCAATTGACCAACGCTTTGTGCGCATTTTACTAGGCTTACAGTTGGGAGGCGCAATTGGCAACCTGATTGATCGGCTACAACAAGGCTTTGTCACTGACTTTATCAAAATGGGTATCCCAGGTGTCTATTACTGGCCCAACTATAACATTGCCGACAGCAGCATTGTGATCGGCGTAATCGGGCTTGGGATCTTTATTTTGGTGGATGATCTGCGCAAACAGCGGCACGAACAGAAGCATAAACAGGCCAACGAATCGCTCTGACAGAAGAGCATCGATAGCGAACCATGATGAGCAAACCCGCGCCCGCTGAGCAAGTGGCTGAAACCCAAACGTTTATTATTTCGGCGGCAACCGCCGGCGAAAGATTAGATCGGTGGTTGGCCGACGCATTGCCGGCGCAGAGTCGGAGCGCAATTCAACGGTGGATCAAGGCGGGGGCGGTGGTTGTTGATGGCAAACCTGCAAAAGCAAGTCAATCTTTGGAAGCCAACCAAGTCATCACCGTGATGATGCCTGAAACAGTCGACGCGCCACGCCTTTCCGCCGAATCGATCCCCTTACAGATTCTCTATGAAGATGACGATCTGCTCGTTATCGATAAAGCGGCCGGTATGGTTGTACACCCCGCACCTGGCCATGAGGCGGGTACCCTGGTCAACGCCATCTTGCACCATTGCCCAACATTGGCCGGCATCGGCGGAGAAAGGCGGCCAGGCATCGTCCATCGCCTCGATAAAGAGACCTCTGGCCTCTTAGTCGTAGCCAAGCACGATCAAGCCCACCGTGATCTACAGGCGCAGTTCAAAGCGCGCACCGTCTATAAAGAGTATCTGGCCCTCTTAGATGGGCAGATCGAGCCGGCGCAGGGGCGCATCAATGCACCGATTGGCCGCCATCCGGTCGAACGCAAACGCCAAGCGGTGCTGCCGCCGGATGCGCAAAGTGGCACCTCATTGGGACGCGCGGCAATTACCGATTACTATCTACAAAGCGTCTATACATTTTCCACCCCAGACAACAAAAATAGAAGCCCCGTACGTTTTTCGTTTGTGCGTGTGATCTTGCACACGGGGCGTACTCACCAGATCCGTGTCCACTTTGCCTGGCGCAAACACCCGGTGGTGGGCGATACGCTCTACGGCTATCGTCGCCCCCATTTGCCGATTGAGCGCCAATTTCTTCACGCCCATAAATTGCGCCTGCGTTTGCCCAGCAGCCAGCAAGAACGGGAATTTACGGCCCCCCTTCCCGCCGATTTGGCCGCAGCATTAGCCCTGTTACAGCGCGAATAAACCGCACACCGGAGGCTTATACTGCGGTTGAAATGGGAACCGGAGTTTCTACCCTAGCAAAACTCCGGTTCCCATTCAGAGGTGGGTATAGAAGTCTAGAAGCCCTCAGGCTGCGCTTCCAGCCCGCTAGCGAAGGGCTTGCTCTACCAGCCATAGGGCTTCAAGCTGTGGCCCATGTTGATCGATTTAATTGATTTAGGAGTTACGTAGCGCTTTGGTTTCGATACGGCAAAAAGCCGCCTACTCAACCGGCGCGCTGTGTAAGTCCTATGATCAACTTCTAGCAGCGCGAAGCACTCGCGCTTGATTGCGTGGTGCCCCAGTCGTCAAATTCAGTCAACATACGGGCCTTGAGATCAGCAGGTGCGCCACAGGCATAGAACGCGTTGCGGGCAATCCGGGCAAGATTGGCATGATCATAGCCAAATTCCCGCGCAAGTAGGATATATTCTTCTGTCAAGGTGGTATTAAAGAGTGGTGGATCATCGCTGTTCACTGTCACCAATAAGCCCATCCGGTCGAGGTGGGGGAATGGATGCTCGGCTAAACGCCGATAGACGTGGAGACAGATATTGCTGGTCGGGTTGATCTCGAGCACCGTCTGCCGCTCTTTCAACTCCTGTAGCAGGGCGGGATCTTCCATGGCACGGACGCCGTGGCCAATACGAACTGCCTCCAATGCATGGAGAGCACCACGTACACTATCGGCCCCCATGGTCTCACCTGCATGGGGCACCGAGAGCAGCCCCGCCGCACTGGCCGCGGTAAAGGCATGGGCATACGCCTCTGGTGGCGCGCCCACTTCGAAACCGCCCAAGCCAAAGCCAACGACTCCTTTCTGCTGTCCGGCGATAGCATAAGCCAGTGTCGTCTCGGCGACCGTTGGATCATAAATGCCTTGGCTGCGGCTGTAGCTGGCATTGCGCGGGATATCAAAGACCCAACGCATCTCTACCCCATGGTCGGCGAGCGCTTTGGCCCGCCCAGCTTCCAAACCGGCCAACAGATCGTCAATCGTCAGCCCTTTGGTTTGCAGGTGGGTATGCGTATAAGGGGTAAAGGTCAGTTCGCGGTAGCGGATATTTTGCGCAGCCATATCTGCACCACAAGCTTCAACAATGAGAGCGAAATCTTCTGGCGTGCGCAAGAGATCGCAAATGGTCAGATAGATCTCCACAAAGTGCGGGAAGCCAGTAAAGGTGAACCATTGGCGCAGACTCGCTAAATCGCTAGCAGGCAACGATGACTCACGTCGATGCCGGCGAGCCAACGTCAGTACCGTTTCCGGCCGAATTGATCCTTCCAAATGGATATGGAGCTCGGCCTTGGGCATAGCTTGAATAAACGCTGTGGTCTGGGCGTTAAGCACAGAGGTTTGCATAAGCGACTTGCTCTTCTTTCTTTTCTATCCTATAGTTGGCTCTGTACATAAGTGAAAGCGAGAAAGTTTTTGGAAAGCGAAGGCTGAGCTACCGTGAACTTATTTCTAAAAACTTTCGGGGAATGACTATACACTGTCGGTAACTTTTGACAATTTATGATTGACCTACAATCCGATGCTCTGCATCCGCATTCTCAGGATTTTGATTCGCTACACGATAGCTATGAGCAGCGCGAGCCAACGCTCAGTGCAAAGAAATCGAGCCACAGACGCGCACAGATAGTTGTGTTATGCCTGCTGCTACTGACAACTTTGAGCATCGGCGGCAGCAGCATTGCACCGACCGATTTGCGCCAAGGGGGCATGGCCGCAATCGTTGATCCTTGGGCATTTAACCTCGCAGCGTGGGAAGTCAATGCACTTTGGCAAAAAGCTCGGGCCTTTGCGCTACAGCCGGCCCACGGGTTAAGCGATCAGGCATCGGCAACATTGGTCCATGAGTATCTGGATCGAGCCCAAGAGATGCAGCGGATCGAAACCGAGATCAGCCAATCGCTAAGCGATAACGACACTGCGCTTACGGTACAGATCCAGCCATTGCAACAGAGGCTAGAGACGTTACGCCGTGAGCAACAAGCCAACCGCAGTACCGTTGAACAGATCATTGAAGCGCAAGTCGCCCATGAATTGAACAAGGCGGGGATGGATCTTATGGGCCATACCTTCCCACCTGTCCAATTTACCTTTGTCGAGCCGCCACGCAAACTCGTTGTGAGCCCGCGCGAGCAGATCACCACCGAGTACAGCCGTATGCTCGATGCAACCATGAGTTTGGCATCGATGAAAGCTGCCGAGGCAACCTATCGCAAAGTCTATAATAGCAGCGCCTATATTACCAACATTGGCGGCCTCGGTGCATTCCCTACCATGGTCGTCGATCAGGCTGGATTGGATTGGATTCTAAACACCGTCGCACATGAATGGACCCACAACTATCTGACGCTCTTTCCCCTCGGCATCAATTATATGACCAGCCCTGATTTTATTACGATGAATGAAACAGTGGCTGAAATTGTGGGCAACGAAGTAGGCGCAGAGACCTTGCGCACCTTTTACCCAGAACTTGCTCCCCCACCTGCCGCATCGCTACCGACGCCAACAGAACAGAGCGAACATCTGCCGCTAATTGACGAACCAGCACAGTTCGATTTTCAAACAGAAATGCATGAAACCCGACTAGTTGTCGATCAGCTATTGGCTTTGGGCAAGGTAGAAGATGCCGAAGAATATATGGAGATACGGCGGCTCTACTTTGTCGAAAATGGCTACCAACTCCGGCTACTCAACCAGGCCTATTTCGCCTTTCACGGCAGTTATGGGACCAGCGCCGCCAGCACCAGCCCCATTGGTCCCAAAATGGAAACGTTGCGCGCCGCAACGCCCGATCTTAAAACCTTCCTCGAAACAGTTCGCTCCTTCACTTCGACCGCCGATCTCGACCGTGCGCTGGCTGAGCAGCCATAAAAAACTACTTATCCACGAAGACACACGAATTTTCACGAAGGGCTGATTTTTCTTCGTGTGTTTCGTGTGTCTTCGTGGACAAATCACTGCGGTGGAAAGAGTAACTCTGAAACGGTGGCGAAGCTGTAACCAATGTGCCGTAAATGGGCAATGATACGCGGTAGTGCTTCTTTACTGGCAGGGTTGACATCGTGCATCGCAACGATAGCACCGGGGCAAATATTTTTTGTCACCTGGTCATAGATCTTATCAGCGGTGATCCCCTCATTCCAATCGCGGCTATCGATTGTCCACCCAATCACGCGATAGCCTTCTTCAGCAGCGATTTGCACTATGCTGGGGTTGATCGCGCCAAACGGTGCGCGAAAGAGTGGCTTGGTTGTTACACCAGGGTGGGCGTCCTGTACCACCTTTTCCGTCAACTTTAGTTCGCCCCGAATATCGTTCGGGCTATGAGTCAGCATATTGGCATGGGCAAAGGAATGATTGCCCAATTCATGGCCGTTCGCAAGGATATGGTCGATGACCTCTGGATGGCGCGAAATAGGATCACCCATGACAAGAAAGGTCGCATGGATCCCTTGGTCAGCGAGCCAACGCATTAGTTCATGGTTTTCCGGGACATAGCCAATATCGAAGGAGAGTGCCACCCGTTTTGTGCGATTGTCGTAGCCGATGTAATAGCCGGAGACGCCAAAGGGCAGTTGATCAATGGTCGGGACTACTGGGCGGGGGATGGTCCATTGATCAGGCGGAATACTCCCTAATGGGAGAAAAATAGAACTGCCCGCGTACCCAGTATAGTCTGGGTTGGCGGCAAGAATCGACTCTACACTCACACCGGCAGCAACGGCAATGTCACCCAATATATCGTCTGGCCAAAGGCAGTAGCTGTCGCGCAGATCTTCTTCAGCAGCAGGCTCTTGTGCCACTGCCTCCACTGTTGTAGCAGATTGCGCAAGGTTCACCGCGGTGGTAATGACTTCGGCAATCGGCAATGCAACAACCGTCTGCGCGGGGAATAATTGCACCGTTGGGGCTGGGCTTTCCGACGTCAGCCAGAGAACAAGTAGCAGTGCCAATCCAGAAAGGCTTAACAGTACGCCACGTACATACACGATTCGGTTCCTCCCCGGACAGTGTCTGTAATTACATAGGACATACGCAGCCCTCTGGTTTCGATACGGCAAAAAGCTGCCTAGCGGTTGCCTTCTAGGCGCGGCGTCCTGCGTATGTCCTATTACAGTGTGTAATGAATGTAAATGTCATGCAGCCAAACTATCGGGGATTTGCGCTCGAGAGAGTTCAAAGCTCTCCGCGAGTAGTTCATAGGAGCGCAACCGTTCATCAAAGTCGGCGACGGTGGTCACAACGGCAACTTCATCAGCAGCGGTCGCTTCCACCAACTGTAGGATGCGATTGCGCACGCTTTGTGGCTCGCCAATGATCATGCGTGCGCGTGATTGCTGGGCTTGCGCTTGCTCAACAGCAGAGAAAGCATACGTTGTTGCTTCATCTACCGTTGGTAAAGGGAGCAATTGGCCCTGTTGACGCCGGACAAAGGCAAGGTCCAAAACCGTCGCCAACGCCTCCGCACGGTCGGCACTATCGGAACAGATGATGTTGACAGCCAAAATTGTCCGTGCTTCAGGGCGATCTGCGCTGGGAACGAAGCTCGAACGATAGCTTTCCATCGCAGCAACGGCATCGTCAAGTGTCGGGTTAATATGATAAGCAAAGGCGAACCCCAACCCATAGCTTGCCGCCAAATCGGCACTAAATGCACGCGACGAACCCAATAACCAGATTGGCGGAAACGCTACGCCGGTGGGAATCGTGCGAACGCTATGGAATTTGTGCTCGGCGGGAAAATCACTGCCTTCCAAGGTGCCACGGCCAAAGGCCATCAATTCGCGCAATCGGTCAGGGAAATCATTAAAGTTTAGCCGCTCGCGTGATTGCCGAAGAGCAAGCGCCGTTGAAGGATCCGTACCAGGGGCACGACCGATCCCCAGATCAATACGGCCCGGATAGAGCGCCGCCAGAGTCGAAAAAATCTCCGCTACACGCAGCGGCGCGTGGTTGGGTAACATGATTCCGCCGGCCCCAACGCGGATCCGTTCGGTTTTGTAAGCGATGATCCCGAGCAAGATCTCTGGAGCAGAGATTGCAATACTCGGGATATTGTGGTGTTCTGCCAGCCAGTAACGCGTATAACCTAGGCGATCGGCAGCGCTGGCCAGCAGAATCGTGTTCTGTAACGCTTGTGCGGCACTCAGATTGACAGCAACTGGTGCGAGATCCAAAACAGAGAGTGCGAATGACATAAGTGAACTATACCATTGATATCAATTGATATCAATAGTGGTCATCAATGCGGTGGATACACTGGTTGCGACGGGAACGTCAGCTCTGCCCTATAACCAGCCGGTGATCCGACCGACGCCCAAACCGATCAAAAGGCCAGCGATCAAAAAGCCAAGCGCCGCGGCTTTGAATTTAGCGGTATCGTTGCCGGCCCGTTTGGCGCGTACCCAGCCGATATGAGCCGCGGCAAGGGCCAGGGTCATTGTGCCGGCATGCTCGGCAAAATTGACTGTTCCCCGTCCAGCAAACCAAGCGGCAGGTGCCATCAGCCAGAGCACGATCCCCAGCAACCATTGAATGTCAATCACAATGGGTGTCACTGTGCCAAGCATCTGATCAAATCTTGACCACGAGCCTTTGCTGAGCCAGCCAAGTAAGTATTTTACGATGGCAACAATTACAACGACCAAGACAATGTAACGCCAACCGGAGTGAGCCATAAACAGTGCATTCATATACAATCACTTTCTTTAGCTAATTCTTTAAATTAGGCTTTACACAGAACGCTAGCTACTTCTCGTTGCGAAAGACAATCCAGATCTCGCTAAGTGACATATTTTCTGCGTATCAAAACCAAAATCTGCGTAAGTCCTATAAACCATAGTATGCTTGCGCTGTATCCCACTAACCTATCGCGCCGCATCCGCTCAATCTTACGCTAAAAGTCCTGGAACAGCCAAAAGCCAACGACACCCATGCGATCTTCCAACATTTGGCGGATGCTTGCGATCAAAGTGTCACTTATGCTGGTATGCTGGTATTTACGCATCACGGCATAATGTTATGATACTGTTGCACAGTCTTACGAAATGCCTTACGGTCTACAGGAATCTGTCATTCCTGCGCGCCCAGTGGGCACCCGAGGAATCCATTTGTTCGCTGTGGACTCCTGCCAGAGTTTACCCTCACGGAGGTGGGGGCAGGAGTGACATAATCGCTTTGTAAGGTAGGCCCATCAACGGCGGATCGCGCTGTTACAGAGTTGGCAATTTGGTAAATCAATCGGGCGTAAATTGCCGATCTATTGCTATCTGGCGCAAAATAAGCATGGAACGTTGTATAAAACGATATGCAATCAATAAAAATCCCAAAAAAATATATAACAATGCCATTTCGGCATGACAACCACAGCGAGTCAAGTCCTGTGACACTATTAAGTAATGAACAATTGGTTACTCGTTGCCAGCGCGGGGATAGCAATGCGTGGCAACAATTGGTTGAGCGCTACGCACGGCTCGTCCACTCGATCCCAGTGCGCTACGGCCTGACAGAAGCCGAAGTTGATGATGTCGGGCAGGAGGTTTTTCTTGCTTTAGCCCAAGGCTTGGCCAAAATTGAAGATCCCGAAAGTTTGCCCGCCTGGTTTATTACCACGGCGCGTCGCCATAGTTGGCGGGTGATCCAAAAACGCAAACGCGAACAACCTCTGGCCGGTAGCGATCTAACCGATGCCAATCTCCATGATACGGCGACCATCGCTGATAGTGGTGGTGGGCGGATCATGCAGCATTTTGGACAACGTACGCCATCTATGGCCGATCTATTAGAAGGTTGGCAGCAGCAAGAGCTGCTCAGTGCTGGTCTAAATCGCCTGGGCGATCGCTGCCGTGCGCTGTTAACCCTGATCTTTCTGGATCGGGAAGAACCCTCTTATGAAGATATTTGTATCGAGTTGCAAATTCCCAAAGGTAGCATCGGCCCCACCCGCAACCGTTGCCTACAACAGTTGCGCTCGATCCTCGAAGGGTTGGGCTTTGGTGAATAGCATTTTTCGTTATTGATGTATTTTTTGCGTAGGCCAGACGCACCTTTGGCGTATAAAAGCAAGTAGATTCGACAATTTCGGATCTATTACGCTTATTGGCGAACCATTTAAAAGCAGAGCCGACCATGACAAATTCAGATTTCACCACAAACGCTGCGCATCATCTGACCGAGGAGCAACTTTTTGGAGTTGCCTTTTCGGTATCACCGCTATCGGCCATTGAGAGCGCCCATCTGGCCGCCTGTACGCTTTGCCAGACTCAATTGGCAAAAGTGCAATTGCTCAGCCGCGAGTTAGCGGTCGCGAAGTGGAGCGAGCCCTCAACAGCGGCCAAAGAACGGTATGCAGCGCTCTTTGAAACCGCGCGGACGAACACCGCAACCCCGCTCACAGCAATCAACTCCTGGCTCGGCGCATTGGCGGAAACAGTCAAAGCATCGGTGATGTGGAATGGCCGCGATCAATTGCTCGCACAGGGTGTACGCAATGCGTCCACGGCCAGCTATCGCCTGCTCTATAGCACAGAGCAGGCTGAAATTGAGTTACTGATTGAGCCCGTTGCTGGCCACTTCAAAGTAGAAGGGGAGCTGCTGCCCATGCAGCAAGAGGGACAGATCCTGCCGGTTCTACTGGAGTTGTATGAAGGGCCACTGAGTGCACCCGCAGGCAGCGCCATTTTCAGCGGAGAAAGTGATGATGAGGGACGATTCCACATTCCCCCCATGCCTGCTGGGGCCTACTCGCTTTGCCTGGTCCCCCCCCAAGGTGCAATCATCGTGGTCGACCCATTGGAGTTAGCGTGAGCGACACGCCTGCGCTGCCAACTGATCCGCAGTCCCAACTCCCTTGGTTAGCGACAATTACCGGGCTGGCGCACGCCGAGGCCATCGCGTTGCTGCAACAAAATCAGTTGATAACCATCGAGACTGTACAAACTTTGGCCGAGGTCGCGCGCGAACAGGTTGAAATCGACCCCGATGTTGCAGAAACGTGGCTGGATCTTGCCGCCGTGCTGCAAGCGCAGCTAGCAACGACCGAAGGCAAGAGTGTAGCCGCAGTCAATGGCCAAATGGCCTATGCCAGGGCGCGTTTGCTCGTTCATCGGGGTCAATTGACGGCAGCGGAGGACAGATTACGTCAAGCCCAAATCTACTGGCAAGAGGCGGGTGATAGCGCCGGCTTTGCTCGCACCCTGTTGGGATTGACGCAGATCCTGGCGATGCAGGGGCGCTATGGGGAAGCAGAAGAGAGTGCGCGTACAGCGGTCGCCGTGTTGACGGATCGAATGGCTGAGTTCCATCGTGCCACAACCAACATCAGCGACATGGCCGCCGCTCCTCCACCAGTGGCCGCCAATTTTGATCTTATCATCCAAGTGGCGGGTGCCCATCACAATCTTGCAACCTTGCTACTCTATACAGAGCGCCACAGCGCGGCGTTGGCGGAATATAACACGGCCTTGCAACAGCTCGAAGCGCTCGATCAACGCCCGTTGACTGCGGAAGAGCGCCACACTTGGCAACTAGAGAGGGCACATAATGCGCTAAACCGCGCTGGAGCGCTAACCTTTCTTGATCAACCAGGGGAGGCGGAAGTGGCGTTGCGCCGCGCCGGTGACTATTTTTTGCAAGTTGGTCACAATGCCGACCATGGTCGGGTCCAGACCAATTTAGGACGCCTCTATCTGCGTACCGGTCAGTATGTAGCTGCGTTGCATGCCTTTGACCGTGCGTCCATTGATCTTCTCGGTGATCCAGGCACGACGGTAATGGCGCGCCCACGGACGGAGTCCACCAACCCTGAGCAAGAGCCAGTTCATAGCGCCCAACCTGACCTAGAAGCCATGCGCGCTGCGGATGAATTGCTATTAGAACAAGCGATGGCTTATCTGGTCATGAATTTGCTACCGGAGGCAGAGCAAGCTTTGGCACGCTGTGAAGCACTTTTCCGCGCGGCACAGCAACCTTATGAATTAGGACAGACGCTTTATACCCTTGGACTTGTACGGTTGCGCGCCAGAGAGCTAGGTAGGGCGGCAGCGTTGCTGGCGGAAGCAATCACCCACTTTGAAGCGCTCGACAATCCCTTCTGGCTCAATCGCACGGCGCTTGCACAGGCCGCGTTGGCCCATGCCCAAGGCGAGCAACAGCGTGCAGCGCTACTGCTCGACGCGCTACTGGCGACACGTTCTGCAGCTTCGTCGCCTACTGTAGCAACAACGCAAGACGACGAGCCGATCTTGCGTTGGGATATTGGCGGTCTCGTAGAGCTCCTTTTGCTACGGTTGCGCGTCGCGATTGAATTGGGGCAACTCTCGGCGGCCACACAATGGGGGGCAGAGGTTGCTTCTCTGATCGGGCTGACTTTGCCGGCTTCTGAGCCAGCCACCGATCCAGTGACCGATCCAGCAGAAGTGGCTGATGAAGTGCTCCCCCACTATGCATTACGCCTTTATCATCTGCTGGGACGATTGGCGCGTGCCCAAGGCTTGCAGGAAGAGGCACGCCGCTCATTTCTCCATGCCATCGCCCTGTTAGAGCGGACACGCGCGCTCCTGCCGGTTGAAGAGATCCGCACCGCCTTTTTAGATGACAAGGCAGAGCTCTATGCCGACCTGATTTTGTTGCTGCTCGATCAGGCTGATGCAGATCCACAGGCTGTGGCCGATGCCTTTGCGGCCGTTGAACGGGCACGTTCCCGCGCCCTCTTAGATCGGTTACTGACAGCGATTCGCGAGGCAGAGATCCGTAAGGTGGCGCGAACAAACGATAACGAAAGCAGCGCGACCAGTGGCTCGATGAGTGATAGCGCTGACGTGGATGACGCGGCAATCGACGCAGTTACCACAGAGACAGAAGCATTGCGCCAGCGCCTCCATTGGCTCTATAACCAACTGTTGGGCGAGAGTGGCAGTCGGCGTTTGGATACTCGGCTTAGCGCTCAGCTATTGGCGGAAGAAGCAGCATTAAAGCAGATCGAGTGGCGCCAATCAGCTTTGTTGCAACAGGCACAACCGACAGACTTAGCCTCTTTTCAAGCTGCCTTGGGGCAAGGACAGCAGGCGCTTGTCTACACTATCTTACAGACGCCTAGTGGGAGTACCCCAGAGAGCACGCCCGGGGCCACCAGCGCCAATGGCGAAGTGATGGCTTTCTTAGTCGACCAACACACAATCACCCCCTATCGCCATCTAACCACCACGATCCGTCTAGAATCAGCACTGGCGGAGCTGCGCTTTCAACTCGGTCGCGCCGAGTTGGGGCCGGCCTATCTGGCACGCCACCACGAGCGGCTTCAGATCCGGCTACAACAGGTGCTGGCCCAGCTCTATCAACAATTGATGGCACCACTCCGCTCTGCCATCAACAACAACCGCTTGCTGATTGTCCCCTTTGGTCCGTTGCATCGTCTGCCCTTTCATGCGCTGTGGGATGGTCAACACTATTTGGTCGAACAGATCACCTGTAGCTATGCGCCCAGCGCCAGTGTGGTAGTTACACGCCAGCAAGGGAAACCGTCGACCGCGGCTGCTTCGCTTGCACCCTTTCGCTCTTGGGCAGGATTGGCAGTAGACGATGTTGCAATTCCAGGCGCGCGCGAGGAGGTAATGGTGGCAGCGCGTACCTTTACTGATGCGCGGCTCTATCTCGATCAGGAGGCCAATCGGCAAGGGTTGGCGCAAGCCGCAGAAGCGGATATTGTCCATCTGGCAACGCATGGCCTCTTTCGACCGGATAATCCATTTTTCTCGGCACTTAAGTTGGCCGACGGCTGGATCAATGTACAAGAACTCTATCACTTGCCACTGCGAGCACGTCTGGTTGTGCTCAGTGCCTGCGAAAGTGGCGCTGGGATTGTGCGTGGTGGCGATGAAGTTGTTGGGCTGGCCCGTGGATTTTTAGGTGCCGGTGCACTCGAGGTTCTTGCTAGTTTATGGAATGTGCATGATGAAAGTGCCGTGGCATTTATGCAACACTTTTATGAATTTCTGACCGAAGAGCCAATACGCCGCCCAGCTGAGGCATTGCGATCCGCACAGTGTGCCGCAATTGCCCGTTGTCTGCATCCCTATTACTGGGCGCCCTTTTACGTGATAGGAGAGTAACATGCCCGTCCGCACGCCACCGACCACTCGATTTTTATTCAAACGTTCGCAGAATTTTCGTTGGCACGCTTGGCAAAAGCAGCGCCAAGAGCAGCCGTGGAGACGCTCGACTACAGTTTTGGGGGCACTACTCTTTGCGCTCCTGCTTATCGCTGGGCTGGCCTTGGGTGCCGCTGCTGTCGATCAGGACGCGCAGCAGACGCAGAGCGTCACCAATACGGCCTTGAGCGGCCAGATGCTGTTTGGTCAGCAAAAGAGCACGCAAGAGCAAACAACGCTTTCTGATAACGACGAAATTGAACTTGCTGGCATCGTTCTTAGCGTGCCAGGCGATCCACAGGGTCAAGGAGAATGGCGAATCCGTGCGCGCAGTGGTCGCATCTACCCTGTCATTGCCGATGAAAAGACAGAATTTGACTCGAAGTTGCCCACGATCGATCAAGCAGTCAAAGTCAAAGGGAAAATCCGCCACCGCGCTCAGGGTGATGAGATCCTGGCAGAAAAGATCGAGGTAGATAAGCAGGGGGGTGGTGGCGGTGGCGGTGACGGTGAGCAGAGTCAATTGGAAGGAATTTTGCATGAAGCAGCGCCAGCCAACGGCATTGGCACTTGGGTTATTCGTACTAGCTTTGCCTTAACAATTTCTGTCATTGCTGATAACAACACCCGTATTGATGAGGGTGTAGCAGCAATTGGCTCTTGGATTGCCGTGCGTGGGAATTGGCAAGCCGATAACCGTTTTCTCGCCACGCGCATCCGCTTTGAGCATCATGAGCTCAGCGAGGTTGTGGTACGCCTGAAAGATGGGGTAGACGCGAACGCTTGGGCCAACCAACATGGGTTGACCCTCAAACAGACGTTGCTTACGTCGGGCAACATTCATCTCTTTGCCACACGTGATGAGGAAGAAGAGATGAGTCTCAATGAAGTGATCGCCGACACAACGCATGTACACTGGGCTGAACTAAATTATGTGGGGGGTATTTCCGAAGGACATGGCTATAAGACATGGCGTTGGGGCGGTACGACAGCGGATGGCTATGTCAATCAAAATGCCTTTTCCCAGATCGATCTGTCTCCGGCATTAGAGATCGCGCAAGGGGATGGAGTTGTGATTGCCATTCTGGATACGGGTGTGAATCAAAGCCACTCAGCCTTAAGCGGACGCCTGCTACCTGGCTACGATATGGTTGCCGAAGATGCGGATCCAGAGGACGAGGGGGATGGTTTGGGTTGGGGACATGGTACCCACGTTGCAGGGATTATTGCGCACACAAGTCCACAGAGCAAGTTATTGCCAGTTCGTGTCCTCAATACCAATGGGCGTGGCAGCACCTTTGCCCTTGCGTATGGCATTGAATGGGCCGTTGAGCAAGGGGCGGATGTCGTCAATCTCAGCTTAGGCGCAGATGAGCATTCCCAAGTCTTAAAAGATGTCATTGCCGGGGCGATTGACCAAGGGGTCATTGTCGTGGCCGCCGCTGGAAATTTAGGAACCGATCTCCCTCAATTTCCGGCAAGCCTGCCGGCTGTGCTCAGCGTCACGGCGGTGGATGCAGACAATGTCAAAGCAGATTTTGCCAGCTACGGTGCAGATTGGGTTGATCTCGCCGCGCCAGGGGTTGGGATTACCTCAACAATTGTCGGTCCGCTTGGCAGTGGCTATGCCAGTTGGAGTGGCACATCGATGGCCACAGGCTTTGTCAGTGGTGCAGCAGCACTCATGCGAGAACGGCTGCCGACGGCCTCCGTTGCCGAGATCAGCAGCGCTTTAATGTTACATACACAAAATTTGGATGGTAACAATCCAACCTATGCCGGCAAATTGGGCGGTCTGCTTGATGTAGCCGCGGCGCTGGAAGCAACCAATCCAGAGGCAACCACGACACCGCTTGCACCGACCCCAACGAGCACAGGAGCCGTACCCACCCCCATTGTAACGCCTACTCCACTGACTCCAGGAAGCGGAACCGCGGAACAGCTATTTATCCCGTACGTCCGTCGATAAAGCTACCGAAATACGCATTTCGCCCCATAGGAACGGTGGAAATTAGGGACAGTAAGCATAGGATTTTAAGAGAGTTGGTGGCCACTGGTCACCAACTTTTTTTATATGAACTCATGTTACGCACGGGTTAATTCCCCCTCTTCCCCCGATCCCTTCTCCCCCAGCGTGGGGGAGAAGGGAAAAGAAATCCTTAAATCTGCGTGAGGTTGGCGGCGAAGCCGCCAACCTCACGCAGATTTAAGCTGTTCCCGCCCTTGGGGGTGGGGTTAGGGGCGGCGTTAAGCGCGGGGGAAGTCTATCACTGGGTAACATGACTTATATCAAGAAATCGTTATCAAACCGTAAAGAAACAGGTCTCTCATGTAGAGTAGCATGATATTTGTACCCTGCTCTGAAAACATGATGGTGGATTGGCAATATTATAAAAAGAGAGAAACTCATGTATTTTTGTGCACAGCAGCTTGCACCTTTGTAGGGAAGTACGATTGTATATTGAGAGAAATTGTAAGAGATGAGAATGTGGAGGAATAATGTTCAATTCAATAACCGATCGAAACCGTTGGCCGTGGCATGCTCTTCTAGGCGCAGCGATCTTGATCCTCTTTACTGCGGCATGGTCTGTACAGACCGCTTTTGCCGATGATGAAAGTCTTGTGGGCCGCATTGAGACCATGCCGCCGACAGGGTTGATTGGGGAGTGGCAGGTTGACGGCTTTGCCTTTACCACAAGTCAAGCTACGCAATTTCGTGCGGAGAGAGGCGACTTTGCGGTTGGACGTTGTGTTGAGGTGGAATATGTGTCAGTTGCCACACAAGCAGTAGCGACCAAGGTCGTCAGCAAAAGCAATGATGATTGTCAGGGTGGTGTCCCGACCGTCCCCGGTGTCACAAACACACCTGATCCCAATGCAACCGCTACGGCTACGCCACAACCATCGGCGACACATGAGGGAGGAGACGATGGGGGTAATGATGACGGGATCAGAGCGCGGGGGATTATTGAAGCGTTGCCTGACGGTGCCCTGCGTGGGATCTGGACGATTAGTGGCGTGCAGTATGAGGTTGGCGCACAGACGCGATTACGCCAAAAAGATGGTCCTATCGCTGTCGGCGCTTGTGTAGAGTTATGGTATCAAGGCACTACCGAGCCCTTTAAGACATTGCGTCTAGAAACACAACGGCGCTCCAAGTGCGGAAGTGGCGCAACACCCACTCCTGGCAGCACGATTCCCGCGCCGACGCTTACTCCTCAGCCATCCCGGACACCAGATGACGATGGGTCCGAAATTTATGGCACCCTCGATAGTTTTCCAACAGAATTGATTGGTGCATGGGTGATTGCCGGTGAAGCGTACACGGCAACCGTCGACACGGAATTTTCACAAAAGCGGGGCGTCTTTACAGAGGGTATTTGTGTTAAAGCGGAATTGTTCCCCAGCGATGCGACCCTTATCCGCGAAGTAGAGACGACCAATGGATACCGCTGTGGCACGGACAATGGTAGTGGCAACGGTGGTGGCAATGCCCGTGGCGACCTTTATGGGGTTATCCAGGAATTCCCGGCAGGGTTGATTGGAGAGTGGCAGATTGGTGGCACGACAGTCACGGCAGATGCGACAACCTCCTTCAACCAGCGCAAAGCTCCCTTTGCCCAAGGGGTGACGGTCAAAGTTCACTTTGTTGTGCTTGATGATGGCACCTTCTTTGCCACAGAAATCGAGACGAAGTTTGCCAGAGAAGATCATGGCGATGACCATGATCACAACGATGTCTACGAAGGCGCAGAAGGTCATGCGTATGGACTCATTGAAAGCTTCCCGGCGGATCTGTTAGGCCAATGGCAAGTGTCCGGCATTAGTTATACAGTGACCAGTGAAACCCGCATTGTACAACCACATAGTGATTTTGCCGTAGGGGGATTGGTCTTTGTGAAGTATCGCACCGATGCCGATGGAAACCGTATTGTCCGCCAGATCAAGACAACGCGCAGCAATGGCGATGCCAGCAGCGAAGATCATGCAATGCTTTATGGATTTGTTGAGACCATGCCAACTAGTGGCTTTGTGGGCGAGTGGGTGATCGATGGCGTCAGCTTTGATGCCACAGAGACGACCAAATTCAAGGAAGAACATGGGTTGTTAGGTCTTGGCAGTTATGTGAAGATGGAATATCGCACCGTCGACGGCCGCAACGTACTTCATGAGATCGAATCGCAGGTGCCCCCAGGAGCCGGGGATAATAGCGCCCTCGGTGAGATCGAGTCGATCGACGATGGCAGTGGGACAAGCCAAGCAGCAATGGCGGCGATTGCGAATGTCACGACCTGGACGATCAACGGTCAGCAATATGTTATAACAGCTGCAACCGACCTCAATGATTTCCAAGGTGCGTTGGAAGTGGGTCAATCCGCATTTGTCAACAGCTATGTGGACAGCAGTGGGAATCAGGTTGCCACACAGATCCGAGGGGTTACGCTGGCCTTTGAACTCTTCTTACCAGCAGTAAACAGATAGAATAGGCTTGATTGTAATTTGGCAATAACAACACAAACTCACCGTACGGTGAGTTTGTGTTGTTATTGGCTAGAGTATTCGGTTGAGTTGCCGTTTAGATTTTCCCACGAACAACCGGTGGAGAGGTTGGCCCTGGACTACCACCGGCTGGTTCTGGCGTGATCCCGATCACATCATATAAATCAAATGGATAATCTAATGACAAGACAAGCAAACCCATTCCACTGGCATCGACTGAAAAGAGACCACCGCTCGTGCGCTTTCCATCCTTGGTTAGCCAGAGCTGATATTTCATTCCGGCCTCACACTCTGGGAAATCGCGCACATAAATCACTGCCAATCCCAAACTATTGTTCCAAAGCACATCAGCTCGCGCAGGTGATTGACCGGCCGGATCAGAAATTTCAATTTCCTGGGGATCTTCAGCGGCCAAAAAGATCAATGCTCGATTTTGCTGTGCGAGCTCGGCGGCCATTAGCTCCTGTGTTCGATTTTGCTGTGCGAGCTCGGCGACCAATAGCTCCTGTTGCGTCTGTAGCTGTCCATTTTGCAACAGCAACCCCACATTGGCAACCACTAATGCCACCGCGGCGGCGACGGCTAAGGGGCGCACAAAGTGCCAAAGCCGGGATGGTTTGGGGGCTTTCCCTGGTACGAGTCGCAGTGGCTGGCCAAACCTGGCAACGTCTAGATCTGGTTGTAATGAATAATCAGCCATAGCCGCAGGCAGCGGCGCAAAGTGCTTGGGGCGCGGCATTGCCCGCGCCTTGCGCTGCACCACGCGGCGCATAAAAGGGAGACGTGGACGGGCTGTTTGACTCACCGCAGAAGAGGGAGCACTTGCTAGACCGATCGCTCGCCTTAATCGCTCGGCAACGGCAGGTGGGGCAATGGCAGGCGGAGCGCTATAGAGTAGGCGCATCGCAATTTGTTGATAGCTTGTCAAATCAGCGGCCGTGCGCGGACATTCTGCCAAAAGTGCGTTAATTTGTGCCGCTTCCTTCTCATCGGTGGCACCAATACTGTGGGCCGGAATCAGTGGCACAATTTCGTCACAGCCATTTGGCTGAGAATGAGTTGAGCCGAACCGCCCCAAGGGCGACTCGGGAAAATCTGTTAAATGGTTTTCAAAATTCATGCCGCGTTATTAATTCCTAAAATACCATAGAAGCGATTTACCGCATGGCATTATACCACTCCTGAAAAGCTCATCAGAGTTACTTACCATCTACCAAAGATAACGTAGTCAGCCATAAGTTTAGATTTACTTAGCTTTGGTGATTGTAACAATCTTCTGTCAAATCACGAGTGATTTTCATGCTCCGATCCCCAGTACACTAAAGCAATGAGCAATGAGCAACGGGCCGACGCGTTGCTTCTCTCCTATAGCTTCTTTATGTTCCATCTTTATACTGCTCGTCCCACAGTACGCGAAGCTTTTGTAACCCACTGCGCAAGCGAGTCTTTACTGTGCCAAGCGGCAACTGTAGACGGTCGGCCAATTCACTATGCGTATAGCCTTGATAGAAGGCCAATTCGATCAGTTGGCGTTGTTCAATCGGTAACTCATGGATCAGCCGTGCTAGCAATTGCCCCTCAAACCAAAGTGGATTATCACTCACAGATGCTTCTGTAGCCTGATCAAAGAGCGGCTCGGTGGCAGCTGTATTTGGTGCGATATGTCGCTGCTCTTTGCGCAAACGATCAATCGCGGCATTACGGGTGATCGTTAAAAGCCAACTACTAAATTGCCCCAATGCTGGGTTCCAACGGTCGGGCTGCTGCCAGATTTTAAGAAAGACATCTTGGGTCACCTCCTCAGCCAATACTTGATGGCGTACAACCCGCAATGCCAGGCTAAAAACCAGGTTGCAATACTGTTGATACAATTGCATAAACGCCTGCTGATCGCCAGATGCAATCGCACGCAAAAGTTGAAGATCGTCTACAGTTGTACGAGAGTGCGAGGAAGGAACCATATCACATAGGGTTGCTTTGTACTGACATCAATATTCGCTAAAAAAGGTTGTATAGGTAGCAAGTGTAACACAGATCTGTTGATTCATAAATCCAACCTGCAACTTCCTAATCATTTCAATAGATAATCAGTAGACGGCAACGCTCTCTGGCTTCGACAAGCCCCTCGACCGGCTCAGAACGAAGCCCAGCCGCCGAGCGTTGTCGTCTACTATAATTGACCGCTTTATCAAGATTTGAAACTGCGTAAGTTCTATGCATGATAAAATTTTACGATATCAGCGAAAAAGCTTATACGATAAAGCGTAACCTTCTGGAGTGTTTCCCGTCATGATTACTGAATAAATGTTAAAGTTCATACATGCGTATAAGGAGCACTTCAATGGGCAGCAAAAATCACAACCAACAAAATATCGGGCGTCTTTTATCAGAGAGCAAGGCCAACGGGCGCGGCGGATATTCTGATAAATCTTTCGTCGACGCACTCTCTGACCAAGGTACGTGGATCACATCGCAAGAACAATTTGATGAACTCTATAAGTCTGTTGACAACTTTGAGAAGTTTTTACGTTCTTAAGAGAGTACATTCCTTACCAGCATTCCAAACTTCACTACCACTTTTTCGCAAAGGCTGCCAAGAAAACTTGGCAGCCTTTGCGTTTGTTTTGTGAAGAATCCATCCTAAAATTCAAGGTTCTTCGGGATCTCAGGGGGTTGCCCCGCTTTGGTTTCGCGCCCCAAGGGCTCCCGCTCCCAACAACTGGAGCTACTCAACCGCCGCTACCTTTGTCAACCCCCTGGGATCCTGTTGAGCCAAATTTAACTGCGGCTCGAGTCGTTTCACCGAAAGGAGCCAACAACAGAATATTTCACATCAGGTAATATGCCGCGCCTAGACTGAGTTCAGAATGAGAAGTGGCGTTTTGGTGGAAGCTGATTGTTGCAGAACAGATAGGAGCCGCCGCTGTCATTCCTGCCTGCGCAGGAATGACCGTGCACATCTTTACACTTCTCCCAAAACTCGGGTTTTGAAGTTGACTTGAGTATAGAAGCGGTTGCCTTCTAGGCGCACTACCAATAAGAATGAAAATTTTTCGGACGCTGATTCACGCTGAGTTACGCGGATGAAAAGCAAATCTGCGTAACTCAGCGTGAATCAGCGCCCTATTTTCACATCAGAAGAAATGTTATCAGCCGCTACCAGAAAATAGCCCTTTTGATCGCTCTTTGGTAAACTGTATCGTATATGGCAAAAAAGAAACTACAAGGACAGGTTGCAATTATAACCGGCGCTAGCCGTGGATTAGGCACAGGGATTGCTGAACGCTTTGTACAAGCGGGGGCGACTGTGGTTATCACGGCGCGTTCTGAAGATACGCTTACGGCTGAAGCAGAACGGTTGCGCGCGATGGGCGGCAAGGTATTAGCAATTAATGCCGATGTCAGCGATCCGGAACAGGTTCAGGCTGTAGTAGACCAAACAATTGATGCCTATCAGCGAATTGATATTTTGGTCAATAACGCCGGTGTAATCTGGCCCGTGGACGAAGTGGCAGAGATCGATCCCGATGAGTGGGTTTATAATATCCACGTCAATCTGATTGGCCCCTTTTACACCTCCTATTGTGTGCTGCCGGTTATGTTGGCCCAGGAATATGGGCGGATCATCAATGTGAGCAGCGGCCTAAGTCGCAATGCCGTGGCCGGCTTGAGTGCCTATGGCGCGGCAAAGGCTGGGTTGGATCACTTTACCCGCATCCTGGCATTAGAGGTAGCCCATGCCGGTATCCGGGTGAATGCGCTACATCCTGGCGTCATCGATACCGAAATGCAGGCTGACCTACGGAGTGTCGATACAGGCGAGAGCACAGTCAACCTCCAGATCTTTCACGACTATCATGCAACTCAGCAACTCTCTTCCCCCTGGGACGCGGCACGCTTGGTCTATTGGCTAGCCGGCCCCTGGAGCAAAGGACGCACCGGTGAAGTCTTTACCTTCCGCGAGCAAGCATGGCTAACGCAGGTGGATCAAGACTTACAAGATGGGTAATCCATCGCCAAAGCGCACTGTTGCGTGACGAGTAGGTTATGGCAAAAGCGCAATCTGTCAATCAAAAAAATCTACCAGATGGAATCAATATGCTGCCAATTGATATTCGTGGCGGCGTCCATCACAATCTTCTCTCTTCAAATACCGTAACCTTTGTCCTATATGCTCCCTTTAAACCCTATGTGAGTCTAGTTGGCGATTTCAACAACTGGAATAGCCGTGCCAATCGGATGGTGACCGATGGGCGCGGCATCTGGTGGACGACCATTCCACACCCCGGTGAAACACGTTACGGCTACTATGTTGCCATCGACGAACAGTCTCACACTTGGGTTGGTGATCCCTACGCACAGCAGTTGGCATGGGACGGCGAGGGCCCGTGGGCCTATCTTCCCGCCAAGGCAGCGCCTTTCTCATGGACAGACCAACGGTGGCAGACACCGGCCTTGCGCGATCTCGTGATCTATGAGCTATGCGTACGTGATTTTGCCGGCTATTGGCAAGCCAATCGGCCCCACCTTGGTACCTTTTCAGATCTCAGCGGCTATATCGACTATTTTGCAGAAATGGGGATCAACGCCGTTGAACTGATGCCGATTCAGGCCTTTCCTGGCGTTTCTAGTTGGGGCTACAATCCAGTTTTTTATTTCGCCCCGGCACAGAGTTATGGCACACCAGCGGATCTCAAGCACTTTGTCAACCACTGCCACAGTCGCGGTATTGCAGTTCTCTTAGATGTTGCCTTTAACCATGCGTGGGGCGACCATCCTTACTATCAGTATTATCCACCAATGTATGGCCCCAACGGCGAATGGTTAACCAACTGGAATCCCTTTTTTCACCATACCCCCAGTGCCATTAACAGTTGGGGGGGGCTAGATTGGGATCACTTCAAACCAGATGTGACGCGCTACTTCCAAGATATTGTTCGCTTCTGGCTTACGGAATATCATGTTGACGGTTTCCGCTTTGATTGGGTTGGTGGTGTCGATTACGACAGTCGCAACCCACAAAACCCCGGCTTTGATCCCTATCATGGCATTAGCGCGATCTGTTGGGCCGCGCGGCAGACGAAAAAAGATTGCATCCTCATTGCCGAACATTGGCAACTCGATGGCACCAGCCCTGCCAAAACGACCGCAAAGCTGATCCATGAAACAGCAATGGATAGCTGCTGGAATGGTGATTTTCACCATACTTTGGATGAACTACTGAATCAACGCTGGGCGTGGGAACAGAAAGATATTTACCGTGCGATTGGCGGCTTTCGCGAGCTAGGCTTCGCAGCGGCCACCCAAGTGGTTAATTACTCCTGTAGCCATGATGAAGTACGCCCAGAACATGAGATCATCTTTTACTCACAGCGCCATATTATCAGACCCCCTGACATAAGCGTACAAGAAATGGCAAGAGCGAAGGCATTGCTGGGGCTGGTTACACTCTTTGCTGCGCCTGGTGTCCCGATGCTCTATGCTGGCCAAGAGTTTGCCGAGGACGCGCCACGCACAATCGATTTTCAGCCACTACACTGGGCAAAATTGCAAAACCAGCCCTATGCGGGTTATCTGACAACCGTCAAACGATTGATTCAAGCGCGGAACAGCCATAAGGCTTTGCGCAGCGATCATATTGCATTCTACGCCAATAATTTTGTACAGGAACAGATCGTGCGCTTCGACCGCATTGCATTTGATGATGATGGGTCCACAATCATCGATTTTGTGAGCGTGGCACTGAACTTTAGCTCCACCAAAGTCAAAACGATGCTGAAGTTGCCTTGGCGCGGTCCATGGACCGATGTGGTCGCCGATAAGCAATATCGGCCACGCACGGATCAGTGGCAAGGGGTACTAGCCCCTTGGCAAGCGGTCATGCTGATACCCTCAGTAACTGGGCGCCCGTAGAGAGTGGTAGTTAAGGCTACTTGCATAAATGTTGCAACTCATCTGTCTCTATATTAAAATAAAGTTGTAGTACCTAGTGCTATCTGTAACCAACCCTCCCACAAGTTTGTTCAAGGCATGATACAATGCACAATGAACGCACAATATTTGTACAACCAGTATCATTCCTTACTATTCGTTGTTCGTACCTTTATTCTTTTTACTGCTGTTTTTGACAACAGCAATTTTTAGTAGGATTTCTTCTGTTTCTAAGCGAGGAGTAGTTTATGGCCGCAGTACTTGCTCTACCACGTACATCGATCGGCAAAAAAGCGATCATGGCCGTGACCGGGTTGTTCTATATTGGATTTGTGCTGATTCACATGTATGGCAACGTCAAAGTCTTTTTTGGCGCGCAATATTTTAATGAGTATGCCGAAGGGCTCCGAGGGTTTGGTGCACCACTGCTTGGGCATCTCCATTTCTTGTATATTATGCGCTTCTTAATGATTGCTGCCATTGCCCTCCATATTTGGGCGGCAGTGTCGCTAACCCGTCAATCCCAAGCGGCACGCGCCACAAAATATACAATGAAGCGCAGTCAAGCGGCTGACTCTGCAGCACTGACCATGCGCTGGGGTGGTGTAACGATCTTCTTTTTTCTCATCTACCATTTGGCCCATTTCACTTGGGGCATTCCCGTCATCCATTCAACCTATACACCCGGTGATGCCTACGGCAACTTGGTCTATGGCTTTCAAAGCCCCATCAATGTGCTGATCTATCTGGTGGCGATGGTCGCTTTGGCCCTTCATCTCTATCACGGCACCTGGAGCCTCTTCCAAACATTGGGGCTGCTCAACCGTGATACCACTGGTGCAGTGCGCGGATTAGCCTGGGTCTTGGCACTTTTGATCCCGATTGGGTTTGCTACAGTTCCACTTGCGGTGTTGTTTGGCTTTGTTCTGTAGAGTGGCTTGCTAATTGGGTATATTTGTTAGAAGACCCATTTATTTATATTGATATCTGTACTGATTGAGCAATTGAGGAGTAATTGATGGGTACATCGACCGTTCCTGCTGTAAAAACCATGCCGGTCTTTACCGAAGCTACGCTGGATCCTGGCGTGCCATCGGGACCGTTGGAAGAGAAGTGGGAAAAACATAAATTTGAGATGAAGCTGGTGAATCCGGCGAATAAACGTAAGTTTACCGTGATCGTCGTTGGGACGGGGTTAGCGGGCGGTTCCGCCGCGGCCAGCATGGCCGAGTTGGGCTACAATGTCGAGAGCTTCTGCTACCAGGATAGCCCCCGCCGTGCGCACAGTGTGGCAGCCCAGGGTGGCATCAATGCCGCCAAAAACTACCAAAACGACGGCGACAGTGTCTTTCGCCTCTTCTACGATACCGTCAAAGGGGGCGACTATCGTGCACGCGAGGCCAATGTCTATCGTCTCTCTGAAGTAAGTATGTCCATTATTGACCAGTGTGTAGCGCAAGGCGTACCCTTTGCCCGTGAGTATGGCGGCATGCTCGATAATCGCTCTTTTGGTGGAGCACAAGTCTCGCGTACCTTCTATGCCCGTGGTCAAACCGGCCAACAACTGTTGATCGGTGCCTATCAGGCGCTTTCTCGGCAGATTGCCGCCGGCAAAGTAACGATGCATCCGCGCACAGAAATGCTCGATCTCATTGTGATCGACGGCCGGGCCCGCGGCATTGTCACACGCAATATGATTACCGGTGCCATTGAATCACACTTCGCCGACGCCGTGGTATTGGCCAGTGGTGGCTATGGCAATGCCTATTATCTATCAACCAATGCCAAAGGGTGTAACACAACAGCAATCTGGCGCGCCTACAAACGCGGTGCCTACTTTGCCAATCCTTGCTTTACGCAAATCCACCCCACCTGCATTCCCGTAGCCGGCGAAGAACAATCAAAATTAACGCTGATGAGCGAATCGCTGCGCAACGATGGCCGTATTTGGGTACCACGCAAGGCGGACGATAAGCGCAAGCCCCGCGACATCCCTGAGAGCGAACGCTATTACTATCTAGAAGAACGTTACCCAGCCTTTGGTAACCTTGTCCCCCGCGATGTTGCGTCACGCGCCGCCAAGAAAGTTGTCGATGATGGCTATGGGGTGGGCGAACTGAAAAATGGCGTCTATCTGGATTTCGCCGAAGCGATTGGCCGTCTCGGTGAAAAGGTGATTCGTGATCGCTATGGCAACCTCTTTGATATGTATGATAATATCACCGGCGAGGACCCATACAAAGTCCCGATGCGTATCTATCCGGCAGTTCACTATACCATGGGCGGCCTATGGGTGGACTACAACTTGATGAGTACCATCCCAGGGCTCTTTGTGATTGGCGAAGCAAATTTTTCGGACCACGGAGCCAATCGCCTTGGCGCTAGCGCTTTGATGCAAGGCCTGTCCGATGGCTACTTTGTCTTGCCTTATACCATTGGGAATTACTTGTCACAAGCGAAACTCGCCAAGGTTGATGCCACCAATGCGACCTCGAAAGAGGTGCAACGCGATGTTGAGGATCGGGTGAAACGATTGCTCAACGTCAAGGGAAACCGCACGGTCGATTCCTTCCACAAAGAGTTGGGCAAAATTATGTGGGAGTATTGCGGGATGGGGCGCACCGATGAAGGCTTGCGCAAGGCATTGGAACTGATTCCAGCCCTACGCGCTGAATTTTGGGAAAACGTCAACGTCCTGGGGAGCGCCGACAGTTTGAACCAAGCGCTCGAAAAGGCCGGTCGCGTTGCGGATTTCATGGAGCTTGGGGAGTTGATGTGCTTCGACGCCCTACATCGCACCGAGTCTTGTGGTGGTCATTTCCGCGAGGAGAGTCAGACACCAGAAGGGGAAGCGCTACGTGACGATGAGAACTTTGCCTACGTTGCGGCCTGGCAATATTCTGGCAAAGACAACGCTCCAATCTTGAATAAGGAACAGCTCCACTTTGAGTATGTGAAGCTGACCCAACGTAGTTACAAGTAATCTGTACCATATAGGACTTATGCAGTTCATGGGTGACGTATGCAGTTTTTGCCATATCAAAGCCCCAAACTACCTAAGGCCATTCCAAAATTTAACCTATCCACGAAGAGACACAAAGCATCGTCTTTTCTTTGCGTGTCTTCGTGCACTTGGTGGATCGGTTAATTCTTGAAATGGCCGAAGTCGTACACCATAGAAAGCACAAATCATGAAGTTACATCTGAAAATCTGGCGCCAAACGAGTGGCAAACAGCCAGGCCAGTTGGTTGATTACGAACTTGACGGCGTGAGCCCAGATTCGTCGTTTCTGGAAATGCTCGATCAACTCAACGAAAAGTTGCAAATGAGGGGTGAAGAGCCAGTTGCCTTTGACCATGATTGTCGCGAAGGCATCTGCGGCTCTTGTGGCATGATGATCAATGGCGTGGCCCACGGTCCCAAAAAAGCAGTTGCCACCTGTCAACTACACATGCGCTACTTTAAAGATGGGGATACCATTGTGGTCGAGCCCTGGCGCTCTACTGCCTTCCCGCTTATCAAAGACCTTGTTGTTAACCGCAGTGCCTTTGACCGTATTATTCAAGCCGGTGGCTATATATCGGTCTCGACCGGCAGCGCGCCCGATGCCAACGCGATCCCGGTCTCAAAAAAGGTTGCAGACCGCGCAATGGATGCCGCGGCATGTATCGGTTGTGGTGCCTGCGTCGCCGCTTGCCCCAACGGCTCCGCCATGCTTTTTACGGCAGCCAAAGTGGGCCATCTCAACTCACTGCCCCAGGGCAAGACAGAGCGCTATGATCGAGCGGTATTTATGGCGAAACAACATGATGCCGAGGGCTTTGGCAGTTGTACCAACATCCGTGAATGTGAAGCGGCTTGCCCCAAAGAGATCAGCATCGACTTTATTGCACAATTTAACCGCGATCTCATTGCTGGCACCTTATCTGGTGCGGGAAAGCGTTAAACCGATCAATGGATGGCTTGATTGCCGGTGTGGTAAATGCCCATAGCATCTGGCGCTATGTCATTTTAATGATGACAGGGATCACGGTCGGCCGCATGTTTATGGGGTGGATGCGGCAAGATAGGTGGCGAACATTGGAGACACGCTTAGGTGCCTTTCTAGTTACCGCCGTTGATGTCGGAGTCGCCCTTGGCCTAGTGATATGGTTGCTGCAAGGTCGATGGGCCGGCGAGGATGTCCTGCGTAGTTGGCGTCATCCCGCCCTCATGCTCTTTGCCGCGCTCATTTTGCACTATGGCTGGTGGCGCGTGCGCCAAAGCCCTAATGCTGCCCTACGCTACGGTCGCAGCCTCCTCTATTTTGCCATTGCGGGCATTATCTTGGTGGTGGGAATTTTTCAAATCCAGGGGTTGCTGTAGGTTAGAAATAGCTCTGCTTTCTTTGGTCGGGGTACGGGATGCCGTACCCCGGCCAAAGAAAGCAGAGCCAAGCCCTCTGTGCTTTTTCAACAGTGCTCAATCATCGCCCCAAAGTGCGCATTCACTCTCACTTTTTGGACTGAAAATTTGGCTAATCTAGCTGGTCATGCTATAGTAAATAGCGTTGTGCACTCACGAAAATTCAGCATTTGTGAAATGCAAAGTGAGTAGTCAACGCAATATTGGGGGATAGTTTAATCGGCAGAACATCGCACTCTGGATGCGATAGTTGGGGTTCGAATCCCTGTCCCCCAGCCATACGACAACGCACAGCTTGAGTTGTTAGGATCGAAAAGCGGCTCGGTTACCCTTCCTAAGGGAATGGTAACCGAGCCGCTTTTGTTTGGCTGAATTGTGACAGTTTAACCAGTCTAGTAGAGAAGGAAGCAGAATGGTTATACTCGGTCTAGCTCTATTTCCGCCTTAGTCGGGCGTCGTACGGTCAACTCATTCCGATGGGCACGCAGTGGGGAAAGCGCACTGGCAATCCCCGTAAAGAGCCCAAGTTGTTTCAGAATAATGGTGGTAACCAGACCGAAGCTTGCGAAATAAACCCCACCAATACAGAGCACGCAGGGGCCAACAACAGCCCAGAAATTATTTCGCATATTGGTTTCATACTCTTTGGCGATGTCAAAAAGCTCCCCAAGCTCATCCAACCCACCATTCAGTAGAATAATTTGCGCAGCATCTTGCGCAACCGTGGAAGCACCGCTAAGTGAAATGGAAACTTGGGCCTTTGTCAACGCAATCGAATCGTTGATGCCGTCGCCGATGTAACAGACTGTCTTCCCTTCGCTTTGCAACTGCTCAATCAATTCCGCCTTGTTCTGGGGCAATGTCTCGGCAAAGTAATGGTCGATGCCCAACTCAGCCGCCAATTTGCGGGTCGGTGTTTCATGGTCGCCAGAGATAATATAGGTGGATTGAATGCCCCGTGCGCGCAAACCCTGCACGATCTCGCGCGCCTCGGGACGCACAGTCGCTTGCAATTCAATGGCACCAATCAGGGCATCTCCTACCGCAACCATCACCAACGAATGCCCTTGCTGATGGCACTGCTCTTGGATCGTATGGATCTCCTGCGGAATACCAATATCTTCCTTCTCAATAAAACGGCTGCTCCCCACCCGCACAAGCTGCTTATCAATCGAGACTTTGAGACCATAGCCCACTTCGTATTGCGCTTCGTCAATCTGCAAGAAGGCCAAACCTTGCGCCTTGGCCTCTTCCACAATGGCCAGCGCAATAGGGTGGCGTTGCTTGCCCTCAGCCGTTGCGGCATAGGCGAGGATCTGCGCTGCCGTATAGCTACTACAGGGATGAACCGCCCGCACATGAGGCTGGTCCAGGGTCAACGTACCCGTTTTGTCAAAGACAACCGTATCCACCAGTGGTAACCGATCGAGCGCGTGTCCATCTTTTACAAGGATCCCTTTTTGCGACAAAATGCGGAAGAAGGTGAGCAGGCTAATCGGTGCCACCGCAGACATACGGAAGCCGACATGTGAGTTGATAACCGAGACCGCGGCCATCGGCCCCAGGAGCGGCAATGTAAGGCCACCAGCAATCAGGAAGGGAATTACCGTACGGTCGGCTAACTCTTCGGCCCGCAGTTGCATATCTGCTTTCACGTTAATCGTCTTATTTAAGATCGCCCCAATTTGTGCCACGGTGGTCTCATCACCCGCCTTCTCCACTGCGATCTGGATCGTTCCCGCCAACACAACGGTCGAAGCAAAGATCTGGTCGCCCGCTTCTTTTTCAACTGGTTGCGCTTCACCGGTCAAGATGCGCTGATCAACCGAGGCAATACCATCGGCAACAATGCCATCAACCGGAATCATTTCCCCAGTATGTACGATGACCAGATCGCCTTTTTGCAACGCTTCAACTGGTCGCTCTATTTCTAGACCATCTACCAACATCCAAACAGTGCTCGGCTGCTGTTTGAAGACATCAATAAACTCTTTTTGAGATTGACCGCGGATCTTCAACAACAGTTTGCGGCTGGCCACAAAGACAAAGCCGATCAAGTTACCAGGGATGTAATAGCCCATGACCAAACAAGTCAACATGGTAAAGCTGGAGAGGGTGGAAATTGCAATTTTGCCGTTACGCAACGTGCGATAGGCATCCTTCAACTGTTCAAAGAGTTGATAAATGATAAAGGGGACACTGACGATCGCAATCGGTGGATAGAAAAAGGTACCAACAATGGCTGCGGTCAGCGACGCACCGGAGACATACATCATGACATTGAGCACCTTTTCCGCATTTTTTACTTTGCGAATATCGCGCAACGCCGACTCTTGTTCAGACTTTGGTGCGGCCAGCACCTGCGATTGCGACTCTGGCAATAACGCGGCCATTAGTGATTTACGCGTCGAGCGCCGTTGGCGATAAACATTAGTCCCGATCAGTGCAGCACCGCCGACAGCGGCTAATTCAAGGAACATAGAAGGACTCCGATCTCGGATTCTTATAGACCATCCTGCCAAAGATGATCGGGAACCCGGCCATCTTTGACAGGATAAATTTACACCTCTTCGAGAAAATTCGGGTGGGTTATCAGCCACCGGAGATTCGATTGAAGTGGTTTTACTTTAGAAAATTTGAACGGTCACATAGTCAGGGAAGGCAGGGATCTCGGTTAGATCATGGTGCAGAAATTGCAACGTTCCCTCTTCCCGTACCACTTCAAAGCCGGCAAAATGATAGGTGATATTCATCAGCCGGTTGCGGTCCGTCGGCACAAATTCGGCTTGCAGTGCTACGCCATGGGCGCTCGCTTGCTGCATGATATGGGTCAAGAGGATTGAACCGACCCCGCGTGACATCACACGACAGGACATCAAGAGCAACTTAATCGTCCACAACGATTCTGTACAAGCTAGCAATGCCAGGCCGATATTGCCATAAGTGCCATATTTATCATCCAAGCTGGTCATGAGCAGCTGGTGGTGAGGCGAGTGGCGAAACTGATTGAGTTCCGCATAGCTATAGGTATAGCCGGTGGCATTGAGCTGGTTGGTACGCACCGTTAACTCTTCAGCACGCTGGAGATCTTCCTCTTGTGCCGGGAAGATACGTAGTACCATCCCCAGAGAGGCCAGAAATGCCTCTTGTGGGCCGGTAAACTCCGCTTCCGCAGCATTGCGCACCATATCGCTCAGGTACATCTGGCGGCGTTGCTTGGCATCGCGTGTGATGAATTCCGGCTTCATCTCAGGGCGATCGAGCAACGTCTCCAGGTCAACAGCATCGATACAACGGACCGCCGGCAGCGAGAAGTGAACCTCATCGCGCTCAAAGGGTTGGTCATCAATAAAGGCAACCGTGTCCAGCCCAATGTTGAGTGCGGCCACTATTTTTTCAATCGATGTCGCTTTGGAGTTCCAGTTGATCTGCGGATAGAGAAAATACTCTTCAAGACCAAATTGACGTAACGTTTGCATCGCCGCCGATGCTTCGTTTTTACTGGCAACCGATTGCAGAATACCCCGCTCATCCAATTCCTTAATCACATTGACCACATCCGGACGCAAGGTAACTCTTTCATCTTCCAACAAAACACCCTGCCAAATCGTGTTATCCAGATCCCAGACCACACATTTGACGCGCTTTGCCGTTGATTGATGCACCGTGTCCGCGTCAATTTTCTGTGCGAGTTGCTCGCGGTTTACAGCCGTGTTGAGCACAGCCATAGTACGCATCTTTTAATCCCTTCTCTGGTCTTGCTATCAGACGATCTCATCTATCAGATCGCTATTTTATGTTCGATCAATGCGATCATCTGATCAATCGTGCGAAAATTATCAAGCTTCAAATCCCGGTTGGATAATTTTACACCGAATTGGCCCTCGATAAATAAGACCAATTGCATCGCAAACATGGAGGTGACAAAGCCAGCAGCAAAGATATCTTCATCGGCAGCAACGGTGTGGTTACGGATATGATCAGCCAAAAACAGGCTAATTTCTTGTCGGTATTCATCTTTTGTCATGGGTGTAACTTTCGTCTACTGAAAAAGCATACGATCGAGAAAAGCAATGGTTCGATCAAAGATACTCTGCCCGTTATCGGTCAGAAATTCAAAGATATCAATCGAATTAAAGCCATGTTTGCCACCCGCCACGGGAATAAATTCAACGGGCACGCCGACGGCTTGGGCACGCGCCACGAGCGCTTCCCCATAGGAAATCGGCACCTCGACATCACCCGTGCCATGCACCACAAAGAGCGGTGCTTCGCCAGCTTCCAGAAAGAGCGGGCCATCATCGTCGACATCTTCATCATCAAGATTAAACGATCCCCAAAAGCCAAGGACCGCGGCAATCGGCGGGGCCTGAATGCCCAGATCATCCAAGGCATAGGCAACATGCAAACTATTGATAAAACCCGCCGACCCACCAAAGAGGATTAGCCGGGAGAGATCCAACGCGTACTCGGCGGCTACGCTTTTCAGCCAATCGAGCGCCATCAACGTATCATCTAATGCAGCCACTTGACCCAGCCGAGCCAAGGGGCTTACCGCATCAATCATAGCTGCATTATTGAGGAAATCGAGAAAACGAATGCTATCCACCCCCTGCACCAATTTAGCGTACGCCTCTACCCTTGGGGAAGGGACAGGGATGGGGCCAACCTTGTTCGTCGTCATAAAATCTGGGCCTGCCCCCAGCCGATAGCTAATTGATACAACAACATAACCGCGGACGGCGTAGGCATGGGCCGCTTTGACCAAATTCGGGTCTTGCCGCGATCCCCGTAGAAATGCGCCACCATGCACCATCACAACCGTTGGCCTTGGTGCTGTGGGAGCAAGTGCCGGTTGATACAGATCCAAATAAAGCGCCGTGGTGGAGTTGCTCCCGCTATGATTCAGCGTTGCTTCACCATATTGAATACCATCTGTCACAACAACCTCATAGACAGGAGTTGCGCTTGGATACCCCATACGATCTTGCATTTTATTCCTTTTGTACGTTTAAAGATTGCGCCACTTACTGATCTCGGAGGCTACAGTTCGCTATATAAACCAAGAAGTGCCAAGTCTTGCCGTAACGATTCAGCTATTCTTTTGTAGACAACCCACTGAAAAGTGGCACGTAGCAGACTATTTTTACACAAGAGCCATGTGCCACTTTTAAGGGATTTATCTGTTATACCTCGCTCTGAATAGGAACCGGAGTTTCTATAGCAAAAATTCCAATCCCCATTTCAACCGCAGTATAGCTGCTTTTGTACAGATTTTACTGGACAATCACTATCGTCTCTTGAGGGAACAATACCGTATTTAGAAATTCAACTGAGCGTTGGATGAGGGTCTGCCCGTTGCTTGCCAGAGTCGTAAAGATGTTGATGCCGTTGAAGCCATGAACACCCCCCTGCACCGGGTTGAATTCAACCGGCACACCGACAGCATTGGCACGGTTGAAAATTGC
>DAOUCA010000065.1:0-68260 GCA_034432375.1 Caldilineaceae bacterium
CGCCAAACCTTGTTTTGGCGGAAATTTCCAGATGTCATTCCTGCGCAGGCAGGAATCTACTCGTGTAACATGAAGATGGATTCCTGCCTGCGCAGGAATGACGGCTCTAATTTCTGAAATTGGCGAAGGTATTGCTATGAGTAACATGTTTTTCTGCGTATCGAAGCCGAGATCTGCGTAAATCCGAAAGATGAATAGACCAATTGTCGCAGAAGTGTACAGACTCTTATGTCCTATGTGTCGTCAGACTTTGTGACATCAGACTATGTGACATCAGACTATGTGTCGTCAGACTATGTGTCGTCAGACTATGTGACATCAGACTATGTGACATCAGTTGGGAGGAGAATGGACAATTCGGATCGGATCAACTCACCCACAAGTTCTTTGCATCGTGAGGGGACAGCGCTTGCAAAAGAAGAACAGATGCCTTCTACGCGTGATGAGGAACTTACCGAGCGACAGTCCGTTCCTCCCTATCAGGGGGCTTATGATCTGTGGCAGCAACAGATCGGGCGTTTGGCGAGCCTCCGTTGGCGATTAACCGTCATGTTAGGGTTTATTCTACTCTGCACTCTCTTGGTGATCAGCCTGGTGGTTGCTACTTTTGTAAGAAATACCGAAGAAAACAGTTGGCTAGAACGCCAAAATGAAGCGGCAGAATATGCAGCCCACTCGGTCTCTACCTTGGTTGAACAAGTTAGTGGGGCATTGAATTTAATCAATGCGTTTGAGCTAACGGAATTGGAGACAGAAACAGATATTTTGCGCAATATTCTGCGGAATAATGCTTCCCTGACGGAAGTCGCCTACTTTAATGCCCGTGGCACAGCGGTTGCCCAAGCTTCGCTCGACAATTTATCGCTTTTGCGCGACTCTACCGGCTCGGCCAATGCGGTTCAAGGCATTTCTCATGCGATTCGCCCAGGCGTGCTCAATAACGAACAGGTGGCCAATACGCCTTGGTTTGAAGCCGCCCATAAGGGGAATCTTTACTTTGATATAGCCCACTTTTCGGTCAACCAGGAGAGTGGATATCAGCAACAATATCTGCTTTTTGCCATGCCGGCCGCCAATCAAAGCGTAATCGCTGCCCGCGTTCACATTAGTGCGCTTTATCAAGTCGTTGCCGATATTCGATTTGGCAACAGTGGCCGCGCTTATGTCTTCAATCAAGAAGGGGCCATCATTGCCCATAGCAACCGCACACTTTTGGAGCAGCAACCCACGATAGCTGGGCGCACCGAGTTTATCAATGCTACCACCACGCGCAATCATTGGCACGGGTCCTACGAGAATTTTGAAAAGGTCAATGTGGTCGGTGTTTCGGCGCGTGTACCTGGGGTTAATTGGGTTGTGATGACGGAAGTGCCCCGGACAGAGATTTTTGCCGCCACGCGGCGTGCCTATCTGGTTTTGGGGGGTGGGATGCTTGCCTTTGTTATTCTTATGATGTGGGCCAGCGCGGAATGGATGGAAGGGTTAATTCTCACCCCAATTGAACGATTGCGCGATGGCGCGGAACGCATCGGTCGAGGCGACCTGGCCTATCGCATGGAGGTAATCCATCAGGATGAGATCGGGCAGGTTGCGCTCGCCTTTAATCACATGGCTATCGAATTGCAGGATCTTTATGAAGATTTGGAGCAAAAGATCACCGAGCGTACCGAGCAGTTAGAGAAGCAGGCCAAAGAGCTGGCACGCTCCAATGCAGAACTCGCTCAATTTGCCTATATCGCCTCGCACGATCTACAAGAGCCGTTACGCATGGTCTCGACCTACCTCCAGCTAATTGACCATCGGTATCGAGGTCAACTCGATACCGACGCCGATGAGTTTATTGACTATGCGGTCGATGGAGCGATGCGGATGCAGCAGCTAATACGCGATCTGTTGGCCTATTCGCGTGTGGGGACGCGCGGCCAACTCTTTACCCCTATTGATATGTATCAACTAGCGACACAAGTCCTAGAGGATCTGCAGGTAATGATTCAAGATCGCAATGCCACGGTTACGGTCGGGGCGCTACCCCAACTCACAGGAGATGCCACACAGTTGGGGCAACTGCTTCAAAATCTGCTCTCCAATGCGTTGAAATTTTGTGACATTAGTACGCCCCATGTAGAGATCACCGCCTCCTATGAAAGTGGCAATCGTGAATGGCTCTTTGCCATTCATGACAACGGAATCGGGATTGACCCCGAGTATTTCGAGCGCATCTTTCTGATTTTTCAGCGGCTACACACACGGAGCGAATATCCTGGTACTGGGATTGGGCTGGCCATTTGCAAGAAAATCGTCGAACGCCACAGTGGCCGCATATGGGTAGATTCGACTGTCGGTCAGGGAACTACCTTCTATTTTTCAATTCCAATCACCTTGCCAAAGACAGGTATCCCACTGCAAGCCGTTGCCGGCAAAGCGCCACAGGATGATTCACAATGGATCGCCAATGGGGGCTCTGTGAGCCCGTCCCTGGTAACGCTTACCAGCGCCAATTCTGCGCTTGCCCCCTTTCTGTGATGATGCAAATTCTCTACTAGTGCAAAAAATGACAACACATGTCGGTTCCCATGGACAACCTATTGAAATTTTGCTCATCGAAGATAACCCAGGCGATGTACGGTTAACATTGGAAACATTTAAAGAAAGTGAAATTGATAACCAAATTGCCGTTGTAAAGGATGGCGTGGAAGCACTTGCCTATCTCCATCAACTTGGTGAATATGCAAAGGTGAAACGTCCCGACCTGATTTTTCTTGATTTGAACCTACCTCGAAAAGATGGACGTACCGTTTTGCAGGAAATTAAAGCAGATCCTACGTTGTGTTCGATTCCAGTGATTGTATTGACATCGTCCGATGCCGAAGAAGATATACAACAGGCGTATGCTTTACATGCGAACTGTTATATTGCCAAGCCGGTTGACTTTGCGCAACTCTTACAGGTTGTCCGGCTATTAAAAGAATTTTGGTTTACCATCGTTAAATTGCCGTCATCGCAAATAACACACCAGTAAAGTATCGTCATCGTAAATGAGCCTGATCGTAAAATAGCGCCAATGTATCGGCCAAAGGGATAGCTTGATGTATGAATACGCGACGCCAGCCACGTCCATTCGCGCACTGCTGGTAGAAGATAACCCAGGAGACGTTCTGCTCCTGCGCCAAATGCTACGTAGATTTACCGCACCACAAATTGAGTTAATCAGTACAGAACGGCTAGACGCGGCCGCTCGCCATCTGCGCGAGAATATCTATGATATCGTCTTGTTGGACCTCTCTTTGCCAGACACCCAAGGCTATGCCACCTTTGAACGTTTGCAGAAGATCGACTCGTTAACCCCGATTGTTGTCCTGACCGGGCTAGACGATGAAGAGCTTGCTTTGCGCGCGGTACGCGCTGGTGCACAGGATTATTTGGTCAAGGGGGAGATTAGCGATCAATTATTGATGCGTGCCATCCGCTATGCCATTGAACGCAAGCGGACGGAAACCACCTTGCGCGAGAGTCAGATGCGCTATCGTGCGCTCTTTGAAAATGCCAATACGGGTATTTTTCTGATTACCCTCGACGGGCACTATCTCAATGTCAATCAACAAGCCGCGGCGATGTTGGGTAGGGGGATTGAAGAGCTGATTGGGCTGCCAGCAGAACACTTTGTCATGGACGGGGAACAGATTGACTTCCGTGCCCAGGGCCAAACTTTGCTCACCGGTACGACAATCCCGATTTATGAATGTGACGTTCTAAGAGCAGATCGCCCACCATTGCCATTAGAAGTGAATATTACGCTGGTGCGCGATGGTGTAGGAAAACCGCTTTACGTCCAAAGTATTGCACGCGATATCACCAGGCGGCGCCAAATCGAGGATGCGCTCAGCGCCGAACGGACCCAACTTGCGCAGCGTGTCGCTGAGCGTACCAATGAATTAAGCATTGCCAATTCAGAGTTGATGCGCAACGCCCGTCTGAAAGATGAATTTCTCGCAACCGTTAGCCATGAACTGCGCACACCGCTGAGTGTGATTTTGACGCTTTCTGAGGCCCTACAGGAGGCGATTTATGGGGCAGTCAATGAAAGTCAGCAGAAGGCTTTGCAGCGCATTCGCAAGAGTGGTCGTCATCTACTGGCATTGATCAACGACATTTTGGATATCTCCAAAATCGAATCCGGTAAATTGGATCTAGAAATTGGGCCCACTTCTGTACAAACAGTCTGTGAAGATAGTATCCAAATGGTGCAAGAGGCGGCAGCGGCCAAACAGTTGAACTTGGTAACAACGCTCGACCCAACCATTGCGATCATTGCTGCTGATGGCCGGCGTTTGATGCAGGTCCTGCTGAATTTGTTGAATAATGCGATCAAATTTACCCCAGAGGGTGGCACGGTAGAAATGACAGTTTCCGGCGATCCAACGACCGAAACGGTGACTTTTGCTGTCCGCGACACCGGGATTGGGATTGGCAAAGAAGATCTGCCACGGCTATTTCAGCCTTTTGTACAGTTGGATAGTCGTCTTTCGCGACGTTATGAGGGGGCCGGCCTTGGATTGGCCTTGGTCTATCGATTGGTGAAGTTACATGGTGGTAGTGTAGCAGTGATCAGCGAACCGGAACAAGGTAGCACCTTTCGTGTGGCGCTTCCTTGGCAAAAGGGGACCCAAAAGATTGTTTACGACGTTGAAAAGGATATAGTGCTTCATCAAGAACCGATAGCGCGCGTTGCGCTTGACGAAACTTCGATGCCTTTGATTTTGGTGGTTGAGGATCATCTGGTCGCATTGGATGCAATGGATAACTATCTGCGTGCCAATGGCTACCGCGTTTTGGCGGCTCGTACCGGTGTCGATGCAATTGCGCTAACCCGAAAACACCAACCTGATCTGATCTTGATGGATATTCAAATGCCTGAGATGGATGGTTTGGAGGCCATCCGGTCGATTCGTCAATTAGAGCATACGGCCAAGTGTCCAATTATTGCCATAACGGCATTGGCGATGCCCGGCGATCGGGAACGCTGCTTGGCGGCAGGGGCAACGATCTATATTAGTAAGCCAATTAGTTTACGCTATTTGCAACACACAATCGAGATGCAACTGCTGAAATCCTAATAGGTAAAACCCATAAAAGTGGCACAATCGTTCTCGTGTATAATTGGGTGAAATCTGTGCCACTTTAATCTGGTTTGTCTTAAGGATGAGAAGGCGATTTCGCACTAAAAGTTACCCATCCCAGTTAAAAATGTAGGAGGATGTTTACGAGCCTGACAGCAAATTGTAACCGCCAGAAAGTTTAAGTTAAGGTAGACTACCTTTGCATGGAATACAAAAGGCAGTACTGTTTCTAGAATCGCGAGTGTAAGCAAGTTATCGAGATTGTCCAATGCAGGGTTTGAGGTGGCAGGCTAGAATTTATATCGGATGCACGCTAGCCGTTGGCACATTGCTATATCTTTGGTGCTTCTTAAACCTTCGGTTGGAGCATCCAATGCTTCTGGCTATATTAGGCATCTTTGCGGCCATTACACACACCCTCAAAGTCGAAGGGGCCACCGCGAGATCTAGCTACCAGATCAGTTGGATCGCCTATGGTGCTTCCTTTGTGCTGTTGAACCCAACAGAAACCATGATTGTACTTGTGCTCGCTCATGCGGCTGAGTGGGTTTGGCATCGATCCCCTTGGTACATTGCGCTTTTTAACTTGACGGCCTTTGGGATCATTGCGGCGATCTCAGCCATCATCTGGCAGCTGATCAGCGGTGATAGCTCACCCTTTACACCGATTAGTGCTTTGGCCTACCTGACTGCTGCTGCCGCGTTTACCATTTTGAATCATCTGATGGTAGGGCTGGTTATCTGGCTCGCGCGCGGCGAAAATCTAATGCGTTCCGGTGTCTTTAACGTATTAACGCTGATGATCGATTTCGTCAGCTTTGGCATGGGGATTGCTTCGGGGCTGATTTGGCTTGTCAATCCCTACGCCGTCATCTTCATTCTGTCGCCGCTGTACCTGATCTATACCACGTTGCAAGTTCCATCATTGCAACAGCAGACGCGCCTTGAACCGAAGACTGGACTCTACAATGCGCGTTTTTTTTCAGAAACATTGGTCACCGAGTTGGAGCGTGCGGATAAGTTTAATCGGCCCATAACCGTAGTGATGGCCGATGTCGACCTATTGCGCAACATCAATAATAACTATGGGCACTTAGCCGGTGATACGGTCCTGATTGGCATCGCCAATACACTGCGCGAATTTGTGCGCGATTATGATATGGTCGCACGCTTTGGTGGTGAAGAGTTCGCCATTCTAATGCCAGAGACCACGCTCGCCCAAGCATTGCCGCTGATTGAACAGCTACGGGAAAAGGTCGCCTCTGCTGAATATGATGTCTCTACTAGTGTTACGCCACTCCATGTCACCATGAGCTTCGGGGTTGCGGAACGTGAGTTTCATGGGCAAAGTGGCGAACAGATTATTCACAATGCGGATTTAGCGGTCTATCGCTCAAAATCAACCACACGCAATCGCGTCTGTTTCTACGAAGATGGCGAAATTAAGGATTATAGTCAGGGCGAAGCACCGATTATTCGTCCCGGTGATAGCAGTGAAGAGCATCTGCTCAATCGCATCCCACAACTTACATCGGTGCCTTTGTTGCGGTCGTCGACAACAACGATGCTCAATGGTGCATCGTCAAATGGCAAGAGCAATCTAACGCAGGCTTCCCAGAAGCCTGCTGATCTATTGCCGACCAAAGGTGGCAAGAGCGCATCTGCCACGGTCGCTGACATCCAAGACAAACCGAAGCGCGAACAAGCCACGGGTGCCACTAAACCGGCCGAAAAAGCGCCTGCCAATGTGCCCCACCCTGAATGGGCTGCCACAATTTACGTCTCTGTGTTAGCGGTTGTGACCATGGTGCTCCTACTCTGGTCATTTACCTTCGCTATTCCGGTTGACTGGATAGGCATCTTTACATTTGCGCTTCTGGCGCTCTTTACCGAATGGCTAGCGATTGATATCTACACTCACAACACGTCAGTTTCGACCTCTGTTGCACCATTGATCGCTGCTGCCTGTCTATTTGGCGCACCGGGGGCACTGGTTCTCAGTGTTGCGCTCTCTGCATCGGCGATGATCAAGCATCGCAGCCCACTGCTGCGCTTTGCCTTTAACACCAGTAATCATCTTTTTGCCGGCTTGCTTTGTGTCAATTTCTTATACTGGAGTGGACTGCTGGTCACCACGCACACGACGATCAGCAGCGCGATTGGCGTTATCTCGGCAACCGGCCTGACCTACCTGAGTACAACAATTTTGATGACCGGTGTCATCTACTTGACGAGTGGTCTGCCTGTTAGAGAGATCTGGTCCGAGCGTTTTTATTGGCTCTGGCCCTATTACATTGCCTTGGGGCTCGTTTCTTATGCATTAGCGATTGGCTACAGCAACAGCGGCTTTATCGGTGTTACAATCTTCTTTGTACCGTTGCTGATGTTGCGCATTAGCCAAAACCAATACTTGAGCCGGACAGAATCGATGGTGCTTCAACTGCGGGCGGCAAACAACGAACTGGTCGCGCGTAGCAATGAAATCTCGGCGATGAATGACGGGCTAATCTTAGCGCTATCTCATGCCAGCGATCTGCGCGATCCGTATGTTCATGGCCATGCACAGCATGTTGCACGTTATGCGGTTTTGATCGCCAAAGAAATTGGCGTTAGCAAAGAACGGACTGAAGCAATTCAGCAGGCCGCGCTGCTGCATGATATTGGCAAGATCGGCATTCCAGAAAAGATTCTCTTTAAGCCTTCTCGCCTGAGCCATGATGAATATACGTTGATGAAGCAGCACGCCGTCTTGGGCGCGGCACTGGTGCAAGAGATTGAATCGTTGCAGCATCTCGCTCCGTTCATTCGTCATCATCACGAGTACTACAATGGTGAGGGTTATCCACATGGGCTTGCTGACGATCAGATTCCGTTGGAGGCACGAATTTTGAGTGTCGCCGATGCGATCGAAGCAATGGCCTCCGACAGACCCTACCGCCGTGCCCTGAGTGCCACGGCAATTTTACAGGAGTTGCAAAAACATTCTGGTACCCAATTTGATAGTCGTATTGTGGATGCATTTACACAAGTTATTAAAGCGCAAGGTGAAACATTGATTGTAAACTCAGCCCGAAACATTTCACGGATTATTGACCAACAGAATCTTGACTCTGTTGACGCACCATCGGACGTGGTGGCCACAATAGCTGTAGACGATCAACCAACCGCCACCCTACTTCACTCAGATCTGGATAGTATGAACATTGCACTTCAACGAGCAATCGCCGCTCACCGCCGCATGGAAGTCAGTGCACAAGAAGGGCGTGACCTGGCTGAGACCCTGCTCAAGGTTGCCAGCACAATTAATATGACACTGGACCTCAACCGTGTCCTGACTGTGATCTTGGAGCAATTGGCCTTTGTCATGGATTATGACAATGCGTCCATCATGTTGATTGAAGGGGAAATGGTCAACTCGGTGGCACGCCGTTCGATCCATGTGCCGGAAAGTCAATCGCTTTCGGTGCCAGTCCAAAGATTGCGCCATATCCAAGAGGTGATGGAGACGCAGCACGCGGTTGTCATCTCCGACACTTACAACGATCCCCGCTGGATGCGTCGCGCTGGTAGCGAGCAGATTCGCTGTTGGTTGGGGATCCCCCTGATGGTGCAAAATCGCATCATTGGCATGATGAACTTGAGCAATGGCCGGCCGGACTATTATACGGAACGCCATGTTCAGGTGGCAACCGCATTTGCCGCTCATGCTGCGATTGCGATTGAAAATGCGCGTCTCTTTACACAGGCTCAAACGGAACTGGCTGAGCGTGAACGTGCTGAAGAAGCATTGCGCCAATCTCAAGAGCATCTACAAGAACGCGTCATTGATTTGCAAATTGCCAAAGCCGCCGAAGAAAAACAACGCGAATTAGCCGAGACGTTGAGTGAAGCGGCCCACTCGCTGAATTCCAGCCTTTCGCTACAAGAGGTGCTGAGCACCATTCTTACCTATCTTGGCCGGGTTGTCTCTTCTGATAGTATTGCGGTAAAGCTAATCGCGGGCAAACGTACTGAATTGTTAGCCCACCGCAGCAGCGAGTTACCCAATTGGCAATTCACCAAACGCAACTTTGATCTACTGCCTTTGGAAAAACAGGTGGTACAGAAACGGCTGCCGGTAATTGTCCGCAATGCATCGACTGAACCTTTGTGGCAGAGCATTAAGGGTGCCGAAGCGATCAAAAGTTGGCTTGGCGTGCCGCTCATGGTGCAAGACAAAGTCGTTGGCTTGCTGACATTGACGAAAAAAGAGATCAGTTATTACACCGATGCCGATGCTCGCCTGGTTGCCGCCTTTGCCAATCAAGCGGCGATTGCAATTACCAATGCCCGCCTCTATGAGCAAGTACAGGAAGAGTTGGTCGAACGGATGCGGGCCGAAATGGCCTTGCAAGAGGAACGTTCGCTCTTGGCGCAGCGTGTGGAGGAGCGCACGAGCGAATTAAAGCAAGCCAACGAGCAGTTAACTTCTGCGTTGCGCACAAAAGATGAGTTTCTCGCAACTATGAGCCATGAGCTGCGAACCCCCTTAAATGCTATTTTGCTCCTCTCCGAATCGATGCAAAATGGGGTCTATGGTGGCATCGAAGAGCGGCAGATTGGTGTCCTAGACAATGTAAAACAGAGCGCACGCCACCTGCTTTCGCTAATCAATGACATCCTAGATATGTCAAAGATTGAAGCTGGTATGTTTGAGATCGACAAAGGTCCAGTCTCCGTTTCGGCCATCTGTCGCAACAGCCTAAAGATCATTGATGAATCGGCTCGTAGCAAAGGTATTATCTTAGTGCAACACTTTGATAGCCAAGTCGATACCGTCAATGGTGATGAACGGCGGTTGTCTCAAATTCTAGTTAATCTACTAAGCAACGCGGTGAAATTTACACCGGAAGGTGGCACAGTGGGCCTCGATATTGTTGGCGATATCGAAACCGGAATGGTCAACTTTACGGTATGGGATACGGGCATTGGCATTGCACAGGAAGATATGAAGCGACTCTTCCAGCCCTTTGTACAGTTGGACAGTAAGCTCTCACGCCTCTACGAGGGCACGGGGTTGGGATTGGCGCTGGTTGACCGGTTGGCAAAATTGCATGGTGGCACTGTCAAGCTGGAAAGTGAAGTAGACAAAGGCAGCCGCTTTACCGTTGCGATCCCTTGGCAAAATGACGATGATGATTTTATGCGTTTGGCATTTAATTTGTTGGGCAACGATCGCAAAGTCGAAGAGCCTGTCAATCCGGCGCTCTCTGATGATGAGTGGCTTGCTTCTTTGGGAATGGATGCATTGGGGATCGCCCCTCAAGTCGCTGAAGAGAATGATTCCGTCGTCCATACCAATGGCAATTTGGCAAGTGCTCCTCCCCCTAGCAGACCGGCAGAGCGCACACAGTTGCTTGTCTTATTGGTGGAAGATAATGAGATCGGGATTGAAGCGATGGATGATTATTTAAGCGCAAACCAGTACCAGGTAGTGGTTGCCCGCAATGGCATGGAAGCGATTCGCATGGCCGATGAGTGGCAGCCTGACCTGATTCTAATGGATATACAAATGCCAGATATGGATGGTTTGGAAGCAACGAGCAAAATTCGTACCAATCCTAGTCACGCTCACATTCCGATTATCGCGCTGACTGCCTTGGCGATGCCCGGTGATCGGGAACGCTGCCTGCAGGCCGGTGTCAACGAATATTTGAGCAAACCTGTCAGCATGAAGCATCTACTCCAGGTAATGGCGATGCAATTGCATGGGCATCACCTGCAACATAGCTAGTGCTTGTTGCGAAACAGAATAAGGGCACGCAAAGGCGCAAAGCTCGTCAAGGGCTTCTCGCTAATGTCAACAGGACCCGCACAGAGTACAGATATGCAAAAAAAAGACACCACCCTAGCGGTGGTGCCTTTTTTTTACGCCGGGAGAGCCCATAGCTGTTGTGGCGGCAAGCAAAGTTGGACCGTTTCCCCGGGCCAGATCGTGCGATCTGTCGAAGTATGGATACGCCACATTACGGGGCCAAGGCTCACGATGATCTGCAAATAGGTGCCCATATAGTCGACCTGCTCGACGGTGGCGGAGACACAATTGGCCGCCCCCGGCTGTGCAAGGAGCACCTGTTCCGGGCGCAGGGTCAAAATAACGGGACCATCGGCGATTGCGGTAGACTGTTGGATCGACAAGTTCCCAACCGCGGTGTGGACGCAGTTACCTTGTTTCTGGCCGGGCAAAAAATTCTCATTGCGAAAGAAACGAGCCACCACCATGTTGTGCGGTTGATCATAAAAGGCGCGCGGCGGGCTATATTGTTGCAAGCGCCCATCAACCATTAACGCCACACGGTCGGCCAACATCACCGCCTCTTCCTGATCGTGAGTGACAAAGATCGTCGTGATGCCCAAGGATTGTTGTAAATCTCGGATCAGCTTGCGCATCTCCAATCGCAAGTTGGCATCGAGATTGGCCAGCGGCTCATCGAGCAGCAGGAGCGCCGGCTCGATTACCAACGCCCGTGCCAACGCCACCCGCTGTTGTTGCCCGCCGGAGAGTTCATGTGCCCGCCGTTTTTCATAGCCGGCTAATTGCACTAGCGCCAACATCGCACTGACCCGACGACTAACTTCCCGGCTGTTGACGCGTCGCATCTTTAGCCCAAAGCCCACGTTGTCGGCCACATTCATGTGTGGAAACAACAGGTGCTTCTGAAAGACCATCACCGCACCCCGCTCTTCCGGGGCGACACGCAAGACCGAACGCCCATCAAAGAGAATGTCGCCGCGGCTTGGCGTCAATAGTCCCGCGATCATGCGCATTGTTGTGGTTTTCCCGCAGCCGGATGGACCTAACAGGGCAACTAGTTCTCCCGAATCGACGGTCAAATTGAGCGCATCAACCGCAACGACGCGGCCAAATTCTTTACACAGTTCCTTAATCTGTACGCTACTCATAACCGGCCTAACCCACTTACCGCATCGGCCCCTGTGCTCAATGTGCGCGAAGTAAAGAGTAAGATGAGCAGGGCCGGCAAAATAAAGACAAGGCTGAGCGCGGCCGCGTTGGCATGGTTGGCAGCACTAATAAAGGGAAAAAGTACCATGGGCAAGGTAACTACACGGCCACCACCAATGAGGAGTGTGGTAATGTATTGGCTCCATGAGACGAGAAAGGTGAAGAGCATTGCCACGAGCAGACCGGGAAAGATTGTGGGTAGCGTGACATAGCATAACGTGCGCAACGGTCCCGCACCCAAGGTCCGTGCGGTCTCTTCTAATTCCGTGGCATAGTTGGCAAAGACACTGGAGATCACAAGCACAAAATAGGGCAGGGCCGGCACCAGGTGAATGAGCACAACACCGGTAAAGCTGTCGGCCAGGCCATAGCGAATAAAGAGAATATGGATGCCCATCATGACGACCAACGTTGGGACAAAAAGGGGAGCTGTCATCAAGGCATTGACCAGCCGTTTGCCGCGAAACTCATGCAGCCCCAAAGCACGCCCCGCTGGCAGCCCAATCAACACAGAGATAAGGACAACCGTCAACGCTAGCAGCATGCTTGTTAGCAGTGCCTCGCCTACCCGTGATGAAGGCGAGACTAGATAGCGCCAGGCTTGTAGACCCCACTGTTGTGGTAGCAGGTTGGGAAAAAACCAACCAAAAGCAAAAGACCAGATGGCCTGAGGGATAATGGGCAAGAGGACACCAGTCGTAATTGAAATCAGAGCAAAGATGCGAACCAAACGTTGCATAGCTATCCGGTGAATTGTTGACGAAAGGTACCCACTCGACTACCCCCTCCTAACCTCCGCCCCGAGCAGGGGAAGAGTATTGCTCCCCTCCCTGATGTCGGGAAGGGGCCGGGGGTGGGATGAATCGTTGCAAAAGTCGAATAAGCATAGTGCAAAATATTACTACGCACGTAGCCGTCGCTCCAATGCGAGCCAAAGGTTCAACAGTACCACCACTATCACCGTGATGATCATCCCCATTGCCATCGCTTCTGGCCGCTGATTGAGATCCGGGTCAGTATACGTGCGATAGGCGGTTACGGGCAAGACATTGGGGTAACGTTGGCCAAGCAAGAGGGGGATCTCGAAGCTGCCAAAGACAAAGGCAAAGACAATCACCCCTGTGACAGTGATACCGGGCATGATTAACGGTAGCAATACATAGCGAAAGCGTTGCCAACCGCTGGCCCCCAACGTCTGCGCCACCTCTTCGTACTCTCGACCCACGCCTTTGAGTACGGCCAGAATCACCAGCCCAATGAAGGGGACTTCTTTCCACACATAGACAAGAATGGTGGCGATCTGCCAGCGATCAAAAACGAGCGCCGGAAACTGACTCGGTCGTTCCAGCCAGCCAGCATGATAAAAGAGACGGGCAAAGAGGCCACTCTGCGTCAACAAGAGCACAAACCCCGCGGCCGCCACCAAATGAGGCACCGGCAGCGGCAGTTGAAAGAAAAAGGTGACAATTCGGCTACCGGCAAAGCGCCGCCGCAGCACGAGCGCCACACCTATCGCTATCCCAATCGCCAACAGGGTACTGCTCAAGGAGATGTAGAGGGTTAGCCGGAGTGATGTATAGAAATCACCGTCGGTTAAGATGTTGCCATAGTGGCGCAAGGTTGGTTTGGTCAGCCCAATGATTGGCATGTAATCCAAACTTTGCCCCAGCCCCACCACTACGCCCCCCAAAAAGAGCACGATAATGAGCACCAGCGCTGGCGCTAACATCAACCAAATTCGTGTCCGTTCGCCCAAACGTCCTGCCTCTCTCTAGTACAGCACGGCGTAAATAGACCAATAGTCAGACAGTAGGACAGTAGGACAGTAGGGCAGTGAGACAGTAGAACAGTGAGACAGTGACTGTCCTACTGTCTCACTGTCCTACTTAGCCGTTGTGTACTAGCCATCTACTCCCTACTTCAACACATTCTCTTCCCAGCCCTGTTCAATCGGTGCCACCCAACTGGCACGCGCTTCCGGCAGAGCATGGCTATTTAAGTCAGCTGGCGGCAGCGTGGCAATGCCTCGCTCGATCGCTGCTAATTGTGCTTGCTCATCTGCACTGAGACGAGTGGGATCAATGGCAACCAACCAGCCTAATTCCTTTGGATCGGTCAACAGGATCTGGTATTCGGGCGAGAGCAGGTAGTTGGCCAGGATCAGTGCGCCCGCTGGATTGTTGGCATTGTAGGGGATAGCCACGTAACTTACGTTGGCCATTGTGCCCGTATCAAAGACATAGGTGCGGATGCTCTCTGGGTAGCGCCCTTGTTGGATAAAGTTGGAGGCGCGGCTGGCGTCATATTCCATGGCGAAGTCAAGCTCGCCATTGGCCAGCAGATCGGGCATAGCGGCCAATTCGGGATAGGTCTCACCATTGCGCCAGAGATAAGGCTCAATGGTATTGAGATATTCCCACACCTGCGGCGCATATTGATCATAGGTCGCCTGATCAAACTCTTCTAAGAAAGGGGCAGAATCACCGGCCACCCAATAGAAGAGCGACCGCACAAAGGCGCTGCCGACATGGTCGGGGGGAGCAGGATAGGTGAAGAGGCCAGGATTGGCTTCGACCCAGTCACGCAGCTCCTCAAAGGTACGCGGTGGATCTTCAACGGCTGCACTGTTATACTCCATTACCCACTGAAAGCTGGCCCACGGCGATTCATAGCCATCAATCGCCGTACCGAAATCATAGCTGACAGCCGGATCATCCCAATTGACATACTGACTGTTGGGCAGCAAATCTGTAAAAGGACCGTAGAGCAGTCCGGCATCCTTTAACGTACGAAAATTCTCACCGTTGATCCAGATCAGGTCAATGCTACCGCCGCTGTCGGCACCGGCGGCTTTCTCATTGAGTACTTTGTTGACGGCGTCCGCGGTATTCTCGAGCGGTACTCGGTTGAGTGTAACGCCGTATTGTTCGAGCAGTGGCCCACCGACCTGGCCATCAATATGGGCGTTGATTGTATCTGACCCACCCCACATAAACCAATTAACCGTCGTCCCTTGGGCGGCGGCTGTGACCTCATCCCAAGTTGTATAGGTCGGCACGGCGGCCACTGTGCTTGTTGTTTCTGCGGTGCTATCCACTGGGGTGTCAGTTGCCGCTGGCACACCTGCTGTTTGTGGCGCAACACAAGCTGCCAGTAGCAACAAACCAAGTAAAAGTATCGTAAAGCGATAGTGTAGAGCACTTGGTAGAAGTTTCATGGTGGATATTCCTTGGCTAAACGAGCAGTGGATAGAAACGCTGAGGGATGTCGGTAGTAGCAACACTCAGTGAGCATCAACCATTAGACGTTATGCAATTCGCCGCTTGCGTAGCAGGTTGTCCTGCCTATTGGCATCAAGACGCGCATAACTCCTAATCCGAACAGATGAATCATAAACGGTTGTGGGAAAACGGCTTGTAATTGCGCTTACAGGAGTCGATAGAAGATAGCCTGATTTCATCAATTCCTCAATAAGAGTATTCCAAAATTTAGATAGTCTCTCTGTAAAGAGTTGCTCGGCAAATTGCAAAACCTGGCCACCTGGCTAGATACAACGGCCATCGAGTCGTATTATACTGCACACGAATTAAGGTATCCCTTGAAATATTGGATCAAGATTTATGGTACACCCTAACAGTATCGATTTAGTGTTGAGTGAAAATATCGAGATGTATCTGGTGCGCGTGGCGCAGTTGCGGCAGGATGAGCAACCCGTACCCATTTCGCAACTGGCGCAAGAACTCGCCGTGACTTCGGTATCGGCCAATGAGATGTATCGCAAGTTGGTGGAGAAGGGGTTGGTCGACTATGAACCGTACAAGGGCGTGACGCTGACCGCCGATGGCGATCTTCTGGCGCAGCGTATTTTACGTTCGCGGCACCTGTGGCTGACATTTTTTATCGATGCATTGGGCTTTGCCCCGCAAGTTGCGGATGAGATCGCCTGTCGCTTTGAACATGTTACCACCGATGAGTTGGCCGAACGCTTGGCGCTTTATTTGACAAGCGAGGCCGCCAATTGCTTGCCGGTCAGTACGCGGGCAAAGCAGCAACCCATATGCATCAGCCATGTCACTCCTGGCCAACAAGCGCGTGTGGTAGCAATCGAGACCGATTGTGTTGCGACTGGGTTTCTTCAGCAGCACGGGGTTGTCCCCGGTGCTATGGTTGTGTCCCTCGCGATTGGAAACAGCGGCACATTGCTGATCGAAGTTGAGGGTCAGCCATTATCACTGGCACCCATTTTAGGGCAAGCCATCAAAGTCACAGTAGCCCCAATTCCAGCAAAGGAAGCATGATGACCGCTTTTACTGATCAGATTTCGCTCGACCAACTTCCCTTGGGACAATCCGCTGAGGTAGTACAGATTGGCGCGGCCAAGGCAATCCGTCGCCGCCTGCTCGATCTCGGTGTGTTACCCGGCGTGGATTTACGCGTGTTGCAGTCGGCGGGAGGCCCCTTGCTGGTGGCTGTGCGCGACTCACGTCTGGCGATTGGGCGGCCCATTGCCCAGACCGTTTTTGTGAAGATCAAGGAGGAGTTACATGGGTAAGGCGACCATCGCCCTCGCTGGCAATCCCAATGTGGGAAAAAGCACCGTCTTTAATGCACTCACAGGCTCGCGCCAACATGTAGGGAACTGGCCTGGCAAAACGGTGGCACGTAAAGAAGGGTTCTTCACCCATTGCGACCACGAAATCACCATTGTGGATTTGCCTGGTACCTATAGCCTCTCGGCTTATTCCTTGGAAGAGCAAATTGCACGCGATTATCTGGTCGATGAGCACCCGTGTGCCGTGGTCAACGTCATTGATGCCGCCAATCTTGAGCGCAATCTCTACCTCACGGCGCAGCTGTTGGAGACCAGCATCCCGTTGATCCTGGTCTTAAACATGCAAGACCAAGCCGGTGCACGTGGGATCAAGATCAATACGGATCGGCTCTCCGCCATGTTGGGTGGTGTTTCTGTGATCCCGATGACCGCCAGCCGTGGCCAGGGCTTTACGCAACTCAAAGAGGCGATTGTGACGCAAGCGGTGCAAAAGTAGCACGCAAAAAGTTTTGTAAAACGATAGACACCTAACAACGATAGTAGAGAGACTATGACAACAACGAGTCAATCGGTTCCCCAAACGCAATCCCTACCCCGCTCTCTCCCCCCAATCTATGTGACCTATAACCAAGAGCTCGAAGCGGAGATTGCGCAGTTGGAACGCGCCATCGCACAGGTGCCGGCCTTAGTTGACCATTACTACCCACGCTGGCTGGCCGTACAACTGCTCGAAAGTGATGCGACGTTGCTGGCCAAAGTTAAGGAAGTGGATGGGTGCGATACGGTTGGACAAGTCCTGGCAGCAAGCCTTGGCCGTCTGACTGCGCTGTATGGGGAAGATGTTGATGTGGCGCTGGCCGACCATCGCTACGGCTTTGTCAATGGGGTGGTCCGTAGTGTCGTCACCCGTTCACCCGAAGAGCGCCTCAGCTTTTCGGATAAGGTAGATACGATTGTCACCCATCCGCTCCTGGGTATCCCGATCTTTCTCACGTTGATGTGGTTTGTCTTTAAATTCACCGCCGACGTTTCCGCACCGCTGCTCGATTGGATCGACGGCGTCATTGCCGGGCCATTGACCCATTGGGGCGTTGCGCTGTTGGGATTGGTGGGCCTGGGGGGCAGTTGGGTAGAGGCGCTTTATGTCGATGGCATTATCGCCGGCGTTGGGGGCGTGCTCGTCTTTGTACCGGTGCTGATGTCACTCTATCTCGTTCTGGCGTTGCTCGAAGATTCGGGCTATATGGCGCGCGCCGCTTTTGTTATGGATCGGCTGATGAACATGCTGGGGCTACATGGCAAAAGTTTTCTACCGATGATCGTCGGCTTTGGCTGCACCGTGCCTGCTATCTACGCCACGCGCACGCTGGAACATGAGCGCGACCGCATCCTTACCGGCCTGTTGGTACCCTTTATGAGCTGTGGCGCGCGACTGCCCGTCTACGCACTCTTTGCCACAATTTTTTTTCCACAAAACGCCGGTGTGGTGATCTTTAGCATGTACCTCTTGGGCATTATCATGGCCGTGGTGATCGGCAAGCTCCTCAACAAAACTTTGTTCAAAACAGAGGAACAGGCGCCCTTTGTCATGGAGTTGCCCCCCTATCGCACGCCCACGTTGCGCAATGTTTGGCGCCACATGTGGGAACGGACTGCTTCCTTTGTGCGCAAGGCGTGGACCTTAATTCTGATGTTCAGCGTGTTGATTTGGCTGTTGCTGGCGGTGCCGCTGCGCGGGGCAGGTACCTTTGCCGCCACGCCGGTCAATGACAGTCTCTTTGCCGGCGTGGCAAGCGTCGTTGCTCCGGCCTTTGCCCCGGCGGGCTTTGGCACATGGGAGGCAAGTGGCTCACTGTTATCCGGCTTTGTTGCCAAAGAGGTAATTGTTTCCTCGATCGCCCTTGTCTATGGTGTTGACGAGGAGATAGACACGGAGATAGGCACGGAGATTTCAGCAATGACACCGCTGACCTTTTTCGAGGAGGTCGGGACGATCATTGGCGGCTTTGCGCATGCCGTCTGGGATACGGTGAAATCATTGCCCTTGCTGGTGGGGATCAATCTCTTCGCCACCGCAGACGCCCCCGCCCCAACCGCGTTGATGACAACCGTGGCCGTAAGCTTTGATGCATCCAGCGGCGGACACGGCATGTTGGCGGGATTGGCATTTATGGTCTTCGTGTTGCTCTATACGCCTTGCATGGTGGCCGTTGCTGCAGCGCGACAGGAATTCGGTACCAAGTGGATGTGGTTCAGTGTGATTGGCCAGACGGTCATTGCCTGGCTGATGGCGGTGATTGTCTTTCAAGGGGGCAAGTTGCTTGGGCTGGGGTGAGGTGCGTTGGATAGTTGGACAGTGGACAGTTGGACAGTGGACAGTTGGACAGTGGACAGTGGTTGGTTGACTTTCCAACCCTCTAACCGCCCGACTGGCAGTTACTTGGTTAGTTATCGTCGTCATCTAGCGTGACGAGACAAAGGAGCAGTTGTGTTACATCAGGTCTTGCAGGAAATTGAAGGGGCGCAGGGGTCGATCAACTTGAGTGAGCTCAGCCGCAAATTGGGCGTGGAACGGAGCGCACTGGATGGCATGATCCAATATTGGGTGCGCAAAGGTCGTCTGCGCGATGAGAGCCAACCGGAGGAGATTCTCCTGAGCAGTTGTGCAAATGGCGCGTGTGGCCATTCCTGCCCGGGGCCGCAGAGTTGCCCCTTTGTGATGCAGTTGCCAAAGAGCTATACATTGCGCGGCCAACGCACGCACCCATCAAACAGTCCTGTCACGCCAGATTAATGCAGCAGCAGTGTCTTCACGGTGATTGGGGGCGTACAGGGAGAAGATCACTGCGTCATCCTTTGTTGTGGATCAAAGACATCACGCACCCCATCGCCGAGTAGATTGAACGCAACCACGGTCAGCAAAATTGCCAACCCTGGAAATGTGGCAATCCAAGGCGCATCTTGCATATAAGGACGCCCCTCATTTAGGATCGAGCCCCACTCCGGCATGGGTGGCTGAACGCCAAAGCCAAGGAAACTCAAAGCCGCCGCCGTCAACAGCGCCGAGGGGAGCGTCAATGTAATCAATACCAAAGTGGTCGGCATAATATTTGGCAAGATGTGGTGCCATAAGATATAGGCATGGCTACTGCCGATTGAGACGCTCGCCTCGATAAATTCTCGCTGACGTAGCGATAAAACCTTTGCGCGCGTCACCCGCGCAAAGGGAACCCAACTGATCAACGCAATCGCGACCACGGCATTAAAAAGACCGGGCCCCAGTGCCGCTACAACGCCAAGTGCCAATACTAGCGGTGGGAATGCCCAGACCATATCGGTAAGCATCATCAATACAATGTCCAGCCGACCACGGAAATAACCGGCGACCATGCCCACTGGCACACCGATCGCGACTTCAATGACCACAACGACCAGCCCAATCCAGAGGGCAATCCGGGCACCATACAAAACTCGGCTAAAGAGATCGCGCCCAAGGCTATCTGTCCCCATCAGAAAGCGGCTACTCGGGCCGACACGAATGTGGTCCAAATCTTGCGCATCAAACGGGTAGGGGGCAAGCCAGGGAGCAAGCAGCGCTGCCAACACGATCACAAAGAGGATCCCTGCGCCGATCATCGCTAAACGATGTCGACACAACCGGCGAAGGTCAAGGGTCAACTGACTGCGCACCAGCCATGAGCGGAGCCGTGGATCGGGGTGCTTTTTTGAAGGAGCATCGTGCTCCGGAACATCATCCTTTTTGGAAATCTCCTGGCGGAGCTGCGATGTTAGATTGGGTGGCGCTGTTACAGGCGTTGTCATGGTTGCGTGATCCTCGGATCGAGTAGCGCGGTAACAATGTCACCGAGTAGATTGGCGACGACGGTGGTCAGAGCAATCATCAGAAGCAGCCCCTGCACAACGGGAAAATCTTTTTGCGTCAGTGCCTGCACCATCAGTCGTCCCAATCCGGGCCAGGCAAAGATCGTCTCGACCACCACAGCACCGCCGATCAGCCAGGGTAGGCTGAGAAAGATCAACACCATGACGGGAATCAGTGCATTGCGTAGGGCATGGCGATAGACCACCCACCGCGGATGGATGCCCTTGGCATGTGCTGTTTTGATATAACCGGCATGTAAGACTTCCAACATTTCGGTACGCATGAGGCGGGCAAGAATTCCGATTTGCGGTAATGCGAGGGTCATGACGGGCAAAACCAACGTGTTGATCCCTTGGCTGCCCGAAAGGGGGAGCCACCGCAGCCCAAAGCCAAAGACGAGCATTAGCATTAACCCCAACCAAAAGCTAGTAAATCCCGGCGTAAATAGGCCCATAGCTATTCTGCCTTATTCACTCGAGTAACTTGGGCTTATTTACTGCCGTGGTATTTACGCCATCATGTACTAGGAATCGAGAAGCAAAACAATGCGCTGAAGGTGATGAGATGATCCAGCCCTTGATGATGCTTGACAGCCGCCAACACGCCGAGTGGAATCCCCAACAGTACACTGACCAACAGCGATGTGAGCGCCAAGCGTAATGTAAAGGGCAAGCGTTCGCTGATTATTTGTGCCACAGCTCGTTTGCCAGAAATAGAGATTCCCAGATCGCCCTGGATGGCGCGCCAGAGCCAGCGAGCATACTGCTGGGGAATGGCGTGATCCAACCCAAGCTGGATGCGAATCTCCTGCACGCGTTCCTCGGAGGCACGGGGACCGACCATAATACGCACCGGGTCACCCGAGGTCAGGTGCAGGATTGCAAAAACGATTAGGGTCACACCGATGACCACGGGAATGGATAGGAGCAGGCGTTGGACAATGTAAGTTTGCATGGGACTAAGAGAGGGAATGGGTAGATTGGTAGATCGGTTCTATACTAAATTACCGCTCTACGGCTTTCCTGATTTACCAATCTACTGATTTGCTACTCCACTACCGTCACATCATTGAAGAAGAGGCGGAAATTTTCTGGGAAGAGAAGCCCCTGTACATTATTGCGTAGCGCAACGTAGAAGGTCCCCTGCCAGAGGGGAATTTCTACAACATCATCAAGCAACTCTTTCTGGATGTCCGCATAGGCCGCGCTGCGTTCTGCCGGGTCCATGATATAACGGGCCGCGGTCATTGCCTCGATCACCGCGGGATTGTCATAGTGCGCATGGTTCCAAAATGCCCCACCCAATACGATGGAAAGGATATCCGGATCGGGCCAGCCATAAGTTTCAAAGCCCAAATCAAATTCGCCGGCGCTTTTCGCCTCCCAGACAGCATTGCGCTCCTGTTGGCTGATCTGCAGATCAAGGCCAATCGCTTTCAATTGGCTCTGCAGCACTTGCGCGGCTTGCTGTTGGGCAACCGCATCAGTTTCGATCAAAAGTTCTATCGTCAAAGGCTCGCCAGCTTTCTCCACAATGCCATCACCATCGCTATCTGTCCAGCCGGCTTCGGCCAACAGCGCTTGGGCAGCCGCAACATCATGGGGATGCAGTTCCTGGCCATACGTTTCCATCTCGGCGCTATAGGCGATCATGCCGGGCGTGATGAAGGTGTGTATTGGGGCAGCCCCGCTCACGACTTTGACCAATGCATCGCGATCGACGGCTTTGGCAATGGCCTGGCGCACCTGTACATCCGAGAAGAGGGGCGTTTGTAGATTCATCACCAGGCCAAAAATACCGGGCCGGAGTGCTTCCAAGACGGTGATATCGGGATTGCTTCGCAAGCGCTCGATGGCAGAGGCGGGTGCATTCACAACCAGATCGACGGAGCCCGTCTCTAATTCGCCCGCCAACGTTAGATCTTCAGGAATGATCCGCACGAGCACTTCTTCCAGATGAAGTGGCCCTTTGTTCTCGACCAAGGGCAGATTGGTCTGGTAGTTTGGGTTGCGCACCAGCAACAACTCACCACCAGGTGTAAACTCTTTTACTATTAATGGTCCGCTGGCGACCGGCGCTGTGGCAAAGGCTTCATTGCCCACCGCCTTCGCCGCTGCCACATCCCACGGGCCACCAAAGGAGCTATTTAGCACAGTCAGAAAAGCGGCCGGCGGCTCGGAAAAGAGCAGTTCCACGGTGGTCTCATCCACCACTTTGACATCGCTCAAGGCGGCAAAGTCGCTGGCATAGGGGCTGACTTCTTTGTTGCGCAGCAATGCATCGGCGACTGCTTGTGCATCCAACGGATCGCCATTGGCATAGAGGGCACCAGCCGGCAAGGTTAAGGTCAAGGTGTTGTTATCCTCGGAAAAGGCCCAGCTTTCAGCCAGGTCCGGGATCAGTTCGCCCGTCGTGGGATCAATGCGGACCAACGCCTGACCGATCTGTTCTGTCGACATGGGGCTACTGTCGTAGGCCTGTTGACCGTCGAGGATTTCGGGCAAGGAAGGGACACCCACAACGAGGCGGGTACGCGTTGCCGCCGCGGAACCAGCGCTGCCCCCACCGGTTGGCGTGGCCGGGGCAACGCAGGCTGTGAGCCAGAATGTCGTCTTGGCCGCTGTAGCGTGCCAACAGCACTTGAAAGGCTGCCAACAAGGTCATAAAGAGTGTGGTACCGGACCGTTGTCCCAATTGGCGCAACTGTTGCGTGCGTTCCATGTCGATGGGGAAATCGAACTTGTTTGCGACAAACGTCTGCACCGGTGGACGAGAAAAGTCGGTAGGCAGTTGCAGCAGTTCCGGTGCGCCGGCTAGTTGCGTCTTCCAGTAGGTGAGCTGTTCTGCCAGGAGTTCGCCCTGCAACCGGTTCCGCTGCCATGCGGCAAAGTCAGCATACTGAATGGACAGTTCCGGCAACGGCGATGGTCGACCTTGCGCAAAAGCACTGTATAGTGTGGTCAATTCGCGCACCAACAGACCAAGCGACCAGCCATCCGCGGCGATGTGGTGCAGGGTGAGTAGGAGGACGTAGTTCTCTGTTGCGTGTTGTGTGTTGCGGGTTGCGTGAGCGGTAGCAGCCAAGCCGTTGCCGTTACCAGCCGAACTGTGATGAACGGATCTGTTTACATCGCAGAGATGCAACAAAGTTGCACGGAGCATGAGATCGCTGGACAGATCGAAAGGACGGAGTGTCTCCTGCCGGGCCAGGCGTTGGACCTCGGCAGTTTGTTCTGCCTCCGAGAGCTGTTGCAGATCGATAATCGGCACTTCCACCGATGGCGGGGTGTGGATCAGTTGCCAGGTCTCCCCGGCCATTTGGCTGAACGTGGTGCGCAGACTTTCGTGGCGGCGCACGATTTCCGTCAATGTTTGTGTGAGCGCCGGAACGTTGAGCGGCCCTGCCACTTTGAAGGCAGCCGGAATGGTATACGTTGCACCGCTGCCCAGTTGCTCCAGAAACCAGAGCCGCTGTTGGGAAAAGGAGAGAGGCAACGGTTCGTTGCGCGGCACGGGCTGGATCACAAGCGCCGTGTCCACCGTCTGATTTTGCCGCAGAAAGGTCAAAATCTCGGCCTTACGGGCTTTTAGCTCGGCAGTGAGTTCAGGCGTTAACAGAGCTTGCGGGGCATTGATTCCCAACTGATCGTCAACGATCCGAACTTTAATTCCTTGTTCGTTCAGCTCCGACAAAAAAGCAAAGATGCTGTTCATAGGAGTATCTCTTCTCGCTGTGCGGTTGTCATCTCTACCGTCGCTTGCAATGTTTGCGTGAGCCTGGTTTGTTCGATACGCTGCGCAAGGCCGGCGACCGTTCGTTCTTCAAACAGACTGAGCAGCGCAATGTCTATCTCGAACGCATCGCGGCAGCGGCTGATAACTTGTGTCGCCAGCAACGAATGACCGCCCAGCGCAAAGAAGTCGTCGTGAATACCGACTGTCGCGCGCCCCAACAGCTCCAACCAAATCGCGGCGACGCGCTCCTCGGTCGGTGAGTTGGGCGGCGCAAAGCTGTCCGTTAGGGGGCGCTCGGTTATGACCGGTGCCGGCAGTGCCCGGCGATCCACCTTGCCGTTGGGTGTCAGCGGCAGGGCAGCTAACCGCACAAAATAGGTGGGGATCATGTAGTCCGGCAGTGTTTGGCGTAGATGCGTACGTAAAGTATGTTCTGGGCCATCGGGCAATGACTCATTCGGCACGATATATGCCACCAACTGCGGCCCGCCTGCCCCATCTTCGCGTACCACAACAACGGCTTCTTGTACGGCTGGATGTTGGCTGAGGGCCACCTCAATTTCGCCCAATTCGATGCGGAAACCGCGTAGCTTAACCTGGTTATCGCGCCGACCCAGGAACTCAATATTCCCGTCCGGCAGGTAGCGAGCCAGATCGCCGGTGCGATAGAGGCGACCTGGGTGATCTTTGGGTACAAATGGGCCTGCCCTGAGCTCGTCGAACGGATTGAGAATGAATTTCTCCGCGGTCAGGGTCGGGCGATTGCGGTAGCCGCGCGCCACGCCTGCTCCGCCGAGGTACAACTCGCCGATGACGCCAATGGGCACGGGCTGTAACTGCGCGTCCAGAATGTACGCCTGGGTGTTGGCAATCGGCCGCCCAATCGTTGGTTCCGTTGTGGCACCATTCTCAACCAAGGTAAAGGTGGAGTAGGTTGTATCCTCGGAAGGGCCATACAAATTTAAGACACGTTGGACGTCGGCTTGCGCATACACCTGTTGGACCAAGGCGTTTTTCAGCGGTTCCCCGGCCAAATTGACCACCTGGACGCGGTCCGGCACGGCCTGATTGCGCACGAGTTCGGTCATGGCCGAGGGCACAGTGTTAATCAGGGTCACTTCGGCGGCGGCCGGCAAGGTCGGGAGATGGAGCGCGGTTGGGGCCAGAATTACCTTGCCGCCACGGCTCAACGGCACAAAGATCTCGAAGACGGAGAGGTCAAAACAGATCGAGGTTGAGGCCAATGTGCCGGCAATCTCTTCCTGTGTAAAGATCTGGCGTGTCCAGTTGGTCAGCGCCACGGGGCTGTGGTGTTCAATTTCCACGCCCTTGGGGCGACCGGTTGAGCCGGAGGTGTACAAAATGTAGGCCAGGTTGGCCGCGGTTACCCCACGGCTGGGATTGGTTGTTGGTTGGCGAGCGATGGTTGTCCAGTCGCGGTCGACACAGAGTATCTGTGTCGCCGCTGTCGGCAACGTCGCCAACAGTGCTTCCTGCGTCAGCAACACCAGTGGTTCGCCATCTTCCAACATAAAGGCCACGCGGTCGGGTGGGTAGGTCGGGTCGAGCGGCACATACGCGCCGCCGGCCTTAAGAATGCCCAACAATCCCACGACCAGGTCGACAGTGCGCTCCAAGCAGACGCCAACCGGCACATCCGGGCCAACGCCCAATGTTTGCAGATAATGAGCGAGTTGGTTGGCGCGGGCGTTAAGTTCGAGATAAGTTAGGCGCGCTTCGGCGCAGATCAGGGCCTCTGCCTCCGGCGTGTGTGCGACCTGCTCTTCGAAGAGTTGATGGAGGCACGTTTCACGCGGATAGGCGGTTGCCGTGTCATTCCACTCGATCAGCAGTTGTTGGCGCTCGGCGGCAGTCAGCAGCGGCAGTTCTGCGATGGGTTGCTCGGGATTGACCACAATGCCGGCCAGCAGGGTCTGCAGATGACCAGCCATCCGTTCAATGGTGGCAGCCGCAAAGAGATCTGTGTTGTAGAGCAAATGGGCCTGCAAGCCGCTCTCCAACTCCATCACCGCCAGCGTCAAATCAAAGTGGGCAATCGTGCTTGCAACGTCAACCGGTTCAGCCTTCACTGTGCCAAACTGGTCAAAGTCCAGTGCGGTATTGTTGAAGACGAACAGCACCTGAAAGAGCGGCGTGCTGCTTAGATCGCGCGCCGGCTGCAATTCCTCGACGAGTTTCTCAAAGGGCAGATCCTGGTGGGCCAGTGCGTCTAATACGGTCGAACGTACCCGGCTGAGAAGCGTGCGAAAGGGGGGATTGCCAGCAAAATTGCTGCGCAACACGAGCGTATTGGTAAAGCAGCCGATCAGCCCTTCGATTTCGGGCCGGTTGCGATTGGCAATCGGCGAACCGATCACAATGTCATCTTGCCCAGTGTAGCGCTGCAAGAGCGTTTGGAAAGCAGCCAGCAAGGTCATAAACAAGCTGGCACTCGCTTGTTGACTCAACGCCTTGAGGGATTCGACCAGCGTAGCCGACAACGGAATGGATTGTTGAGCGCCGTGATAGGTTTGCTTGCGCGGACGTGGATAGTCGACTGGTAACTGGAGGGGCGACAACGCCGCCAGTTGTGCTTTCCAATAGGCCAATTGGCTTTCAACCGCCGGGCTTTGCAACCATATGCGTTGCCACACGGCAAAGTCACCATATTGCACTGGCAGTTCCGGTAGCGGTGACGGCTGGTTCTGCCGAAAGGCACGATACAGTGCCCCCAATTCGCGATAAAAGAGCGTAGCCGACCAGGCATCGATCACAATGTGATGGAAGGTCAGCAATAGAATGTGCTCCTGCGCCGCTAGCTGGAAGAGCGTCCCCCGCAAAAGCGGTCCCCGCTCCAGGTCAAAGGGACGTCGGCATTCCGCACTTGCCAGGCATTCCGCTTCCTCCCGTCGTGTTTGCACCGGCAGATTTTGCAGGTCGATCGTCTGCAGCGGCACGACCGGCGACGGGGCGATCAACTGCTGCGGCTCGCCATCTCGTACGGCAAAGGTTGTGCGCAGGACGGCGTGACGGCGGACAAGTTCCTGGATGCTCTGTTCCAGCACGGCGCAATCGAGCGCGCCACTGAGCCGCACGGCGGTCCACTCGTTATAAAGGGGGTGGCCCGGTTCCAACTGGTCGAGAAACCAGAAGCGTTGCTGCGTAAACGAAAGCGGCGCTGATGTGTGCGTTGCTTGGCGGATTGCGCCCGTTTGCGTGTCGGTATTCTGCAATTTTTCTTTAAGTCTCAACTCAAGCAGCGCCCGCTTTTCCGGGGAAAGTTGGGCAATCTGCTCTATCAGATTTGCTGGCATGTTCGGCTGCATAAAATATCCTGTAACGAATTGTGTCTGATCATTAGGCGCATCTATCGGTGGGACAGTGGGACAGTAAGCTGACCTACTCTCCCACCGACCTACGCGGCATCAAACAGATCCCACGCCAGCCCCTGTGTCCGGTATTCAGCGGCAATCGCCCTTACATTGGTCAGCAAATAGTTGATCAGGGTTGGCAAATCTTTGCCAAAGGCTTCACTCCAAAGGTGGCCCGTTAACTGCCCCAGCTTTTCGCTATGGTCCAGCATCGAGCGCGGGGGCAGTTGGCTGCCATCGCCCTGTGCCCAACCCTGCATGAGTTGCCCCATCTCCTGCTGCAACGCTGCCAACTCAGCGAGCAGGCAATGGGCCGCTTCGCTACCGAGATAGTCATAGAGTTCGGCATTAAAATTGCGGATCACGAGGACCATCGGCGTGACAATCGAGACGAAATCCCAGATCACATGGGCTGCAGCTACGCGTGAGTCGCCCAGGCAGGGATAGATCGACTGAATCGAATCGGTCACAAGGGTGAGAATACGCCGTATGCTTTCGGTGAGCAGCCGGCAGGTTTCCGCGTTCAGCGTCCCGTTCCGCTCGCGCCGAATCGTCTCGACGACAAGCAGGTTGGCGAGCGAGATCATATCGCCGCCGGGGGAGTAGAAGGGGTCGGCAAAGCCCAGCGCTTCACCAACCAGCGCCCAGCGTTCTGCCGACACAAAATCGCAAGCCGGGTACGAATAGCGGCGCATGACGCGAAAGTCGAGCATTTCCCGGTCCGCAACGGCGGCGGCGACCAGTGGTTCATTGACCGCTAACCAAGCCAGCGCCCGTTCCGCTGAGTTGTATGTTTCAAAGGGGATGATCGCTTCCTCGGCCACAATGCCCACGCTCATCACCTCATCCGGCAGCGGGATCAACCAGACCCAATAGCCCGTGTTACAGAGGTGATTGGTCGAGTTGAAGCGCCCGAAGCGGATGCCGCGCGGGTGTTGCGGCTTGACGCGTTCGTGCCAGGTGACATCGGTCGTCGGCACAAAGTCATCAACATCGATCCAGCCGGGCACACGGAACCAGGCGGCGCTACAGCGACCGGTTGGTGCAATAGGGTCGTGACGCTGGCGATGCAACAACCGCCGGCGGCCGCTGGCATCGACCACCCACTGGGCGCGCACCGTGCTCTTTTCGCCACTTGTCCGGTCGTGCAGGTGTACGGTATGGTCGGCGCAGCCCTGCCCTACTTGAACATCGGTGGCGTGATAGGACAACCAGGTGACACCGCGTGTCGCGGTCATCTCTTGAAGGTCGGCCTCGAGTTTGCCGCGGTTCCACTGGTATTCATAGATCGGAAAGTCGGTAACGGCGTGGCGGGAGCCAACTTCGGGGCGTTCGGCAAAGGGGCCGGTCGTATCGCCAAAGAAATAGCGCGTGCCAAACTTCTCGATGTGCGCTTCGTTCATATACTGTTCAAGCTGCAGCCACTTCACGAGATAGGTGCCCTGTGGCCCCAAGCTTGATTCGCCGACCTTGTGCGCAAAGCGGGGTGGATTGGGATTGGGTTCGATCACGGCCACCGCAAGGTCCGGCAGGTGGAGGGCCAGGTGGAGGGCCAACGTTCCGCCCGCAAAGCCGCCGCCCAGGATAACTACGTCAAAGTGATTTTCTGTGCCGGAATGGGTCTCAGTGCCTGGTTCGCTTATCTGATGATTCATCGTATGGTTTCCTTATTTCCGACAGATAATGCCAATAAAGGGGGGATCGTTGAGAAAATTTTGCCAAAAGCGCTCGCCATATTCTTCAATCCCCTGAGCGGAGCAGCGCAGATCGTGGACTTGGATTGGTTGAAAACCCGCTGCCGCAAAGGCCATCTGATAGGTTTCTTGCGACCAGTAGTAACCGTCAAATTGAAGTTCTTCCGTGCCAGTTGACAGGGTATAGGTAATGACCGCGCCTTCCTGATAAGGTTCGGCTATAGTTTTGGCATAGCCATAGCGCGCATAGCCGTGAAAGTCCTGTGGCAATTGGTTGAAGTTTTCGTTGAGTGCAATAAAGTGGCCGCCGGGTTTTAAGTTGGCAAAGATAGTTTGGCACATAGCGACAAGCTGCTCTTTGGTTTGGGCATAGTTCAGCAGGAAAGAGGAAACGACCAGATCAAACTCGCCGATTGTCCCCAGTTCCAGCACATCGCGACAGAGATAGTCGATGCCAAGCGCTTCGCTGCTCTCTTGTGCTTGCGCCAGCTTAATCATCCCCGCCGAAATATCAACCCCCACCACACGTGCCGCGCCCCGTTGCTTAAGCATGCGACAGTAACGCCCTTCCCCACAGGCCAGGTCGAGAACCGCTTTGCCCCGGTCGCGATCGCCGATCAGCGTGAAGAAAGTGTAGTCGGTAATATAGGTGTTGACTGGTGAATCCTTGATTTGGCGAAATTGGCTCGCAATCCCATCGTATTGGGTGGATTGGGTGGATTGGGTGGTTGGTGCGCCTTTGGTCGCCAGCCACTGGTCGAAGAGCTGCACATTCTCTGCGCGCAAAGTCTCTTCCACCAGTTTGATGGGACTGTTGCCCAGTTGTTTGATGGCCTGAACCGGAATCGTGTTGTGGCCCAAACCGACTTTTTCGGCATCATCGCGCCGCGCCCCGTAGACGATTGTGTCAATGTTGGCCCAATGGCCGGCGCTGAAGCACATGGGGCACGGTTCCAGCGTTGAATAGAGCACACAGCCGGCGAGATCGATGGTGTTCAATTGACGACAGGCTGCGCGAATCGCCCCCATCTCGGCATGGGCGGTTACATCCATGTCGTGGGCGACGGAGTTGTAAACGCAGGCGATCACCTCGCCATCTTTGACAATACAGGCGGCAATCGGCGTTTGACCGGCGCTGATCGCTTCCTTGGCCTTGTCGATGGCTAGGCGCATGTAGTGCTCGTGCTGCGCCGTTTCATCTTGCGCAGCACGAGCTGCCGGCAGCGCGATGGTTATGGCGGCGGAGTGTTGCACAACTTGATCACGAAGTGGGCGCAAGGCACCATCTGCCAGCAGTTGTTGCACTTCTTCATTCGAAGTTGCGGCCAAATCGGCCAGGATATCTGCCAGGTCATTGGTCGCCACCTGATTAGCTTGCTTCTGGATCACCAATGCCGCCAGACCGGCCACCGTACTCGTGTCCATCAGTTGACGCATCGACAAATTTACCTTGAATTCATCATTCATGCGATAAAGAATCTGCGCTGCCAGTAACGAGTTGCCGCCCAACTCCAGAAAGTCATCGTGCAGGCCAATATGGGCGCGCCCCAAGAGCGCGGACCAGATCTGCGCAATCGCTTTTTCTACCGGCGTCTGTGGCGCAATGTAGGTGGCTTCGGCCAAGTTATTTTTACCCGTCGTCGCTATGGGTGGCGCGGTTGGCGTAGATGGTGTAGCATCAAGACCCCACATCTGGGCCAGGAGTTTTTCGTCCGCGCTTTGCGCCACATAGCCGGTTTTCACTGGCGGATCCACAAGGGGTTCACTTCGGTCCGGGTGCGGCAGTTGCCGGCGATCAAGCTTGCCATTTGGTGAACGGGGTAGCCGGTCTAGCCTGACAAAGACGCTGGGGATCATGTATTCGGGCAACTCCATTTTCAGATGTGCCTGTAACGCCTTGGTCGTTAGCGGTGCTGCTTGATCATTCCCGGTGGGGGGCCAAGGTGCGGCTTTGGGCACAAAGTAAGCAACCAGCCGGGTATTGTTCGGCGTATCGGTGCGGGCCACGACGGCAGCTTCGTGAATGGCCGGGTGTCCATGTAAGATAGCTTGGATTTCGCCCAATTCCACGCGGTAGCCACGAATTTTGACCTGGTCATCGGCCCGCCCTAAAAATTCGAGTTCGCCGTTGGGCAGATAGCGCGCCCGGTCGCCGGTCCTGTACATTCGTGCTGATTGTTCAGTGCTGAAAGGATCATGCAAAAATTTTTGCGTGGTTAGCTCTGGTCGGTTGAAGTAGCCGCGGGCCACTGCGTGGCTGCCCACGTACATTTCCCCAGCATCTCCTGAGGAAACCGGCTTGCCCTCTTCATCAAGGATATAGATCTCGACATCGGGGAGCGGTACGCCGATAACGCTGCGCTGTGCCTGTGTCAAGGTGTCCATCGTCAGCCGTTGATAGGTGATTTCGCCGGCAGCTTCGCTGATAGCATACATGTTGATCAACTGCGGCTGCGCGTCGCCGTGGCGTTCTATCCACGAGGCGAGGAGGGTGGGATCAAGGCGTTCGCCGCTAAAGACGATATAGCGCAAAGCTATATCGTCGCGCTTTTTGGCCGCACCGTCTGCCAGCAAAAAGAGGCTAAAAGCTGAGGGTGTCTGGCTGAGAACCGTGATCTTTTCTTGGCAAACCAACTGATAGAATTCATCCGGAGATTGGCTGATCGTCGGCGGGACAATGACTAGTTTAGCGCCATACCACAAAGCGCCCCAGATTTCCCACACGGAAAAGCCAAAAGAATAGGAATGAAAGAGGCTCCAGACATCGGTGTGATCAAACGCCAGAAATGCTGCTGTTGCCGGAAAGAGACGCGCGACGTTGCGGTGCGTAACCATAATGCCCTTTGATTTGCCCGTTGAGCCCGAGGTGTAAATCAGATACATCAGGTTGTCCGGTGCTAGATCAAGCGCAAGGTTCGCGTCGGAGTGCCGTGCAATCTGCTCCCCGTCGACAGCCAGATCAACGACCTTCACCTGCTGTTCGGCTAAGGCCGGTTGCAATGCGGCTTGTGCAGCGGCGTGCGTAATCAACACCGGCACTTGTGCATCGGCAAGCATATAGGTCAAACGTTCCTGGGGATAAGCCGGATCCAAGGGGACGTAGGCTCCGCCGGCCTTGAGAATGGCCAACATGCCGACAATGGCGCTAAGCGATCGTTCAACCGCAAGACCGACCAACACTTCGGGAGCTACGCCCAGCGTCCGTAGGTGGCGCGCCAATTGATTCGCTTGTCGATTGAGTTCATGATACGTCAAGAGCGCAGTCCCACAACTGAGGGCAATGGCATCAGGCGATTGTTCTGCTTGTGTTTCAAAGACCTGGTGCAGGCATCGATCGGGCAAGTAATGCTGCTGTGTTTTGTCGGTTACTGTTTCCCCTGTCTGTTGAAGTTGCTCTTCATAAACACTATCTTGCACAAACATACGTTCTGTCCCCTCAATTTATGTCAATGGTGTGATGCCATGGGGTAGGTAAGAAAAATTGAGAAAAATCCGGCTCTTCATGAATTCATCCGATTAATTGGTTAGGCGCTCCGGCGCACGTAGCCACGCAGTCATGCCTGGCCCGCTGCCAACAGTTGGGCAATCATCATGCGTTGGATCTGGCTGGTACCTTCGACAATTTGGAGAATCTTGGCGTCACGCATCCATTTCTCCACCGGATAGTCGCGCATCACACCATTACCGCCCAGGATTTGGACGGCATTGGTTGTCACTTGCATGGCCAAATCGGCGGCATAGGCTTTGGCCATGCCGGCCTGCGCATTGGCGCTGATGCCTTGGTCGATCGTCCAGGCGGCCTTCCAGATCAGGAGGCGTGCTGCCTCAATTTCCATTGCCATATCGGCCAGCATAAAGCTGATGGCTTGATTGGTAATAATCGGTTTGTTAAACTGGACACGCTGCTTGGCATAGGCCAAAGCATACTCATACGCTGCCCGCGCAACGCCCAAGGCTAGGGTGGCAATCAGCGGCCGGTTGTACTCAAAGGTTTTCATGGCAATGTAAAACCCTTGTCCTTCTTCCCCCAGGCGGTTGACGATTGGAACGTGTACATCTTCCAAAATGACGTCACAGGTCGCCGACGCGCGCATGCCCATCTTGCGCTCGTGTTTGCCCGCCGACAGACCGGGCGTGCCCTTCTCCACCAGAAACGCGGTGATGCCGGCGGATTCCACTTTGGCAAAGACAAGATAGAGATCAGCAAGCCCGCCAAAGGTGATGTAGCGCTTTTGCCCCTTCAGCACATAGCCGTCGCCCGTACGGGTTGCTGTGGTGCGGAGGGCGGTTACATCGGATCCAGCCTCGGCTTCCGTGAGCGCAAAGGCACAGAGTTTTATATTCTTTGCATCACACAATAACGGAAGGAAGCGTGCTTTCTGCGCTTCCGATCCAGTCAGCAGAATGGGGAGCGCCACCGTGTCGCAGCCCAAGATCACGTTAGCAATGCCCGAACAGCCCCAACTCAACTCTTCCGTAATCAGACAAGCGGTGAGCAGTTCCTCGATACCACCGCCACCGTATTTTTCCGGGTAACGGTATGTGGTCAGCCCCAGTTGAGCCGCCTTTTTGAGTACAGGCCAGGGCGTCTCTTCGCTTTCGTCATAGTGGGCGGCCACGGCGCGGATCTCGGCTTGGGCAAAGTGCCGGGCAACCTGGCGCATCTGCGCTTGCTCTTCACTCAGTTGGAAGCTAATCATTGCGTCTAAGCCTTGCCACTACTTTGGTTGATAATCTGAATAAACTCAGATCGGACAGTGGCGTCCTTACCAAAGACACCCTTGGCGGCAATGGTGGTCATCTGCCCCGACGACTTCACGCCGCGCATCTTCATACACAGATGCTCTCCCGTTGCCATCACCATGACATTCTCGGTGTGAGTGACGCGGGCGATCTCGGCAGCAATTTCGTGGACAAGTCGTTCTTGGATTTGCGGCTTGTGTGCAAATTGATTGGCGATGCGGGCAAATTTCGATAGACCCAACAACTTTTCTTCTGGGATATAACCGATGGAAACATCGCACCAGAATGGAAGTAGATGGTGTTCACACATAGACCACACTCGCATGCCGGATACAATGACAAATTGATCTGCATCGATCAAATCAAAATCAACTTCGATATTGCCACAATCGTGATCAATAAATTCGCGCCAGTAGGAAGCAAAACGCCGCGGTGTCTCTTTAATCCCTTCTCGCTCTGGATCTTCCCCAATCGCAATGAGCAGATCTTTTCCAATCTCTATCAGCTTTTGATAATCTACCACGATGCATCCTCCCGATAGGTTGCCCAGGTTTTGGGTGTTTCACTGACGCTAACCGCAACGGTTTCGGGCCACTGATTTTTACAGAAGTCAAATAGATGTTTGGCGATATTTTCAGCCGTCGTTTGAAAGTCACAGACATCATTCAGATGACGATGGTCAAGTTTGGTATCGATATAGATCTTCAGCGGAGCTAATTCACCATAATCCACGACAAATGAATGCTGATTCAAAGTCTCAGATTGTAAAACCACTTCTACAATATAGTTGTGTCCATGCAGCCGGGAACACTGGTGCTCCGGCGGCAAACTTGATAATTGATGACTGGCACTAAAATCAAATCTTTTGCGAATGATATACATACGTGTGTCTTTCTATTGCTCTTTACGGTTGCGGAGCATATCACTTGTTTCGGCACAAGTTTGGCTCACAAACTCATTGGATAATGGACGCGATCAACCCGATCTCAGAGTCAATAATTGTAGTTCGACATTGACTTGAGTATAGGCACGTAATCTTTTATAACGGAACTGAATTAACCCTTTGTGTCAGCTCTACTAATTAAATTGTTGAAGGTGTTACGCCGATAACTTTATTTTTCATCATTTTGCTCTCTTTGTTGCTGAGTATGCTTAATCGCAGATAGCAACACTTGAGATGCATGGCAGGCTAACAAATACGCGTGGAATAAACCTGGGATGAGTGTGGATGACACATAGCCAATCTTCGGAATTGAGATTTCGCTCATGGAGCTATACTGCGGTTGAAATGGGAACCGGAGTTTCTACCCCAGCAAAACTCCGGTTCCCATTCAGAGCTGAGTATAACGGCTGAACTTTGCCCTTGCATGCTGCACAATCGTCATTTCGATGTAAGCTACTAAAATTTATCCTCTTTTTCTGCGGGGCTGTGGTACAATCCACTCCATTCATTTGGGACAATAACTATTCATCTTGAATCTGGCTTTTCCATATACGCCAAAGGAGTTGCAGATGGGACAAGGCGCTCAACTAGATCAAACGCTGGCACAACAGGTGCAAACCCAAATCAGAGACTTTACACAGACCAATCGGCGTGCGCTACAGATCACAGGCTTGGTGGTTGTGGCGGGAGTCGCGGGTGCTGCAGGTGGTTTCTTGCTTGTCAAAGGGCTTACCGTTGGCAAAGGGCTCGCGATGACAAATGTAGCGCTTGCCGCCAAGAGCGGTGCCGCAGCCAAGGCCGGTGTCGCAGCTTTGCCGTCCCTTGTGGCACCAACCACGGCAAGCAGCGCTGGCACAGCGGCTATCAATTCGGCGATGTTGAACCCAACCACAGCAGCAGCATCGCTTCAAGGCATGACCAACTTGCTTAGCAATGGCGTCACCGGTAGTGTAGCGCTGGTCGATAAGGTTAACGCGCTCTTTAGCACGCTCTCCCCCACGGTGCTGCCGCTTGCCGCGGGTCTTGTGAGCGGTGGAGCCGCTGGTGTGGCCGTGGCGCAGCAGCAGATACGCAAGGTGCAGGAGCAAGTCAGTGAACAGATCCAAGAGGCTGCCGAAACCTTGCAAGCTGAAACAGCACACCTGCAGCGCATCCTAAGTAATACCGAGAACAAACTCAGTACGGTAGAAGCAATGGTGACAAAGCCCGTGCAACAGCCAGCCCAGCCGTCAACAACCAGACCGGCTAGCCAAGATCGCTTGGAACAGATCAATGGCATTGGTCCTGTCTTTGCCCGCCGCCTCAACGCGGCAGGGATTTATACTCTGGCTGCATTGGCCACCCAGACACCGGAGGCGATAGAGGCAATCATTGGCAAGACGCGCGCCAGCGCGCTTTTTAATCCTGCAACGTGGATTGCAGAAGCCCAAGCGTTAGTCAGCGGGCAAACAGGTGAGGAAACCGCACCAACCACCGAGGTTGGCCCCGCTGATAGTGACCAACCATCGGTGCCGCCAGTTGTGTAGGTGAGAAAAGTAGATTGATCTGCTGTCGTTACTCAATCCCTTCGCAAAACAAGGTTTGGCGAAGGGATTACTATCAGCACCCGCGCAATGGGCACCCGCTATGGGGCGCAGGGTGGGGTGAGTAGGGCCGGGTGAGCTTTAGCAGAGTCGCAAGAGATCAGCTCGGCCCTTGCTGCTCTTCCGCAAGTCTCTTGGCACCAAGCGTCTCTGGCACCAATAGCCCAAAGACCGCCGACCCCAGCGCGCCGATTAGTGCGATTACAAAGATGGCGGGGACGAGCCCAACCACCTGCGCCACCGCGCCCACTACAATAGGCCCGCCACTCTGTCCCCCATCCCCAATGAGTCGCCATAGTCCGAGGAATTCCCCCATGGAATCGGGCGGGGCGAGATCGGCTCCCAAGGTCATCATTGTGCCCGAGCCAAGACCGTTGCCAAAGCCAATGAGCGATGTGGCCGCGACCAGGGTGGCAAAGTTCCACGAGAAGGGAATCAGAGCCATGCCCACGGCTTGCAGGGCAAAACAGGGAACATAGGCCCACTTGCGCCCCACCCGATCCATAATCATGCCGGCAGGATAGAACATGGCCATATCGATAAAGGAGCCAATGCTGACGATGAGCCCAATCGCTTCGACACCAAGCCCCAGCACATCCTGGGCAAAGAGCGGAATAACAATGTTACGACCAGCGCGGATCATCTGCGCCAGCAACTGACCGGTGCCGGCAGTCGAAAAGGTCCACGCGTGGTCGCGCAGCAAACGGAAGAAGTGCAAGGAGTGGTTACCTAAGGTGCCATGGGAATTCGCACTTTTTACATTCTCTTCTGCGTAAATCAACGGCAAAATTAAGGCCAATGCGGTGACCGCAGCATAGATCACAAAGGCAAAGCGTAATCCTAGCCATCCCCCAACCAGACCCCCAATCGCCGGGCCAATAAAGGAGCCGGCGCGATTGACGCCCCCAAAGATTGCAATCGCCCGCCCGCGCCGATGGACTGGCGCAGCATTGGTGAGATAGGCATGGCGCGAGACATTCCAGAGTGCGGTGCCGATGCCAGCGAGCAGACCATAGAGGATCAATTCGGTTAACGAGTGTGCCCAACTCATCGCCAGCGCCATCACCGCCAATGTGCCTACCCCCACCAACATCGATCGCCGCTGACCAAAGCGGCTCAGCAACATCCCCGCTGGCAGATCACCAATGATCATCCCAATGCCTTGGCTAGCGATGACCAAGCCGACCAGTCCATACGATGCATCAAAGGAAGCCGCATAGAGCGGCAGAATTGGCACCAACATTCCGCGCCCAAAGGCGATAATCAGTGTTGGCACATAAACCGGCATCAACAGCGGGTTGCGCCAAAAAGAATCTTTCATTAGGCAGTTGCTTTCGGATCTTCGATGAGAAGTAGAAAATAGACTTGAGAAGTATCACGTAAGAAGTTGATGGCTCACTACACCCTACGTTAGCCAACCAACATCAAGTACATGTAGGGCAAGCAGCAGATATTCGACGTGTGCTTCTTCCGCATGGATTTCTGTAAACTCAGCTAGGCGCAGCGCACACTCGGCGAGAATCCGCCGGCTGGTCTCATCAAAGTGTTCTTCGGGGAATATTGGCAAAAGGGCAACCAAGGCAGTAATGCCATCGGCGATCTGATCCCGCGCAAAAGCAGTGACGCACTCATCAAACAAAGTTCGATTCTCATCCGTCTTGGCGGCAGTGCGCTCAAACTTCTTTTTGACGGCGGTCAGGGCTTGTGCTACGCCTGTACCCAGATCGGCACGCGCCGCACGAACAAGCTGAATAAAACGATGTTCGTTGCCGATGAGACGTGCCAACGCCAGTGCCAATTCTATCCTGGCTTTTGGGTTAGTGGTGGTATAGAGCAATTGTAATAGGTCGTCAACGGCCGCTTTGGCCTGCAAATTGCCGAGGGCAGAAGCGTAGGCCATCTGCAACCCGGTATCAGTCTCTGTTTGTAGCCGGCTGTGGAGCATGGGGACCAATGCATCGGCCTTCAACTTGCCCAGCGCACGCGCACTGTGGGCGCGGATTGAATGGTAGGGAGAATCAAGCGCCGCTTGCAGCGTGTGGATGGCATCGTCATTGCCAATCCGTCCCAGCGCCCAAGCCGCCATCGTCGAGAGCGCCAATTCCGTGCCGTGGAGAATCTCCCCTAGCGCTTCGATTAGCCGTGGCTCCGATGGCATACGTGCAATCGAGATGACCGCTTCGACCCGTACCTGAAAGCGGGGATCATGGAGGGCATCGAGCAGCTCGTCAACGGTGAGCAGACTCTTCGCTTCGGCCAGCCGTTCGGTGCTGATGACAACATCTTGCTCACTACGTGCACTCTGGTAGCGGATGAGGGAACCCATTGCCAAGAAGGGATTGCCCCGCAGAAAGATGCCGGCAAATTGACCGAGTCCATACTCATTATCGGCTTTCATCAGGCGTGCAAGCGGCAGACTCAACAACATGAGCACCGTGCCAGAGAGAAAGAGCGGCGTATAGGGGTCAAGCGTTAGCGGCCCCCAGCTTCCCGAGAGGTTTGCTGTAAAATCAAGAATACGACCACCGGCCAACTGGCTAATGCCCCCCAAAACACCGATCCAGGCGAAATAGAGTGCCATGTAATCGGCCTTCTTTTCTGGGGGCACAACACTCACGTAGAGAATTCGCGTCGAGCCAATGCCCCAGCCCATGTCGGCGACACCCTGAAGCAGACTGATGACAATCGCCGCATAGAGGCTGAGCGCGGAGTTCCGTGGAATAAAGATTAACGCTAGCGGAATTAGCATCCGCAGCGCAATGCCCAACAACATCACCGGTTTGCTGCCGTAGCGGTCGGCAACCCAGCCCCACAGAACGCTGGTAACCAAGGTGCCGGTCAGTGTGCCGATTTGGAGCAAGACAGCGTAGCTATTGGAGAGGCCAACCCGTTCCGTCATATAAAGGGGAATAAAGGAGCTGACTGGCACCGTCGCCAGAATGATAATCCCGACACAGCCAAGATAGAGCAGAAAATTGTGGTCACGAATCGCCTCACCGATATCGCGTTTGGGCTTGGTTTCACCGGGCGCAATCGGGTGGGGCGCGCCGCCAGGGATAAAGGCGCTACACCAGACGCCGATCATGCCGATCATCACGCCGGCTGCAATCAGGATCATAAAGCTGGTGAGCCCTTGGCCGTGGCTAAGCACATAACTGGCAATCCCAACTGCGCCAAAGCCGGCTAGGGAGGTGAAAAAATTATTGGTGGCGGTATATTTGCCTTGGATTGAACGCGGCACATATTCCTGTGCCCAAGGGATGCGCGCCGTTTCGGCAATCGAGCGGCAAACCGCAAAACAGGCCACAATGAAAGAGACAAAGATCAGCGTCACTTGTGCGCCATAGGTCGACTGGACCCAAGGCGTAGCCAAGAGCATGATTGTAAAGATCTTGCGCACGCCAAAGAAGGTGAGAAACGTCCGCTTGTAGCCAAAGCGTGCAGTCCATGGCCCGATAAATGGAGCGACCAAGCCCAGAAAGGGCATAAGCGAAAAGAGGAAGCCCATTTGGCCTTTGCTCAACCCCAATTCGGCAAGAAAGAGCGGAAAGACGGAGCCAAAAAAGGTGAACTGTACAAAGAAAGTATTGGCGGCAAAGGTGCCGATACTCCACGGGATGCCGCGGAGTTTTTCGATCGTTGTTGGTTCAGAAGTCATGAGATTAGATGCGTGTGCGCAAATCGCGCGTATATCGGTGGTTGGTTGATTACACTGCGGTAGCCATTAGTGGTTTGGCCGCTTTAGGTTCGCAACACTGGTTCTGTTGACATTTCGATTTGTCCCGCTGTACGTCACCAGTGCACAGCGGCGTAAATAAATCCAGCGTATTGTCATTCCTCAGAGCGGCTTTTTACGCTGAAGAAACTTCAGTTGCCTAGGTAATCGTCCAGAAATAAGTTCACGGTGGTAGGGACACGGTATGCATGTCGCTACGGTTAATACCATGTTCCTACGGTTACAAATCTATAGGTTATTTTTGGACAATCACTAGGGGGCTATTGGGGCCATCGCTACTCGTGTTTTGTGAAAGAAATGTTGATCGGTATTCGTAGGTCACGCTTGCAGCGTGGCTTGGCTGATTGTCATGCTGCAAGCGTGACAATCAGCCAAGCCACGCACAAACTTTGGTATACGTCGCGTTGATACGACCCATGTCACAGTACAACTGTGACCTGCGCGTCATCTATCATTACTTCCCTGACAGTGCCCTAGGGCAACGTACCGCTGCTCACTTTTGCGCCAAGTTCAGCGTTTTTGTAAAGTAGAGCGCCAAGCTATCGTCAACCGGAACGGCCTGACCGGGGCGCACTTGCTGCGTATCGTAGTAGACCCCGCGGCCATCAGGAATGTAACCGCGTAGGACATACATCCGTTGCGCTGCGCCATAGTCTGGATAGAGGCCGACCCCAATGCCGATAATTGATGACCGTTCCGCAATCCGCTGCTCCGCTTCGTCCATCAGCTGTGTGCCAATTTTGCGCCGACGGAAATGAGGTAGCACGTTGAAATCAACGATCTCTGGGATATGGGCGGCGTGAAAGGGTGGATAGTGCGATTGCCAAACGATGGTGACATAGCCGGCAAAGTGCCCATCGATCAAAGCCACCAGCACGACTCGATCACCACTCTCCTGTTGCGCCAAATACCGTTCGTATTGACTTGCCGGCTTGTCCCAGCCAATTGCAGTAAAGGCAGCAGCGATTGGTTCGATATCAGTGGTTTGTAGTAACCTGATCGTTAGGTAGCTGTCAAGCTCACTCTGAGGTCTTTCAGTAGAATCTTTCATGGCTATAGTGTATCACGGGTCTAGATGGTCCCCAAACTGCGTTTGCAGATTCTGGCACGCTCTCCTATGATATTGTTTGAACAGCATTTATGAGATTACGCAGTCCTTGGCTTTGATACGGCAAACAATCAGTGCCCAGCCAGCGCTCGGCGTAAATCTTCGTTTATTTCTGTGCTCCTCAACAACTTATGTGTTAAAGGAATTTAGGAATGATTAACTATTCGAGAACCATCCCGGTTGTTGCACGCCCGGATGTGCTGGTCTGTGGTGCTGGGCTGGCAGGGATCGGTGCCGCGGTGGCCGCCGCCCGCAGTGGTGCAGAAGTGATGGTATTGGATCGCAATGGCTTTGCCGGCGGCTTTTTTACAGCAATTATGGGCTCGGCTTTTGATGGCTTTGTTGATGAGCGTACCGGCACGCCAGTGGTCGGTGGTATCGTCTTTGAGATGTTGGAACGCATGAAGGTGATTCAGCCCGGCGAAGGGCCACGCCTGCGTTACAATGTGAATGGGGATATGTCCTTTGTCGAGATGCATCCTGACCGTGTTATTCCACGCTGTGATCCAGAGCGCTTTAAACGGGCGGCTGACAGCATTCTGCACGATGCGGGTGTTGAAATTATGTACCACACGCAGGTGGCGGATGTAGTCGCGCCTGATGGGTATATTGAATCTGTTGTGGTTAGCAACAAAGCGGGATTGGAGGCAATTAAGCCCAAAATTGTGATTGACTGTACTGGGGATGGGGATGTGGCGGCGTGGGCTGGTGCGCCCTTTGAAAAAGCCGAATCCTTGCAACCGATGAGCTTACATTTCCGTATCGGCAATTTGGAACCCTCCTTTGCTTTGCGTCGCCGCTGCGCCGCGATTTTACAAGCTGCCCACGAACGGGGTGAACTTGATCTCTATGCCGGTCCCTATCCTGCTACCTTTTCGGGCAGTGATGTCTATTTTAATGCGACCCGCACCGCTGGTGATAACACGGATCCCGCAGACTGGACCCATGCAGAAATCCAGGGCCGCCACGATGCCTGGACGATGTTTGAACTGTGGAAAGAGGCGTTGCCTGAATTTGCCGATGCGTACTTTATGACAAGCGGACCAGTAGCGGGAGCACGGGAATCGCGCCGCATTGTGGGCGACTATGTGCTGACCGAGGCGGATGTCCTGCAAGGGCGGATGCAGGAGGATGTGGTCGTATTGGGTGCGTGGCGGCTGGATCGCCATCCCGCCGACAAACCGGGTTATCATGATATTCCGTGGACACCGCCTTATGCCATTCCTTATCGCACCCTGTTGCCGCAGGGGGTAGAGAACTTGTTGGTGGCGGGGCGCTGTCACTCTGCCACCTCAGAGGCGTTGGCGTCGAGCCGGGTAACCGCAACGGCGATGGGCATGGGGCAAGCTGCTGGAATCGCGGCCGGGTTGGCGGTTAGAACGGCCAAACTGCCGCGTGCGGTTGCCATTGCGCCGCTACAAGAGCAGATTCGCCAGGCCGGTGGTATTTTGACACCGCCAACTTCAGACATCGCAGTTGGCAATCCCCAGTGGTAATTTGAATCGCCGTGATAATTTGATCAATCAACTAACTATTGATAAGGTATTGCCTGATAGACTCATTTTTCTACAGAGTGAAAGGATTCCCTACCATGCAATACAGCAATTTAGGACGGACCGGCCTCAAAGTCAGCCGGCTCTGCTTGGGCACCATGAATTTCGGCCCGCAGACCAGTGAAGCAGATAGCCATGCCATCATGGATCGTGCGCTGGCAACGGGCGTCAACTTTTTTGACACGGCCAACCGCTACGGACGCGACATCAGCTTGGGCTTTACGGAAGAGATCATTGGGCGTTGGCTGGCACAGGATGACGGGCGGCGTGATCAGATTGTGCTGGCGACAAAGCTCTTTGGCCCCATGGGCGAAGGGGTCAATGATCGTGGCCTTTCGGCCTACCACATCCGCAAAGCCTGTGAAGATAGTTTGCGACGCCTACAGACCGATCACATTGATCTCTATCAAATGCATCATGTCGAGCGCAGCACGCCCTGGGAGGAGATCTGGCAGGCGATGGAGCAGCTCGTGCGCGAAGGGAAGGTGCTCTATGTAGGGAGCAGCAATTTTGGTAGCCTGCATATTGCGCTCGCCCAATTTGCCGCCAAGCAACGCAATTTCTTGGGCCTCGTCTCGGAGCAGAGTCTCTACAACCTCACCGCCCGTATGATCGAGATGGAGATGGTGCCGGCCTGCCGTGAATTTGGCTTGGGCATCATCCCGTGGAGCCCATTGGGCGGTGGATTGCTTGGGGGTGTCCTGCAAAAGGCGGCACAAGGACGCCGTTCCAGCGAAAGCATGCAAAAGCGCATTGACAAGTTCCGCCCACAACTCGAAGCCTATGAAGGGCTTTGTGCGCAACTCAATGAAACGCCGGCGAATGTCGCCTTGGCCTGGCTGCTGCACAACCCCGTTGTCACAGCACCGATTATTGGCCCGCGCACACTGGCGCAATACGATGATACCTTACGCGCTGTCGAACTTGAACTCTCAGCCGATACGTTGCATCAACTCGATGAAATATGGCCCGGCCCCGGCGGTGAAGCCCCGGAAGCATATGCGTGGTAGGGTGGCGGGTAGACAGGGGAACAGACAATTTACCTGTTTCCCTGTTTCCCTGTCTCCCTATCTACTCTACCCTGCGCGCAAAAGGGCTTCGGCTTTTTCAACGAGGTCCCGATTGCCGATAAAGAGTGGCACGCGCTGGTGTAGGCCGGTCGGTTGGATCTCAAGAATGGGGCCATGGCCATCGGAGGCATAGCCGCCGGCCTGCTCGGCCAGAAAGGCCAAGGGGGCGGCTTCGTAGAGCAGACGGAGTTTGCCTTGTGCTTTACCGGCCTTCATTTCCGCCGGATAGTAAAAGACGCCGCCGGCGAGCAAATTGCGATGAAAATCGGCAACCAAAGAACCAATATAGCGCAGAGAGAGCGCCATCCCTTGATCATTATTCCCTTGGAGCCACTGTGTATACTGTTGCAGCGCCGGCACCCACTGTGGTTGATAGCCCTGATTCACGCTATAGTATTTGGGCTTAGCCGGAATCTGGATGTAGGGGTGCGAAAGCAAAAATTCACCCACCCGCGGGTCGAGGGTAAAGCCGTGCACCCCCTGGCCGGTTGAATAGACCAACATCGTGCTAGAGCCATAGACCACATAGCCTGCCGCTACAAGATCGCGCCCCGGCTGTAGGCAATCTTCTAACGTACCCGGTCCATCCTGTGATTTGCGCCGGTGGATCGCAAAGATTGTTCCCACACTAACATTATAGTCGATATTGGACGATCCATCGAGCGGATCATAGATAAGGACATATTTGCCCGTTTCATAGGGAGCTGGAATTGGTATGATCTCTTCTTCTTCTTCTGACGCCATAACTGCTAGACGACCGGTGTGATCGTTCATACGATAGATCGTGCGTTCGGCAAACACATCGAGCTTTTGCACCGTATCACCGTGCAGATTCTCTTCACCCGTGGCGCCCAAAATCTCTGCCAACCCCGCGCGTGTGGTGTGGCTGGCGATGATCTTCGCAGAAAGAGCAATATCGTTGAGCAGATTGGTCAAGACACCCGTGGCACCGGGAAAGCTACTTTGCTGTTCCCAGATATATCGCTCAATGGTGATAATCTGGTTGGTGAAAGCTCGTGGAATGCTCATGTCAGCTCCTTGTAACAACAGTCGGTTGGTCGATCATTGGTTGTGTACAAACAAGTGTTGGGTTTCGCTGCTGGCCTCGACGGATGTGCAGATTTGGAACAAATGGGGCTACAGGTGAATTTTATCACAAAATGTTGCAACTGGGTTGCGTGGGATCCGATATTGCATGGTAATCCATCTTTCTGGCCAAGCCACTCGGGCGATACGTGAAATAAGATGAGCAAAAAAAATGAGACTTGCGCAGGCAGGGCACTGAATGAATAACTTACTTACCAGCGTGTCGAGGCCTAGCTCTGTGTGCGTTCTAGCGTAATTGAGCAGTAATTTAACTTATATTAAATTTTGTTTGCCATCTGTTTTTTTACAGCTGAAGCTGTTTTCGCTTATGATTTGATCAAACATGTCAGCAAACTGAAACCATAATGGCAAAATTTGCTTACTGAACTGGTCCACTTTGGGTGTACGCTATAGCGAGTGAATGTAATATATAGAACTTACGCAGCTCTCTGGTTTCGATATGGCAAAAAGCCGCCTACTCAACCGGCGCTCTGCGTAAGCCCTACTGTATATGGATGAAGATGAATGAAGGAGTTTGGATCGATGAACGCGCTTTTACAACCTTGGCCTTGGTATGTGGCAGGACCACTCATTGGTTTGACGGTCCCCCTGCTGCTTTTTCTTTCCGGCAAAAGTCTGGGGATCTCCAGCAGCTTTCGCCACTTTTGCTCGATTCTCATGCCTAATTCGCCTTTAGCGTATATTCGCGAGAATAATTGGCGAGCCGAGTCGTGGAATTTAATCTTTGCCGGCGGGATCGTGGTGGGTGCATTTATTGCAGCTAATTTTCTCTCAGCTAGCCATCCTGTCTTTTTGCCAGATAGCTACCATTCGGTGGCCGGAATTGCTAAGCTTTTTATCGGGGGGATTCTCGTCGGTTTTGGCACCCGCTATGCCAATGGCTGTACATCCGGCCATACCATCATGGGGCTCTCCAATTTACAATGGCCGAGTCTGGTGGCATCGATCTGCTTCTTTGTTGGCGGCATGATTATGACAGCGTTGGCTATTGCCTAACGTATCACTGCAATGGTTGCTGTCTCATGCGCTGAGAATAGGATAAATTTATGAAACGAATTTTTGTCTTTATCATTGGGATCTATTTTGGGATTGTGTTGACGAAATCAGAGGTTGTCTCTTGGTTTCGGATCCAACGCATGTTCCACTTTGAAGAAGCCCATATGTATCTGATCATTGGCTCGGCGGTTGTCGTCGGCGCAATTTCGCTCTGGATTTACAAACGACTAGGCCAAAAAGATTTTGAAGGGCATGTGGTCGAAATCCGCAGTAAAGGGTTTAACAAAGGGATTGTGATCGGTGGCATCATCTTTGGGTTGGGTTGGGCAGTAACGGGCGCTTGCCCCGGCCCGATCTATGCCCAATTGGGGAGCGGTGAATATCTTGCAATTTTCACCTTTGTTGGAGCCTTCGGCGGCGCTTACCTCTATGCTTATCTGCGCCCCTATCTGCCCCATTAAGGCGACATTACTTTTAGATTGTCATGGCAGATTCCCCACCGATAATCGATAAACCCCTTAAAAGTGGCACAATGACTCTCGTGTAAAACCACGCCGGTAAGTGCCACTTTTAAATGGGTTTATAAGGGGGGGAATCTGCCATGGCTACTCTGCTGGAATTGAACAACCCAACCAACCTATAGCTATCTCTCGATTGGCCGTCAGCCATTCCGTTGCGGTGAGATCATTAATTGTTGTAAGCTCATAGATCTGGTTCCGCAAATAGTTATTGATACAGGTGTCTACCTCGATATCTACCGCTGCCGGTGTCCCACTACGCATGGCCAAGAGTTTGCTGTCAGCCGTCTCCCAGAAAGCGTCACCGATAATTTGTAACGCGCCAGGATATTGGCGCAAATAGGTACGATCCCCTGGATCCACGTAACAGAGGGTGACATCGATATGTTGCGGATCATCGGCCACCGCTAAGGCGCGGAAGAGATCATCCGTCGTAGTGAATTCCTCGACGCTGACTTCAATCCCCAATGCCTCCTGCCACACCTGCACGGCTATTTCGCTGGGGAAGATACAATCATTCTCGGCACGCTGCATAATGCCCAAATGGATGATCTTGGCGAGGATCGGCGTATCCGTTGGGGGGGCAGCTGCCACCACCGCAGTGGGGGGAACGGCTGGAACGGCTGCCGTGGCCAATGCGACCGGCGTTTCAACTACCTGGACGGTAGCCGGTATATTGTTGCTGTCTACGACCACAGGCACCAACGTAGCTACCGGAGTAACTACCGGAGTAACTACCGCCGGCAGGGTGGCTGTCGCACCAATTTGAATTATTGTCGGTGCGGCGACCGCGACCGATGCAATCTCAGCGGTAGGCGATGCAACAGGCAATGTCTCCAATGCCGTGGTAATCAAGGATTGTAACCAGAAAATCACCACAAAGAGTACAACGCTGATTAGGCCGGCTGCCAAAAAGGTTAAAACACCGGCAAATTGTCGTGAATCTTCAAGGCCCTCTTGCACTTGATCTGGGATTGCAACATTTTCGCGAATGATCCGTTTTAGTTGATCTTGCCGCCAGCCGGCAAAGCGCGCAAAAATTCCTAAGAAAAAGGGCGCGCTATCAATAATCCAGAGAAGTGGATCATTCTGTTGTACAGCAATTAGATTTGCCGTCGTTACGCCACCGATTTGAACTGCCTTGATCAACGTCGCAATAATTGGAAATAAGATACCAAAAAGTGCACCATACAGGGTAAACTTATTGGCTTCCGAATCCCAAAATTCATTCTTCATGTTATCAATCCATTCAATAAAGTGGCAAGCCGATAAGGTCTTCAACAACGGGGCCACTGCCAAAGAATCCATTACATCCAAGCTAATCGTGCCAGTTATTCGAGTCAACGCCGTGAGTGATCTCTGTGACGATCTACATCGAGATCTACATCGAGATCTACATCGAGATCTACTCGTGGACTGTCACATTGGTGCCCACGCTGGCCCAATCAAAGAGCAACTTTGCTTCGTCGGGACGCATATTGACACAGCCGTGGCTGACCGGTGTGCCAAAATTGTTGTGCCAATAGGCTCCGTGGACGGCATAGCCGCGGAAGAAATACATCGTCCACGGTACGTCGGGCGTATCATAGCCGGGACCAATCATACGCGTGCTGCGTAATTTGATCCGAATTGGCCAAGTACCGGTCACAGTTGGATATTCGGCGCGCCCGGTACTGACTGCCGTGTGCAAGACAGCAACATCGCCCTGCCATGCGGTCAGCGTCTGATCGCTGAGATCGACTTCGATGCGCCGTTCGCCATCCGGCACATTTTCACCTAATGGCCGATCGGAGATCAATGCATTCTGAATTGTATCAACGGCTGAGTTAGCGACAGAATTCCCCCCAATGGCGGTGGCTATGTTGGGGTTATCAATCGTAATCGGCGTAAAATATTCATCATAGTTGAGATTGCTATGGACGACACGCAGGCGCAGGAGATGCTTTCCGTTGGGATAGAGCCCCGTGTCCAATGTTGCCAAGTGTCCCAACGCGACTTGCTGCGTTTCACTCACCGCAATAAAGGTTGTCTGGGCTGGATCGCCATTTAACTGCAGATCGAGCTGCCACTTGCGAAATGTAGGATGCTGGGCAATTCCATCGATTTCAACTAGGCCCTGCACCACATCACCACCAGGAATCGACAGCCCATTGGGCTCCAGCACAGGTAGGCTAGCGGCATAGGTTGTCATTGTCGTGTTTAAAACAAAGGCAAATACAATACAGAGCATAAATAGCAGTCGCATACAATTTCTCCAAAAATCATTCTACAGATGCCACGAGAGAAGTAGCGGAAGCAATGAACCGTTCGTATCTCTCCATAAATTCGGTCGTGGTCCAGTGGGAACAGAGAATTTATGGAGAGAGTTTAGTATTAGAGTTGTTCCTTATTAAGCAATCCAGGTGACTGTCACTGGCCACTGTGCGATCTGCTGTACGAACTTGGTTGCGGCCAGTGACAGTCACCTCCGCCTCAGGCTTTAATAAGGAACAACTCTATTGATCAGTGCTACGAACTTTCGTTAAAGGGCTGATGGCAATGGCGTTAGCGACTCTAGATAGTGCCAAATCGCCTCAAGCTCACCGTCGCTCATATCCCGATACTTATACCAGGGCATGAACTCGTGGAGGGTGGTGCCATCGGGGCGAACACCCGTGCGGATTGTCTTAAAAAAGTCCTCTTGGCTCCAATTACCAAGACGGCCAGTTGGCGTGAGATTCGGGCCAATCGGTTCATTGGGATCGGCTTGACCACCAGCTAACTCGGCACCATGACATTCGCGACAGGCCGCACCATGAACAAGGTAGCTGCCATATTCAGCGGTAGCCCCTTCCGCTGGCATCGTCGGGCGGGGTGCGTTATGGTCAATCCGTTCGGCGGGCAGCGGCGGTAAGGCCCCCAATGTCAATAGAACCCGCCCCAATGGCCCAATCCTGGGTGCGGGGTGGACATTGTTGACAGGTGGCAGTGTCTTTAAATAAGCGATGATCGCTCCCAGATCGGCATCGCTGTAATGGGTATATTGATGCGAAGGCATCAGAACAAGGGGGCGTCCTTGCTGATTGACACCATGAATAAAGACGCGTGCCCAATCTTCATCACTGTAGGTGGCACCAATCCCTCCTTCTCCGCTCGTTAGATTGGCGGAATAGAGAAACCCCATCATCCCATCTTCCCAAAATGCACGGCCACTAAAGTCTGGGCTGTGACATCCTGTACACTCACTAACTGTCTCGACAAGATGTTTACCACGGGTCAGCGTTACTTCATCCGTAGAAATGGGTAGGGCAGGGGTGGTGAAAACATAGGTCTGATTGAGACGTTGACCAGCGATGAAATAGATGATGAGAAGTGCAGCGACAACCAATAGAACGAGCGCACCCAGAACAATACCAATCCACTTGAAAATACGTTTCATCGTTTGCTCTCTCTCCATAAGACTCTCTCCAGACATTCTCTGTACGCAGTTCCTTTAGGTCGGAAGCACCTGGATCTACATCTGAATCGCTGGAAGGATTCTTAGAACCAAACTCACATGATCAGTAGAGGCAGACCAAATGTGATTAAACAATAGCTTACTATAGATTTAGACCGTGCGTCAATGGTGAGATTCACCGAGCTTTATCGCCTTACCTTACCTTACCTTACCTTACCTTACCTTATCTTATCTTGAAACGCTCATCAGCCAAATGTGTAAAACGCAGCAATTTGCCTCGACAAATTATCGATTTTTACACATTGCACGGATGAGCCACATTGAACGACTTTACTAGACACTGATACAGCCATCGTATGGAATAACCGTGCCAAATCTAGGCCATTTGTCCCTAGGCAGCGTGTTGGATTTGTGCCAAGATCGTCCTGCATCTATAGAAATACTCATCGGCAGCCAAGGAGATCGGCAGCCAAGGAGATCGGCAGCCAAGGTGCAAAAGGACGATCAAATACTCTACTGGACTTTTCTGCCCTCTGGTGAGATTTATCCGCCAGCAGCAACAGCCTGCTATCAAGCATGTGTCAAAGGATCATACGTTTATGGGGAACCGCAAGATTTTAGTATTGTTATTAGCAATTGTCACTATTGCGACGGGCCTTTTTATCGGAACGACCGGGCCATTGGCGATCAATGCACTTACCGCGTTGGTGAATGAACAATTGGGCCGGACACCCGCTGCCGATACCTATCCCACTGCCGAGACGATTGAAGCGGATGGACAGATCGAACGCTATCGGATGCGTATCACAGTGAACAGTGAAGGCAGTGCGCAACGACCACAGCATATCACTGTTGAAGGGCGCTATATTGTCAAACCACCAGCGGAAGCGCTAACGGTTCAGTACGACGAGAGTAGTAGCGACACCACGATTACGATGACCACCGTTGATGGATTGCACTACATGCAACAAGGGGACATTGTGGTGCAGACACCAGACGCGGCGGTGAACGTTCAAGAATTGATGTTGGTGGCACCTGAAAATGCCACCGATCTGGCCAATAGTTTCACCTTGATCGGGGAAGAGGAAGCCAATGGACGAACAACACTCCACTATCAAGGGGATCCCAAGGCTCTCCACACCGATGGCACGATTGACTTAAGTCTGCTTGATACGGCCACCGTCGACGTATGGGTGGACACCACGGAGAATTTCATTGTGGCGATGGAATTGCGCGCCTTTGGCCTGGATGGCAATCCCGACGGCACCTATGAAGCCCGTCTTGACTATTTTGATTTTAATAATGCGGATATCACAATTGCTGCGCCGGAAGTGAGCAATCCTGTCCCCGCGCAGCAGTAGTGTTCTGTCAGTTACGTTACGATGGGGAAGAGAGGATGATACGTCGGTCATAGTTGCAATGTGATAGTCGTTGCCTAACGACTGGGCAATCAGCAACGTGCGCTGCTTGTCACGCTACACGGGTGACCTACGGCTCAGGGCAAGATTGAGCACATTCTATCCAAGCGTTATGCCGGGATATAGTGCATACTTCGCGCAATTTATCATACTGCTTATATGCACTTGATCTAATTGCGAGGATGCCATGACGCAAGATACTGATACTCAATCCCCCCTGACCAATGAAGAAATTGCCGAACACCTGGAGCAGATAGCCGACTTTTTAGCGTTGCAAGAGGCGAATCCGCACCGTGTGAATGCCTATCGTGCCGGTGCCAAAAGTATCCGCACCACGAAAAAGCATGTTGCACAACTGGCGCACCATAACCCAGATCATCAGCCAGATCATCAGCCAGATCATCAGGATGATGAGACATTAGAAGATCTTCCAGCTATCGGTCGTGGGCTGGCCTGGCTAATCGGCGAACTCGTCCAAACCGGCCACACGGGGCGGCTCGATCGCTTGCGGGGCGAAAGCCGCGCCGAAGATCGGTTCCGGCGGATTCCTGGTATCGGCAGTGTGTTGGCCAAAGAGATCGTCGAGACGCTGGGGATCGATACCCTGCCGGAGTTAGAGATGGCGGCACACGATGGGCGCTTAGAGAGCGTGGAAGGCTTTGGTCCACGACGGGTCCAAGGGGTGCGTGATGCATTGGGGACAATGCTTACTCGTTCTGGCCGCCGTCGTCAATCGACAGCGGGACCGGCCCAATCTCATCCGGCCCAATCTCATCCGGCAGAACCTTCTGCGGAAACCTTATTAAGCGTAGACAAAGCCTATCGCTCGGCCGCGGCGGCTGGGAAGCTGCGCACGATTGCGCCCAGACGCTTCAACCCCGACCACAAAGCGTGGCTACCCATTCTACACACCGAAGCCGCCGGGTGGGATTTTACCGCGCTCTTCTCCAATACGGCCCGTGCCCACGAACTTAACAAAACCAAGGATTGGGTGGTCATCTACTTTGATCAAGATGGCCACGACAACGGCACTGGGCGCGAGGGTCAATGTACGGTCGTCACCGAAACTAGCGGTACGCTCAAAGGCAAACGGGTCATCCGTGGCCGCGAAGGGGAGAGTCGGCAATACTATGAAGCAGCAGAAACCGAGCAACACAATGGCTGACGCGAAAATGGCTGACACGGAAGCGGACAAACGCCCGTTTGACATTGATGTCGCCATGGAGCGGCTGCGGAGTGCAGTGGCTCCTTACCCTAAGGCCGCCATGTTTGCCTTAGCCGAAGAAGGCTATGGCTCTATCTTTGAGCAGCTCATCTCTTGCATTATCTCTATTCGCACGCGCGATGAAACGACCATCCCATGTGCGCATAAGCTCTTTGCGCTGGCCCGCACACCAGCAGCATTGGTCCACTTGAGTGTAGCCCAAATCGACGAAGCGATCGCCGAGAGCACCTTCCACGATAGTAAAACGCCCCAGATGCGTGCCATTGCACAGACCATCCTCGATGAGTACGATGGGGAGTTGCCCTGTGACTTTGAGGTGCTGACTAGCTTTCACGGTGTCGGCCCTAAGTGTGCCAATCTGGCATTGGGAGTGGCCTGTGGGATCCCTTCGATCAGCGTGGATGTGCATGTCCATCGAATCACCAATCGCTGGGGTTATGTCGCGACCAATTCGCCGGAAGCAACGATGCGCGCCCTCGCCAAACAACTGCCGGAAGCCTATTGGATTGAGATCAACAGCTTGCTCGTGCCTTTTGGCAAACATATTTGCACCGGTAGCCGGCCGCACTGTTCTACCTGCCCTCTGCTAACGATGTGTCAACAAGTCGGTGTGACGGCATCGCGTTAGCGGCTTATCGATTTCTCGCTGCCCGCCTGTAGACAAGCCAAACGCAAGAGACGCTTGATATTAGCTAATTGTGCCGCGTGGTCAGCCGCAATGGCGAAGGTTCCAGTGATAGTTTTCTGGTTATCCACACAAACTTCCACCCGATAGCTACCAGGGGACCATTGACCGCTCGCTTCTGTACCCCATCGTCCTGTATAACAGAAGATTTCATAAGCTGGCTCAACAGTCACCCGATCATGGATCTCCTCCATCAATGCGCCATCTGGGTGATAGAGGTGCGCCGTCACGCGATAAGTCCAGCGTGCAGCGCGCCAGCGATTGAGCATCGCCACTTGAAAATAGATAAATTGCGTGCTGCTTTGTGCAAAGCGCGTGCCCGGCTGCGATGCGGTTATCGGTGACAGTTGGGCACTGTCAACAAAAAAGCTGAGTTGGTTAACCGAGGTATGGGGCTGCGCGTTTGCGCTGTGAGCCGATTGCCGCCATTCTGCACATCCTACTTCGTAGAGGCGCTGGCGGGCACGCTGCTCATGATGCTTGCTAGTCATTGCGCTGGTCATTGGTCTGCTCCTTTGTGTGGCTATGGATATTTGCTGGTTGTGTTTAGCCTACCCAAGCTTGTCTCCTTAACCAACGATAACTTTCTACCAATATTGCTGTTGCCCCTACCAATTCCGAGCCGCCGTGATAGAGTTTGGTGAAAGAAGTCATGATGAACTGCGCATCTGAGTTTTGTCACGCTGAAGCGTCTTCAAAGGTATTTATCCAAAGATTCTTACAGAATGACAGGGATTGATTTACAGTTATTCCAGCAAAACTTAGCGTAGTTCACACGTGTCGGGTGACAAAGGTCGCCACCGGCACAATGTCCAGTGGTAAGCGTGCGCTGTCACATTGCAAAAATGATAGGTCGAACGAACGGCGGTTGAGTAGGCTGCGGCTTTTGGCAGCCGTATCGAAACGGGAGTGAGCGGGTGCCTACTGGGCGCGACCCGCTTGGTTTCGATACGCCCCATACTGCCGGGGCTACTCAACCGGCGCTACCGATCATGACTTATCTCACAGAACAATAGGCGCGGGAGGGGTAATTTCCACCTCTCAGCGCTTGGCTGGCTAGGTTTGTCACCACAATACGGAAACTGTTAGCACCATTGTGTGGCCAGTGCTAAAATAACCTGATTGAAGAATCGAGAAAATTACTTTGCTTCTCTCTTCCCCACCCACACTGAAAGGACGATACGATTCATGAAGATCAGCGATGTCACCTTTTTTCGGCTGCATGGCCATTACAACGGCCCCGCCTTCCCCCCAGGGAACCGCCAGGCGCAACAGCTCGACATCTATCCTGAATTCAACAGCAAAAATCCAAGCGGATCAGCCGTTGGTGCCCCTATCAATGCCCTCTATGCCGAGATCCATACGGACGCCGGGATCAGCGGCCTCTTTGGCCCGATCCAAGAGTTTCAGGCCTTTCATGTCAGCCAAAGCCTGCGCCCCTATCTAATTGGCCGTGATCCGCTGGCAACGGAGCTGCTCCATGACCAGATGATTCGCATGGATCGTCATGGCCGTTCCGGCTTCTTTATGACGGCGGTCAGCGTAGTCAACAATGCGCTATGGGATCTCAAGGGTAAGGTCTATGGTGAACCGGTCTATCGGCTGCTTGGTGGTCCCACGCGGGCAGCCGTGCCGGCCTATGTCAGCATGTTGGGCTATTCGACAGCGCCAGAAGATGTATCGGTACTGGCACGCGACTATCAAGCACAGGGTTACACGGCGCAAAAATGGTTCTTCCGCTATGGGCCAGCTGACGGCGCGGCGGGCATCGACAAAAATCTGGCGATGGCCGCCGCGGCCCGCGATGCGGTCGGCCCCCATTATCAACTGATGTTTGATGCCTTTATGGGCTGGGACCTGAGTTATGCCACTGTCATGGCACGCGCATTGGAACCACTACGCCCCACCTGGCTGGAGGAACCCTTGCCACCGGAGCGGGTCAGTGAGTTTCGCCGGCTGCGCGCGGCGGCGGCGGTGCCAATTGCCACCGGTGAACATATCTATACGCGCTGGCAGACCAAGGAGTTGCTCGTCAATGACGCTGTGGATGTGCTACAGAATGACCCCGATTGGACGGGTGGTATTACTGAGCAGGTGAAGATCTGTGCGCTTGCCTCTTCCTTTGAAGTGCCGGTGATCGCCCACGGCCATTCTTTACTGGCGGCGCTGCATGTGGCGGGGGCACAGTCGCCGGCGGCGGTGCCGCGCGTCGAATATCTGGTGCGGGCGCAAGAGAGTAAGCAATATTTTCACACGGTGATCTACCGCCCGGAAAATGGCGACGTTGTGTTACCGACCTTACCAGGGCTGGGCATGGTATTGGATGAGAGCAAAATTGAGACGCGCGAGGCTGTGACCTACTAATGCTAACCCAAATCCATCGAATCCCTGGCCTGCTCTTGCAGAGCCACAAATTTACAGTACCCCTTGACTATGCTGACCCAAGCGGCGAGCAGATCACGGTTTTCGCCCGCGAAATTGTGGCCGCCGGCCAAGAAGCGGCTGATCTGCCCATGCTTGTCTACTTGCAAGGCGGCCCCGGTTCGGCCGCGCCACGCCCGACCGAAAACAGTGGCTGGTGGAAGCGTGCGCTCCAAGAGTATCGTGTGTTAATGCTCGATCAACGGGGCACGGGGCGCAGCACACCGGTCTTGCCCCAAACAATGGCGCGCTTTCCTTCAGCAGAGGCCCAAGCGGATTACCTCAAGCACTTCCGCGCCGATAATATTGTGCGTGACGCCGAACGGATCCGCGTGGAATTGTTGGGCGAAGAGGGGCAATGGAGTGTATTGGGCCAAAGTTATGGTGGCTTCTGTGTTGTTCACTATCTATCGGTGGCACCGGCGGGGCTGCGCGAGGCGCTTATTACTGGGGGGCTGCCCTCGCTGACCCGCCACGCCGATGATGTCTATCGCGCCACCTATCAACAGCTGTTGGCCAAGAATCAACTTTACTATGCGCGCTACCCCGATGATGTGGCACGCGCCCAGGCAATCGTGCGTCATCTTCGGGAGCGTGAGGTGCTGCTGCCCGATGGCGCTCTGCTAACGCCTCGGCGCTTTCAACAGTTGGGGCTGGCCTTTGGTGCAAGCGATGGCTTTGAGACCGTACATTATCTGCTGGAAGAAGCCTTTATTGAAGGTTCACGAGGTCCGGAATTGAGCTATCCATTTCTCTCTCACTTTATGCAGGAACAACACTTCGAGACAAACCCAATCTTTGCGATCCTTCACGAATCGATCTACTGCCAGGGCACGGCATCCAATTGGTCAGCGGAACGGCTGCGCCGGGAATATCCACTCTTCGAGCCGGATCCCGAACGACAGATCCTCTTTACTGGCGAGATGATCTATCCGTGGATGTTTGACGAATATCCACAGTTACAGCCGTTAAAAGAAGCGGCTGAACTCCTCGCCGCCTACGCCGATTGGCCCCAACTCTATGATCTGGCACAGTTGCGTAACAACCGTGTTCCCTGTGCGGCTGCCGTCTATTACAACGATATGTATGTCGAGCGTACCTATTCGGAAGAGACAGCGCGCGAAATCCGGGGGATCAAGCTCTGGGTCACCAACCAATACGAGCACAACGCCCTGCGCGCAGATGGCGAAGTTTTGCTCGATCGCCTCTTGCGCATGGTGCGAGGTGAGCTTTAACTTGGTAAGGCACCACGCTACTCGAGTACTCCGCATCCCCAGATGCGGAGTACTCGAGACCAGCATGTTTACTGCGTAACATGAGTAATTTAGCTAGGAGTTACGCAGGACGCCGGTTGAGTAGGCAGCTTTTTGCCGTATCGAAACCACAGAGCTACGTAACTCCTATTGGCGTTGTTGTAATAGTTACGAATTTTGGTTCTTTGCCGCCCATGATAGTTGCGTTATACTAACGGGCTATGTTTGGATGGGCGCAACCGCACGAGGCGCAGCAATTCACGCGAACTAACTCTGTCACAACAACAGGAACCATTATGGCACAAAGAAGACAAAAGGTACTGGTGCTCTATCTCTCGAACTCGGCACTGGATAGTCGGGTTACGGGCTGGACGATCTATGATGGCACCGGCAAGGAACATCACACCACTGGCGACAGCGACATGCCCCCTTACAAGAGCGGGTTGGAGGCATTGTGCGATGGCTGGCGGGTCATTCAATTTCCCCAATTGATTCCACCCTACCCCAATATGGAATATACAACATCGTTTCAAATGTATGAGTTTATCTTTGAAAAACTGGAGGAGATCGATGGTTGATAAGCAATATCTACTCAATTCTAAGCAGGTCGCGTCATTTGTCGCCCGTGGATTTTTGCGCTTTGACGAATTGATCCCGCAGGAGATCAACGAAGCGGTGATGGCGGAGATTGATCGGGGCGGGATTCAGGCGGCACCGGCCGGCACACCCCTTTCGCAATGTTATGCCGAGCCGTCGGCGATTGGTCATCTTTTGCGTATGCCGGAGGTCGAGGGCGCGATCCAAAGTCTAGTCGGACCGGACCCACTCTTTGATCACCAGGCGATCCATGTGCGCCAGCCAAACCAGGGCTCGGCCCAGGGGTTGCATGGCGATTCGATTATCGACACACGTATGCACTTCGACATTCAGTTGATGTACTTCCCACACGATGTGCCATTGGCAATGGGCGGCACCTTGATCCTACCCGGCAGCCACTTCCGCCGCATCAACGAGATGGATATTGCCCGCTATCAGAACTTTATTGGCCAAGTGCCGATGGTCTGTAAAGCCGGGACCATTCTCGTCCTACACCACGGCATCTGGCACTGTGGCCGTCAAAACAAGACCGATCAGGTGCGCTACATGTTCAAAATTCGGCTCAATCCACGTGTGCGCCAATTGCGTCTTTGGAACACCGATGACCTGACCGATGCGACCAAGCAGCACAAAGCGATCTTTACCCGGAATACCAATGATGTGGAAGATGTGCAGACCATTCTGGGCAAGGGCGAGCCTTGGTTCGAGGATGCAGCGGGGCGTCTAGAGATTGTCAACCGCATCAAGCTTTGGCGCTTCCTGACCGGCGACAATAACTTTGATGTGCATTACTGGTTGACCCGTCTGGAGAATATGCCGGAGAATTTGGCATTGGCGGCGTAGGAAGCAGCTGAACATTGCCGTTCAAGCGTACTAGAACAAGGGGTTCGGAAGGGAAGGGATTTGCACGAATGACTTATCCCTTCCCTTCCGAACCCCTTGTCATTTTTCTGCCACCCGCTACTCTGCCAAAACGTAGGCGAAGATCAGTGGCACAACAATTGTTGCGTCCGATTCGACAATAAAGCGGGGCGTATCAATGGCCAGCTTTTCCCAGGTAATCTTCTCATTGGGCACGGCACCGGAATAGGAGCCATAGCTGGTCGTCGAGTCGCTGACCTGGCAGAAGTAGGCCCAAAGCGGCGTCTCCTCCCGTTCCAGATCCTGGCGCAACATCGGAACGACACAGATCGGGAAATCACCGGCGATACCGCCACCGATTTGGAAGAAGCCCACGGGGGTCGAGCTTGTCTTCTCTGTATACCAATCGGCCAGCGCCATCATGTATTCAATGCCGCCGCGCACGGTGTGGACATTTTTGATATTGCCTTTGATGCAATGCGAGGCATAGATATTACCACTCGTCGAATCTTCCCAACCTGGCACAAAGATCGGCAGATTCTTCTCGGCCGCGGCCAAGAGCCAGCTATCTTTGGGATCGATCTGATAGTACTTCTCTAGCTCACCACTCAACAGAATACGATAGAGAAACTCGTGGGGAAAGTAACGTTCCCCCGCCTGATCGGCCTGCGTCCACTGTTGCAGGATCGAATGCTCAATCCGCCGGATCGCCTCTTCTTCGGGGATGCAGGTGTCGGTGACGCGATTGAGATGGCGTGACAATAGTTCGTGTTCATCTTCGGGTGTTAAGTCACGATAATTAGGAATGCGCACATAATGATCATGGGCGACCAGATTGTAGACATCCTCTTCCAGGTTGGCACCCGTGCAGCTAATCGCGTGGATCTTTTCCTGCCGGATCATCTCGGCGAGCGATAGCCCCAATTCCGCGCTACTCATCGCCCCAGCCATCGCCAGGAACATCTCGCCGCCGTTGTTGACAAAAGTACAGTAGCCTTCGGCAGCGTCAACTAAAGCGGCCGCATTAAAATGGCGATAGTGTTGCTTAATAAACTTTTTAATTGCGTTGGCGTTTTCCATGAATAATTATTTTCCGATCCACTCATCAAAAATCGTTTTTTCGTTGGCGTCACTGTGGCTGGCTATTGCATAGGTAATCGCCTTGTAGACCAACTTGGCCACGGCAAAATCCGCTACATGGTGCCCATCGATAGGCGCCAATTCCACACAGTCAAGCCCAACGATTGTGCTCTCTTGGGCAACGATGCGCAGAATATCAAGCGTTTCGCGCCAAGTGAGGCCATCCGGCTCCGGTGTACCAGTTGCCGGAACAACTGCCGGATCAAGGCCATCGACATCGATCGTCAAGTAGACCTGTCGGCCTTTGAGGCGGCCGCGCAACTCTTCCTGCCAGCGACCGGCGTGGACCGCTTCGCTGTACCAAACGCGTACCCGTTCCGGGTTGGCACGCGAAAATTCAACTTCTTCTGTACAGACCGAGCGAATACCCAATTGCAAAACCTGCTCAATCGCCGGATCATCGAGCAAGCGGCGTGCAACGCAGGCATGGCTATAGGGCGACTCTTCGTATTCATCGCGCAGATCACTGTGGGCATCGATCTGGACAACCGTTAGCGGGCCACCGACGGCGCGCAACAAGCCGCGCCCAAAGCCCACACTCACGGTATGTTCACCACCCAACCCAACCACCAATTTACCCCCATCGGCGGCAGCGGCGACCGCATCGGCAATCGCCACCGTGGCCGCTTCTGGATCATCTGGCAAGTTTAGCGCCGGCAGGGTATGAATGCCATAGGCGATCGCCGGTTCGCTATCGAATTCGCGATCATATAATTCCACTTGCTTGGACGCTTCGATAATGGCAGCCGGCCCAGCGGCGGTGCCGTGGCCATAGCTGACCGTAGCTTCGTAGGGGAGGGGCAGAAGCAGCACGTGGGCGCGTTCAACCTCAGCGCTGGCTTCAGGTAGGCCCAAAAAATCATTGTGTACCATAGGCTTGTCAGAGTTCCTTGCGCATGGAAACCGAAATTAGCGATCTTCTTCGGTTTCCATTATATATAGGTATCTAGATCAAAATTGCCGCGGCAATTGTCGTCGTCCAAACGCCACCGGGAGAGGCATTAACAGCTACCGTAATGCTCGTGGTATCGACAATTTCACCGCCCATTCCATATTGTTCGCGCCGCTCGTTGTAATCTTTATCGGCATCAAAGGGAATGCCCAACGTGGTCGCTAACATAGTGGCGGCCAGATCTTCAGCATAGTCGCCGGCTTCTTGTTCCGTCTGGCCAAAGGTATGGTGTTCGGAAAGATAGCCATACTTATCCTGATCGGTCGGTCGGGCAACGCCAATCGACGATGCAATCCGCCGTCCCGGTTCATTGGTTGACATTTCGGCAATCACCGCAAAGACGACTTCCCCCGGTTGCAAGAGCGGCAACCCTTCTTCGCGTGCGACAATTTTGCAGCGCGGGGGAAAGATTGACGAGACGCGGACGAGGTTAAAGTGGGCGATGCCGGCTTCGCGCAACGCCATTTCAAAGCTGGTTAGCTTTTCCTTGTGCACACCTACGCCACGCGTAAGGAAGAGTTTGTGTGGAACAAGTCGCATGGTTATCTATTGTCCTTTTTCGACTGGTACGCTTACTATGTCTATAGAAGCACTTTACAGAATGCTCTTTTCAACTGGCGCACTTGATAAATTCAGTAGCACGATAAAGCTTAGCGCACATTCCTACCAAAGAAGCGTGCGCAACGTTCCAATTATACTGCTTGCTTCGGGAAAACTCTAGTTTTACAAGCATCAATCAACTATCAACCTCTTTTGCCCATCTGTGTTCATCTGTGGCCGTCTGTGGCTGTCTGTGTTCATCTGTGGCTAGCTTGAGAATCCCTGCCCATTTGTAAAACCAAATTGACGAAACGGATAAATCATGTTATCGTGCCAACGACTACAGACAGAAGAATCCTCAACCCTTCCCAATCCAATGCAACCAGTCTGTATGGGCACACGAATAGGTAGCTATCCAGAGATTCACTCTTCCCGCTGGGCCACAACCAATTTTTGGAAAGGTGGTAAGCACAAAAGAGTAGTCAACCCATGCCGGCAAAGTAACCATTCTCCACTTCGTCCATTGTAAATCTGAACGTATATTACGATAGACCGCCTCATCTCCAATGGACGAACTCAACGCAAGGAATCGGTATGCCAAGAACAACTGAAGCGGGTCTCTATAGCCGTCGCGAGCAGGTCGCCTGGTATTTTTATGATTGGGCAAACTCGGCATTTTCTACCACCGTCATCACCGTCTTTTTAGGACCCTATCTTACGGCGGTTACGCAGGCTGCTGCCGATAGCAACGGCTTTGTACACCCTTTGGGGATTCCGGTATTGGCCGATGCGTTTTTCCCTTACATGGTCTCGCTGTCGGTGGTGCTCCAAGTCTTCTTTCTCCCCGTGTTGGGTGCCATCGCCGATTATTCACATCTCAAGAAGACACTGCTGGCGATCTTTGCCTATGTGGGGGCGCTGGCAACGATGGGGATGTATTTCTTGCAGGGGGATCGCTATCTGTTAGGCGGCGGCCTCTTTCTGCTGGCAAACCTGAGTTTTGGCGCATCGATTGTCTTTTATAATGCCTACCTGCCCGATATTGCGGCACCGGATGATCGCGACAAAGTCTCGTCGCAGGGGTGGGCGCTAGGCTATTTGGGTGGTGGGATCCTGCTGGCTGTCAACCTGATCTTTGTCCAATTTTTAGCCGAACCGTGGGGGATTGAACTTGGACATGCCGTGCGTATCAGCCTTGCTTCTGCCGGCGTCTGGTGGGCGATTTTCACACTGGTTCCGCTGCGCGGCCTGCGCACGCGTCGAGCAGTCAAGCATTTACCGGAGGGAACATCCTTTTTATCGATTGGCTTCAAACAGCTTTTCCACACCTTGCGCCAACTGCCTTCCTTGCCCCATTCACTGCTCTTTTTGGTCGCCTATCTGCTCTACAACGATGGCATTCAAACGATTATTGCGATGTCGACGCAGTTTGGCAGTGAAGAGTTGGGGCTGCCAACCTCCGATCTGATTCAGTTGGTGCTTATGGTCCAGTTTATTGCCTTCTTTGGCGCTTTGGGCTTTGGCTATCTTGCACGCTTCATGGGCAGCAAACGCGCGATTATGATCAGCTTGGTGATCTGGCTTGGTGTAACAATTTATGCGTATGCGATTTTGCAGAGCCGCCTCCAATTCTTTATCATGGGAGGTGTAATTGCGGTTGTGCTTGGCGGCAGCCAGGCCTTGAGTCGCTCGCTCTTCTCATTGATGATCCCAGAAGGGCAGGAAGCAGAGTACTTTAGCCTCTATGAGGTAAGCGAGCGAGGCACGAGCTGGCTCGGGCCACTGGTCTTTGGGCTGGCACTGCAACTGACGGGAAGCTACCGCGTTGCCATATTGTCGATCGCCATCTTCTTTACGATCGGTTTGGGTTTGCTTGTCTTTGTGAACGTACGCCGGGCTATTGAAGAATCCGGCAATATAGCGCCGGAGATTATTTAAGATGCAACGTGATGACTTTGCCGAATTGATCCAAAGTCGTCGCTCGATCCGCCGCTACCAAGATCGAGCAATTGCACCGGCGCTACTAGAAGAGATCCTGACCGCAGCCACCTGGGCGCCGTCGGCCCACAATCGGCAGCCGTGGCGCTTTTGTGTGGTGACCAGCAATGAAGTCAAACTTGCCCTCAGCCAGCGTATGGGGGTACAGTGGCGGCAGGATCTTACCGCTGACAACGCCGATCCAGCGTTTATCGAGCGGCGTGTCGCCATCAGCCATGCGCGGGTCATGGGCGCAGCGGCGCTGATCATCGCCAACGTGAGCATGGAAGAGATGGACAGTTATCCGGATGCCACTCGCGCCGAAGCCGAATGGATCATGGCGGTGCAGAGCGTGGCGTTGGCTTGCCAAAATCTGTTATTGGCCGCCCACGCCCACGGGTTGGGTGCCTGTTGGATGTGTGCACCACTCTTTGTCCCGACACTTGTGCGCGAGGTCCTCGATCTGCCGGCAAGCTGGCAGCCCCAGGCGCTGATTACCCTTGGCTATCCCGCTGAAGAGAAGGTGAAAGAACGGGTGCCATTGGCCAACCGCGTGATCTGGCGATAGAGTTGTGTCTCCGCTGTCGGTTTGATGCACATCTGCAGATTGACGATAGGCTTAGTTGGAGCACAGAGAGCACAGAGAGCACAGAGAGCACAGAGAAAGCGTTTATGAGAAAGAGGATAAGAGAAGAAGAGAAAATGTGTAGGCTTTTCTCTGTGAACTTCGTGTCCTCTGTGGCAGAAGTTTGAATAAATTGGTAGAACTGCGTAGGCAACAATAGTAAACGGGGCCGTGAATGAACGAGCGCAAAATCAATCTCAATGTAGTGGCACTGGCCGGAGGGGTCGGCGGTGCAAAGCTGGCGTTGGGTCTGCAGGAGGTATTATCACCGGGTGCGTTAACCGTGATTGTCAATACAGGTGACGACTTTGAACATTGGGGACTGAGCATTTCACCCGATATTGACACCGTGATCTACAATCTGGCCGGCATCAATAACCCGGAATTTGGCTGGGGGCGCGTCGGCGAAACTTTCCGCACCTTGGAAACCATTGGTCAACTGGGTGGGGAAGATTGGTTTCGCCTGGGGGACCAGGATCTAGCTATGCATTTGCGGCGCACCGAATGGTTGCGCCAAGGCGTTAGTCTCAGCGAAGTGACCGACCGTCTACGGCGCAGCCTCGGGATCCCGTCACGGGTTTTGCCGATGAGTGACAAGCCAGTGCGCACCCTTGTCCATACCGACGAAGGAGATTTGCCCTTTCAGCATTACTTTGTGCGTTTGCGCTGCGAACCAATTTTGATCGACCTCTCGTTTTTGGGGGCCAATGAGGCACGGCTGACCGACATCGCCTACGACGCCTTGCAGTCCGCCGATGTCATCGTCTTGTGCCCCAGCAATCCCTATCTCAGCATTGATCCAATTCTCAGCGTGCCGGGATTGCGTCAATACCTGCGGCATACAGAGACACCCAAAGTGGCTGTCAGCCCCATCGTCAGTGGCCAGGCGATTAAGGGGCCTGCCGCCAAAATCATGAAAGAATTGGGGGTACTGATTAGTCCTCACACCGTGGTCGATCGGTATGATGATTTTCTCACTGGCTTTGTGCTGGATCGGGCCGACAGCGAGTGGGTTGAATCGATCCAGGTACCTACGCTGCTTACCGACACAATCATGGGTGATTTGGCAAGTAAAAAACGGCTGGCGGAACAACTATTGACCTTTGCACTGCGCCTGCGGGATGTGCCTGACTCTCTCCGTATTGCGCCTGATGGTGATACTCGCTGGATCAGGGCAGATAATGGCGCATGAAGTTATGGCTAATTGTACCCGTCAAACCCTTTACCGAGGGGAAAAGTCGTCTGGCACCCACCTTGCCCAACCCAGAACGGGCACACTTGAGTCGTCAACTCTTTCAGCATGTTATGGCACAAGCGACAGCAACCACCATGCTTGCGGGCATCCTGGTCGTCAGCCGTGATCCCACAGTTCTCCATGGTCTTCCGACACTACAAGGCGACTCTCAGAGCGCTCTTTCGCTTGATTCCAGGATCGAGCTAGTGTTGGAAACCGGCCATGATCTCAACCAGGCTGTCAGTCAAGGGCGACAAGTGGCAGTAGCACGTGGGGCCGATGCCATTTTGATCTTGCCGGCGGATCTGCCCCATTTACAGCGCGATGATATAGATACACTTTATGCACGGGGCCAAGAGACGGAAGGGGTGATTATTGTGCCCAGCAATGATAATGGCACCAATGCACTACTGCTGCGTCCTCCCCACGCCATCAACTTTGCCTTTGGCCGTAATAGTTTTTCCCATCACTGCCACGCAGCCGAAGCGGCGAGCGTCCCCTGTCTCGTTCACAGTGCACCCCATCTCGCCTTTGATGTTGATCTCCCGGCAGATCTACGCCAATTGAGCGTCGAACGGGCCTACACGGCCTATGCCAGCGCTTCCTTGCTACAAGCTTGGCGATAGCCACAAGCGCGACAGCGCGCTGCTTCTTCATGATTGCGGTGCAGATTGCGCGCAGATTCGGCGTGGCGGATCGCTTCGGCTGTGCGGATGACCTCTTGGCGCAGCGCCGCAGTAAAGTCGATCCGCAAGGTGGCGTCGGCATAGTGCAACAACCCGTGGCTGGGGGTAACCCCATAGGTCTCTTCAATCAGGATACAGTAGACGCCAAGTTGTAGCAGATGGCCAATCGACGGGGTAGAGGGCTGTTTGCCACTTTTCACCTCGATAGGAATCATGGCCCGTTTACTCCCTATATCATTCGCCAGGACATAATCTGGCTTACCTACCAAGCCATAGCGTCGGCTAATTAGGGAGCTTTCTACACGCTGCCACGCCCCCGTATCGGCATAGATGATCTCGCCCACGGGCAGCCCCGTGGCTGTTTGTGCCTTTTGGCTCTGGCGCAAAAACCAAAAGGCAAGGAAAAGAAGGGCCATAATAAATAACAATAAATATAGCATTGAGTCTACTTTTTTCTAAATTAATCACACTTGCATCCTATAAAAATCTATGTTGTAATAAAAGCATACATGGTTTCGCAAGATTCAAGCAAACAATCATGTTGCCCCACTTCAAACGGTAGTATCAGCAATAGGCTACAAGCGACTCTCCAGAACAAAACTCTAAGGGTAGTTGGCGATACCTTTAGCGCGAGCGTGCAGTTCATTGCTGATCATTTGTTGTGTACTGAGCTGTACAGCGTGAACCGGTCTTTTTCTCCCTAGTCAAAAGCCGATTCGCATTGCGCGGCATAGTCTACTTTGCTTGCCTACAGCAATTTTAATATTTGTCCATAGTAAAAGTAACCGAGGAGGAAGATCCATGGCTAAGAGTATGTCACGTCGTCGATTTTTGCAGATGAGCGGTGCCGTTACCTCAATCGGTCTTTTGGCGGCTTGTGTTGCGCCAGGGACTGCGCCCGCAGCCGGCGGTGAGGGAGGAGAGACAGCCAGCGGTGATGCAATCAATTTAATTTGGGATACCTTTCGTGGCCCTGGCACCGGTTGGAATGAGGAGCGCATCGACACCTTCAAGGAGAGCCATCCCAACGTGAGCATTGAGTTCCGACCGCTTACTGGTGCCAGCCAGCAGGATAACTATGGCAAGATGTACGCGATGTATGCCGCCGATGATTTGGGTGATATCGTTGCCTTTGATCCTTCACATTACCACTTTTGGCGAGCCATCAAATCGGGAATTATTGGGCCAATCCAAGATCTAGCCGATGCCGACAATCTTGATCAAAGCCAGTGGTTTGAGCAATTTATGGTCCTGCAAAAGTACGAAGACAAGCTATACGGCTTACCGAGTTGGGGTTGGGCTGGCCACGATACACTAGTGATGAACAAAAAGCACTTTGAAGAGGCTGGCATTGAACCGCCCGATCCGACCAGCCATGAGACCTCCATGGAGACTTATGGTGACTGGGCTCGATCATTTTATATTGAAAACGAACGCTTTGGCCTGGTTTTCCCAAACAGTGAAAGTGCTGTCGCCGTTGCTTGTCGTATCTGGAACAGCAGTTTGATCAGCGCCGATGGCACCAAAAGCATGTTGTTGGACGATGAAAACGCCCAAGCTGCGCTGAAATGGCTCTACGAACTGGCCGTGACCGACGCCGTGTTGCCGGCCCCAGGTGATGGCCTCGTTGCCGATGCCGCACAACTGGAAGGGAAAGTCACGATGAACTGGGCTGGTTCGCTCAATGTGCGCAACTTTGACCGTGACATCAAAGATGAGAACGCCGAAGAAGCATGGCAAGGGCTCTTCCCCACCCGTGAAGATGGCAAATATCCCAGCCAGATCCGTGGCGGCACTTGGAACATGAATGCCGGCACCGATCACCCGCAGGAAGTCTACGACTTCTTGAAACATCTCACCGATTTTGACGGCTGCGTGGGCTTTAACCTGACTGCCGGGCAAGGTGCTTTGGTACGACCGGACGTATTGCAGGAGCTGATCAAACAGAACCCCATCCATGAGTGGTTTATTCCCAATCTGGAAAATGGGATCCCTGCCTATTCACCAGCCAATTCGCGTGGCCGTGAATATACCGATGCCGTGCAACAGCGTGTACAGATCTTGCTCGACAAAAATGCCCCCGTTCCCTTTGAACAAGGGTTGGAAGAGATGCACAAAGCCATTCAGGATGTGCTCGATATGGAATCGGCGTAGGGAGGTAGGTTAGTAAATCAGTACATCGGTACATCGGTACATCGGTACATCGGTACATCGGTAGAGCAGTGCAATAATGGTTTGCCGTCCCCTAAGAACGATTGATTTTAGGCGTGTGATTGTAGGGTAGGAGATGGATTTTCTTTACCGCCTAAACTCATTCGGCCCCTACGGGACCAGCAACATCTATAATACAACTATGTACCGATATACAATACCTTCGCCAATTTCAGAAATTAGAGCCGTCATTCCTGCGCAGGCAGGAATCCATCTTCATGTTACACGAGTAGATTCCTGCCTGCGCAGGAATGACATCTGGAAATTTCCGCCAAAACAAGGTTTGG
>DAOUCA010000066.1:0-11903 GCA_034432375.1 Caldilineaceae bacterium
GTCAATGGCACCCTACAAGCGACCCTCACGACGACCGATGTGGTAACCATCGCCACCAATTCGATCATCGTGGTCAACCCGCCACCCGGTGGCGGGAGTTCAAACGATGTGAGCTTTACTGTCGAGCAGCGCCTTGACCTTTATGTGCCGTTGGTGAGAAAGTAGGGATCTCTGCGGTTTTACGAATCAGGCGGTGAATTCATTCACCGCCTGATTCGACCTATAGTGAACAAAAGCGGTTAAACCAAAATCAGCTGCTCACCCAACCGATTGAGTTCTGCCAGAAATTGCGCTGGATCAGGCGGATCGATCCAGCGCACCTGCTCCCAATCTTTGGGGGTGGCGGTGCAAAGTCGTCGGGCGAGATCAAGCGGGTAGATGCCGGTGGCTTTGCTGGTCGCGCCTTCGATTGCATCGGCAATCGATAGACCAAGTATGGTGCAAAGCCCCCATATATCGGCCAGATCACGGGGTTCTTCCCGCCCGCTCAACGCCGTTAATTTATTGGCGAGGATATTTTCTGGACTATCAATGCGGCCCAACGTGGGGTGTTGGCGTATTTCGCCGATATGAGAAGGGACATCGTTAATCAGCTCGATTTTGAGGGTCACGGCGTTCTGAGAAACCAGCATACGTGCAAAGAATTCTTAATTCTTTGTGACCAATGTTTGCCAGCGGACGTCAACCGAAAATGCTTGAATCACAACATTTGACCAGAGTAAGAAACGCTTGTCATAATTGACAAATAGATCGAGATCATCGGAATAACGATGATTTAGGTATGCCCGTGCCACAGCAGTTCCACCCGTTAGGTAAAAGCCTGTGTCAAGCGCGGCAAGCACACGGAGTGCTTGATCTTGCAGCGGGTAGAGTTTCTCCAGAAAATATATGGGATTGCTTATCATTTAGCGTAATAACTCTGCATGATGGTTGGGAAGCCATGCGACTAAAAAATCAATGCCACGACAGGTGGAATGAGAGCGGACATGTTGGCGCCAACGCGGCCAATTCTCGACCAATGCCTTATACCCCAGCCGCTTTATCATTTCCTGATAGGGTGCCCATTCGATCAAACGCACAGCAGCCCAATCGCGGTTCAGATGCCCATCTTCGTAACGGCCATCGAGCATCGCATCAAACTGTTCCTGGGTCAGGTCATAATCCCATACGTAGCGGGCGCGGTTCTCATTCATGAGGTTAGTACAGCATTGGGCGATTTTTGGTTCAACTATCAAAACGGAGAGGAAGAGGAAGCGCTATGATCTTGATTCTCACCGGCCCACCAGCAGCGGGCAAAAACACATTGGGCGCGCAAATCGCGAAGCGGCTTGCGCGCGGTGTTGTGATCGATGTCGATCTGCTGCGGGCAATGGTCGTGCAGCCGCACATCGCCCCGTGGCTGGGTGAAGCCGGCATGGCACAATTGCGCTTGGGCGCAAAAAATGGCTGCACGATGGCACAGAACTTTGTTGCCGCTGGGTATGATGTGATAATACTCGATGTACTCACCGACGAGACAGCCGCCATCTATCGGAACTCTCTCGGATCATTAGCGCACCAGATTGTTCTACTGCTACCTACATTGGCAGAGTCTCTGCGCAGGAATCAACAGCGCGGCCAGTGGCTGACCGATGATGAAGTACGGCTCCTGTATGGCTGGCAGGAAACATTGCGTAGCTATGATCGCAAAATCGATAACAGTACCTGGCCGGCGACGGCGCTGGCCGATGAACTTGCCAAGGCATTTTTGTAACTACTCAGCCTCGGAATAAATTCGAGGCTGATAGCTCAAGTCGGCTTAAGCCGACTTCGGTTGTTAGCCTGAACTTTAGTTCAAGGCGGGCGGTGCCTGCGTAGTTACACATTTTTAAAGCAGTAAAGGACAAAGTCTATGTATCAGCCTCTAGGTAATATTAACCTACGCAGTGGCGAAACCGTGGAAGCGGGCGTTGTGCGCGGCCCCGACCTGGATTGGTCGCAGCGTCTCCAAAAATTGCTCTGGCACAAGGGCGACCCGTGGAATTGGCAGAATGCCCAAGTGCTCGACACCGACCACGGGCTAGATGTCAACTTCTATGTGCTGCACCGCGACGGCGATCCCTTTGCCAATATCATGACGGTTGAAGTGGCGGGCGTCGGCCACTTTGGTCACGTCTGGACGCAGCCCGCCGACCGCAAGCAAGGTGCCAGTTCGAGCTTGATGCGGCTACTGATGGCGGATTTTGTCGCACGGGGCGGCCAGGCACTCTTCCTCGGCACCGAGTTTGGCTCGGTCGCCTACCAGATGTACGAAACCTTTGGCTTTAGGAGTGTAGCAGTCGGCAGCGGTTACATGGCCTACTATCCCAGCGGGCACCGCGCCTTTGACGCAGCCTACTTTGCGCCGGGGGAGACCACCATTGAACCGCTCTCCTGGCGTCATTGGTCCACCTCGGCCCCGCTTTTTCTAGGCAATTTCCCCGGTTTGATCCGCTGTGCACCGTTGCAACTCATCGGCCAAGCCTCCAGCGAAGGTCCCTTCCTACCGGCTTTGCTTGATGCCGAGCAACGGCAGCAACAGGGCGAAGCGCCCGCTGTTCTCGCCTTGTGCAACCCCGCCACCGGTGCCGTCGTTGGGCTGGCCGCCTGGTCGTGGGATCCACTCTGGCCCCATACACTCGTGGTTGACTGCTACTGCCACCCCGATCATTGGGGACGAGCCGGCGATCTGTTGGCTGCATTGCGTCTCCCCTTCGCGATTCGTGAGGTGGCCTATGTCGATAGGGACAATGAAGCCAAAGCAGCTCTCTTTGCCCAAGCTGGCTATAAAGTGGCAGCCACCCTGCCAGCATGGCTACCGGTGGATCCGGACAGGACGGAGTGGGTGGATGTCGATCTGATGGAAACGTAGTAGGCAACGGCCTAAGTAAGCCAGTGAGACGGTGAGACAGTGAGACAGTGAGACAGTGAGACAGTGAGACAGTGAGACGATCACTTGTCCTACTGTCCTACTGTCCTACTGTCCTACTGTCCTACTGGCTTACTGTCCTCCTCAGTACCATTCGTCTATTTACACTGCGGTCTACAATACCTTCGCCAAACCTTGTTTTGGCGGAAATTTCCAGATGTCATTCCTGCGCAGGCAGGAATCTACTCATGTAACGTGAAGATGGATTCCTGCGCAGGCAGGAATGACGGCTCTAATTTCTGAAATTGGCGAAGGTATTGGTCTACTGATACGCATAAAATACCATCCTTGATTCAGTTGAGGCGATCATGAATATTCCCATCTGCATTTCCACCCAACTCGGCGATATCCACGCCGAACTCTATCCCGATCAGGCACCGATCACCGTTGCCAACTTCTTGCGCTATGTCGCTACCGGCTACTATGAGGAAGGCACCTTCTGGCGCACCGTAACGCTCAATCCCGATAATCAGCCGGATAATGAGATCAAAATTGAAGTGATTCAGGCCACGGTGCGGGCAGACAAAGCAGAAGAAAAATTTGAACCAATCCCTCTGGAGCGGACGACCGCAACTGGTTTGCGCCACCGCGATGGCGTAATCTCCATGGGCCGTTTTGCGCCTGATTCGGCACAGGCTGATTTTTTCATCTGTATCAATGACCAACCCTCGCTCGATTTTGGCGGGCTGCGCAATCCCGATGGCCAAGGCTTTGCGGCCTTTGGGCGCGTAACTGCCGGCATGGCGGTGGTACGGGCAATCAACCAAGCACCACTTGACGCACAACGTTTGACACCGCCAATTGCGATTCAGTCCATTGTACAAGTGGAAAAATAAGCGGGAGCAACCGATGGCAACGCTCTTTCTCATCTGTGGTCTACCCGGCGCCGGCAAGACGACCCTGGCCAAGCAACTAGAGCAGGCGCACGCCGCCCTACGCTTCTGCCCTGACGAGTGGATCGCCACCATCCTGGCCGATGCCAATGACATTGCCGAGCGGGATCGGCTGCGCGACCCGGTCGAGGCGCTCCAGTGGGAACTGGCCAAGCGTGCCTTGGTGCTTGGCACGAATGTCATCTTGGAGAATGGCTTTTGGTCGCGCGCCGAGCGGGATCGCTATCGCGCCGTGGCCGAAGCGCTCGGTGCGCGGGTGGAATTGCACTACCTCGCTGTCAGCCGCGAGGAACTCTGGGCCAGGCTCTCGAAACGTAATATCAATCTGCCGCCAGGTACATTTGCCGTAACAGAAGAGGATCTCGACCTCTGGTCGAGTTGGTTTGAAGAACCAACTGAAGATGAATTTATAGTTCCCTACAATGACTTTTTACGTTTAGAAAACAGACAAGAGAATTGGGTACCAAATGAAGTTGTCGAGCGTGTAATCGTCGGCAAGTTGACGCCGATCCGCGCTTGGCGCGAACAGTTGGGCTTGACGCAAGTTGAAGTGGCCGAGCGGATGCAGATTTCACAAGCGGCTTTTGCCCAGCTTGAAGCACCGGAAGCACATCCGCGCAAGTCGACCTTGCAGCGGATAGCACAAGCGCTTGGCCTCCAGGTTGAACAACTAAACTTTTAACATACACTCCTACCTTTTATGACCGCACCTCAGCCATAAGCGCCACTGTGTTCCCTTCGCTGTCGTGAAAGAAGACCATCCACAGATCGTGGTCAGCCATCTTGGCAATCATGTGGGGTTCGTCAATAAAGTGGACGCCGCGTGCTTGGAGCGTGGCGTAGGCCTGCTGAATCTCTGCCACCTGATAGTAGAGGATCGAGGCATGTTGACGCTCTTGTCCAGCTTGCGGCTGTTCCAGCAGCAGCCGTACCTCGCCACATTGCAAAAATGCCAAACCGCCAAACTGAAAGAGGAAGGGCAATTCTAAAATATCCCGATAGAAGGCAACGGCGCGCGCCACGTCCTGGACGGGAAGCGCAATTTGCCCGATTTTGCTGATCTCTAGCTTATTTGGTGTCGCCATCATTCATCTCTTTCTGTGATTCTAGAATATGCCTGTAACGTAGTAGCCGATAGGCTGTGACTGACGAGTATAGGACAACGATCCGTGGTTGTCTTCTTTAAAATCACCTTTTTTGTCGACGGAACTGCTCCGGAGCGTAGCCGATGCGCTGCCGGAAGAGCCAGCTAAAGGAACCGACGCTTTGAAAGCCCACATCAAAGCAGATCTCGGTAATCGATTTATCAGAGCTTTGTAACAGGTGGCAGGCACGCATCAGTCGATGTTCGGTGAGAAATTGATGGGGTGTGGTCTGGAAGAGCTCTTTAAAGCTGCGCAGGAAATGGGTGGGCGATAAACAGGCAACCCCGGCCATCTCATCAATGGTAATTGGTTGGTCAAGGCTCGCAAGGATAAAGTCACGCGCCCAGTGCAATCGCCGGTAGAGTTCGACCCGCGTCGTCGCCCGCACCGCGGAAAGGGTGGCAACTTCGGCCTGGAGACCACGATGCATGGTGAGCAAGCCCATCATCAGGTACTGTGCCTTTTCCGCCAACCAGTTGCCATCGTGGCGGTGATAAGGATAAGCAAAACGCAGTTGTTGCAACAGCGGCGATACGGTATCGTCATGCCGATAGGTCCGCTCAAAAAAATCTAATGATGTTGTGGGCGCGCATTCGAGTTCATCCACCAGTTGTTCAGCGCTCGCTGTGGTGCTGCGATAGACTTCCTCGGCAAAGCCCGGTGTAAAGAAGAGGCAAAATGACTCTACTGGCTGGCTTGCCTCAATCGTGATTGTGTACGCTTGGCCATGATTCAGCACAAGATAAGATGCTTCATTGACCCGATAGCGCGCCGAACCGACCGTGTACAAAGCCTCGCCATGCAAAAAGGATTTAATCGAAAGATAACCGGTTCCACTGCCGTAAAACAGATTGCTGCGTTCAAAAAGGACTTGGCATTTTGTACTATTCACGTAACTCATAAAAGCTCTCAGAAACTTCAGGTTACAATTACCTCAATATGGCCATAGACCACGTCGAACGGCTCTGTACTTTCGCCCCACCATTCACGTCTACTTATTCTATTTCCTTTCTGTGCTTTATCCAACGACACTTCGGCGATTGGCAAAAGCACATCTCGAGCGATGTTTCATCGTAATAATCAGCAGTAACTTCCTCGTCCGCACGGATCGAACGTGCTGCTACGTATTGCGTGGCATTGGCGCTGCGCGAGAGATCGATTGCGTTTGGCTCGCAGGAATGATTGATGTAATAGTGAAACAGCTTTGGTGTCACCACAAACACATTGTCGGCAAGCGAAGCTTGATTGTACATCTCCGCTTCGAGTTGTACTCTTCCGGCTTGCCAATCTTCCGCGGTGAAAACGATGCCACCTGTTACCAGGATCAGCAACTCGCCCGCGCCAATAGCGTGCGTGGCAAAGGTGCCAATCCCTTGGATCGGCGACTTGCGCAGCACAAGACGGCGGTCAAACCACATCGTAATGGGTTCAGTTGGGTAATTCATCAAGCTCCTCCTGCTTTGGAGAGCGTTGTCTGACAATTCTGTACAATCAAATATAAGTGTGCTTCCGGGTACTGATCATACTCCAGATGCCGACAGATACAGCCGCATTCATCGATCAACTTGAGTGTCTGTGGGATACCGAGGAGGCTATAATAGACCTGCGGACCCATTGACGAATCGACCTTTTCGGTTGGTCCGTCCAAACCGCCAGTCGTAAAGATAAAGACACCGCCCGGCGTCAACGCTTGTAGAATTTTCTGCATCACCGGCTTTTGTTCAGCCATCGGTAGATGCCAAATACTATCCCAGGCTGAGATGAGATCATACTGTCTGGGCAGCTCCCATTGACAAATATCAGCATGATGAAAGGTGACGGTGGGGTGGCGAACTTTTGCCAATTCGAGCATACGTTGCGAAATATCAATACCTTCGACTGCAAAGCCGTGATGTAGCAACAGATCGACAATCCGCCCACTGCTGCCACACCCGATGTCAAGGGCGGCATATTTCTGCTTGAGAAAGGCAATTGCCCGTTCGTGCTGGGCGATGCCGTTGCTGGCGGGAAAGCGATCGCTGCGCCAGCGCTCGGCGATTTGATCGTAACTTTGGGCGATTTCACTTGGAAGCATTGTTCATTCCTTTAGCCATCAATTGATAGTGATGACTTCTGTATAGGCAGGTTGCGATGCCTGCGCCGCGAGTTTGCGCAACCGTGCGCCACGTCCTGGACGGGAAGCGCAATCTGTCCAATTTTGCTGATCTCTAGCTTATCTGGTGTCGCCATCATTCATACCTTTCTGTGACTCTAGAATATGCCTGTAGAGATTAAATAGAAAGATAACCGGTTCCACTGCCGTAAACCTGATTACTACGTTCCAAGAGAACCTCGCACTTTGCGCGATTGATGGAACTCATAAAAGGCTCTTGAGGATTTCATTTTGAATTGGGCATCGTTAATGAATGCCCTGCAAAGAGAAACGGTTCGCCGACAACAAATGGCCGACAAAACTTCTCGACAAATTGTAGCATGTTGCGGCGGTTGATCGGCGAGAGACGATGCTCTTGCAACGTGGCTTGGAAGGCAAGGTTGAAGAGCGCAGCCATGATCATAAACGCTTCCAACGTGTCTCGATCCGCCTTTGTCAATGGGCGGATCGCGTCATACCCAGCAACCAGTGCATGACGAATATCTACCTTGTCAAAGGTGGCGTGATAGAGCGACACGCCGAGATCATAGAGAAAAAAGGAGCGGAAGGTGCCATAATCGAGGGCTAGCGCGTGCATGCCATCGAAGAGTACATTGCCCTGATGTAAGTCACCGTGGATCAATCCAAAGGTCGCCTTTGTGCGTGCTTGTTGCGCCACCATTGTGATGATGCGCTCGCCAGCTTGGCGAATCATCGCATATTGTTCTGCGCTGATCAATTCGAGATCGACAGTAATGGCCAAGCCATCGATCGCTTCGACCAGGTACTCGTCTGCATACCCACCGAATGCTCCATCCTCACTGCCATCCCACGCTTCACTCATGCCATGCAACGATGCCAGTAGCAGCCCCACCGCATGGGCATGCGCTTCGTCCCAATTGCCCACATGTTGGGCTGTGATCCAACGTTGCACACAAACTGACGATAGCCGATCCAGCCCCGCCAATTGCACTTGCGTGACGAATTCACCGCGCCGATTGCCAAATGGCGCTTGCACGATGAAGCGGCCATCGGTGGTTAGCGCGTCTAGCCAAGCCATCTGCACCGCCAATTGCGTTGGCGTATCCATCGCTCCATCGCCCGCACTTTCATGAATTTTGAGCAGAAAGCGCGCATCGCCATTGGCATCATCCAGTCGATAGACCATGCCCGCATTGTGTTGGACAAAGTGGATCGACATCGCGTCCAGTTCATAGGCCGCCAGCGCAACTTTGGCGCAATCCAAGTAGTAATCCGCTTTTTGCTCATCGCTCATCGACGCGAGCAAGGTACTCATATAGATCATTTTGCGGCAAGCTTTCGTAATTGTTGCGTTGCTTCTTCGGTAAGTGCAATGTTCCGCCGCGTGTAGTCGATCAACAGATTCAGCTCGGCATCCGTATACCGTTCTGCCAACGCGATTGCCCCATTGACAATCGACGAAAAGATCGTCTCCGCTTCCCCATCGCGTGCATGGGTTGGTTCCAGTACAACCTTGCGCCGGTCGTGGGGATCCGCCACGCGCCGCACAAGCTGCGCTTTCTCCAGCCGGTCGATCAGGCTGGTCACCGTTCCCGTCGAAAGGCCAACCGCATCGGCTAACTGTCCGGCGGTCAGCAGCGAGCCAGCCGCTTCGGCATCATAGAGCAGGTCCAACGCTTTGTGGTCCCCTTGGCTCAACCCCATGCACTCAGCGATTGCAGCGTGCATTAACACGGTGCGCGTGCTCAGTTGCCGGGAAAGCTGAAAGACTAAGGTTTCTATCAACCCCTGCCGCTGATTACCCGCTTCTTTTGCATTAGATTGTTCGTGCGCGGATTGTTCATTATGGGCTTGTAGTGAATTTGACAAACTAAATATCTCCGATTACATTTATCTCGTTATTCGAGATAAACTGATTTCAAGTGTTTTTCTTACTGGATTCTACTAAAAATGGAGAAGAACGTAAAATGGACAAAACCCTCACCGCCAATGGTTCAACTGTGCATGGACGCCCTTTGAAGGTTCTGATCATTGGGGCTGGTACAGGAGGTGCCAGCTTGGCGCATGCACTCTTGCAAGCCGGAATTGATGTCGCGGTTTTTGAACGTGACCGCACGCGTACCAGTGGGCGCGAGGGCTACCGCGTGGGCATTAGCCCCAATGGCAGCCGCGCCCTACACGAATGTCTGCCGGCCGATCTCTATGATCTCTTTGTTGCCACCTGTGCCCACCCGCCGCGCTACTTCAATATGCTCACCGAGGGGTTGGCGGAAACGCTCTCCTTTGGTGGCGCAGATTTACCCCTAGGCGATGATCCGATTGAGAGCGAAAAGACAGTCAACCGATCGACGCTGCGGCAGGTATTGTACACCGGATTGGAAGAGGTGCTCCACTTTGACAAGAAATTTACCCACTACGAACAACAGCCCAATGGGACAGTCACGGCCTTTTTTGAGGATGGCAGCAGTGCCACTGGCGATCTGCTCGTCGGTGCCGATGGCACGGGATCACGGGTGCGCAAACAGTATCTACCGCAGGCAACCTTTGCGGATTCGGGGATGCTCTCCATGGGGGGCAAACTGCCGATGAGCGCGGAAGCCAAGGCCTTGTTGACCCCCAAAATTCTAGAAGGGATGTCGATGATCTTTGCCCCCAAAGGCTATGGGCTGATCCTCCATGTGGTCAAGTTCAACTGGGATCAGCATGGCGCAAAACCAGCCAGCAAGCCACACGACGCCGCGCTACTCAACCGTTGGCCCGGGCGTGCCTACGAGCACCCAGAGGATTACATCGGCTGGGGCTTTTGGGCAGCGCAGCGATACTTTCCCATTGATCCCCTTGCGCTGGAGGGAGCCGATCTCATCAAGCTGACCTTAACCATGGTCGAAGGCTGGCATCCCAACTTGCGCAAACTGATTGCCATGACCGACCCGACAACGGTCTATCCAATTAACATTCGCACCTCTGTACCGCTTGACCCGTGGTCGGCCACCAATGTCACGTTGCTGGGCGATGCGATCCACACGATGACACCGGGCCGCGGGGCCGGTGCCAACACGGCATTGCGCGACGCCGCGTTGCTCTGTCGAAAATTGGTTGCCGTACGCAATGGCGAAGTATCACTTCTCCAGGCAATTGGCGACTATGAGAATGCGATGCGCGACTATGGCTTTGCGGCTGTGATCGAATCGCGCGCCCAAATGGATGGCAACGGTGTCATGAACAAACCAGTCATCGGCGATCTCCTGTTGCATACCATGCGGGCAGGGATGAAAGTTGCCAACAACGTGCCCCCACTCAAACGGCGTATGGCGGCGGCGATGTTTGCCGACCGCAGTACGCAATAGCAGAATTGCTTTTTCTTCGTGTCGGGTGCCCGTTGGGCGCATGCTTCTTCGTGGATAATTATTTGTTGGTTTGGCCAATTATACTGCGGTTAAAATGGGAACCGGAGTTTCTACCCCAGCAAAACTCCGGTTCCCATTCAGAGCTGAGTATAACTGCAAAGTTCGATCAGTTTTGTGGCGCTGCCCATACCAGCCGCAGCCACTGGTACATCCAAAACGCCTAATTGGGAGAGCACCGTGGCCTGATCCCAATAGAGATGCTCATTGGCGACTTTGCCATTGGCAAATTGAATAATGCTCACCAGCACTAACTCAACCTTGCGGTTTGTCGGCGGTAGACCGGGCAGCATCCAATCCATCGCCAAGCTATGGGTAAAGCGCGCCACTGCTTCTTCAACAATGCGATCTTTGGCAAAGCTTTGTGAAAGGGGTACGAATTCGAGATCGGGCGGAATCTGCGGGATAAACTGATGCGCATAAAAATCGCGCACTCCCGCTTTGCCCACGCCGCCAGTGCCCGCCGGCACAAGCAGGACATGGGGCGTTTCCGTCATCGTCGCGAGGGCGGCCTCGACATCTTTGAGGACAAATTCGGCATAGGTGTGCTGTTGCCAAATGGCAAGCATCTGTTCATGGTCGGACATGTGCGTGCTCATCAAGATTCCTTTCGAAGAAGAATAAAATCAAATACGAAGATATCTTGCCAAAACTTCCTCATCAACCTGCTTGGCGGGTATGCGCAATGTGGTACACTTGGGCTCCCCTAAGTCAAGGGAGAGCCACTTGGTAAGGAAGCCCGTCGGTACCCCCTGCCTATGAATCGCATGCCACGGGATCAACAGTGGTGGATGACCCAGCCGAAAGAGCACCATTACCGATAGCAAAAGCCCTATCGGTGTCGCGCGTATGGTGAGGACGCCACGGTAGCTGACCGGCCCCATCATCGCCCAGTAAGGTAGGCCAACAGGATCATCGAGTGGCCAAAGAGCGCGGCAGGACAGAGCGAGATCATCGCACGCCGGCTTTGTCAGCTTACTCCCATGCGATGCGCTCGCCAAAGGTTTTTGCTGGCGCATAGGTCGAGTGGGGCTGCTCATTCCAATCCGCTCTACTGCGTTTCACGCAGTAGATGACAAACTTTATTCAATTATTTTGTGGATCTTGTTATCTGCGTGAGATTCGCTGCTGCGCAGCATAGCACACAAGAAGGTTCGCGCAAAGTCGACGGTTAGCCAACAACCCTTAGTACAGTGTCATGGAAGTTCTGCTAGATTAGAAGCACACAATTGTAGGTCACGCTGCAAGCGTGACCTACAATTGTATGCCTGTAAACTATCAAAACTAAGCTTACACTGTACTACTGTTTTGTCAGATAAGTAATGACGGGTATATTATCCTGAGCCGTAGGTCACGCTTGTAGCGTGACAAGTGTCGCAACGCTGCTGATGGCACTGCCGC
>DAOUCA010000067.1:0-5958 GCA_034432375.1 Caldilineaceae bacterium
CTTTGCCAAACCTTGTTTTGGCGGAAATTTCCAGATGTCATTCCTGCGCAGGCAGGAATCTACTCGTGTAACATGAAGATGGATTCCTGCCTGCGCAGGAATGACGGCTCTAATTTCTGAAATTGGCGAAGGTATTGAAAGTGAGACAGTAGGACAGTAGGACAGTTGTTCCCCCTGTCTCCCTGTCTCCCTGTCTCCCTGTCTCCCTGTCTCCCTGTCCCCCTGTCTCCCTGAATCACCCCAACCGCCGCCCCGGCGTCCACGGTGCGCCAAGCGCTTCGAGATCGGCTTCGAGCTGTGGCAGCGTTTGCTCGATGAGATCAGCCAATTCCTGCCGCACTGGTGCAAATTCCTCCTCCGCCAACGCTAGACTTTGCCGTTGGGTGGCCGTCGGTGCTTGACGGGTTTGCCAGTGACCACCGATCAACCGCTGCACCCGATCCCGGATCGATGGCGTACTTGCCTCATCGAGCTTGCCACGCACGTCATCCCCCTGGAGCCGGCGTTTGAACTGCGCCAGCGTTGTGCCCAGGCTTTCGACGCGATTAAAAAGTGCCAGATCGGCGTGGGGTGCCGCCGTGAGCGCCGCGCGAACATGAGCCAGGCGCTGCTCGGCGCGACCCACTTCGACGCCAGCACCGGCCACCCGCCGCATGAGTTCACCGGTTGTCCGTTGGAATGCCGTCACTGCACCCAAATCTGTCGCTGCTTCTACTATGGGCAGAAGCTTTACGCTAAAACTTTGCGTAGTTCCCAATGCCTCTAGCCCCGCACCCGTCTGCAGATAGAGCGTCACATTGTAGCTGCCCGGCGTCACCAAGGGACCGTGGGGTGGTGTCTCCCATGGATCTGTTGGATTGGTGTTATTAAGCTGGATCGGATCGGGCGGCGCGAGGCGCAGATCCCAACTGATGCGATGCAGCCCTGCTTCGGCTGGGCCGGCAAGCCAGCGCAATGGTTGCTCGGTCGCGTCGCGCACGAGCAGTAGCACCCGTGGCTTCTGGGCAATGGCTTCCGCCTGTAGCGTCTCCCAACCGGGAAAGGGAACGGTCTCGCCTTGTTCCTGCAGTGTCTTTTCACGTTTGTTGCGCGCCTCTTTGGGGGAAAGCGCTTTCTCCGCCAAGAAATAGGTGAAGGTGGCACCAAAAGGCGGATTCTCGACCTTAAATGCCGTATCGCCTTGGGAGGGTTGGCCGCGCGATTGCATCGGCAGATACGGAATGTACCACCAGGCATCGCGTACGCCAAAGAGATGGCCCTGCGCTGTTTCTATCGCATCCAGTGCGCCGGCGGCGATTTCGCGCAGCGGTGTGTAATCATCGAGCACGTAGAAGCCGCGGCCAAAGGAAGCCCCGACCAGATCCGTATCGCGGCGTTGTAGCTTGAGATCGCGAAAGGAGATAGTCGGCACGTTGCCTTTAAGCTTAACCCAATGGTCGCCCCGATTCGGTGTGAAATAAAGACCGAATTCGCCGGCGAGAAAGAGCAGATTGGGCTGAATGTGATCCTGGGCCAAGCCCCAGATAATCGTGCCCGCCGGCAGGTCCCCGCTAATGGAGCGCCAACTCTTGCCGCGGTCGTTGCTCTCATAGACATAGGGCGAGAAGTCCCCTTCCTTGTGCGCATCGGCCACAGCAAAGACCGTATCGCCTTCACCTTGCGCCGCCACCACGCCGTTGATAAACGAATCGACCGGCAGCCCCGGCAGCGCCGATGCCTGCCGCCAACTGTCCCCGCCATCCTCGCTCACCTGGATCAAGCCATCATCGGTGCCGGCGTAGAGCAGCCCGTCGACAACCGGTGATTCAGAGAGGGTGGTGATCGTGGCGTAAAGGGACATTGCGCCGTTGTCGTAGAGTTCATCAACGCTGTGGACGCGCCCCAAGAGCGGCATGGCGTAACGAAAGCGCCCTTGCGTGAGGTCGCCGCTGATCACCTGCCACGAATCACCGCGGTCATCGCTGCGCCAGACCCGTTGTGATGCTACATAGATCCGCTTGTGATCGTGCGAACTGACGACAATCGGCGCGTCCCAATTCCAGCGTTCGGGTGGATCGCCGGGGGCCGCTTGTGGTTGGATGTCGAGTAGCTCCCGGCTGCGCAAGTCGGCGCGATAGACATTGCCCACCTGCCATTCCATGTAGCAGATGTTGGGGTCGGTGGGGTCAAAGGCGACGTGATAGCCATCGGCACCGAGCGGCACCGACCAATCCTGGTTACGCACGCCTTCCGTGTTCAGCGTACGTGACGGCCCGTAGAGCGTGCCCAAATCTTGTGCTCCACCGAGAATATTGTAGAAGGGTTCGGCGTTGTCAACCGCCACGCGGTAGAATTGCGAGAGCGGCAGATTGGGAAAATGTCGCCAACTTTTGCCCTCATCAAAGGTTTCGTAGAGGCCACCATCACAGCCGACCAGTTGGTGATCGCCATCGGTTGGGTCGATCCAGAGTGCGTGGTTGTCGCTGTGCTTGTTCATGCCGGTTTCGGCACGGCTAAAGCTTTTTCCGCCATCGCGCGTCACCTGCAAAAAGACATCGACCTGATAGACGGTGTCGGCGTTGTGCGGCGAGGCGATGATCTCCTGGTAATAGTGGGGACCGGTGCCGCCGGAGATATAGGCGTTGCGCTTCTCCCAGCTTTCGCCGCGATTGACCGAGCGGTAGAAACCTTTCTGTTCCTCGTTCGCTTCGATGGTGGCGTACACAAGATGTGGCGCGGCCGGTGTGACAGCCAGCCCGATCTTGCCCATGTCACCTTCGGGTAGGCCGGTTTTGATGCGGTGCCATGTCGCCCCGCCATCGTTCGATTTGTGGATACCCGATCCTGGGCCGCCGTCGATCAGTGCCCAGATTTTGCGTTGCCGCTGATAGGTTGCGGCGTAAATCGTATCGGGGTTATCTGGCGCAAAGGCCGCGTCACCGACCCCCGTGTTCTCGTCGATCGCCAGCACCAATTGCCAGCTTTCGCCACCATTGGTTGTCTTATAGAGACCGCGCTCACCGCCCGGCGTCCACAGGGGACCGGATGTCGCTACAAAGATTGTATTGCCATCCCGCGGATCGACCAGAATGCGGCCAATGTGTTGGCTGTTTTTCAACCCCATACATTGCCAACTCTTACCCCCATCGCGACTGCGATAGATCCCATCGCCCCAACCGACATGGCGACCGCTCACATTTTCGCCGGTCCCAACCCAGATTGCATCGGGATTGGTCGGATCGATGGCGAGGCAGCCAATCGAATAGGAAGGCTGGTCGGCAAAGATGGCTTCCCACGTAATGCCGGCATTGCTCGTCTTCCAGACTCCACCCGAGCCGGCGGCCACAACCCAAGTTTTGGGGCGGTCCGGGTGGACGACAATATCGGCAATCCGCCCACCCATCAGCGCCGGCCCGATGCCGCGTAGCTTTAGCCCTTCGACGGCTTTGGCGATGGCTGCTTGTTGTGGGAATTGGGGCGTGGGTGATTCGTGATGACCCTGCGAGTGTTCTGTGCCATTGGTGGTTTCGTTGGCTGGGTTGGGTTGGTTCATCCTGAGAACTTTCTGGTAATGGACATGGACGTTTCAGAGATAGTATTGCGGTTATTGTACAGTTGATTGTAGAAAAGGAACAAGCCGGCATCACTGCTATTGTTACCCCGATTCTATCCTCAGATCCGCATGAAATGTGGCGTTTCTTCAGGAACAAAGACGCCGGTTTGCATTACAACCGCCGGAGCATCGCACCAATAACGCCGCCAATGTTCCATCCTACTGCGGCATCTACCTTTATGCTATAATGCGTACTGACTGTCCATCTTGAAGATATTGTGTGAGTACAAGTGGGAGGAAACCAATGGCATCACCTTTTCCTGGAATGGATCCCTATATTGAGGGCCCCCGCATCTGGTCTGATTTTCATGGTGATTTAGCAGGAGAACTGCGTGCCGCGTTGAACCGCCGGATTCGTCCTGCGTATTTTGCGGCGCTCACTCCCTACGTCACCTATGACACAATCGAGGTCACCCAGCGCACGAGCGAGACGAAGACCCATGGTATCTATCCCGACGTTGGCATTTGGAAAGGGGCATCGCCACCACTTGGCGGTGTCGCCGTGGCTGACCTGATTGAGACCACACCGGTCGAGAGCATGATCTCATTGGAAGTTCCGCTTGAACTCTTTAGCGTCGAAATCCGCACCGCAGACGATGAAATTTTAGTGACCTCGATTGAAATTCTGTCGCCGGTCAACAAACAGCGCAGCCACGATGCCTATCTGGACTATCAACGCAAGCGCCGTGATCTGCTGCGTTCTTCCGCCCATCTCCTTGAACTTGATCTCCTGCGTGGTGGTATCCGACCGCCCTTGCAACAGTCTGTACCAGAGGCACCCTACTATGTTATGCTCAGCAAAGCAACGGACCGCCCCCATGTAAAAGTGTGGCCGATTGCCCTCAATGCCCATCTTCCGGTGATCCCCGTTCCCTTGCTTGAACCCGATCCCGATGTATTGATCGATCTCGGCGTGATTGTCGCGTCTGTCTATGAACGGGGTGGCTACGACATGCGTATCGATTATGGCCAACCCGTGCCGCCGCCTGCGTTGGATGAGCAGAGTGCCGCGTGGGTAAACCAGCTGTTGGCTGCAGAAATCAGTGCGGATTCATGAGGCTGCTTTGAAATTTTAGTGATCCACGAAGTCACACAAAGTCATACGAAGAGAAAAATACTTGTGGCTGCTCGGGGATTGTTATCATGCCCAAATATCACCCACGGTAAACCCAGTGGGAAAGGGATCGGTGGGATCGACCACGTAATTGGCAAAGCCGGTGATCCATCCCTGACCACTAATCGTCGGGATCACTGCCTGATAAGGGCCGACTGTTGTCTCTTCAAGCAATCGCCCGGTAAAGAGGGTACCCAAAATGCTCTCGTGGACAAAATCCTCGTGCAAGCCCAACTCGCCGCGGGCGTGGCGCACGGCCATGCGTGCGCAAGTCCCCGTGCCACAGGGCGAACGGTCGAGCGCACCAGTCCACGTCGCGGGCCGTGCCCAGTCGACTTCGCCGGTCGCCACAGTCACCGCATTTTTTAGTTGGGCATCGGGATGGGTGGGCGGTCCCCACAGTTGTGAAATCGTTGGTCCAACGATGTTGGGGTTTTCGGGGTGGATTACGGGGAGTTGTTCACGCGTGGCGGCGCGGATCATAGCGCTAACCCGCGCGATCTCACCGCCATTCTCTCGCGTGAGCGCGATGCCCAGCTTGGTGGCGTCGGCCATCGCATAGAACATCCCGCCCCATGCCACATCCACCAGCACCTTGCCCAAGTGGGGCACATCGATCTCAGCATCCAAATGGATAGCAAAGGCGGGCACATTTTGAAAGGTCACCCCCGTCACCTTGCCATCCTTGCAGGCGGCGCGCACGGGGATCAGCCCAGCCGGTGACTCCAACACCAACTCGGTCACCGGCTCCTGCATCGGAAGGATGCCCGTCTCCAGTAGCACCGTCGTCACGCAGATCGTGTTGCTGCCCGACATCGCCGGGTATTCGGTCTGCTCCATGATAATAAAGCCGGCGTCGGCGTCAGGATGGGTGGGCGGCACGAGCACGTTGCAGCAGAGCACCGGATAGCCGCGCGGTTCGCGCAGCATCACTTGGCGCAACTCGTCACCGTTAGCCGCCAGCCAGCGCATCTTCTCAAACATGGTGTTGCCCGGAATGTGGGGTACACCGCCGGTGATCACCCGCCCTGGTTCACCACACGCATGGGCATCGACGGCGGTGATCATACGGTTGAAACGCATGGCAGCTTTCTCTCCTTTTGTGGCATGATGATATATACAATACCTTCGCCAATTTCAGAAATTAGAGCCGTCATTCCTGCGCAGGCAGGAATCCATCTTCATGTTACACGAGTAGATTCCTGCCTGCGCAGGAATGACATCTGGAAATTTCCGCCAAAACAAGGTTTGG
>DAOUCA010000068.1:0-25891 GCA_034432375.1 Caldilineaceae bacterium
CAAATCAGAATGAAACCCCTAGTTTCGGCCCGCGTGCGTCGCACTGACGGAAGCATCTAGCGGACTGGAAGCAGTTGGCGGTCAGTGCGACGCACGCGATCCCGTTGGTCCGCAAAACTCCGGTTCTCATTCTGAACGCAGTATAGCTTATGAAATTGCAGATCCGTTGCTTCCAAAATCCGCTGTAGTGTTCTGAAATGCTTACCTTGATACAGATGGGACAGCCCCCATGCCGACCGCATCGGTATCAAGCTAAGAGGGCCGTAACCAACACTACAACGGATGAAGGACGCAACTGAATTCCGCGGCGTATCCTGAATTCTAGGGGGAAACGACGATTGAACCGACAGGTTCGTAAAGAAGAGGCGGATTAGCTTATGAAATTGCCAATCCGTTGCTTCCAAAATCCGCTGTAGTGTTCCTGAAATGCTTACCTTGATACCCATGGAGTAGCGCTAATGAGCCAACTAACAATCCTCTTTCTCGCCAGTAATCCTATCGATATGATCCCACTCAACCTGGCCGAAGAAGTACGCCAGATCGAGCAGGGGCTGCGCGTCGCTGAGCATGGGGCCCACTTCGATCTACGCTCACAATGGGCGACGCGCGCCGATGATCTGTTGCATGCCATGAATGTTTATCGCCCAGCCATTGTCCACTTTGCCGGCCATGGCACCAGTGAAGGGATCTACCTCTTGCGCGAAGGCGAAAACGCCACCGCGCAACTGCTCACCATTACTGCCCTACAAAAACTCTTTGCGCTCTTTCGCCAGGAGACGCGCTTGGTCGTGCTCAATAGCTGTCTGTCGGCCCAACAAGCACAGGCGATTGTGGCTGAGATTGAATGTGTCGTTGGCATGGGTGAAGCGGTGAGCGATGGCGCGGCACGCATCTTTGCGCGCGCCTTTTATCGGGCGTTGGGCTTTGGCTGGCGTGTGCAGGAGGCGTTCGATCAGGCCATTGTGGCCGTGTTGGCGGCAGGTCTGCCCGATGAAGAAGCGCCGCAGCTCTTCTGTCGCGCCGATACGCATCCGGCGGTGATGCAACTGTTGCCCGAGAGCTATCGCATGGATATCGCCGACGGCAATGCGCTCGTTGGCCGGGCGATCCAGGGCGCAACATCCACTTTGCAGTCAGCCGCGGCCACACGCAAAGGAGCCATCGCCACGCTTTACCGAGCGGTAGCCGGCACCCTTGATCACGCCGTGACGCTCTTTGAACAGGGCGAAACTCCTCATGGCGACTGTGCAAAGATGGGCGTCTTTGCCAACGAAATTTATGATGCGATTGTCGACTATGTGGGGGTGACCAAAGCGGAAGCGCTACGCGGACGGCTGCACGCTGCCCACGATGTCGAGCGGGCCTTGCTCGATCTCAATCAATTGGCCCAAACGGAACGCCAACGGCGACTCGCCGAATTGCAACGCGCCGCCGGCTATTACGAGGCATCGGCGGAGATTTTGCTAGGGGGCGGGTGAGGTGGAGCGGTAAATCAGTAAATCGGTAAGACAGTAAATCAGTATCGATTACCATTTACTGTCTTACTGTCTTACTGCCGTCGTCGAATAATATCCGCATAGACTGCCAAAATCACGATCAACCCCGTTACGACCATTTGCCACTCCTGTGGCACGGACAAAATGCGCAAGCCGTTGGTCAGCGTGCTGATGATAAAGGCCCCAATGATCGTCCCCAAGATCGTGCCTTCGCCGCCGCTGAGCGAGGTGCCGCCGATGACGACCGCGGCAATCGCGTCCAGTTCGTAGCCCGCGCCGAGCGCCGGTTGGGCGGAGTTGAGGCGCGAGGCGATAACCACACCGGCCAGCCCACTAAAGACACCACCCAGCGCATAGATCGCAATTTTCCACGCATCGACATTGACCCCCGACAGCCGCGTCGCTTCTTCATTGCTGCCCAGCGCCACGTTGTAGCGCCCCAAGACCGTCTTTGACAAAATGATCCCGCCGATGATCGCCGCGCCAAAGAGGATCAAGACGGCATTGGGAATCGTAAAGCTGGGCGCAAAGTAGCTGACCAGCGAGCCCATTGCAATTTTGCCAAAGGCGGGTGTATCGTTGAAATAAATTGGCGCGACGCCAGAGATGACCAGCGAGAGACCGCGGGCAATCATCATCGTGCCGAGCGTCGCGATGAAGGGTGGGATCTTCATTTTGGCGATGGTGACGCCGTTGATAAACCCGGCGAACGCACCGGTACCCAGCCCGACAATCACACCAATCGGCACCGGCAAGCCCATGTTGGTGACGGCGATACCGGTCATCACCGCGGAGAGCGTCATCACCGTGCCGACCGATAGATCGATGCCGCCGGTGATAATGATAAAGGTTACCCCGAGCGCGAGGATACCATTGACCGCCGTCGCCAGCAGAATGCTGCTGATGTTGCTAAAGGTAAAGAAGATCGGCGAGCTGAGCGTAAAGACGACGCAGAGAATGATCAGGCCAGTAAAGGCCAGGATCATCTGTGTGGCGTTGGAGCGTAAGATGGAGCGGCGAGGAGCGGCCGCTAGCGTAGTTGTTGTCATAAGGGTAATCGCTTAGAATCGTAAACGCAACGTCTGTTGATATTTGATGCATCCGGATGAATGAAGTTTAAGAATATAAGTAGGTGAGCGGAGGCTGAGCCTGTCGAAGCCAAAGCGGCTCCGGCTTCGACAGGCTCAGCCTCCGTTCGGTGATTGACTTGTTTTCTAACCTTCATCATTCACCTACGTATACATAAATCGTTTTAACGGGTTTCTGGATAGCAGGCGGGCATTTCAATGCCTGTCACTGTCGCCACTAATTTGTCGCGACCAATCCGCCTCGCTGGGTTGCGTAGCGCATGATCGCCTCTTGCGTCGCCTCGCCGGCGGCCAACTCGCCGGTAATCCGTCCTTCACACATCACAATAATGCGGTGACTCATGCGTAAAATTTCGGGCAACTCGGAAGAGATCATAATGATTGATTTGCCTTGCGCCGCCAGGTCGTTGAGTAATTTGTAAATTTCACTCTTGGCCCCGACATCGATGCCGCGCGTCGGTTCGTCAAAGATTAGGATCTCCGTCTCAGCGGTTAACCACTTGCCGATGACCACCTTCTGCTGATTGCCACCGGAGAGATTGCGCACCCGTTGTTGGACACCGGGCGTTTTGATCGCCAGTGCTTTGACGTAGCGTTGCGCGGTTGCGTGGGTTGCACCCCGTCGTACCCAACCCAATGCCCCCAGAAATTTCTTGATCGAGGCGAGCACAACATTGCTCTCTACATCCATACCCAGCGCCAGCCCATACCGTTTGCGATCTTCGGAGAGATAGCCAATCCCATGTGCTACAGCATCACTGGGGCTGTTGATCTGCGTACGCTTGCCGTGGATAAAGATCTCCCCCGCGTCAATGCGGTCGGCCCCAAAAACGGCACGCGCCACTTCGGTGCGCCCGGCCCCCATCAACCCGGCAAAGCCCAAGATCTCCCCCTGTTTGAGCTCAAAAGAGATATCGTTGAGGAGACCGGCCCGCTGCAATCCCCGTACGGCAAGCACTGTCGGCTGTTCTTGCTGCTTGGCGATTTCTGGTGCCGACTCATAGATCGTCCGTCCCACCATCATGCTGATAATCTGATCAATGGTGACCGCTTGGGCATCGACGGTGTCAATATAGCGGCCGTCGCGCATCACCGTAATGCGATTGCAGATGCGTTTGATCTCTTCCAGCCGGTGTGAAATGTAGACAATCCCGACCCCGCGTTGACGTAAGCCATCGATAATTGTAAAAAGTTCATCGATTTCGGTTTCGGTGAGCGCGGCGGTTGGCTCGTCCATAATCAGCACTTCGGATTGGTAGGAGAGCGCTTTGGCAATTTCGACCATCTGCTGCTTTGCCACGGTGAGATCGGCCACTTTGGTGCGAGGGTCAAGTTTCAGATGCATGGTGTCGAAGAGCTGTTGTGTTTGGCGGTTGAGCGCTTGCTCGTCTAGCCAGATCCCTTTGTGCGGTTCACGGCCGATAAAGACATTCTGCGCCAGGGTCAGGTGGGGCATCAGGTTGAGCTCCTGATGGATCATGCTAATCCCAAGCTCTTGCGCGGCGCGCGGCGATGCGATTTGGACTGGTTGCCCTTTATAGCGGATCTCGCCGCCATCCGGCCGATAGATCCCGGAGAGGATCTTCATCATCGTCGACTTGCCGGCCCCATTTTCCCCAAGCAGTGCGTGGATCTCGCCTGGCTGCAACGCAAATTGCGCCCCATCCAGCGCATGGACGCCAGGGAAATGTTTGTCGATGGCGGTCATAGTGACCAAATTTTCAGTCATGAAAGCCTTTATCCTTAATATATTGTCGATGGGGTTCGGTGGCTGAGCTTCATCCTAAGCCGGTTGAAGGGCTTGTCGAAGCCACCGAACCCCATCGACAATATATTTATCTATTCGTACAACAGCGGCTTGATCTCGTCCGAGTCGATGTTACTGGCATCGTACCAGAAGAAGCCGGTGTCCGTGACCTTGTCCAACGTCTCGCCGTTGATTGCCTTGACGGCCGATTCGACACATTTGTAGCCGATGCCGACTGGGTTCTGCGTGATTGCGCCCGCTTCCACACCGCTGCGAATCGCGTCCAATTGTTGCTTGCCGGCGTCGTAGCCGATGACAGTGATTTTGCCTTCCATGCCCAATTCCTTGACGGCATTGAGCACACCGATGATGGAGCCTTCGTTGGCCCCAAAGAAGCCCTTGAGATCGGGGTTGGCCTGGATGATCGCCTTGGCCAGGTCGGTCGACTTCAGTTGGTCGCCAGCACCGTATTGGATATCGACAATTTCGACGTTCGGGTGCGCTTCTTTCATGCGGTTGACAAAGCCATCGCGGCGGTCAATACCGGTGCGGCTGGTCTGGTCGTGTACGATAATCGCCACTTTGCCCTCATCGCCAATCAACTCAGCCATGTGGTCGGCAGCTTCGCCGGCGGCGGCCAGGTTGTCGGTGGCTGCCGTGGTAACGGGAATATCGCTGTCAACACCGGAATCAAAGCCGATGACTGGAATCCCCTGCTCTTTGGCCTTTTCCAGCAGCGGCACAACGGCCTTGCTATCGAGTGCAGCCAGGCAGATGGCGGCTGGATTTTTGTCGAGCGCGGTCTGCAACATTTCGATCTGCTTGTCGACCATCGCTTCGGTTTCCGGCCCTTCAAAGGTGATATCGACATTGAATTCGGTGGCGGCTTGTTCGGCACCAGCCTTTACCGCTTGCCAGAACTGATGCTGAAAGCCCTTGGAGATGATCGGGATGTAGGGCTTGGCCGCGGCGCTGGTGGAATCACCGTTGGTCGAGGCTGCCGGGGCTGGGGCTGCACCGGGGGCAACACAGGCGGCCAACAGTAGCGCCAAGAGCAGCGCAGCCGCGCTAAAGCGAAAATACGGTTTCATGGAAGTCTCCTTATACTGATTGATCGGTTGGCACAAAACCCTTGCTGAAGCAGGGCATACATACAGCAACAGCGCATTACATCACAGGTAGTAGCTGACCTTGACGCTGATCGCGCATCGGAATGGGGGAATGGGGAACTCCGATAAGAAAATCTATGTTGACTGTGTGGAAAAAGATGATAATACAGGTTGTTCAAAATCGCTAATTTGACACGCAAGATGTAAACGTTTACACTTTTCTCTTGAAATGTTGTTCGAGACGGTCTATCTCACTTTCAATGCTATCTTTGGTCTGGTATACTGTTCTCCGTGTAGCGGGTAAAGCATCCCTCTATTACTGAGGTACTCATGTTAGCTAAAACTCATGCCATGTAAGTGGAATGCGGCAGGTGGTAGTCCTTGATGCGTAGTACAACGATTGAAGATGTGGCGAGAAGTGCTGGTGTTTCTATTGCCACCGTCTCGCGTGTATTGTCCGGTAGTGCCAAAGTGAAAGCAGCCACACGCGAGCGCGTTCTCGCGGAAGTTGCGAGGGTCAACTACCGGCCAAGCCGGGTGGCACGCAGCCTACAGTCACAGCGGGCCGCCACTATTGGGTTGATTATTTCGGACATCCAAAACCCATTCTTTACTGCCATTGTGCGAGCAATCGAGGATCTGGCCTATCGGCACAACTACTCCTTGCTGCTTTGTAACTCCGACGAAGATCCTGAAAAAGAGGCACTCTACATTGATCTCTTGGTGGCGGAGCAGGTGGCGGGAATTATTCTTTCGTGCACTGCCGAGGCTGATGTTGCCCATCGTCGCCTGCTTGACGCACATATTCCCGTCGTGGCAATCGATCGCCGGTTAGGCGAGAATGTAGTCGATACCGTATTGGTCGAGGGGCGTGAAGCCAGTTATCAAGTGGTAACCCATCTCATCGAACAGGGGCACCAACGGATTGGTGCGCTGATTGGGTTGCCGGCAGTAACCACTGGACGGGATCGGCAGGATGGTTATCTACAGGCGCTTGCCGACAATGGGTTGCCACAACTGCCTGAACTACTCCGAGTTGGCTTGCCGCAGATTGATACCGGCGCGGCTTTTATGCGCCAACTTCTGGAATTGTCGGAGCCACCTACTGCCGTCTTTACCGGCAATAATCTGCTGACAATCGGGGCGTTGCGCACGATTCATGAGTTCGGTTTGGCCATTCCACGCCAGATTGCAGTTGCCGCCTTTGACGAAATGGAGTGGATGTTTGTGATGGATCCGCCGCTGACTGTTGTTGCGCAGCCAACGTACGAGATGGGACAAAAGGCCGCCGAACTGCTGCTCAGACGCATTGCCAACCCCGATATGGTGCCCACTGAAATTGTTTTGCCACCTACCGTACATATCCGCGGCTCATCTCAGTATATGATTGAATAATTTGTCATGGGTCAGTCGTCAGTCGTCCTTTGTTACGAATAACCAATGACAAATAACCCATGACTACTGACCAATCAAGAGAGGGACCATGTCATCTAACGAACTTGCCGGGCAACCGGCCCCATTGGATCTATTAACCAACATTCCCCGCCTTGTCTCTGCCTATTACACCCACAAACCGGATCCACAGGATGCCGGTCAACGGGTTGCCTTTGGAACATCGGGCCACCGTGGCTCCTCGTTTGACAATCAGTTTAACGAAGAGCATATTCTGGCCGTCTGCCAGGCGATCTGTGAATTGCGGCATCACCGCGGCATTACCGGACCACTTTTTATGGGGATGGATACCCATGCGCTTTCTGAACCGGCTCACGCCACAGCACTCGAAGTCTTCGCCGCTAACGAAGTCAATCTGATGATTGCGGCTGGTCTTGGCTATACGCCAACGCCGGTGATCTCCCACGCTATCCTTACCTACAACGCCGGGCGTAGCTCAGCGTTGGCGGATGGAATTGTCATCACCCCGTCGCACAACCCGCCGGCTGATGGGGGGTTCAAATATAACCCTCCATCTGGTGGTCCCGCGGACACCGATATGACGAAGATTATTCAAGATCGGGCCAACGAAATTTTGGCGGATGGCCTCAAGGCGGTCAAGCGATTGCCCTATGGACGTGCGATCAAAGCTGCTACCGTTCACGAGTATGATTATGTTACCCCCTATGTGACGGATCTAGCTGCTGTCATCGACATGGAAGCAATCGCCGCAACTGGTATTAAAATTGGGGTCGATCCTATGGGGGGCGCGGGAGTCAACTATTGGGAACCGATCGCCGAACAATATGGGCTCGATCTACAGGTGGTTAACCCGCGTGTTGACCCGACCTTTGCATTTATGACCGTCGATAAAGATGGCAAGATCCGCATGGATTGCTCATCGCCCTATGCCATGGCCAGCTTGATTCGCTTGAAAGATCAGTACGATATCGCTTTTGGTAACGATCCTGACACCGACCGCCACGGTATTGTTACGCCAAGTGTTGGCCTGATGAACCCCAACCACTATTTAGCGGTGGCAATCGCCTATCTTTTTCGTAATCGACCCGGTTGGCGGGCCGATGCGGCGATTGGCAAGACGCTGGTCTCCAGCTCTATGATCGACCGCGTGGCCAAAGATTTGGGGCGACGACTGGCCGAAGTTCCGGTCGGCTTTAAGTACTTTGTCGATGGCTTGCTCGATGGCTCCTTTGGCTTTGGCGGCGAAGAGAGCGCCGGTGCATCCTTTTTGCGTCAGGATGGCACCGTCTGGACGACGGACAAGGATGGGCTGATTCTGGGGCTCTTGGCCGCGGAGATTACCGCCAAAACGGGCCGCGATCCTGGGGAACATTACCGTGAACTGGAAGCACAATTTGGCAGCCCGGTCTATGAACGAATGGACGCACCGGCCACCAATGCGCAAAAAGCGGCCCTCAAGGCACTTTCACCCGAAGATGTTCAAGCGACTGCCTTGGCGGGTGATGAGATTGTTGCAAAATTGACGCGTGCCCCCAGCAATAACGAACCGATCGGTGGCCTAAAGGTCGTGACCGAACATGGTTGGTTTGCCGCTCGACCATCGGGCACAGAAGAGATCTATAAAATTTACGCGGAGAGTTTTAAAGGGGAGGCGCACCTTAAGCAGTTGCAAGAGGAGGCGCAACAGATCGTGCAGGATGCGTTCCGCGGAGCGGGGTTGTAGGTGACAGGCACTGCCCAAACAATTTCCGTGTGACGATATTCTCATGGGCAGTGACTGTCACCTGGCGCTAGAATCACCCCTTCTCCGCCATCTTCTTTTTGTCGGCCTCCACTAACACGCGACGCAATACTTTGCCGGCCTGGCTTTTGGGCAACTCCTGGATAAATTCTACCAGCGTCGGCACCTTGTAGGGCGCGAGATTCTGCTTGCAAAAGGCGCGGATCTCTTCAATATTGCAGCTTTCGCCTTGTTTGAGCACCACATAGGCTTTGACGGTCTCGCCCCGTTTGGGGTCTGGTAGACCGGCGACGGTCGCCTCCAAGACCTTGGGGTGGGTAAAGAGCACCTCTTCGACCTCGCGTGGCACAATATTATAGCCGCTGGCAATGATCAGATCCTTTTTGCGGTCGACTATTTTGAAGTAACCCTCCTCATCCATGACACCGATGTCGCCAGTGTGCAGCCAGCCCTCGCCGTCAATATCGGCTTGGCTCTCTTCCGGCTGATTCCAATAGCCTTTCATCACCTGTGGCCCGCGTACGACAAGTTCTCCTTCGGCACCCTGCGGCAGAAACGCATAGGTCCCGTCGGCATCCGGCACCAGGGCGACGACGGCGACTTCCGTATTGGGCAGGGGCAACCCAATCGTGCCGACGCGCCGTTCTCCAAAGAGCGGATTGGCGCTTACCACCGGTGAACACTCCGTCATGCCAAAGCCTTCGACCAATTTGCCGCCGGTTAGCGCTTCAAACTGATTGGCGACCTCCACTGGCAGCGCCGACGCGCCGCTGAGGCAGGCGCGGATACTATGCAGATCATATTGCTGCGCTTTGGAATGGTTGTTGATCGCCACATACATCGCCGGCACACCGGGATAGATCGTGATCTGCTCACGCTGGATCACCTCCAGCACCATCTCGATATTGCGTGGGTCGGGCATAATCACCATCTCAGCACCACACTTGAGCGCAAAGAGCATCGCGACCGTCATGCCATAGACGTGGAAAAAGGGAATTGCCGCCAATACCTTCTCTTGCCCAGGGCGTATCGTCACAAACCAGGCGATCACCTGGTGCGCATTGCTGACTAGATTGCGGTTCGTCAACATAGCTGCCTTGGCCAGCCCGGTGGTACCGCCCGTATATTGAAAGAGCACCACATCATTCGGGTCGGTTTTGATCTGTGGTGTTGGCGCACTGCTGCGCAACAGATCGTGATAGCGATGAATGTCAGCCCCGCTGGGCAAATCGGCCAGCAGCCCAGAGGTACGCACCTGTTTTTTCACGATTCCCGCAAAAGGCCACGACAATGTATCAGGGATATCGGTGATAATCACCCGCTTGATGTCGGTCTTCTCGCGAATCTGCCGGAGTCGATCATAGAGCCCACTGAGCAGCACGATCGTCTCGGCACCGCTATCGTGGAGTTGGTGTTGCAATTCGCGCGGCGTATAGGTGGGGTTAGTATTAACAACAACTGCTCCCGCCTTCAGAATCCCAAAAAAGACCACTACACTTTGCGGTAGATTCGGCAACATCACCGAGACGCGATCCCCCACTTTGACGCCAAGCGCTGCCAAGCCGGCGGCAAAGCGGTCACTGGCAGCATCCACCTGGCGATAGCTCATCGTTGAACGGATCTTGAGCCCCAACGGCAGATATTTGAGCGTCATGTTGAGCGCAACTTTGTTGGGATACTGCGCGGTGGCGTCCGTCAACAGTTGGTGCAACGGCACATCGGGAATCGTTAACTGAGCCGGTACGCCCTCTTCGTAGTGGGCGATCCATGGGTAAGGTGACATAAGGGGATCCTTTGTTTGGATGCGTGTTACGTACTGCATGAACTCTGGCCGGATCCCAATACATCAGGTGAGAAATTACGCTTCTTCGATTCAGAGAAGCGCTTCCAGTCGTGCATCAAGCTTCAGTTAAAGTTCACGCAATACGCAACACGTAACACATTTACGTAATCTTTCGACGTCGAATAATTTTCTTATAGAGACCAGGTACAATGCGATTAAGATAGACGCCCAGCACTTCCGTACCACCAACAAGGATCTCATCCTCATTCTGTTCGATGGCGCGCAGAATGCGTGTCGCCAACGCTTCGGGTGCCATCCCTTTGGCTTGGGTGGGGTCGAGTTCACCGTGGGCGGCACCGCCACCAGTAAGGGCGTGTAGCGAGAGGTTGGTTTTGACATAGCCGGGGCAGACCATTGTGACCTGAATATTTTCCCCGCTGACTTCCGTGCGCAGTGACTCAAAAAAGCCATGTAGCGCATGTTTTGAGGCGGCGTAGGCCGAGCGGCGGGGCGTACTAATCTTGCCGGAGAGGCTGCTGATGACGACAATGTGGCCACGATGACGTCTAATCATTTCTGGCAACACCGCTTTGGTCAGCGCCACCGTACTAAAATAGTTGATCTCCATGATGCGCCGGTCAACGTCGACGCTTGTCTCGACCGCCGTGCCCCGCTGGCTGACCCCGCCACAGTGGATGAGTAGATCAATATCACCAACCTGGCTAAAGGCCGCCTGCGCAATGGCCGCGGCATCAAAGTTTAGCAGATCAAAGGGCAACACCAAATGGCTGCCGGGCTCAGTACAGGCTGCCTGTACCCGCTCCAATTCGGCTTCGCGCCGTGCCGACAGGATCAACCGCGCCCCCGCCGCACTCAACGCCTTCGCCAACGCCTCGCCAATCCCTGACGATGCCCCCGTCACCCACGCGACCTTCCCACGAATCTCACTCACTCACCAATCTCCATTCCCTTCATTCCCACACTGGCCGATCAACCTGCGCCGCCAATGCGCGCATCGCTTCCTCATAGGCTTGCATCGTATCACGAACCGAGCCGCGCCAGTAAATTGGCTCGCCGATCACCACGTCGGCAAAGAAGGGCACGAGCAAAAAATCACCGCGCGGCAGCGCTTTGCCTAGCCCATGCATAAAGATCGGGATAATTGGCACCGCTGGCGAACGTTCCAGCAGCCGAGCGACCCCCGTCTTAAACTCGCTGAGCTTTTCAGGCTCCCCGCGCGAGCCTTCGGGAAAGAGCACAATGATCTCCCCCTGTTGCAGCGCTGCTGTCGGTGCCGCCAACGGATCGACGGTGCGATCTTTGCGCTCGCGGTCGATGGGGATAATATGCATAATATTGAGGCTGAACCAAGCCAGTTTGGCGTTCTTGAGAAAGTAATCTGCCGCGGCAATCGGACGCACCCCGTGCACCCTGTTCAACGGCCAGAGTGACATCAAGGTTAACGTATCGAGGTGGCTGTTGTGATTGGCTGCAATAATCGCCGGCCCGGTCATCGGCAAGCGCTCACTGTTGCGAATATTTAGTCCCAACACCAGGGCGACAATCGGGCGGACGACGAGTAAAAAGAAGAGCGTTTGGTAGAGTTTCATAAGCTTAATTTTGCTGATTATTCACCCCACCCCCACCCCGGCCCCTCCCCGATATCAAGGAGGGGAGTATTCGCTCCTCCCTTGCTCGCGGAGGAGGTAGGGAGGGGGTAGGATGAAACGTTGCGAATTTACCGCGTCTCCATCAACGTGACCACAATTGTGCAAAGATTCCAATCCGCTCGATGTACGCGTAATATTGGATTGTCAAATAGTAAAAAAGCGGTGCTGTGTAGACAAAGGTGTCAATCCGGTTGAGCACGCCTCCTTGGCCGGGGGTCATGCTACCGCGGTCGCGGACCTGTAAATCATGTTTGATCGCCGAGACGATGATATAGCCGATAAAGGCACCGATGGCAATGAGAATGCCCATCGCCACACCACGCGTCCCGCCGAAGGGGGTCAAGAGGGGGGCCAGATACCAGGCCACTGGGATGGAGACCAAGATACTACCAAGGAGACTTGCCCAGTTGCGCGTTTGGCTCACTTTGAGACTTAACCGCGGGCTGGGGAAGAGCCGGCCAAAGAGATATTGCGTGGTATGATCGAGTTGCGCCATGGCCAGCAGAAAGAGAAAGAGCCCATTACCGCCAACCGGTCGATAGCTCTCTACTGGCAACATCAGCAGATAAGCCAGGAAGCCCAAGCTATAAACTGTGGTAATAATGCCCCAACCAATCGTGCTCCATGCCCGCAAAAAGCCCTTCGTCTCGCCAATGATCACCATGACCATCGGCAACACGAGAAAGACCCAAATGGGCACAAAGGCGGTAAAGGCCTGGCGCCAGCCGAGCAAGATCAGGATAAATTGGATCGGTAGCGAGAGATAGGCGACAAAGAGCACCCGCCGATCGGCCCGGCGCGAAGGCGTCATCGAAAAGAACTCTTTGAGTGCCAAGAAGGCGATAAACCAGATATAGAGCACCATGATCTTGGGGCTAACCACAAGCGCCAGCAGAAAGAAGAGCGTCATTACCCAGAGAAAGCTGATGCGCGAACCGATCTTCGGCAAGTTCTCCAGCGAACGGATCGGCAGCAATCTGCCCTGTAGGAGGGCATAGCCAATGGTCGTGAGCGTCAGTAATAGCATGAGCTCCACCGTGATCAGCAGTAAATTGGGAGCAACATCTAATCGTTGGGCAAGGCTAACCATAATATATTTATGCTTTCGCAGCATGTCGCGCTGATATTTTTCTGCGACTGCCAAAATAGATCGTTAAAAGAGAGCCACTAAAAAAGCGGATAAAGCGCCAGAAATTGCCGATCTGTGCCCACCAGCCGTGGACACCGGTCGAGCGAAAAGTCAAGAGCTGATGGGCAAAATCGAGCGGGTGGATGCGGATAATGCCGGTTGCAACGAGCCTCGCCCCATCTGCTAGACCTGCTATTTCGGCTGTCACTGGCGCGTCTACTTGGTCGCTTGCGTTGTCTTCATAAATTGTCACATAGAGGGTGGTCGTGTCCTGCCAAAGTGCCCAAAACCGCCATGCCCCTTCCTGCAATTCCACCTGCTTAAAACCATAAAGGAGATAGCGCCGTTGGCCATCGCCTGTGCAACAGCGCAACTGATAACGCATCCGGCGCTGACCCGGCCCGACTTCCGGCAAGAGTTCAAATGTGCCTTGCGTTAGCTGCAATGGCTGGGTATCCAACCCATCGACCTGGATCTGCCCCCCCTCAATCGTGCCGGAGAGCCCACCGTTGCGACTCTTGCCGTTGGTGGCCACCGCCACCGCGAGATCACGCCAGGCCATTGTAAAGCCTTGTCCCTGCTGAAGCCCCTCTTCAGTCTGTTGCCGGACAAAGTCGCTATCCTCCGCCGGACTGACCCCAGCCGGTTGCGTTGCCTCTTTGTGCATCGTGCGCTTGGTCAGGACCCCCTGGCCACGCATGGTTTCCGTAAAATGGATTGTGGGACTATTCATGAAGATATCCTTACTTTACCATAGGAGTGAATTCGTGCAAAGTGTAAGTTTGAGTGGATGTGTGACGGCCGTCCCGTCACATTAGCCGATGAAGAAATCAACGGGTAGAAGAACGTAGGCTGCGCTTCGTCCTGAGCCTACGACTACCCGACTGTTTTCTTACTCCACCTCAATCACCCATCCTAGTCGACCAACCAACAAGTCTCCCCTTCGGGAAAATTGAGATCGAGTTCGCTGTGCTCGACGGTGCCATCGAGCAATGCCTGTTGGAGAAAGCTGGTTGCCACTTGACGCACCGCCGGCCCAATTGGGTACGGCTCATCTTCCAGGAAATGTTTGGCCTGTGGACATTGGAGCAGTTGCAGCGACACCCCGCGCGCCTGCTGTTCTTTGGCCCAGGCGATCACCCCGTCGGCGTTGACATACCAATCTTCCGCCGAGCCGGCTGCCATGACAAGCACCGGCAACTTGCGTGGTAAGGTGGCGTTGTGGGCACGCCACGCTTCCCAGAGCAGCCGCCCCGCAAAGATCGGATTTTGTGCTGGTGCGGCGGGGCTTGGTGGCCCGGCGACCAACGGTGCGGGGTTGTTGCTGAGGGTTGCCAACCGCGCGATGCCATCGCCGCCAGCAAAGGGATAGGGGGAGACTGCCGGGGCCAAGAGCAGCAGCGCGACTGGCCTGCGGCTCAACCCGTCAAGCAGCGTCGGCTCCTCGGCAATGCGTGTCGCCAGCAGACCGCCAAAAGACCAGGCGGCGAGGATCAGTGGTCGATTCGGATCTTCAACGGTGGCGCCATCGACGAGATGCAGCAGCCCAGCGAAATCTTCCAGAGTGTAAAGGTCGATCGGCAGGATGTTTGACTCGCCGTGTGACGGTAGATCAAAGGCGATGACGCGAAAGCCCGCGTCGCGCCAGGTCGCATAGAGCATTCCGTGATTGTCGAGCCGGTCGGCGTGGCCGTGGATAAAGAGAATATCAGCTTGGGGTGCGGCGGTTGGTGCGAGCACACCCACGCGCATGGTACCCGGTGCATTTGGCTTGATGGTGCGTACATCGAGCGTGTGTAGCGCTAGCCCTGGGACAACGGCACTTGCCGTTGCCGGTTGGGAGAGCGCAGGGGCCGAAGCGCTAGCCAATACGGAAGCTACGGGTTCATTAAAGAAGGCGCGCATCAGCACCAGGAGCAGCATGAGAATCAGGAAGAGCGTGGCCAGCGGTGAAAGGTGGCGTGCGCTTTGCGGCCTGGCGCGCGCAATGTGTCCGCCATCAGTGGCTACTTCTTTTGCGCTGCGCACTTTGGGCAGTGGTTGCACAGCATAGTCTTCGTGTAGCGAAGATTGAGCGGGTGCATTTGTCACTTCGGGTAGATCATACCGTATGATCTGCTCGGCGGAGCGTTCGGCCAACGCGGCGATGGTCAACGACGGATTGGCCCCCACCGAGGTGTCACAGACCGAGCCATCGCTGACATATAGCCCCGGGTAGACACCGCCATCGGGATGGTAAACGCGACCGGCGTGGTCAACCGCACCGTGGTCAATATCATCGGCCATGCAGCAACCACCCAACGGATGAACGGTGATCGGGCGCGCTTTGTTGCGGTTGAACCAGGTTGCCTGCGCGCGCGGATTGAGGATATTGGTGGCACCGCTGAATTGGGCCAACTTCTGAAAGGTGCGGCGGGTGGCGTCGTAGACCTGTTGGGCACCGGCACCCATCCAACGCAACTGCAAATTGCCGGCGCGGTCGAGCGTCAGTTCCCCGCCCGCCGAATCATGGCCCATCGCCAGCCAAACTTGAGAGTAGTTCAACGCTCCTTCAACCTTTTCGATAATGGTCTTTTTCGAGAGGTCACGCCAAATCCGTTGGCTGCCCTTCCACAAATTGGGTGTGCCAAAGAGCCGTGCCGATGAGTCGACGAGCGCCGAGGGAAAGGCAGCATCTTCGATCAGGTGGCGACGGCCCGGCACTCGGCGAAAGTCTGCCATTGCTGTAATGGTCGGCCCCACATCCCAATCCGTCTCAGCCAGGCCATAGCCAATCGAATCGAGCCGCTGCTTGCCGTTGTAACTCACCGCAATCGCGTCGGCGTTACCCGAAAAGCGTTTGCCCAACTGCTTGGAGAAGTGCAAATTGCCGCGCATCTCTGCCTGCAGCAGTAAACGCACCGTGCCAAAGGTGCCGGCGCTCAGGATTAGCATGTTCGTGTAGACAACGACCTCGCGCTCGTTGAGCTTGCCTTGGATATCCTCGCGGTGCAACACCAGCAGCCGATAGCGATAATCGGGGCGGTCGGCGGGATCAATGGCGATGACCTCAACCTGCGTATAGATCGCCGCGCCTTGGCGCTTGGCCAGCGGCAGATAGTTCATGATCATCGTGTTTTTGGCCCCAATATTGCAGCCGGTGACACAATCGCCACAGAGGCGACATTTCCACTGTGGCACCCCCGCCTCATTCAATGCACCATCCTCAACGAGCGTGAGATTGACGGCAATGGGTGCCTTGCTAAAGTCGCCACGGGTGGCAAAGTGATCTTGAAAGAGATCGTTGCGCAGTTGTGTCCACCCCTTTTTGACGAATTCACCTGTTGGGTCGTCGGGGCCGGTCTGGTGGGGTTGCTTGTCGTAGACCTGCTGGATATGGTCGAGGGCATCGGCCAGGTAACGTGCCTTGGGCAGGGAGGGCCGTTCCGCGACGGTGCGACCGCGATAGTCGCGCAAGGGTTCGCCGGTTGTCGGATCGGTGCCTGCTTCGGCCCCGTAAAAGCGTGAACCTTCGACGTGTGGATCGCGCTCTGTAATGCCCTGAGCTAGATCATCGCGATCAATATATTTCTCGACCCCCATCACCCGGCGTACGCGATTGAAGTAGGGTTTGAGGGTCTCATAACCGATCACCTGTGGCCAGCAGCGGCTTTGGCTGGGATTGTTGAGATCCATACAGGTGTTAAAGACCTCCGGATAGGGCTCCAGGATCACATTTGCATAGAGATTGGAGGTGCCCCCCAATGCGTTACCAACGAGCGAGTCCATGTCCTCACCGAGTGTAAAATCGTACATGCCGAGCGGCTGCAACGGCGACCGCATCTCTGCCACGGCCTCGCTGAATTTTGTGGGGAAATCCCCGGGCTGATACTCTTTACCTCGCTCGAGTACCGCCAACGCGCCCGGCGCAAAGTGACCACTTAGCCGCGCCGCCATCACCGCGCCGCCAAAGCCCGAACCGACAATTACACATTGAAAAAACGCCTTACCCGTTTCACCCAACAGATCGCGGTTGGCGAGGCGTGGATATTGAAATGCCATTGATTTGCTCCTTGGAAAGTGATGGATAGGAAAGCAGGTAGATAAGTAGATAGGTAAATCAGTAAACAGGGACTATCCATCCCCTTGTCGCCTTGTCATCCTGTGATACTGTTGCACTATCTTAACAAAGTGATTATGTCACTCCTGCGTAGGCAGGAGTCCACAGCGAATAAATGGATTCCTGCCTACGCAGGAATGACAGCCCACAGCGGAGCATAAGGTGTTTCGTAAGACAGCGCAACAGTATCATCTTGTCATCTTGTCATCTTGTCATCTTGTCATCTTGTCATCTTGTCATCTTGTCTACGCCCGCGCCGCCCGCAAAATCTCTTCGCTCGCCTTTTCCGCCAGAATGTAGAGTGGTAACACGATAAAGAGACCGGGAATCTTGGGGAAGACTGAGGCATCGACAATGCGCAGATTACGCGTGCCGTAGACCTTGCAGTGGGCATCGACCACCGCCATTGGATCATCCGGTGTGCCCATTTTATTGCTGCATGAGGCGTGGTGGCCCCATGCTTCCTTCTTGATGAATTCTTTGAGCTGTCCATCGCTTTCGAGCTGCGGGCCGGGGAAGGTTTCGTGATCTTTGTTCTGGTCGAGCCAGCCAAGGGTGCGCGCACGGCTGTTGATCGAACGGGCCAACTCCAGCCCTTCTTTGACGGCGTCGAGATCATACTCCCCGGCGCGCCCGTCATCAAAGTAGCGGAAGTTTATTTCTGGTACGTCAGTTGGATCGGACGAACGTAAACGGATGGTACCTGTGTCATTTTGGCTGTAGCCCTTGAGGATCGCCCAGGTGAAGAAATTTTTCTTCTCCACGCCATGGTTCGCAAAACCAGGGACGTACCCTTCAAAGCGCCCGGGGCTGCCAAAGACAAAGAGTTCGGGATGCTCACGCCCTTTGCTGTAGCGCTTCTTGATGCCGACAATCAGCCCGTTGGAGGCGTAGGTGCGATTGAGTGCACCGCTATAATACTCTTTCAGACAAGGATCGCCCGCCGCGCCAAAGGTGCAATCCTTGGCAATCGTAAAGTCTTCATCAAACTCGGTCACCACGGAGACTTCATAGCGATCCTGTAAATTTTGACCGACGCCGGGCAGGTCGAGCAGGAGGGGAATCTTGTGTTCCTGCAGATGCGCCTTGGGGCCTATGCCAGAGAGCATAAGCAGTTGGGGACTGTTAAAGGCGCTGCCGGCAACGATCACTTCTTTGCGGGCGCGCGCCCCCATGCGTACTCGGCTGCGTTCTTGTTTGGTAATCGTTTGGTAGAGCGGATCGGCGGCGTAGATGTGCTCGCGATGGAGAAACTCAACGCCGGTCGCCAGCAGTTGGCCATCTTCGCTGCGCTCAAACAAGATGCGTTCGACGAGGGCGTGCGTCTGCAAAAAGAGCTGTTCCGGTGTCGCGGCCATTGTCGTCAAGATTCGTTCGCGCGTGCCACGCCGTTCGCCATTGGCGGTCGACTGTGGAATCGTATAGAGCCCCTCGCGCAGATTGTCAATATGGCTCTCGTCGTTGGGGTCGAGCAGATTGATGCCATCGATCGAAAAACGGTTGAGGTTGGGGATCAGACTCAAGCCGCGACCCAAGGCATTCGTCTCCACTGCCGCAGCTGTGACGAGGCGCGCGATCACCTGATCTTTGAGTAGCAGCGAAGGGGGCGTTGATTCAATCGGCAGCCAACGGCGCACCCGGTCGTAATATTGGCGCATATTAAAGCTGCCCCAACTGGGATCACCACTCAGTTTGGCCAGATCATCCCAATCGCGATTTTCTGGGCGCAGCGCCAGCATCACATGGTGCGCCGTACAACCACCAACGGTACTGGCCCGTGGATAGAGCATGCCATCGGTCTGCTGCGGTGCACTGTTGTGGACGTAGCGCCGCCCATGTTTGGCGGGGTCACTGTAATGTTGCACAAAGAAGTTCCAATTCATCCGCGGATCTTCCGAGGCAAAGAGATGAAAAGCCGGTACATGGTAGATCTCATCGTTGACCTCCATGCCACCCGCCTCCAGCACCAGCACCTCGTAGCCGGCACGGGCGAGGTTAGCCGCCACCGTGCCACCGCCCGCGCCGGAGCCAATCACAATGTAGTCATAGTCAACCTTACCGCGCACCACGGCGTCGGTATTGACGGTAGATTGGCTGGATGGCCGCTGCGCCTCTTCGGCTGCTGCTTCAAATAGAGTTGCTCCCTGTACGCGCCGATTCGAGAAAAAGTACTCCCCAAAGGTCGCCGCGGCCCCCACGCCCACCACACTTTGCAAAAACTGTCGCCTATTCATCGCTTACCTCTCGTATCTCGTATCTCGTGTCTCCTATCTCCTGTCTCCTCATGCCGGTACCTCCGTCACGCGCCGTCCGGCAATTGGCACCGTTGTGGTGGGGGCAACGGCGCGGGCTTTGTGACGGACACGTAGCGTCAGGACCAACATGATTAGCGCCAGGGTCAAGAAGATCGAGGCCGCGGTTACATAGTCATGCACCCACGCCATCAACAACAATGTGGTGGCGATGACCAATGTGGGCAGACCCAACAGCAGCCGGGGCACTGAGCGCAGTTGCACCGCACTCCAGAGCACGCCCAGGCCAATCCCCATCGCCAACAGGCTGAGGATTAGCGTCATATATTGTTGAAAGGCAAAGGGCATTACCATCTTGTTGAGCCCGCTAACCAGGAGCATAAAGCCCACCGTCCAGAGTAAAAAGCGGCTGCGCGTGCCTGGCATCGTGGGCCGATTAAAGACCAAGACGGCGGCGATCATATAGAGCATCATGCCGAGGACAATCGCAAAGAGGCCACCATCGTAATTCTGATTGATGACCATCCAACTGCCCGGCGTGATCAGATAGAGCAACAGGCCGATCCCCATAACGGTGGATAGCCAGATGAGGGCTTTGCTGTAGCGGATCCACGGCGACCAGGGCGGGATGGTGCGCCAGGTGATCCCGGCTAGCCCGCTGAGCATGCCAAAAAAAGCAAAGGTAACCAGCAGATGGACGGTGGCATAGGTGAGCGGGTAATGGCCAGGGTGGATCAGGTCGTAGCCGTAGAAATTGATGATGACCATCGAATTGAGCACGGCCAGCAGAAAGAGCGTGGTGGAAGTGCGCTGCTGCCAGGCAAACCAGTAGAGGCAGCCGATGATAATGAGCCCCGGCCAGTAGGCTGTGCCATAGAGAAAGGCCATCGCCAGCCACAGCAGATTGAGCACTGCGACAAAGCCCATCTGCCAGGTGCTCGTAAAGAGAAAGGCGAGTAGGATCAGCGCCGCCATCCAGATCAGGAGGAGATCGGGAATAAAGGTGACAAGGCCGTAAAGATGGCCGCCGGCAAAGATGACCAGCCCCATGACGATCCCGGTATAGATACTGAGAATTTGCACGGCACTGGCATTGCCACGGCGTTGGTTGATGATGCCGGCACCAAGGAGGACGACTGCCAACGTGGCAAAGACGCCGATGTAGATGGGTGCTGGAATGGTAGCGAGATTATTCGCAATGAGGGTAACAATCCCTGTCACGGCGGTTAGAATAGTGACATTGACCATGAGATCGTGGACAAGACTTTCGCGTTGCATGATACTCCTTTGCTGGTGTAAAACTCAGTTTTTATCCGTCATTGGCTTTCGCTTGCGGGTAGGTATCACAATAAAAAAATAGAACAATTGATTGTAGCGTAGAAGATACGCCACTTCATTACGTCAATCTTACGTAATTATAAACAGCATTTGTTTACCTTCTTTAGTCTGCCGACTTTGCGTTTGTGAAGCGTTTGTATCAATGGCAGAAACGGATAACTGAGGGAGCGGATATATTTTGATCGTGGGCAAGCTGGTGGCAGTTCGTAGGTAATCTGTTATCAAAACTGTGAGGAACATTGTGCCGCGTTGTGATATGCTGCCGATACACTATCGTCTTGCCTTACATCACTGCACGATTCCCACCCTTCACCGACAATGCAGTAGCGCACGTAGCCTGTTGCTCTATGAGACGAGACGGGGACAAAGTGTATCGTCATCTGAATTCAACTTGTGCTGTTCTGAGGGAGCTGTAACATGGGTATATGGGGTCGCGGGTTGGTGGGGCTACTGGTGTTGCTGGCGGTGGGCAGCTGGCATGGGTTTGTCGATCGGGTACATGCCCACGGTTCAATGGAAGATCCCGTCAGCCGCGTCTATGGCTGCTTCCAAGAAGGGCCGGAGCATCCGCAATCGGCGGCTTGCCAAGCCGCGGTTGCCGTCGGTGGGACGCAGCAATTCTACGACTGGACCGGTATTAACCAACTCGCCGGTGGTGACCATCAAGCGTTTGTGCCCGATGGTGAACTCTGTGGTGGTGGGAAAGCAAGTCATCAAGGGCTCAACCTTGCCCGCGCGGATTGGCCGACCCAATCGATTGCAGCCAATGTCGATGGCAACTACACCTTTAAATTTCTGGCCACCGCGCCCCATGCCACCGCCTATTTTGACTTCTATGTCACGAAAGATGGCTATGACCCGACCCAGCCATTGGCTTGGGATGATCTGGAGCCATCCCCCTTCTGTCACATCACCGCCGTGGAACTGCAAGCCGGTCGTTACCGTATGAACTGCACCCTGCCCGCCAACAAACGGGGCAAGCATCTGATCTACAACATCTGGCAGCGTTCGGATAGTGCCGAGGCCTTTTATACCTGTATGGATGTCGACTTTGTCGATCCCAATGTCAATGCCACCCCTGCACCGACAACGGCAAATGCCACGCCAACGGCTCCATCCACCCCGACCCTCACTACGGCGACCTGCCACATTGACTATCAAGTAACCAGCGCTTGGGATGGCGGTTTCAATGTCAACGTGCTGATCACCAACCGAGGTAGCCAGCCGATCGACGGCTGGACGCTCACCTGGAGTTTTCCCGGCAACCAGGCGATCAGCAGCCTCTGGAACGGCACCTATCAGCAGAGCGGCTCTGGCGTCACCGTAAGCGACGCAAGCTGGAATGGGCTGTTGGCGGCCAATGGGGGGATGGCGTCAATTGGCTTCGAGGCGACAGGGCAAGGGAGCAGCGCGCTGCCTACCACCTTTCTGCTGAATGGCCAGATCTGTGATAGCGGCGCAGTGGAGATGCCCACGCCTTCACTCACGCCCACGCCTTCACTCACGCCCACGACAATGGGAACGCCGCCGGGCGGTACTATAACCGTCATGCCGACCTCAGCCGCTACTGTTACTGCCACCCCAACGCCCAGTGCTACAACCGCGGCCGGTGGCGGTGATCATGAGGTCGTAGCCTACTTTACGCAGTGGGGCATCTACGAGCGCAACTACCACGTCAAAAATATTCTTGCCAGCGGTACGGCAGACAAAATTACCGCGATCAACTACGCCTTTGGCAATGTGGTCGATGGCGAATGTGTCATGACGACGCAAGCGGGCGAGATGGATGCCTATGCCGATTACCAGCGCGCTTACACCACTGCCGACAGTGTTGACGGCCAGGCCGATTTGGGGGATCAACCGTTGCGCGGCAACTTCAACCAACTGCGCAAACTCAAGCAGCGCTACCCCCATCTTAAGCTCATGATCTCCCTTGGCGGCTGGACATGGTCGGCTGGCTTTCATGACGCGGCTAAGAGTGCGACGGCCCGTCAGAAGCTCGCCGCTTCCTGTATCGACCTCTATATCAAGGGAAACTTGCCGGTGGTAGATAATGCCGGTGGTGTGGGGGTGGCCGCAGAGCTCTTCGATGGCATTGATATCGATTGGGAATATCCGGGCGTACCGGGCAACGACAACCCCTATGGCCCTGAAGATACGCACAACTTCACGTTGCTGCTGCAAGAATTTCGCAAGCAACTCGACGCCATTGATCCCACCCTGCGCCTAACCGTGGCTACCGCTGCCGGCGTCGACACCTACAGCCTGCTCGAACTTGACCAGATCCACCCGCTGCTCGACTATATCAACCTGATGGCCTACGATTTTCATGGCAGTTGGGAAACGCTCACTGGCTTCAATGCGTCACTCTATCCATCGCCGGATGCGCCCTACAGCTACCCCGCGAATACCTACGCTGTTGATCGTGCTGTCCAAGATTATCTGGCGGCCGGTATCCCCGCTAATAAGATTATCTTGGGAATTCCCTTTTACGGTCGAGGATGGAGTGGTGTATCACCCGCGGATCATGGCCGTTGGCAACCGGCGACCGGCGCGGCCCCCGGCCCCTACGAAGCGGGCATCGCGGATTACAAGGTGCTCAAAACGCTCTCCTATCCCATCTACCGCGACGAAGCGGCCGGCACCGTCTGGAAGTTCAACGGCAGCACCTTCTGGAGCTATGACGACCCGCAGACGATTGCGCAGAAAATGGCCTATGTCGAAGCGCAAGGCTTGGGCGGCGTCATGCTCTGGTCGCTCGACGGCGACAGCGCGGATGGTGAATTGGTGCGCGCGGTCCACGCGGGGTGGGGTAGCGATGAGGTACCGCCGCCGACGGGGTTGCGTGAGACACTCTTTCTGCCGGTCGTGGCGCGGTAGGGGAAGTCGAAGAGATGCGTCTTTGCGCAGCCAAAATTGTCTTGCACTCTTCAATAACTGCATAGAGTGTGTTATACTTATGGCTAATAAACTAACGCTATTTCACCTGTCACAAAGGGTCTCATGAGCATACTCCCACCCCATGATGATTACGACAGTCCTTGGAAGAACGCACTAGATGATTATTTTGACGACTTCATGGCGCTCTTCTTTATTGATGTCCATGCCGATATTGATTGGGACCGGCCAGTTGAATTTCTTGACAAAGAGTTACAACAGGTTGCCTTAGAAGCGGAAACCGGCCGCCGCTACGCCGATAAATTGGCGAAGGTCTGGAAGAAAAATGGCGAGCCGGGGTGGGTTTTGGTCCATGTTGAAGTGCAGGGCCAACCGGAAGCAGCCTTTGAGCGGCGTGTCTATACGTATAACCATCGTCTCTTCGATCGCGACAATCTGCTCGTCGCCAGTTTTGCGGTCCTGACTGACGACAATGAACATTGGCGGCCAAACCGGTTCAGCTATGAATTGTGGGGCTGTGAAGTCAATTTTGTCTTTCCAACGGTGAAGCTCACCGATTTTCGCGAACGATGGGCGGAACTAGAGCAGAGCGACAATCCCTTTGCTGTCGTGGTGATGGCCCATTTAAAAACTAGAGAGACGCAGCATGACCCGGAGCATCGACAATTCTGGAAATATTACCTGATCCGCCATCTCTATGACCGTGGTTATGCGCGACAGGATATTCTCAACCTGTTCCGCTTTATTGATTGGATCATGCGGTTGCCGGCAGAGCTGGAAGAGCAATGGATCCGGCAAGTAGAACAATTGGAGGCAGAACGACAAATGCAATATGTAACCAGTGTTGAACGCTTTGCCATGCAAAGAGGCCGTGAAGAAGGACGTGAAGAAGGGCGTGAAGAAGGACGTGAAGAAGGACGTGAAGAAGGACGTAAAGAAGAGGCGATTCGTTTGCTGCTGCATCTTCTAACCCACCGTTTTGGTGAAGTGGCAGCATCTATACAAGCACAGTTAAAGAAGCTGAGCTTGGCGCAACTCGAACCACTGGTGGATGCCGTATTGAGTAGCCAATCGCTGGCCGAGTTTACTTCACAGCTACCATCACCCGATGAATCTACACCATCTGCTTAGTTCTACTTTGGTACTTTAAAGCTATCAGCGTATTCTGTCATTCTGAGCGGGGCTTTATCGAGCGAAGAATCTGCTGTTGTGCTGGGAAATAGACTCTTCGGGGCCAAAAGCCGCCCCTCAGAGTGACAATTCAGCAGCAGTTTTCTAAAGTGCCAAAGTAGAATTAGGCGGGCGTATCAATTCGTTAATCATTGCCTGATTGCGACCACTGGTGCAAAGACGGGATTTCCATCATGCGCGGCAATCCCTACGACTTCGTTACTAAAAGCACCAAGCATGGCAAAGAGCAGATCCTTCCATGGGCCGCTGGATCCTTGTTGATAGAGCGTGTATTGGGCCGCGAGCGGTGTATGAAAGGCAATTTGGGGTTCAGCATATAGCCCGTTGCCGTATTGGCGCGAGAAGTGTACAACATCGTAAAAACTAACTAGCAAGCGCGTGAACCGCTCCTGTTCCTGTCGGTCCAATGCGCGGACGAATTCCACCGAGTGTGTATGGGCCACACTTTGACCCTCTTTTACCTGGCGATTTGTTTGACGAACGGTTAAATCGTTTTGCGTGTACGTTTGTTTCATGATCCCCCCTCGCTATAGGGTGCAAAGTGCGCTTCTTGATTCAGCAGATCGAATGTTTCCGGCGCAAACCAGATTTGCTCCCCTTCAAAGGGCACATTGCCAATTACTTCCTGGCGAGCCCCTCCACTGGTGAGAAGCGCTGCTAACGCTTCTTCTGAAATCTTCATCTCAATAACAGTACAAACCTCCAATGCTTCAGCGGCAAGGGTGGCAAAGAACCAAGCTACGTTAGGTTCAATAGCAGTATACCAGCCAACACTGGACTGAAGATATCTGCCGTGATGAGCTATACTGCGTTCAGAATGAGAACCGGAGTTTTGCGGACCAACGGGATCGCGTGCGTCGCACTGACCGCCAACTGCTTCCAGTCCGCTAGATGCTTCCGTCAGTGCGACGCACGCTGGCCGAAACTAGGGGTTTCA
>DAOUCA010000069.1:0-21339 GCA_034432375.1 Caldilineaceae bacterium
AGAACCGGAGTTTTGCGGACCAACGGGATCGCGTGCGTCGCACTGACCGCCAACTGCTTCCAGTCCGCTAGATGCTTCCGTCAGTGCGACGCACGCTGGCCGAAACTAGGGCTTTCATTCTGATTTGAGTATAACAAGATCCAGTTTCGGTACACACAACACGTTCCATTTCCAGATAATAGCGAGAAGTGCCATGAACCCAGTGCCTATTGATAAAGCCACGCTGCTCCAGCAACTCCCTGAGCCCTGGCCGGTTGACCTGCTGCCCGCCATTCGCCGGCAGAGCGCGATTAACGCGCGTGTTCTCGTAGTACTCGATGATGACCCCACCGGCACGCAGACGGTCTACGATCTGCCCGTCCTCACCGAATGGACGATCGACGCGCTCCATGCCGAGTTTCAACGGGGAACGCCGACCTTCTATATTTTGACCAATTCACGCGCATTACCCTTGCCCGCGGCTCAAGCGCTCAATACCGAGATTGCCCACAATTTACTCGCCGCGGCCCAGGCGACTGACACCGACTTTGCCGTGGTCAGTCGTAGTGACTCTACGCTGCGTGGTCACTTCCCCGGCGAGACAGATGCGTTGGCGGCGGCACTGGGCCAACAGGTCGATGCGACATTGATCATTCCCTTCTTCCTCGAAGGGGGGCGCTACACCATCAACGACATTCATTGGGTGGCTGAGGGTGATCAGCTGATTCCCGCCGCCGATACGCCCTTTGCCAAGGATGCCGCGTTTGGCTATCGCAACTCGGATCTGCGGGCGTGGGTCGAAGAGAAGACCGGCGGCACGGTTGCCGCAGCGGATGTGGCTTCGGTGGCGCTGGAGGAGATCCGGCGCGGGGGGCCTGAGGCCGTGGCGGCCAAATTGTTATCCCTGCCGGCTGGTGCGGTCTGTGTGATCAACTGTGCTGGCACGCGCGATATGGAAGTCTTTGTCGCCGGTCTTCTACAGGCAGAAGGCGAAGGCAAACACTTTCTCTATCGCACGGCCGCGACCTTTGTGCAGGTGCGTGCCGGTCTCGCGCCCAAGGCTCCGCTCAGCGCTGCCGACTTGGCTCTATCCGGCGAACGAGGTGGCCTCGTGGTGGTCGGCTCCTATGTGCCGAAGTCGACGACCCAACTCAACGCGTTGTTGGCCGAGGGGACGCTGACCGCCGTTGCCCTGGATGTCGATGCACTGCTCGATGCCGGACGCACACGAGAGGCGATTGCCGAAGCCGTCGACGCCACCACAGCGGCGCTGATGGCTGGCGAAGAGGTTGTGCTCTACACCAGCCGCCGCCTGGTGACGGGCGCGAACGCTGAGCAAAGTCTGGCCATTGGCCAACAGATCTCTGCCGCACTGGTTACCATTGTACAGGGGCTCGGTGTTCGCCCACGCTATCTCATCGCCAAGGGGGGGATCACCTCCAGCGATTTGGCTACGAAGGCGCTGGGCGTCAAACGCGCGCATGTCCGCGGCCAAATTCTGCCAGGGATTCCATTGTGGGAATTAGACATGGAGTGTCTCTATCCTGGCCTCGTCTATGTCGTCTTCCCTGGCAACGTTGGCGGCGATGATGCGCTGGTACAGGCGGTCGCCAAGCTGCGGTAGGTGGCTCCATAGAGATACTACAGCGGATTTGGAAAGTAACGGATTTGTCGCGGCGCGTTCTGCGCTGTTGAAGCTTGAAATGCACGCTGTAGTATTTAACCCCGTTCAACCAACGCCCTACGCTGCGGCCCAACCGAAATATAACGGATGGGCACCCCAATTAATCCTTCGATCGTCTCCACATAGCGCTGGGCGGCTTGGGGCAGATCAGCAAAGTGGCGCACCGCGCTTATATCGCACTGCCAGCCCGGCAACATCGTCAAACAGGACTGTGCGCGGCTCAGCGGTCCGGTGGTTGGGAAGAGCGTTGTCTCCTTGCCATTGATCAGATACCCGGTGCAGATCGGAATCTCCGCTAGATACCCCAACACATCCAGGTTGGTGAGCGCAACCGCGGTCGCTCCTTGGACCATACAGCCATAGCGGGTGGCGATGGCGTCGAACCAGCCGACACGCCGCGGGCGACCGGTGGTGGCACCATATTCACCGCTGTCACCACCGCGTCGTCGCAGTTCCTCGGCCTCTTCTGCAAAAAGTTCCGTGACAAAGGGGCCGGCCCCCACACAACTCGAATAGGCTTTGGTGACGGCTACCACGTTGGTGATGGCGTGCGGTGGAATGCCCGCGCCCACCGTGGCAAAGCCGGCCAGCGGCGATGAGGAGGTCGGATAGGGGTAGATGCCGTGGTCGGGATCGCGTAGCGCACCGAGTTGCCCTTCGAGCAGAATCGTTTTGTCCGCGCGGAGGGATTCGTGTAGCAAAATTGTGGTGTCGCCAAGCAAAGGTAGGAGCGGTTGTGCCTCTTGGTAGAGTTGCGTGAGGATCCCCTCAACCGTGAGCGGTGATTTATTGTAGAGTTGGCGAAAGAGAACGTTCTTCGCCGCAAGAGCCTGTTCAATTCTACTCGCCACCTGCGCTTCATCCGCTAGATCAGCCGCTTGTAGACCGATTTTGAGGTATTTGTCGGCATAGAAGGGCGCGATGCCTTGCTTGGTCGAGCCAAAGCTGCGCTCCCCCAAGCGTTCTTCCTCATATTGGTCGAGCAGTTGATGATAGGGCAGGATCAGCTGTGCCCGATTCGAGATGACCAACTGTGGCGTTGGTACCCCCCGCTGCGCCAGCATTGCCAGTTCACCGGCAAGTGTCGCCAAGTTGAGCGCCACTCCCGGCCCGATCACGTTGATAATATGGGGATAAAAGACCCCCGACGGCAAAAGATGCAGTGCAAACTTCCCATAGTCATTGATAATTGTATGGCCGGCATTGCTGCCCCCTTGATAGCGTACCACCAGATCCGCTTGCGCGGCCAGCACATCGACCATCTTGCCCTTGCCTTCATCGCCCCAATTGGCACCTACCACTGCAATTGCACTCATTGTCCGCTCCTTTGATTATCATTTTCGTCACGATCTAGCCGTTGCCTCAGCGACTGGCTTGTCATGCTGTAAGTATCTCCAATGTGGCAGAGGAAGATGCTTACAGCATGAGACCATGCCTGCCATCGGTTTGACAAAACCGACCAACACCCATAGAGTAGCCCAGTATGATCGATAATTCAAGTGGATGTTACTTATAGATTGGATAAGCAGCGCTTATGGAAATCACGCAGATGCGGGCATTGGCCATGATCCACGAAGAAGGCACTTTTACTAAAGCAGCGGAACGGTTACAGATCAGCCAGCCGGCCTTGAGCCAGCAGATTAAGTTGTTGGAGCGGGATTTGGGGGCGCTGCTCTTTGAGCGACGTGGTCGCCAAATTAGGTGGACCGCTGTGGGTGAGATTGCGTTGGCACGTGCACAACAGATCCTGCTGCAACTCGACCAACTTCAGGTTGAGATTGATGATCTCCTGACGCTAACGCGTGGGCAACTGCGCATCGGTACCAGCGATACGATCTGTCTCTATCTGCTGCCGGCGGTAATTCAAGCCTATCGGCGCAGCTATCCTCAAATTGATATCTATCTCTCCAATCGACCTTCGCAGGAGATCGTGACGCTGTTGCAAGCAGGGGCGATTGATTTTGGCATTGTCACCATGCCGGTACAAGCGCAAGGGGTGGAAACCAGCTATCTCTGTGATCGGCAGGATGTGGCGATCTGCGCGCCAGAGCACCCACTGGTAGAGCAGATGGGAGAAGCCAAAGAAGTATCAGTAGCAGCGTTGATGGCGCACCAATTGTTGCTCTTGGAGCGGGGCACCACCAGCCGTGCCTTTCTCGATCAACTTTTTGTACAGGTGGGTGTGACGCCAAGGGTAATGGAATTGGGCAGCATTGAAGTGCTGAAGCGCTATGCCGCGATCAACTTAGGGGTTGCCATTGTGCCGTCGATGGCAATCCAAGAAGAGCTTCGCACCAAGCAACTCTGTGCATTTGCGCTGCCGTGGGTGCCGCCGCGTGCGGTTGGGATTGTCCAGCGGCGTGACAGTGAAAATACCCCAGCGGCACGCACCTTTCTCGACTTCTTGCTGACGATGGTCGCTGCTTGAGGAGTCGGGCAATCGTTGTTTGCCGGGTTTCGCATAGAGGAAAATTCATTGAGAGGAATCATCTTTGTATCTGTTCCTGTGTGGTGCTCTTGTATCCAAATACAGGTAACGTCGGAAAGAAGGCGCTATTCTCTTCTGTGTGAATGTAACAACTATACTCAAATCAGGATGAGAAGCGGAGTTTTGCCCAGCGTGCGTCGCACTGACCACGGAATCTAAGGGATTGGAAACAATGGTTGGTCAGTGCGACGCACGCGATCCGAGTTATTCGCCAGACTACGGTTTTCAACTTGACTTCAGTATAGCGCAACAAGATGCTCAAGGAGGAACATCATGTCATTAATGGGGTTTATTGTACTGTTGGTTATTGCGGCGATCTGTGGTGCGTTGGGGCAGGCGCTGGCCGGCTATTCGCTGGGCGGTTGTCTGGTTTCAATTGTCGTCGGCTTTGTCGGTGCCTTCTTGGGGATGTGGATCGCTCGGCAGTTCGGGCTGCCGGAGTGGTTCGTTGTCAACGTGGATGGTGAACCCTTTCCGATTGTCTGGTCTGTGTTAGGCTCAGCCATACTGGCTGCCATCGTCGGGATGGTTACTCGGCCCCGAGTTGCCTATTAAAATAGGTTCAATAGGATCTCAGGGGTTAACGACTCGTTGCGGAGGCTGAGCTTGTCGAAGCCAAAGCGGCTCAACCATCTGAGATCCAAAGAGCCTTAAATTGTACCTAAGTACACTTCGATAAATCTTTAGGGCATGTCACCCCTGCATAGGCAAGGGGCTACCGCTGTAAAACTTAGATTCCTGCGTAGGCAGGAATGACTTATTCCCTAGGAATTTATTTTCTTACACTTGGTCTATGGTGAGAATGGCAGCATTCCACCATAGACCAGGCCGCTAATTCGCCGCCTGCACAGGCATCGAACCCGTCCGGCCCCAGACCATTGCCGCCGCCAACAGCGCCAACGCAAAGGCCAGCCCAACGGTGCTCAACCCCATGATGCCACCCGTGGCAAAGACAATGCCGGAACTGAGGCTGCCGGTGCCGCCGGCCACGGCGATCAACGTTTCGCTGGCCCCTTGAATGCGTCCGCGCTCGTTCTGGGTGAGCGCGTCGGAGAGGAGTGATGAACCGGCGATAAAGGCAAAGTTCCAGCCCAAGCCCACGACAAACATGATTGCGCTGAGCGGAATCGCGCCGATCCAGACGGGAGTAAAGATCGCCGCTGCTGCCAGCGTGATCCCGCCGAGGACAATCACGCTGACCCGCCCGGTGCGCTCGATCAGCCAGCCGGTGAGCCAGGAGAAGACATACATGCCCAAGCTGTGTGAGGAGATCATGGCGGAGATGGCACCAGTGCCGTGGTCGTGATGGGACATATACAATGGCATGATAACCATCAAATACGTCATCACAAACTGGGAAATCATCAGCGCCGCCATCGCCAGCCGTACCCGTGGATCGGCCAGGGCCTGCATTAAATTGCGCCCTTTTTCATGGCGTTGGGCTTTGCTGGCGGCAGTGCCATACTCTTCTTCAATCGCTCGTCCGACTGCCAGCGGATCGGGACGCAAAAAGAAGTAGACCAACGCAAGACAAATTGCCGAAAGTAGGACCGATGCGGCATAAGGACCAGTGGTGATGAGCAACCCATAGCGTTGCATCAAGGCCCCGGCCGGCCCCACAAAGAGCGGACCGACCACCGCGGCAATCGTACCGCCGGTGACGATCAACCCAATCGCCTTGGCCCGCCGATCCGGCAACTCCGCTTCGGCGGCGATATAGCGTGACTGTTCGCTCGTGCTGCGCGCCATGCCGGCGAGGCCGACGCCAATACAAAAGCCAATCAACGATTCTTGCCCAATCGCCAGGACGCTGATAATCCCCCCAATAAGCGCCAGGAAATAGCCTAGGCTCAACCCGAACCGCCGCCCCAACTTATCCATGAGCCAGCCAATCGGGTAGCCCGCGAGGGCACGCCCGACCATCGAGATTGTCGAGGGGATACCGGCCGACGCATCGCTGCCACCTAACTGCGCACCGATAATTGACATCAACGTGAACGAAGCGATTTGTGCCGCGACAAAGGTGGTGTGCGCGGCAAAGAGCGTGCTGGTAATCCGGCGTCGGGTTGCCGGTGCCAGTAAATTGGACGAGACCACGGATGATTCTCCCTAGCAGACTTAAGTAAAACTCACATAGGCTTTAGAATTTTATCCACGAAGTTGCACGAAGACACACGAAGAAAAATTAAATTCTTCGTGTGTCTTCGTGCAACTTCGTGGATCGCTTTTTTAAATACTTCTTGCGCTTTACTTATTTTGAAAACACGATTAGAGATAGCAAAATTAGCGAGGAGTGTATCACGCTTTGCCCGATTTAGCGAGTGTGGGCCCAGCCTTGCGTCATTCGATCGAGGATCATGGCCAGAATGACAATTGCCAGCCCCGCCTCAATCCCCCGCCCCAACTGATTGCGTGCCAAGCCCGTCACCGCTTCAAAGCCGAGTGCACCGCCCCCAACCAAGCCGGCGATGATTACCATGGCCAGCACCATCATCACCGTCTGGTTAACACCCAGCATGATCGAGCTGCGCGCCAGGGGCAATTGGACTTTGCGCAGCATTTGCCCATCAGTTGAACCAAACATTGCGGCTGCTTCCACTGTCTCTGCCGGCACCTGGCGAATGCCCAGGTTGGTCAGGCGGATCACCGGGGGAATGGCGTAGAGGACCGAGGCAATGATGCCGGGAACACGGCCCACGTTGAAGAGCATGATCACCGGCACCAGATAGACAAAGGCGGGGATTGTCTGCAAAAAGTCCAGCAGGGGGCGCAGCAGCCACTCGACCCTGTCATTACGTGCTGCCCAAATGCCAAGGGGCACCCCGATCAATACAGAGACGGCAACGGCGACCAACACCTGGCTCAGCGTATCCATGCTCTGTTGCCACATTCCCAAGAAGCCCAGCGCCAACAGTCCCAATGCCGTTCCGATTGCTAGCCGCCATCTGCCGGCATGGTGTGCAATGATCGCGATCCCGATGATGGTTAGTGGCCACGGGAGGGTCTTTAATAACAAGTCGCGCAAGGGGTTGAGCAGTTGAATGATGATCCAGTCGCTCAGGGGACCGGTGCCAATTGGTAGATCACCCAGTTGATATAGGTTATCGCGCATCCAGCGGACCGCACTGTCGACCGGGAATTGAATCGAGAAGTGCCAGGCTGTGGGAAAGCCGCGCAGTGCACCGTTATCAAAATCAACGACAATCACGGCCAGCGCAATGAGCAAAACTGTTCCCCAGTAGAAAAAATTATAGAGGAGCGCTGAAATATTCTGTTGGAGGTTGGCGAAAAGATGGGCGGGGCGCGTTGCTGAACCCGGCGCTGAACCCTGCGCTGAACCCGGCGCTGAACCCTGCGCGGTGGCAACACGTCCACTTTTGCGGCTAAAGCCGTAGCTAATCCGGTCAAAGATAATCGCCAGCAGCACAATCGCGAGCCCTGCTTCCAATGCTTGGCCAACCCGCAGCCGCTGCAACCCTTCGAGCACCGCTTGCCCCAGGCCACCCGCGCCAATCAGCGCCGCAATCACAACGATGCCCAGCGCCATCATGATCGTCTGGTTGACCCCCAGCAGAATCGACGGCATGGCCAGCGGTAATTGGACTTTGATCAGCTTCTGCCAGGGCGTCGATCCAAAGGCCGTGGCCGCCTCCAACACATGGGCGTCAACCTGGCGGATGCCAAGGGTCGTCAGGCGAATGGCGGGCGGCAGGGCATAGATGACCGTGGCGACAACGCTGGGGGTGCGCGCCAATCCAAAGAAGAGTACCACGGGAATCAGATAGACAAAGGCGGGCATCGTCTGCATCGCATCGAGCAGTGGGCGCAGGATCATCTCGATCCTGGGATAGCGCGCGGCCAGAATACCCAGTGGAATCCCCATGAGGAGCGAAATCAGCACCGAAAAGAGCAGTAGCGTAAAGGTTGCCATGCTCGCATTCCACAGCCCAAAGAGCCCCATGAGCAGTAGCCCGAGGATGCTAAAGATCGCCACCCCTTGGCCACGCGCCCGGTAAGCGAGCGCATAGAGGAGCAGAAAATGCAGCGGCCAGGGCAACCAGAGCAGCAACTGTTCGATCGACCGCAAACTACTTTCAATGATCGCTTTGAGTGGGTTAAAAAAGTAGAGAAAGGAAGGATGGGTTGCCCGATTGCCAATCACCCAAGACTGAAAGCGATCAATCGGCGCGCGTAGCCCAAAATTCCAATTTTCCGGAAAGGTCGTTGGGGCCGAGCCCAACCGTTGCCAGAGCAAGGCAACCACCAGCACCACGAGCAGTGCCACTGCATAGCCAATGAGATGGCGTCGCCCCTGTGCTGGGCCACCTCTGCTTCCTGTCATAGCCGGGGTCGCTTCGGGGGCAGTTGCCATGCGCATCATAGGGCAACTCCATTGTTGCTCAGGGCCAACATCACCGTGCGGCGATCCAAGCTGCCAATTACTTGGCCCGTTTCGTCGATCACAGGCAGGGTGGCATCTGTATCGGTGAAGAGCGCAATAAGAGCATCGAGTTTAAGCGCGCTGTCAATGGGATGGTGACCCGTTGCGCTGATGTGCGGGGGTTGCATGATCGCCCGCGCCGTCAAGACCGTGCTGCGTGGGACATCTTTGACAAATTCTGCAACATACGCCGTTGCAGGATGGAGTACAATCTCTTCTGGCGTACCGACTTGGACAAACGCGCCATCTTTCATAATCGCAATCCGCCCGCCGGCGCGACGATCAACTGATTTCGTTTGCCCATTCTCTTGCCTACCGGCCCCATCGGCCAATTTGATCGCTTCTGCGAAATCATGGGTAATAAAGACGATGGTTTTGTGCATTCCCTGCTGGAGGTTGAGCAGCTCGTCCTGCATCTCACGGCGGATCAGTGGGTCAAGCGCGCTAAAGGGTTCGTCAAAGAGCAGAATTTCGGGATCAACGGCCAAGGCACGCGCCAAGCCAACCCGCTGCTGCATTCCGCCGCTCAGTTCATGCGGATAATGGTGATGCCATCCTTTGAGGTTGACCATCTCCAGTACGGTCTGGGCACGAGCATAGCGTTCTTGTTTTTTGATCCCTTGGATTTCTAGCCCATAGGCTACATTGTCGAGAATGGTGCGGTGGGGAAAGAGGCCAAAATGTTGAAAGACCATGCTCAGCTTGTGGCGACGCAGTTGGCGTAACTCTTTCTCCGGCAATGTGGCAACATCGGCACTATCGATTAAGATCTGGCCGTAGGTTGGCGCAATGAGCTTGGGCAGACAACGCAGCAGCGTGCTCTTGCCGCTGCCCGAAAGCCCCATGACCACAAACGTTTCGCCGGCGGCGATTGCAAACGAGACATCGCGCACCGCCACAACGTGGCCCGTAGTGGCGAGCGCATCTGCCTTGGAAAGTCCGCTGGTCCCTTCCGCTGCGGCACTCTCCACCTGTGTACTGCCAGCAGCCCGCAATGTGTCAACCAGCTGTTCTGGGTATGGGCCAAAGAGTTTCCAGATGTGCTTACAGATGATCTTTGCTGATGAGGTCATGAGTGTTTGATTCTGTTATTGAAATGATTTAGGAATGAACTTGGCGCTTGGCACGCTGATAAGGAAGGCGCATTATAGCATAGAGATCATTGGATGGCGAGTGGATAGGATGGAGGATTCTGGCCGCCTCCCCTTTGGGCGCGGGGAGGGGTTGAGGGTCGCTGCCATTGCGGTAAGGGCAGCAGACCAGGGGATGCAGAAAGGAGGGGCTTTGCCTTTCCGAGAACCGAGTATCTTTTCCCTTTTGAAGCCCCTGTTCTTCTCGCTGCCATAATAGTGGTGGGCTGGAGTAGATTGTGAAAATTGTCAGTCAAATGTCGGTAGGCGGGGCTGTTACTCTATTTTACACTGTGATAAACTATCTATGATGCAACTCTACTTTTGAAACGATTAAGGGACTCGACCGTGTTCAATAAGCAAAAGGCAAACAAGCCTGCCCAACCATTTATGAATCTGTCCATAGATGAAATGTCGGCGCAGATTAGCGCACGCGACAAAGAGCTAAATCGGCGTAACTGTCTGATTCTGTTGATCGTTCTTGGCTTTGGCCTAATTGGTTTTGCGATCAGTGCCTGGCACTATGGGGCGTGGATGGTTGAAACTGCTGGTGCACTTTGGCTGTTGGGTGGATTCCTCTGGCGTTCGCAATGGTTGCAGGCCGCAGAAATTCTTTTTCACTACAAGCTTTCATTCTTTATCTTTGGGATACTTTTTGGCTTTGGCCTCTTTCTCTTCGTGGCATTCCAGATCGGCGAAATGATTGTCGATCTGCTCTGGGATGGCATCACTTCGCTCTTCAACTAGCTTCTGTTGTGAAAGTCAAAAGGGCTCTCGCAAAGGCGCAAAGATCGCAAAGTTTTCGCTAGAATTTCTTTGTGGGCTTTGCAAGAAAAATAGCGTTTCGCAACAGAACTTACCTAAGTTCTACGCCGGCATGCTGTGCAAATTGCCGTTGTCAATCGAGAAACTTCCCGCTATAATCAGTAGCAGTGCACATTCTTTTGACAGCCAACAAGCCTCTTTGTTTTCCTCCCCCTGCTACGAAGATCATCAATCACAATTCAAGCAACAGCACAGAAAGTGACCGAGCATGACCCTCCACCAGACATTGATCCAACATGCAAAAATTATTGACGGCAGCGGCAATCCCTGGTTTTACGGCGACGTTGCCCTGCGCGATGATCGAATCGCGGCGATTACGGCACCCGGTCAGATTTCACCAGAACAAGCCGATGAAGTGGTCGATGCCACGGGCATGGTCGTTTGCCCTGGTTTTATCGATATTCTTAGCCACTCCATCCTGCCGCTCATGGTCGATGCGCGCTGCCTCTCTAAAATCACGCAAGGGGTAACGACAGAAATTATGGGGGAAGGCTGGACGCCGGGTCCGCTCAATGACAAGATCGATACGCGCAACACCAAGAATAATCCGTTTGCCAAGTTAGTCCCAGAATGGGTCGAAAAGATGGCGACATGGACGAACTTTCGCGACTGGCTGGAGGCACTGACGGAGCGGGGTGTCTCGCCCAATATCGGCTCTTTCCTCGGCGGCGGTACCTTGCGCCAATATGCAATGGGCATGGAAATGGGCGAGCCAACCGCCGATGAATTAGCTGTTATGCGCCAAGCGATGGCTGCCGCAATGGAAGGGGGCGCTATGGGTGTCTCTTGTGCCCTCATTTACCCACCTAGCGCTTATTCGAGTACCGATGAGTTAGTGGAAGTCTGCAAAGTGGTGAGCGAGTACAATGGCGTATACATTACCCATATTCGTTCAGAGGCGGATGGACTCTTTGAAGGGATCGAAGAAGCGTTGACGATTGGCGAGCGCGCTAACGTTCCGGTGCAGATTTACCACTTGAAAGCGGCTGGCCAACGCAATTGGCCCAAAATGCCCCAAGTAATTGCGCGCATTAGCGCGGCGCGTGCTGCCGGCCAGGATGTGACCGCTGACATGTACACCTACGAGGCCGCCGGCACGGGGCTGACCTCGGTCTTGCCACCGTGGGCCGCGGCGGGTGGCAAGCTCTATGAAAATCTGCGCGACCCAGCGATGCGCGCCAAGATCAAAGCTGAAGCGCTCAATCCATCCGGCGATTGGGAGGCAATGGCGGCGCTCTGTGGCCCAGAAAGAGTGATGCCGATTGGCTTTACCAAGCCGGAACATCAACCCTATGTCGGTAAGCGTCTCTCAGAAATTGCCGCCATGCGGGGGCAAGATTGGGTCGATGCGACCTTTGACCTGCTCGTGGCGGAAGACCAGCGCATTGGCACGATCTACTTTATGATGACCGATGACAACCTGCGGCTACAACTTCAGCAGCCGTGGATCATGATCGGCACCGATGCGGGCGGTCTCGATCCGGCGTGGGCTGTCCCCACGGGACCCTATCATCCGCGCGCCTATGGCACCTATACGCGTGTGTTGGGGCGCTTTGTGCGCGAGGAAGGGGTGCTGCCCTTAGAAGATGCGATTCGCAAGATGAGTAGCGCTGTCGCCCAGCGCTTGGGCATTCGCGACCGTGGGCTGCTGCGTGAAGGGATGCAGGCGGATGTCGTGATCTTTGACCCAGCAACCGTGGCTGATCGCGCCACCTTTGCCGAACCTCATCAACTTTCTGTGGGCGTGCGCGATGTGTGGGTTAATGGTGGACGTGTGTTAAAAGATGGCGTACATACGGGGGCAACACCAGGTCGCATTGTTGATGGCCCTGGGCGGCGCTAACGCAGTTGGTAACCGAATTTATAATGCAGGGGGCCCGAACCGTGGAGTGAGCTTATCGAACTCCACAGGTCGGGCCACCTATACGTATAGGGTTTGGTGACTAAGTAAACCCCCTACCAACCCGATAGTCTTCTACGCACGACATCGGAAGAGAAGCTTTTGATTTGCTCCCTACTTGATGTCGGGGAGGGGCCGGGGGTGGGGTTGCTAACTGCTTTCCTTAACTAACGCAAATTTTTTATGGCGTTGTTGTCATCGTTTCCGTTGGCGAGATTTCCATCGTATCAGTCATGCCCATCGTATCAGTCATGCCCATCGTTTCCGTCATACCCATCGTATCAGTCATGCCCATCGTTTCCGTCATACCCATTGTGTCGGTCATTGACGTGGTTGTATCGACAGCCGGTGTACTGCTCTCGACAGGTGCTGTAATCGCTGTCCCCGGGAAGGAGACGTCGGGACCGGTAACTGTTAATCGATAATCAGCTGGGCTATCGGTGTTGTTTTCGACGATGAGATAGTACGTAACGGTCTCTTCGCCACTACCCGCCCAGCGCAATAATGTGCGATCGCGGCTGCTTCCGCTGTCACTGCTGCGTAGCGTAAAGGCTGGCGTGCCTGCTCCGGTTGGCGTAAAGTCAACACCATCTTGCCACATGGCAACATCCTCTTCGCTCCACACCTCAAAACTTACCGCACCTGCGTCAGCCATGCGCAATTCAACAATCGCATTGCTAGGATCGGATTCGCCATCCCAATCATACTTAAAGGTATACCAGAGCGTTGCACCTGCATCAAGTGTTGCCTGTTGGCCGGTAGGCGTCATGGCATCGTCTGGGCCAGTACCCATTGGCATTGCCATCATGGCACTATCATCCGTCATTGTGATGGCCATTGTATCGGTCATCATCACTGTATCAGTCATCGTTGCGCTGTCACTCATCCCTGCTGTGGGGAAGGAGACTGTTTCACCGGTAACCGAGAGTGTATAGTAGGCAGTGCTATTGCTCGTACTCTGGACCAAAAGATAGAAGGTCACTGTAGCTTTGCTGCTGCCGGCCCAACGCAGCAGACTGCGATCGCGATTGTTATTCTCATCACCAAAGACGACAGCGGGTGTGCCTGCCCCGGTCGGTGTGAAGTCTTCGCCGTTCTGCCAACGCTGGAGATCATCTTGGGACCAAACTTCAAAATTGACGGTACTAGCTTCGTCCATCTGCAATTCAGCAATTACTTGACTCGGGTCAGATTCGCCATCCCAATCGTACTTAAAGGTATACCAGCGGGTAATGCCAGGCTCAATGGCAACACGTTCCCCCGATGGTGCTAAGGCACTCTCGGGTCCCGTTCCTCCCATTGGCATCGCCTCACTGGCCATGGTCTCTGTCATACCATCCGTCATACCAGTTGTATCGGTAGCCTCCATGGTATCGCTCATGCTTGCGCTATCGGTCATGTCCATCGTATCAGTCATGTCCACCGTATCGGTCATGCTCATGGTGTCAGTTACTTGAAGCCGCTGCTGTACGGATGCATCACTTTGCGGTGAGTCCGTCGTACGCGCTAGCGCCACGCTGTCATCAGTCATTGCCGAAAAAACGAACAGACTTAAACAGAGTGCACCGATGCTTCCAACAGTTGGCAGCCATTTTGTGATCGATCGATTCTTCATGCTACAGTATCCTTTCGCTGAGTTACGGGTGTGTCACTGCGTTTGCCGACTAAGCAGAACGCTGGTTGAAGAACCATTCCGTCGGTTGATAAATGACCTTCGGAGGAAGAGCTCCTTTTTTGGTTGAACCAAAAACCCATAATGATGGTAGCAGATCAACGTTGATCCTGGATCGATAGGGGTACAGATAACAGGTATAGCTTTGTCTGTGTATTTCTCGCAATCCATGGTTATACTGAGTTCAGAATGAAAATCTGAGTTTTAATAATCACATGATCAGTAATCTGCTCTGGCGATCCCTTGTCAATTCGACAAGAAAAACTCAGGTTTTGAAACCGCTTTGAATATAAACTGCTAATTCATCTCATCCTGAACCAAAACAAGAGTAGCTCCATGCCATTGTCAACCATTTTGCTTGTCCTTCTCTCCGCAATGATTCACGCCAGTTGGAACCTGATCATACGCTCGCGCAACTTAAGTCATCAATTCCTACGCATTCCCTTGTTGATTGGAGTCGTCGGTTTGCCACCTGTACTCTGGTTAGAATGGCAGGGTCGCGCGCTCCCTGGGGTTGTCTGGGGTCTCTTGGTTGTGACGGGGATCTTTCAGGCCAGTTACTATTTGGGGCTGGCAATGGGCTATCAGAGCGGTGATTTTACAGTGGTTTACCCCTTGGTGCGTGCGCTACCGGTGCTCTTCATCGCCTTTTTTGACCTCTTGCGCGGCCACGCACCCTCTGGCGTCGCCTGGGCTGGTATGAGTTTTGTGGCAGTGGGTTGCTTACTTATTCCGCACACAACGTGGCGTACATTGCGTTGGCAGGCCTATGGCAATCGCACCATCTTGTGGGTGGTGGTCGCGGCATTGGGCACGGTCGGTTATTCAGCGGCAGATAAGCTTGCTGCCGAATATGTGACACCAGGGGCTGTTGAGGCCGCCCGCTACTTTGTATTGGAGCTGCTCTTCTGTATGCCGCCCTTTGCCATTGCTTTGCGTCTTGCAGGGCAACCGAGTGGGTTGCAGCCGTGGCGCCACGGCTGGGCGTGGCCACTGCTCGCCGCAGGTGGTACCTTTTTGTCCTACTGGCTGATTCTGTGGGCATACCAAGGAACGGATCACGCCAGCTATGTGGTCGCCATCCGCCAAATCAGTATTGTGATTGGTACGATCGTTGGTGCGGTGCTCTTTCACGAGCCGGCACGGGGGCTACGAATTCCTGCTGCGGGGTTGATTACGATTGGGATCGTCATGATTGCGCTGGGCGGGTGAGTACAAAGGCGAGAAGCGTGTGTGCGCAGAAGTGCCATTCCGATGAGACATTTCGCTTTAGCGGGAAAATTTCACTAAAAGCCAATAAAAAAATCTGGATGTCCCTTGCAGTTCCCCCGAGGCGACCGAAGTCGCACTGCAAATGACATCCAGATGTAGGCTTAGTATATAGTATGTTTTTCGTTTGCACAAATCGTGTATGCTGTGAAATTCATTTATGTTATAGCACGCGCTAGCAGGATAATCACTCGGTGCAATCGGCGTGACACTTTGTTACGCTTGTTCCTGAGATTGTTCATTTCGGCAAATAGATACGTCAAATGATGGAGCGTCTCTCCGTCTAAAGCATTTTGACGATGCTGTCGGTACCGTGGTACGCTCAGTTATTCACTGATAGCAATCATCGCTTGCGCATCATCACCCCTGCTTTTATCCCCTGCGCGGTTTACTGGAGTCGACTGCCATGCCTATTGCCTCTCACTTTATTGATCAACTTGCCAAAAGTGCTGCCCACAGCCAACTACGGGTGCTTGGCCTTGATCTGCTTAAGAACGATGCTGAGGCGCGTCTTTGCCTGGCGATGCTTACCGCCTACGGTGCCACGCCTACGCACAATGCTTACCCGGCATTTCTTTATGTAACGCCCACGCTTGCGCACACACAACGTCGCCCCCCCGATCTGGTGCTCTGCCATCCGAGTACTGGCCTGGTGATCCTGGAAACCAAGGGGCACCAGATTGATGAAATTGAAGGGATCGAAGCTGGCTTTCTAAATGTTCGTTATCACAACCGCGTAACTCCAACCAATGTGATTCGCCAATCCGAAGATCAGCTGTACGAGATCCAGAGCGCAATTGGCCGTCTCTTGCCGGATCGACGCAATCAGCCACTGATCAACGCTTTGATTGCCTTTCCTCATATTCGATGGGCCGACTGGCAGGCGCGGGGCTATCACGCTATGCTCCCCAGCGATGTGCTGCTCTTTGCGGAACAGATTGCTGATCCGTCGGCCCTACAAGCCCATATCGCGGCGCTGGTGACACAAAGTTTGGCCCTGAGCGGGAAAGCAACACCAGTAGAGGCAACCCATTGGCACCCAATCGCCCAGGTCTTTGGCAATTCTGATGTCATCAATCCCGCGCGTGCCATCCGTCCCGAGGTAGAGGAAGCACGACTCGGGGCCTATATCGATGAAGTGCAGAGTCAGGAAAAGTATCTGTCGGAGGAGCAGAAAGAGTTGGTGCAACTGCGCGTCGATGGGTTCCCGCGCCTGATTCGCGGGGTGGCTGGCAGCGGCAAAACGGTTGTATTGGCGGAATTGGCCGCACGCTTTCTTCATCGCCACTTCCCGGAGCAAACCGTACAGATTGGGGTCACCTGTTTTAATCGCGCACTCGTGCCTTTTTTGGCGCAGAAGATCAATGTTGCCTGGCGCGGTCATGGTCATGTCGAAGCCATTCCGGACGGGGCTCTCCATGTGGTGCATCTGAATGGCCTGCTTTGGCTGCTCAAAGAGCGGGGCTGGCCCATTACCTATATCCCAGTCAATAAGGTCGCCGATCCAATTATCCGGGCACAGGCCTATCGCAACCAACTGGCGACTTTTGCGCGAATCCAGCCATTACGTTACCACGCCCTCTCTTTCGACGCCCTCTTTGTCGATGAGGCACAGGACTTTGCGCCGGAAGAGATCGCCTTGCTGCTGGACTTGATCAAGCCCAACCCCGAAAGCGGCGAAAAGACGCTGGTGCTCTGTTATGATGATGCGCAAAATCTCTATGGGCGCGGGCGCCCGGTCTGGCGTGAAATTGGCCTTAACTTGGTGGGCGACCGCAGTCGCGTCATGCGCCAGTGTCACCGCAACAGCCGGCAAACGGTCGATCTTGCCTTCAACGTGCTCCTTGGCACCCAATCGCCCCCTGATCTGCGTGTTCACACTCGCCAATATGCTGATCTGGCCTATTTGCGGGAGCACAAGATGATTACCGAGGTGGCTGACCATATTCATATTCTCTTTGCCCAGCGCGACGATCTGCCACCTGCGGTTCACACCTTTTCAACCCGCCATGCTGAGCTGGATTGGGTCATCGATCAACTGGTTCACCTGATCGAAGAAGAGGCCGTCCGTCCAGAAGATATTTTGCTGCTTGCCCACCAACCCCGGACGCCTGATCTAGATCTTGACTATCTGGATCGTGGCCTGCGTAGTCGCCTGCCGACACAGCCGCTCCACCACGTCTATGGCGAAGCGGCCAACAAGGATAGCTATCTCTTCACGCCTGGGCACTTGACGCTGGCCACGGTCTTTAGCGCCAAAGGCTACGATGCCCCTGTCGTCTTTATCCTGGGCACGGATCTCTTTCCCTATACCAAAGAAGGGCGCGCGGCCTTTTATGTGGCAGCCACGCGTGCCAAGTTACGTCTTTTCGTCAGTGGCCTCTGGCGTGATCGCTCGCTGCTTGTCGAAGCGGATCAACTGAGCCGTACACAGCAGCCTTTGCCGGTGGCTTGACAATCCCCGGTAGTCGACACAAAATTGGATACTCCCGACCCAAAAGGGTGCGTCCCATTTTGGGGATTACAGAGAAGGACTAATGTAACCGTCCGGTGTAATCCCCAAAAATGTGGTACGCACCCGACACAAAATCGGCTATTGACAAATTCCAACAAAACAAATATACTATTTTCATCGACTGTACTAGTGCACTAGTACAGTCGATGAAAATTTGTAAATTGGCATCCGTACCATAGTTGTATGGTCATTCTTGCTATACCTCATTACCTCCGAGCATTTCTAAGGTCTGTCACCCTTCAGGTGACAACTGTTCGCACCACCTGTTTCTTCTGCACTGTTGCACCGCATTCTGCGCTATGAAAGCGCCAACTTCCCAGTAATTCTGGTCTACGAAAGCATGCCTAACCCTGTGGATGGGTTGCAATGAAACTTCAGATCAATCGCGACTTGGCGGTGCCCATTTACACGCAAATCGTTGGGCAAATTCAATTTGGGATTGTCTCTGGCCATTTCCCTTTTGGTGCACAGTTGCCATCCATTCGGGAGCTTGCGCAAGAATTGGCCGTCGCACCGATGACCATTGCCCAAGCCTATCAAGAGTTAAAAGAGCGCGGTCTGATTGAAATGCGGCCGGGGCGTGGTACCTTTGTCGCCGAATTTGCTGTGCAGCCAGAGGCGTCAGCTAGCCCCAACCGCCATCTACAGTTGCGACGGATGTTACGGCATACCGTTGCCGAAGCGCAAAGTGCTGGTTTTTCTGCGGAGGAGATTCACGAAACATTTTCCGCCTTGTTGACCGATGTTGGCACGCTCTTCGCCAGCCATCATCTTTTACTCTTTGGGCTCTTTCCCACGGCGCTTCAAGCTTATGCCGATGATCTGGAACGGCATCTGGCTGCTGCCCATGTCGTGGTGGAACCCGTTAGCTTTGCTGCATTGGCAGAGTCTCCTACAAAATATCAAGCGGATTTGGCACGCGCCGAGGCGTTTCTTGTTCCGCTGCATCAGGTGCACCTGCTACGAGAACTATTGCAGCAGAATGGCTTCGCTGGGAAACAGCCAATTTTGGGGCTGAGCTTTGCTCTTCAGCCGGCCGTTCATGAGCGTATCGCTGCGCTATCGCCGGATCTATCCATCGGGATCGTTTCGCACTTTCCCGAATTTGTTAACACAATGGTTAACGGGGTAGCCAATGTCTACCCCTACCATAATCCCCCGCTAATCTGTCTTTCGACCGATGCCGGCTGTTTGGAAGAGATGAGCCGGTCTGCGCAAGCGATCATCTATGCCTCCGGTTCGGAAGAAGCGCTTGCCGCGTTGCGGCCTCATTTGCCGGCAGATTTTCCCCTGATTGAATATCTGCACACGCCGGATCAGAATGCTTACCAGCGGATTTGCCAATTGCTGGCGCTTGACCTGCCGGATCAATTGTGAATTTCGGATTAGCAGCAGCTCTAGCCGACAGTTAGCCGTGAGAAGAATCCACGGGCGCTGAATGTTCCATCGCTGCACCCAAAGACAGCGCATGAAAAATCCGTGTTTCCAACAATCCGTGTCACCCTCTTTCTATCAATTGAGAATTCTATCAACTTAGGAGAAAAAGCATGACCCAATCACGTCGTAATTCAACCTCTTCCCTGGCGCTTGCGCTACTTCTGCTGCTGGCCTTGCTGGCAGGTGCCTGTTCTGCCCCCGCCGCGCCGGCGGCACCCGGCTCTGAATCCGCTGCGGATGCTGCCCCAACGACTGCGGTCACTGCCGATGCGGCTGGTGGCACCATGATCTTCGGTCGCTCTGCCGACTCGCTCTTTCTCGATCCCGTTCTCAACGACGCCAACCTCGATATCTGGGTGCTCAACAGCCTCTATGATACGCTGTTGCACTCTACCGAGGATGGTCAGGGTATTGTCGAAGCGCTGGCGACCGGCTACGAAGCATCCGATGATGGCCTCACCTTTACCGTGACGCTGCGCGACGGCATCAAGTTCGCCGACGGCTCAGAGATTACACCGGAGGATGTTAAATGGTCGCTCGATCGCGCGCGTAACCCGGATAATGGTATCTGGAGCTTTACGCTGGAATCGGTTGATAGCGTCGATACGACGGAGACCGGCGTCGTGCTAACTCTTAACCGCCCCGATCCCTCGTTGCCCGCCGCGTTGGCCATGTTTAACTCGGCCGTCATGCCGCAGGGGCTCTTCGAGGCGATGGAAGGCTCTACCGATGAAGAGAAGGCCAAAGCCTTTGCCGAAAAACCCATCGGCTCCGGGCCTTTTATGTTGACCGAGTGGGTACGTGGCTCCTACATGGTTATAGAACGTAACCCCTACTATTGGGAGAGCGACGAAGCTGGCGTGCAATTGCCCTATCTAGACGCCGTGCGCTTTGAGATCATCCCCGAAGACGCCACCCGTATTTTGAAACTGCAAGCGGGCGAGATCGACGGGGCCGAGTTTATCCCACTGAGCCGCGTCAGCGAATTACAGGCCGACGCCAACATCGACATGGAACTCTTCCCCTCGACCAAGGTCAACTATGTGCTGATGAATAACCGACCGGAGCTCAATGACGGCACCCCCAATCCTCTCTCGGATGTGCGGGTGCGCCAGGCGCTCAATCTGGCCACCAACAAGGATGCCTTGATTCAACTGGTGACCTTTGGCACGGGCAAACTGATGGAATCCTATATGTCATCGACCACGCCACTTTGGTCACCGCAGCCGTTGTATCCCTACAATATCGAGCAAGCCAAAACATTGCTCGCCGATGCCGGCTTTGCCGACGGCTTCGACGTGACCGCGATGGCGCTGGCCGGTAATGCCGATGACGCCGCCCTGCTCACTGCACTACAGCAGATGTGGGCTGAGGTCGGTGTCACCCTGTCCATCGAGCAGCTTGATGCGCCCTCGCGTGCCGACCGCTACCGGGCCAACGACTTCCAAATGCGTACCAGTGGCTGGACCAACGATATCAACGATCCCAGCCAGATCACCTCCTACTTTGCCATCTACAGCGTTGTCGAATCCTTGCATACCGGCTTCCAAAATGCCGAACTAGAGGCACTCTTTGAAGAGAGCCAAAGTGAGCTAGACATCGCCACCCGCACCGATCAATATGCCCAGATCCAACAGATCTACGCCGAAGAAGCGCCAATTATCTTCCTCTATGAGACTCCCTATCCCGTCGCCCTGCGCAAGACGACGACCGGTTTCTTCCAGCTACCCCTTGGTCAGAATCTCTTCACGCGTGTACAGGTGGAGAAGTAGGTAGAGAGCAGTGAGTGAAAGCGAAGGGATGACATGATGACAGGATGAACATCAGCTATTCATCTTGGCATCCTGTGATACTGTGATACTGTGATACTGTTGGCCTACCTTACAAAGTAGTTGTGTCACTCCTGCGTAGGCAGGAGTCCACTCCTGTACAATGGATTCCTGCCTACGCAGGAATGACCGTATTCCAGCAGGGCGTAAGGTGTTTCGTAAGACAGGCC
>DAOUCA010000070.1:0-97507 GCA_034432375.1 Caldilineaceae bacterium
CGGCGAAGGCCGGAATCCATCTTCTGTCGAATGGACCCCTGCCAGAGTTTACCCTCACGGAGGTGGGGGCAGGGGTGACCCATTCGCCACCTTGTTCTTTTGCGAAAAGTCCGCTTCTCAAACTGATTTCAGCATAGTCGTGTAAATCCTGTCTAAATATATTTAGGAGTACTCATGACCAATTCCGATCCAATCCCCCAAACGCCACCATCCGAACGCATCACCGATTACATTGCCACGCTCGATGATTGGCGTGGCACACTCGCCGCCAAATTACGCGCCCTGATCCTCGCCGCCGCGCCCGAACTCAGCGAGGAATGGAAATGGGGGACGCCGGTCTTTGCGCACAAGGGCAACGTCCTGGCGATTGGTGTCTTCAAAGACCACGTGAAAGTCAACTTTTTCAAGGGATCCACGATGGCCGATCCCCATGGAATCTTTAATACCGGGCTGGATGCAAAACAGATGCGCAGCATTGACTTTTACAAAGGGGACACCTTCAACGAGCCGGCTTTGCAAGAGCTCGTGCAAGCGGCCGTAGCCCAAAACAGCGCAAAGAAAACCAAGAAGGGGTAAGAGCACTGATGACGCTGCTGAAATGGATCGTCTGCCAGGTGCCGCCGGAACTGCGCAATGCATTTGATCAAGCACAACAGCAGTGGCAACGGTTGGCCGCCGCGGCTGGCTTCCTGGGCCAGATCGGGGGGTGGGATCAGCGCGACCCCACCCAAGCGTGTATCCTGGCCCTTTGGCGTGACCGTGCGGCCTATGACCGGTTTATGGCACAGTTGCACGATGACATCGTCGCGCAAAGTGACCAACGGCGTACCTATACTGCCATCCACGTCAGCATGGCCGAGGTGCTCTTTCCCATGCCCGGCGCTGCGCCGGAGCTGGGCGGGGCGTTAGCGATGGGAAACGTCTTGCGCGTCGCCGACTGCCAGGTGCACAGCGCGCAGATCGATCACTTTGTCACCGTGCAGCAACAAGTATGGCTCTCAGCGATGGATCCCAGCGATGGCATGTTGGGGGGATGCGTTAGCCGCACGTCAGTGGAAGATACCCACTACCTCGTGACCACGCTTTGGGATACAATGGCCAACCATGAGCGGTATGTGGTGAATCAGGTGCCGACCTTGCGCACGCAAGCCGCGGTAAACGATGAGCTGATGACGCTCACCGGCTATGTGGTGGCCCTTGCACCGCAATGGTCGGTGCTACCGGCGGTCGGTCCCAGATAACGTCAGCTCGTTTATATTCAGTTTACCCGTGCGATCTAGAGTTTGCCTGATGGATGAGGGCGTGCTTGACGCGCCCTTCCTATAACATACCAAGTGAGACATCCATGGATGTCCATCATCTAATTTGGGGGAGCAACTTTATGGATCGCGATAGGCTTGAGGCTTTCTTAGACAAAGCCGAAATTACGGAGCTAATCAATCGCTGTTTTGGCGCGCTAGACCAGAAGGAGTTCGACGCCACGAGAATGCAACTGATTTTTGCGGAGGATGCCCGCATTGTGCGACCCAACGGCGCAGAAACAGTTGGGCCACAACCCATCGGCGAGAGCTTCAGCAATAGCTTTGCGCGCTTTCGGGCAACACAACATCAGGCGACTGGCATTGTCGTTACGCTCCACGGCCACGAGCAAGCCGAGTTTCGGGGCAATTTAGTTGCCATGCACCTATGGGCGGAGGGGCTCGGCGATACAGAGGCTGATCCGAGTGACAACTACTTTCTGGCGCTTGGCGTGGTATCGGGCAAAGCGGCGATGACCGCCGAGGGATGGCGCATTACCCAATTAACGAATGATGTCCTCTGGAGAAAAGGCACGGGGTTTAAACAAATCCTCCAAACACAATAGGCCGATAGGTTTGTCTGATAAATTGTGATATATTCGCAGCGAATGACGGTTACGTAGAAGCGTATCGGAACCAGCGTGAGCGACGCCCGCTCTGGTCTCGATACGCTTCGCTACTGAGTGCCCCTGGTCGCGACGCGACCTAGCATTCCTTTCTCCACAAAACACTAAGGCGTAAGCCGTCCAATTTTGTTGGCACTGGCCTCTGTAAACCAGAGACTGCCATTGCTAGACGTAATACCGAACGGGTAGCTATTCGCGGTGGGAATCGTGAACTCTGTAATAGCCCCAGCTGGTGTGATGCGCCCAATTTTATTTGCGGCACTCTCTGTGAACCAAAGATTGCCATCGGGTCCCGTTGTGATCCCTTCCGGGTAGCTATTCGCGGTGGGAATCGCAAATTCGGTTATCACTCCGGCTGGGGTAATGCGTCCAATTTTGTTCCCAAGCAGTTCGGTGAACCACAGATTGCCGTCAGGCCCCGCCGTAATCCGGTTGGGATGACTGTTGGCCGTGGAAACCGAGAAGCTGGTAAAGCTGAAACTAGGGGTTACACGCCCGATTCGATTGCCAAGGAATTGGGTGAACCAGAGATTACCGTCGGCACCCAAGACAATATCGTTGGGGCTGCCATTGGGGTTGGCAATCTGTACTTCGGTAACGGCGCCGGCCGTCGTGATCCGTCCAATCCGTTCCAACGTATAGTCGGTAAACCAGAGGGTATTGCTGCCGGCAGGCCCATTGGTAATCCCTTGCGGGCCACTGTTGCCAAAGGCGAGCGGGAATTCAGTTATTTTGCCCTTGGTCGTGATGGCACCAGCTTTCGCGCCACCCAATTCCGTAAACCACAATCGATCATCTGGCCCCGATGTGATGCCAAACGGCTGGCTGTTAGCGGTAGGCACGGAAAATTCAGTGATATTCCCGTTGTTTGCGATGCGTCCGATCTTGTTGGCGTCTCTCTCGGTAAACCAGACTTTGCCGTCTGGACCCATCGTAATAAAGAGTGGTTTACTATTTGCCGTTGGAATGGGATATTCGGTGATTGCACTTGGCGCGGTTTGCGCGGTGACGACATGTACAGTGGCCAGGCTAAAACTCACCAGGCACACCAGAAGCGTGCATAAACTGCTGGTAATCCGTATTGTTTTCATGGCTATTTTCCTAGTTTTTCTCTCTCGTTTGGCATTCCGATAGAACAAAAGCCTGGGATTTTGCAGATTCTCCGAAACCCCAGGCTTTTGCAGGGGACTCATCGAGCTACAAAAAGCGGAAGACGATGGGGCAGTTGATGATAATGCCCGTCGAGCCAAAGGGGTTGCCGTCGGGGCCGGTGAGCCAGCCTTTCTGCGCCATGCCCAAGATGGCAAATTCCTCGGTCATGCGCGAGGTGTAATGGTTGTCGATCGCGGCTTGGGTCCATACCCCCAAGTTCAGATCCCAGAGTGGGCTGTAATCGGTTGCCACGGTGGGGATACCCCCAAGCACATTGAGTGGCATACCTTCGCCACTGAGCGCACTGTCAAAGCCCTGGCGCTGGGGATTCTCTTTCCCGGTCGGGCCATTGGCAAAGGCAAAGATGCGTTCGACCGCGCTAAAGGCACCATCATCGCGACCGACCAGGATATCCTTCATGCCGGGGGCCAACGTGGCGCCTTCCATGGCCGCAGCCATGGGATCATTGGCATCCATACTCAGGTAGAGCACCGGGCGGGCAAAGCTAAAGCCGGCCGTCAGTTGCAAAGTTACGGTATTCTCATCAGGGCAAATGCTGAGGACTTTGTCATGCACCACCGTGTGATCGACATTGCCGTCACAGAAGTTGATCTGGTCCGCTTCCACGCCAAAGGCGACGATCGGTGCATTATAGATGTAGCCACTGCCATTGGTCAGCACAGCAAGGGGGCTATAGGCTGCATCACCTTCTGAGCCAGGGGTGAAGGCAGCCGGCGGGAATGCATGACCATCGGTGCCGGGCGAGACGGCATGAAGCGGCGAGAAATCGACTGTACCCCGATTAAAGGTCAACGAGCCATCGGTTTCCAAGGTGGCTTGGCGTGCGCCATTGCCCACGTTGGCATAGGTGAGCTTGGCCGAAAAGTTTAACCCCAGCGCATCGGCATTGGCTTTGTCATTGGTGTCAGTCAGGATATACCAGAGCGGTGTGCCATCTTCCATCTGCCCTTTGTAGAGCGGCAGCGTAACGGTGCCGGCATCCTGATCCACCTTGCCCGCCTTGAGCAGTTGATAGGGGCCAATCAGTTCGCGTTGCACTTCGGAAGGGGGTGGCCCGAAATAGGTAAGCGGCACATCGGCCCCAATCGAGGCCGGCGACGGGGCCACATCACCGCTGATCCCCGTGGAATTATCATCTTGCGCAAATGAGATGCTACTCTGGCTCAAGATGACGATCATTGCCAGGCTGGTGACCATGAGGCGGGACCAGCGCTTGTGGCGGTTAAAAACTTTCGACATGATTGTTACTTTCTCCTCTAAAAACGCACTTATCTGAAAAATCTCGGCCCGTGTTTGCTGCCTCTGCAAGCATGAATCTACTTCATCCTTGACAGTACATATTCAACAGGACCTACTCCTACAGTCTCCGTTCGCCGGAATTCGTTACAACCAAATTGTGCGATTGCGCAAGCAATTGAACAATCATTCAAAGCCCAGTTGCTTAACACGGTAATAATTGCGTAATTTTTAGATAATTTCCTGGTAATGCTCCTTGATCATAATAAAAGATAGATTTGGCAAGACGACATTCTGCTTCCTATCTCCCTAATGCACTGAATACTCGTCTGGCCTAGCGTAGGGTTAAGGAGCATTGATGAATACTACCGGCGATCAACCGACAGAACCCAAGCCCCCGTTGGCCATAGAAAAGGTTGATTCTGTAACGGATAGCACGGTTCATGAGACTGTAGCAAAAGAGGAATTATGTGTGGTCGAGGCATTACGACGTGGGGATGAAGCAGCGTTCTTGTCACTTATCGAGCAATTTCACGCAACCATGATCCGGATTGCGCGCAATTATGTAGCAAATCACGATATGGCCGAGGAAGTCGTTCAAGAAACCTGGATCGGTGTTTTGCATGGACTTGACAGTTTTGAGAGCCGTTCTTCGCTCAAAACGTGGATTTTTCACATTCTGATTAATCGGGCAAAATCTTGCGCAGCCAAGGAAGCGCGCAGCGTCACATTTGCGGATATTGTGAATGTCCAGGAAAATGAACTGACCGTAGACCCCGATTGTTTTCAAGCCAATGGGTGGTGGCGACTTCACCCAAATCGTTGGGATAATTGGATCGAACAGGATATTCTTTGGCAGGAGGGCTATAGTTATATTCAACGGGCCATGCAACGATTGCCGCTTAACCAACGCACCGTGATGAATCTGCGGGATATCGAAGGGTGGACAGCGCTCGAAGTTTGTGAAACTTTGCAGCTCAGTGAGGAAAATCAGCGTGTGCTGCTCCACCGGGCACGCGCCAAGGTGCGCCGTGCATTGGAAGGATATTTTGATAAGCGATCCGAAATTTAATGAACTGAAAATTATGGTAAATCTACAGAGCGAGCCGTGCAGCCCCCTGACCTGCCGCGAATTTGTCGAACTGGTCACCGACTATCTAGAAGGTGCGTTGCGCCCAGCCTTGCGCCAGGCGTTCGACGTGCATTGGGCGACCTGCGAGGGTTGCCAGATTTACCTGGAGCAAATGCAACAAACGCTCAAGTTGGTTGGTCGCTTGAATGAAGCGGATATCCCCGTCAGAGGCAAAGAGAAATTACTTGATCTGTTTCGCGATTGGAAGCGTGATTTGTCCGACGCTGCGCCCTAGCAACATATCGGAGAGCAAGAAATGGGACGCAAATCCGCGCCGATAGACGCAGGTTTTACAATTTTATTTACGTCTAAAAGAAGTAAACAATGCCTTTGTTTTCCAATGCCACGGCACTGCCGATGATTATTCTCGAGACCAAACTTGTACCGCCGCAATTTCCCCTTGCGCTTGTGGTAAGAAAACAACTGTTGCATAGGTTAGACGCCGCCCTGTCGCATCGCCTAACTTTACTCTCTGCCGCCGCCGGCTGGGGCAAGACGACACTGCTCAGCGCTTGGCTCGCTGAATCGTCCCAGCCAGTAGGCTGGGTATCGCTGGATGAATTAGACAACGCCCCTATCCGTTTCTGGACTGCCATCATGACTGCGCTGCGCAACTGTACACCAACCGTGGGCGAAGTGGCGCTGGCAATGCTCCATTCGGCGGAAACGCCACCGTTCACCACAATCCTGACGGTGCTCCTCAATGAGTTAGCCGCCCGGCCCGAACCGCAGCCCATCCTGCTGATCTTGGATGACTATCATCTGATTAGCGATCCGGCCATCCATGAAAGCCTGACATTTCTGATCGAACATCTGCCCACACACGTGCATCTGGTGATCGCCACGCGCGTCGATCCGGAACTGCCGCTGTCGCGCTGGCGGGTGCGCGACGAAATGGTCGAGCTGCGCGCCGCCGATTTGCGCTTTACCACAGAGGAAGCAACCGGCTTTTTTAGCCATACGCTGGATGAAGCGCTGGCCGACGAAGATGTACGGCTGTTGGAGCAGCGCACCGAGGGCTGGCCGGCCGGCTTGCAACTGGCGGCGCTGGCGATGCGTCAACGCACAGACCGCGCGGCGTTTGTGCAACGGTTTACCGGGGGTCATCGCTATCTTTTGGATTATGTCCAGGAGGAAATCCTCCAGCGCCAACCGCTGCCTGTGCAGCGCTTCTTACTCCACACGGCAGTGCTTACCCGTCTAACTGCTCCGCTCTGCGCCGCAGTGACCGCCAATTCCGACAGCCAGGCAATGCTGGAAGGGCTTGAACGCAGCAATCTGTTTGTTGTGCCGTTGGACGAGGGGCGGCAGTGGTATCGCGTGCATGATCTCTTCCGCGAAGTGCTGCTGGCCCGGCTACAGGCGACCGAGCCAACGCTCGTCCCGCTCCTTCATCAGCGCGCCGCGCGGTGGTATGCTGCGCGCAACGAATTGCACGAAGCCATTGCCCATGCGTTATCCGCCGCTGACTTTGCCTATGCGGCCGATTTAATTGCGCGCGTCGCACCCGCTATGTGGACGCGTGGCGAAGCGCAGACGGTCCACAAATGGCTTGCGCTGCTGCCGGATGTGCTTCTGCTGCAACATGCCCGGTTTGTCCTCGATGCGGCACGCCATCTGCTGGAAGCGTTACATGCTACCATCAAAGCATCGTATACGAGTGGCCAGGCGCAGGTGGAGCAGACCATTGCCCGTGTGGAGGCGTTGCTGCATGATCGGCTAGAGACTTCTACGTACCCTGACATTGAGGAACTAGCGGACGCTAGCTTCTCGGTACCAGAAATCACCCTATTTCAACGCAGGATTCGCCTGCTGCGCGCCTTAACGGCAGCGCGTCCGCTCCTCACCGGTGGCGATATCGAACAGATGCAACTGCTGGCGGAGGAGACCGCGGCGTTGGCCGCGGAGGAGGAAATCGAGTGGAAGCTGATTGGTCTCTCCATCAGCTACTGGCACACTGAATCACTGCAGCGCCAGGGTGGGCTGCTGATTTTAACGCTGCGCAACGCCAAGGAGCAGGCACTAGCCGAAGGGAATCAGCCAGCCGCCATACGCATCATGCGCATGCTTGCGCTGGCCTACCTGCGCAGCGGACAATTTCATCGGCTGCACGAAGAGGGGATGGCTGGGCTGGCGTTAGCAGAGCAACACAGTGTACAGACAGCAACAATTGGCTATCTGCACTATTTCATGAGCGGCGCTTACTATGCCTGGAATCAACTCAATGAAGCCGTAGATGCCATGCGCTTGGTGCTGCAGATTGGACGTACCTGGCAGCAGGCGGATCTGCTGATCGTTGGCAATGCCTTTTTGGCACAGCTTTTGGTCGTAAAGGGCGATATCTCCGCGGCACAGGAAGCGCTGCAGGCAGCGGAGGCGCTCGTCGCCCAGGAACGTTTTCTGACCCATACCCCCGTCGTGGTTGCTATGCGCGTCTACTATTGGCTGGCAACGGATGACATGGCGGCGGCGCACCAATGGGCTCCACAGGTAGATGCCTCCGTTGAAACATGGCACCCCAATCGCAACGTCGAACTGCTGCTGTTGATACGCGTCTATCTGGCCCAACAACAGTACACCACGGCACTGACCTTGCTCGAACGCTTCCGCGCACACTTTGACCGGCCTGGTGATACCCATACCGCTGTTTCGTACCTCTCGTTGCAGATCGTGGCTTACCAGGGTAACCGGCAACACCAACAGGCGCGCACCCTTTTGCTGCGGCTGCTGACCCTAGCCGCGCCGGAGGAAAACATTCGCATCTTTCTGGACGCTGGTGAACCCATGCAAGCGGTGCTCCAGCGCTTGCTCGTCAAACCGGATGCTGTGCTGTCGGATGTGATGGTGATATTTGTGAAGAAGCTGTTGGCAGCCTTTGACGGGGAAACGGTGCCTGGTGTGCATTCGGTGGGCAACCAGCCGCGCAAGCCAATTCCGTCCCCCACACCGCGCAAACCCACGACGCCGCTGATCGAGCCACTCACCCGACGCGAAGAGCAAGTGCTTCGTCTGCTCGTGGTCGGCACCTCTAACCAAGAGATTGCTGACGAACTTGTGATTTCACTGGCGACGGTGAAAAAGCATGTGAGCAATGTGCTCGGCAAATTGGGCGTGTCAACCCGCAGCCAGGCCATTGCGCGCGTGCGGGATTGGCCACCTCTCTCTTGATGCTTTCCATCAAAGCAGCGCCGTGATGAGCGGTTGGCGCTGTGCATTTCGCTTTCCGCGCGCCTACCCCGCCCGTATTTCCTTTGGTAGACTTTTGACGATCTCGCTCAGGCTCACCTTTTACACAAAATACTCCTTTTGGTAGACCATCGGCTACTGCGCCAGCGGACAATACGTGCGATACTTTTTGCACTGAGATTTGTTAACAAAACGAGGTGCTGCATGGAATATCGCATTCGCATCCAAGGGCATTTGGATCCAGTCTGGCAAACGTGGTTTTTTGGGATGCAGATCGAGTACGAAGCCGCAGGAACAACCGTTCTCGTGGGCGAACTGCCAGATCAAGCTGCGCTGTATGGTGCACTGCTGAAGATTCAGCGCCTGGGGTTGCCGTTGCTTGGCCTTGAAAGTAATGGCGTTGGAACGGGACTGTCCGGCATGATTTCTCGAAGTGCTGGCGATAGAGAGAGAAGAACACGAGTGACATTGCTAAGGATTTTAGAAAAGGAGCGTACAATGAACAACAAATTTATGAACATAGGTTTGTGGGTGCTACAACTCTTGCTGGCGGTGGCCTTCTTCGCCCACGGCTGGCTCTTTCTAGCCCCGCCAACAGAAATGGCGGCGCAGATGAATGCACTGATTCCGCCGTCATTACGCATATTTATTGGTGCGGCAGAAGTGCTGGCGGCCATTGGTCTCGTTTTGCCGGGGCTCACACGGATTCTGTCCTGGTTGACGGCATTGGCTGCCGCTGGTTTAATGATTGTAATGGCAAGCGCCACCGTTTTTCATTTGTACAGAGGGGAAATCAGTTCTGCCCTCTCAGTGCTTGTTCTGCTGGCCCTTCTGACCTTTGTCGCCTACATGCGCTGGAAGGTCAAGCCGATCTTGCCGCGGGCGGCAATGAAGCGTAGCGGTGCTGTTGCACAATAACAAAACGGATCCCACATTGGTAAGTTTGATTAAGGAAAGCGGAGAATCCCATGGGAAAAGTCTTTTTGGATATGGCGATGTCGCTAGACGGGTTCATCTCTGGGCCGGACGGTCAAGATGGCGGTCTCCACAACTGGTACTTTGAGCCGGACGGTAATGCCACACAGCTGATCGACGAACTCTTCCAGACGATTGGTGCCATGATCATCGGCAGGACGATGTTTGGCGATGACCCGGCGGGCTGGGACACGCCCTATAAGGTGCCCCACTTTGTGATCACGCACACGGCGCGCCCACCGGTGGCGCGCGAGGGCATGCGCTTTCACTTTGTGGCCGATGGCCTTGAAAGCGCCATCGCCCAAGCCAAAGCGGCAGCGGGTGACAAAGCAGTCTGTGTGGCCGGTGGCGCTTCCATTGCGCAGCAGCTTCTGCAAGCGGGGCTGATTGATGAAATTCAGATTCATCTGGTTTCCGTGCTGCTGGGGAATGGACTGCGTCTGTTTGATAATCTGGAGACAATGCAACTCGAGCGCACGCGGGTAATCGAATCTCCCGGCGTCACTCATCTGCAATTTCATGTCGGCAAGTAGATTCGAAATTCGTTGGAAGTCTACACTTCCTGTTTCACAAGTTAGTCAGATGAAAGGATCAAGAAAATGGGAACGTTTTTTGCCGAACTTTCAATGTCGTTGGACGGATATGTGGCTGGGCCGAATGACGGACCCGACAACCCCATGGGCGACGGTGGCAATGCTGTTTTTGCCTGGTATGGCAGCGGCGACACCGAGTTCGTTGCGCCGGGCGGCCACGAGGGTCCAGTGCATATTTCAAAAGCCAGCGCAGAACTCCTGCAACGGGTAGTTGCGTCAACCGGCGCGATTGTCACCGGTCGGCGGACATTTGAAAACGCCGGTGCCTGGGATGGTGAGCATCCATTCAATGTTCCGGTCTTTGTGGTCACCCATCACCCAGACCCGGTCTGGTCCAAGAAGCCAGAGTCTATCTTCACCTTTGTCACCGATGGTGTGGAAAGCGCCTTGCGCCAGGCTCAGGCAGTCGCCGGCGATAAGAACGTCTACGTATTTGGGCCAAGCCTGGTAGCGCAGGCGCTCAAATTGAGGATGCTCGACGAAATCCAGGTAGACTTGGCCCCGGTGCTGCTCGGCGGCGGGGTCAGCTTCTTCGGTGGGTTGGATCAACATCAAATCGAACTGGTGAGCCAGGAAGTCATCGAAGGAACGGGGGTGACGCACCTGATTTTCACAGTAAAGAAATTGGAGCAACGATGAAAAACCATTCCCTACGCTCTACGGCGGGTGAATGCAACCTCTATTATCAAACCTATATCCAGCTAGTGCCGGATGGCGACATTGTACACACGCTGCAAACCCAACACGCAGCGATCGAGGGGTTGCTGCGTGGCGTGAGCGAAGAGCAAGCCGCCTCCCGCCCAGCCCCAGGTGAATGGAGTATTAAAGAAGTCCTGCTCCACCTGATCGATGCTGAACGCCTTTTCTGTTTTCGGGCGCTCTGGTTTGCACGCGGGGAGCAGAGCGCACTGCCCGGCATGGAGTCCAATCCGTGGGTGGCCATTACTAACGCAAATGCGCGGCCATTGCCTGATCTGTTGGCAGAATTCAGCCATGTACGCGCCGCCACGGTCCACCTGTTTGCTGCCTTGGATGAGGTGGCTTGGTTACGCCAAGGCGAAGCCAGCGGCAGCCCCATCAGCGTACGTGCCCTGGCCTGGATCATTGCTGGCCATGAGTTGCATCATAACCACTCGCTGCGTGAGAAATATCTCTAAAGTAACCTTTTTGTGTAATGGTAAGGCTGAAGGTGGACAGTGCTGTCATTCCTGCGCAGGCAGGAATCCATCGTTGCCAAGAGTGGATTCCTGCCTGCGCAGGAATGACATGTAGGTGTCTTTTTTGTCACAGGATGTGTCCACCCTCAGCCCGTCCCATACAAAAGTAACCTTTTTGCTCTCGGTTGCTACTCTATAGTAGGCGATGATTTCATTTGTGTCTGTTATGGAGAGGACTTACATAGGACGCCGGTTGAGTAGGCAGTTGTATCGCCGTATCGAAACTAGACGGCTGCGTAAGTCCTAATGGAGAGGAGCAACTTTAGATATGCATAAGCGGTCAGTGAGACCACGGGTTTGGGGCCTGTTGCAGTGGCGGTTTGGTGCGCTGTGGATGGCCAGCGCACAGAGCAATCTTGCGGATGGTTTATTCAAGCTTGCCTTTCCCTTGATTGCTATTCAGTTGACGCGCGAGCCGCTGCTGATTGCGGGGGTGACCTTTGCGTTAACGGTGCCGTGGCTCCTCGTTAGTTTACCAGTCGGTGTGCTGGTTGACCGTTGGGATCGCTGCCGTACGGTGCAAGTGGCCAATGCCATGCGGGTGGTGATCCTGGTCAGCCTCACGCTGCTCTCGTTCAATCAAGGGTTATCACTCGCACTTCTTTACACCGCTGCGCTGCTACTCGGTGTTGCGGAAATAGTTGCCGATACGGCGTCGGGCGCGCTGCTGCCGGCCATTGTGCCGAAAGCGTACCTGGAACGAGCCAATGCCCGTCTTGTCGGTGTGCAAACGGTCACAAATCAATTCATTGGTCCACCGCTGGGCGGCATGTTGGTCGCCGTCAGCACAACGCTTGCCATTGCGGTTAGTGGCGGATTATATCTGCTTGCCGTGGTAACGCTATGGTCAGTAACCGGTGCATTTCGCCCCAACCGGCCACAGCCGCAAAGCCTCTGGGCCGAAAGCGTGGCAGGGGTAAGGTATGTCTTGGGGCATCGGCTCATTCGCACGCTCGTTGTGATGCTGGCGGTGATGAATTTCTGCTGGAGTGGATTCTCAGCCGTGTTAGTGCTCTATGCGGTTGCGCCTGGGCCAGTTGGTTTAACCGCGTGGCAATACGGCATGTTGCTGACTGGGATTGGCATTGGTGGTCTCATCGGCACGTTGCTTGTCGAACCAGCCCAGCGGCGGTTGGGACGCCGTTGGCTGATTGCTGCCGACGTATTGGGCACGTGCCTCATGCTTCTTGTGCCTGCGATTAGTGAGAATCCTTGGGCAATCGCAAGCGCGGCCATCCTGGCTGGGGTTGGCGGCGCTGTCTCGAATGTCGTTTTGGTCGCGTTGCGGCAACGCATTGTCTCGGATCAATTTCTTGGTCGCGTTGGGGGCGCATTGCGCATGGTGAGTTATGGGGCGCTCGCATTGGGTGCACTCTGCGCCGGCTTTGTGGCCCAAGTTACCGATGTACGTGTGGTCTTTGCTGGTGGTGCTATTTTGGTGGCCCTGTTACTCATCCCACTCGCCCGCACGATTACGCCGAGCGTGATAGACGCGGCATTAACCGCCAGTAAGTAGTGGCGCACCTATCTCTGTCGAAATCTCAGTAGTCGTAGCGCTTTTGCATAGCAATGGCTTGAACAACGAATTTTGACAACTCGTCATGGGCTGTCGAATTGACGCTGAGTCAGTCGACTAGTGGGTGTCAAGCGTTTGATACCAACCCTACTCACTGAACATTAAAATTGGTTGGGAGCCGATCGGTGCGGCGCTCGCCATACCCATTCCAGATCAGCTCTTCCGTGGACCAATCGGCGCGAGAATGGGGAGTGACGGTTTTCTGCGTTTGACAAGCAGAACAAAAATTCTATAATGAGACCCATGCAATTCACGCGACGATTACACAATGGCATCCGCAGTGGCGATATCACCTGTACGATTCGGATTTGGCAGCGACCGCGCGTCAAAGTTGGCGGGGCTTACAAGCTGGAGGGGGGTGCGGTGATCGTTGATTCGATCGAGTCAATCTCCCTATCAGCCATTACACCAGAACTGGCGCAGGAGTCGGGCTTTACCGATGTAGCAGATCTACTGGCGACAGCAAAGCATGGCATCGGCCACAATGTGTATCTGATTCGTTTTCATTTTCAGCCCCTGTAGTGATAATTCTCCATTGAAAAGGAAAGGACCCTATGCAACCAAAAATTACAGTGTTCACACTTGCCGTCGATGACTTGGAAAGGGCATTGCATTTTTATCGGGAGGGGCTGGGCTTTGCAACCGAAGGCATTATTGGCCAGGAATTTGAGTATGGCGCGGTTATCTTTATTGATTTGCAGGCTGGTTTGCGACTGGCGTTGTGGCCACGCCAAAGTATCGCCCACGATACCGGGTTGTTGGTGACCGCGCCCAGTGCCACTGAGTTTACGTTGGGCCACAATGTTTCATCGAAAGAAGAAGTTGACGCGGTGATGGCACAGGCGGTCGCAGCCGGGGCAACCATTATCAAAGCGGCCCACGATACCTTTTGGGGCGGCTATTCCGGCTACTTTCAAGATCCCGATGGGCACCTGTGGGAAGTAGTCTGGAATCCAGCGTGGGACGCGCACGAATAGTGCCCGATAGGAGCAAGGCAATGGACAATACAAACGCTGTACGCAACCAACCCTACCCCCTGCAAGCGGGCGAAGGGTGGATCTATCGCTTTGGCATTGATTTTGCCGTCAAGGCCAGTGAAACCGCAGTCGGCAGCGGGGTGGCTGTCGTCGAGTACCGCACGCGCAGAGGGGAAGAACCACCTGATCACACGCACGCCACCGAAGATGAGATTTTTTATGTACTTGAAGGAACGGTAATCTTTCACTGTGGCGGCAAGCCCTTTGCAGTGGCGCAGGGTGGGATGATCTTCTTGCCGCGGGGGATTGAGCACGGGTACACGATCAACAACGACGAGCCGGTTCGGCTGCTGGCGATCACGGCTCCGGTGCGCGACAATACGCCTGGTGGCTGGGGTGGCTTTGTTGCCGACATGGAGCTGGGGCAGGGTGAATTAATCGCAACGCCGCCGGGGCAATAAGATGGATATCGGAATCACACGCCTCGCCAACCAGCGGCTCATTGATCGACCGTTTACCGACCCGGTCGCGGTAGTTGCTTGGCTGGGCGCGCTGCAAGCGCAAGATTACCTGGGCGTGCTCTGGTCAATTGGGCTGCGCATGGCGAATACAAAGACAGCGCCAACGGAAGCGCTGATCGAGCAGGCGATTGCCGACCGCACGATCATTCGCACCTGGCCGATGCGCGGGACGTTGCATTTTGTGGCCGCGCAGGATGTGCGTTGGCTGCTCCAATTGCTAACCCCGCGCCAGATCCAGCAGGCCGCCGGACGCTACCGCCAATTGGCGTTGGACGATAGCCTCTTTGCCCAAAGCCAGGCCGTTTTTGCAAAGGCCTTGCAGGGGGGCAACGAGTTAACGCGCGACGAACTTTTGCAAGCACTGGAGCAAGCCAGCATCGCCACCACCGGCCAACGTGGTTATCACCTGCTGGGCCGCGCGGCCCAGGATGGGCTGATCTGTTTTGGCGCGCGCAGTGGCAAACAGCAGACTTTTGTGCTGCTCGATGAGTGGGTGCCGCCGACCCCACCGCTGGACCGTGACGAAGCGCTGGCCGAACTGGCACGCCGCTATTTCACTAGCCACGGCCCCGCCACGGTATACGATCTGGCGCGCTGGGCTGGCATTACCATAACCGATGCGCGGCGTGGCGTTGTCGATGTTGATAAAACGCTGATCCGTGAAAGGATTGGTGCGCAGGAGTATTGGTTACCGCACAGCAGAACCGCCGCCGGTGAACAAGCGAAACCGGTCTATCTGTTGGCGGGCTTTGATGAATTTGTGCTCGGTTATGGGGATCGCAGCGCCATATTAGAGCCCGCCTTCGCCAATCGCATCTGCCCCGGCGGCAATGGGGTTTTTAGCCCGACAGTGGTGATTGACGGACAGATTCGCGGCACGTGGAAACGCACGCTGAAAACAAGAGCGGTCGCTGTGGAATGGACGCCCTTTACATCATTTACGGCGACAGAGGACGCGGCCCTAGCGGCCGCGGCACAGGGCTATGGCGGCTTTTTGGGGTTGGCCGTTTCGCAACAATAAACCGCAACAGTAAATATTGGGAGAGCAAGCAATGCGCATTCTAATCTTTTCTGATATCCACGGCAATGCCGTGGGGTTGGATGCCCTATTGGCTGATACGCAAGGTGAATCCTTTGATCAGATGGTCTGTCTTGGTGACGCCATTCAAGGTGGACCGCAGCCCCAAATCGTGGTCAAACGGCTACGCGCGTTGGGTTGTCCCGTGGTTATGGGCAACGCCGATGATTGGCTGTTGACCGGGCAGGAAACTGGCGGCGAGTCAAGCGACGGGGAGCGACAACGGCAGCTAGATACCGTGCGGCTTTGGTCGCTGGCACAACTAAGCGAGGCCGACCTAGCCTTTATCCGCACCTTTACCCCCACGGTGGAGATTGCCCTCGATCAGCAGCGGACCCTGCTCTGTTTCCACGGTTCGCCCCACGCCTATGATGATGTGATCCTGCCCACCACGCCCGAGGCCGATGTACGCAACTTGCTCGTGCCAGTCGAGTCGACTATCTACACCGGTGGTCACACCCACGTGCAGTTCATCCAACACCTTGGCCGCACCTTTCATTTCAACCCGGGCAGCGTCGGTTTTGCCTATGGGCACAATCAGGTGAAAGAGAGCACCTTTCGCGCCAACTCATGGGCAGAATACGCAGTCTTAACGGTCACCGAGGAACGGCTGGCACTCGAATTTCGCCGAGTGCCCTATGCCGCGGAAGAGCTCATTGCGACCTATCGCGTAAGCAACCGCCCTTTTGCCGAAGTGGCGATTGCCCAATATAGCCAGGGGTAAAATGGATACCTTACAGACGCGCTCGTGGCACAGTGATCTGATCCTTCTCAGCGGCGTTGCCCTCGTGGTGTTGTGTATTCACGCGCTGACCAACCACCAATATGGGTTTCATCGCGATGAATTGGCCACCCTGGATGATGCCAGCCGCCTGGCCTGGGGCTATGTCGCCTATCCACCGGTGACACCGTTTCTTGCACGCATGGCGCTGGAACTCTTTGGCCCATCGTTGGTCGGGTTGCGGCTCTTTTCTACCCTGGCCCTGAGCGCTGCCATGGTGCTAACGGGGTTGATGACGCGTGAACTGGGGGGCAACCGTTCGTCGCAATTGGTCGCGGCGCTAGCCGTGGCAATTGCCCCCATCGTCATGCTACAAGGCGCGCTCTTTCAATACGTGGCGTTTGATTACTTCTGGTGGGTGTTGCTTGCCTATCTGGCCCTCCGCCTGCTTAACAGCGAAAACCCGCGTTGGTGGTTGGCGATTGGTGCGGTGATCGGCCTCGGGATAATGACCAAATATACGATGGCCTTTGCGGTGGCGGGGCTGGTTGGTGGGGTACTGCTCACACCGGCACGCCGCTTTCTGCGCAGCCCCTGGCTGTGGGCTGGCGTTGGGGTGTCGCTGCTGATCGTCACGCCGAATCTGATCTGGCAGGCGCAACACGGCTGGATCAGCCTGCAATTTCTCAGTGCCATCCACGCCCGCGATGTGGCGATTGGGCGCACCAGTGGCTACTTGATCGAGCAGTTAGTCGTCTGTGCCAATGCCTTTGTGTTGCCGCTGTGGGTGGCCGGCCTTTATGGGTACTTTTTCTCACCGCTCTTGGTCCGCTATCGCATCCTCGGCTGCTTCTATCTGATTGCCTTTTTGCTGCTGCTCCTGGCCGAAGGGCGCTCTTACTATCTCGCCCCCGCTTATCCCATGCTCTTTGCTGCCGGTGCGGTGATGGGGGAGCGTCGGCTTGCCAATCTGCCAGTGGTTCGCAGCCACTTTGTCCGCCGCACCACATGGGTGCTGTTGGCGCTGGGTGGGTTGATCTTTGCGCCGCTCATGCTGCCGGTTGCGCCGGTCAATTCGTGGCTGTGGCACGCGGCGAACGGGTTGCACGATAATTTTGCCGAAGAGATTGGCTGGCCCGAATTGACAGAAACAGTGGCTGATATTTATCACAGCTTACCGGCCGCGGAGCAGGCTCAAACGGCTATTCTGACCGGGAACTATGGGGAAGCGGGTGCGCTCAATCTATATGGTCCTGACTATGGTCTACCGCCGGTGATCAGCGGCGTCAACTCCTATTGGCTACGCGGCTATCCCAACCCACCGCCAGAAACCCTGATTGTTGTCGGTTTTTCCGCGGAAGTGCTCGACCACCATTTTGCAGCTTGCGACCTGGCCGGGCATGTTACCAATCGGTACGGTGTTGACAATGAGGAAGCGACCGCTCACCCCGATATTTTTCTCTGTCGCCAGCCACGCCAGCCCTGGCCGGTCTTGTGGGAGCGGTTGCAACGCTTCGGCTAAGAGCAACAATCGATTCATGGGTGATCCTGTGCCGCGGGATCACCCATGAATCGATTGTTACGCGTCCAATATTGCATTCACGGCGCTGAGTTCCTCTGCCGTGAGTTGCCAGTCGCCGCCTTTGGCATTGGACTGGATCTGCTCAACCTTGGTAGCCCCCGAAATGACAGAGCTGACTGCTGGGTGCGCCAACAACCAGGCGTGGGCCAGATCGACCATGGAGTAACCCCGCTCCTCGGCCCAACTGCCCATCGCTTCGACCTTACTATAATTGGCATCGGTCATGTACTTCTGCACATAGGCGTTATTTTCGCCACGCGAACCGGCTGGGGCTGCTTCGCCCCGTTTGTATTTGCCGGTGAGGAAACCACCGGCCAGCGGGAAGAAGGGGATCAACCCGACTTTGTGCGCATTGCAATAAGGAACAATCTCTCGTTCTTGGTCACGTTCAAACATGTGATAGTGATTCTGAATACTCACAAAGGGGGACCAACCGCGGAACTCGGCAATGGTATTGGCCCGCGCCAACTGCCAGGCGGCAAAATTAGAGGCACCGATGTAGCGCACTTTGCCACTGCGCACCAGGTCATCGAGCGCACGCAACGTCTCTTCGATGGGGGTGGCATCGTCGAAGCGGTGGATCTGGTAGAGATCAATGTGGTCGCTCTGTAAGGCACGGAGGCTGCGCTCGACATTGTTGGCAATGTGATAGCGCGTGGCCCCTAAATCATTGGTCCCTTCCCCGGTCTTCATCGCGACTTTTGTCGCCAAGACGACCTTGTCCCATTTGCCCTTCAGCGCAACGCCCAATGTCTCTTCGGAACGGCCTTGGGCATAGACATCGGCGGTGTCAATAAAATTGATGCCAATATCAATCGCCGCGTCGATAATATTGTTGACACCAGCCTGATCGACCTTGCCACCAAATTGATTGGTCCCCAGCCCAATCACAGAGACACGCATCCCAGCACTGCCTAACTGACGGTAAATCATCCTGCACTCCTTGTTTTCGTTGTTTTTCATAACTACTACGACAACATTAATTTAGACAAGATTTACAGAATTGACAAGATTGCTACAGCAGAAGAAGAATTCTGTTCATCTTGTAAATCCTGTCTAATTATTGAAATTTAAGGCATCTATCGTATCACACAACTCCATCGCCCACCCAACAGCGTTTATGCCCCATAGACGGTTTGGATCAGTGACCGGATATAGCCAATTGCGTAGGCCTTGCCCAGCCATTCCGACCTACCACTGGGGAAGGTGGGCGTGTGGTCCATCATGTAGGGGCCGTTAAAGCCATTGTCCCGATAAATTTCCATGGCGCGGCGCATGTCAATATCGCCTTCATCGAGAAAGACCTCGGCGAAGCGGGGTAGCTGTCCACGGACATTGCGGAAGTGGACCCACGCAATCTGCCTCGCGCCCGCCATCTCGCCAATAAATTCATAGACGCCCTGGCCCAACGCTTCGGTCATGCAGCCTTGACAAAAGAGCATCTGATGATTGGGGCTAGGCACGGTCGCAAAGATGCGGCGGAATTGGGCCGGCGTCGAACAGATCTGCGCCACGCCGCCCAACGGCTCCGGCACCGGCGGATCGTCGGGATGGAGCGCCATCCGTACGCCGGCCCGTTCGGCGACAGGAATCACCACGCTGAGGAACTGTTTCATGCGCGACCACATCTCCTCTTCGCTCACCGGTGGGTCATGTGGCTGTGGACGATTGGCAGTAAACTCGGCATAATCAAAGGTGCTATACTTCACCCCACCGCGCCCAATGTCCGCGGTCGTACGAAAGTTTCCCATGGGCTTGAAGTTCCAGCCTAAGTAGGGAATTCCTACCTTGCCCAAGCTCTCCAACATCCGGCCCCAGGCGTCGATCTTTTCAGTGGCATCGGCTTTACCCAACGGAATCTCCGGCCAGCAGGACATGAAGACATTGTTCAGTTTGAGGCCATGCGCCTCGACCCGCTCGCGTGCCTGGGCAAACTGATCCGTACAATCGATCCCGTTGCGCAGATCATCGCCGAGCGTGCCGGCGGTGGCCACGCCGCTGCGCAGCTCGAGGTGGATCGTATCGACGCCAATGGCGCGGAAAAACGAGAGAATTTCGTCGCCGCGGGTCGGGTCATTGAGATCGTCCCAGCGGATCTGATCTTGGATGAACATGGGTTTGGGGCTCCTTTGGTTGTGTACCGTTTAGTACATCGTTACAGAAGTAAGTTGCTGTTATGTCATTCCTGCTCGCGCAGGAATCGAGTCGGGTGGACCCCTGCCTGCGCAGGGGTGACAATGCTGAAGAACTCGGTTTACAGTGTACGTAGGGGAAGAATCGTTACAACCATTATCGCATTGGCAATCAGCGTTGTAAAATGGCCCAAATGAATCGGGTGCGTACCAGAAAAGGGGGTAAGTTTCTTCTACCACGAGAGTGCGACGCACTGGTCAGATGGGATCGACTCGACAAACCAACGCTTGACCAGTGCGTCGCACTCGACTTCCCCCCAAAATGGGACGCACCCAATGAATCCGGCATAGAGGACTAATCGGCTAAATAGTAAGTTGACAACGACTACGATAATACGCTACGCTTCAGAAGTAGAAGAGTGCTATCTGCCGAATTCGATTGGTAAGCAACAGGAATATCATGCAACAATTACCCCAAACAATACCACTGAGCTAAAACAGTGGAACAAGTTATTCACATATCAGCGATCATTCCTCCACCTGAAGACTAGAATCAGCCCGGTAGCGTTCGGTTGGGAAAGCTCCCTACCGAACGCTACTACCGATCATGGTATCGTTATCAATAAGAAGATAGTGATTTTGTACATCAGTTTACCGTCGATATTTTTTTAGTTATAGAATAGACTGACCAGTCGGTCCAACACCATGACAACTACTGACGATCAACCAACTCCATCCGTTAAAAGTGAAGGCACCATCAGCCGCATTCTCGACGCCGCGCTCGATGTCTTTGCGCGCAAGGGCTATCACGATACGCGCATGGATGAGATTGTCACCGGGTCACAGACCTCCAAAGGCTCGATATATTTTCATTTTCCGAATAAGGAACAGCTCTTTCTGGCGCTTGTCGATCAGTTCGCCAACCTGTTGGAACGGCGCATCACCGAGGCGATCAGCGAACATGAGCGCGGGATGGTCAAGGTGCAGGCGGCCCTGGAAACGTGCCTGGCGACCTTTGGCCGCTATCGCCGGCAAGCCAAGGTCTTGCTGGTCCAAGCGTCGGGATTGGGCAATACCTTTGAGCAGAAACGATTGGCGATCAATGACCGCTTTGCTGGGCTTATCGCTGGCTATCTGCAAGAGGCAGTCGATGTCGGCGAGATTGCGCCGCTCGATACCGAAGTGGTCGCGCAGGCGTGGATGGGTGCAATCTACAATCTTGTCATCCGCTGGGTCTACACCGGTGAGCCGGATTCCGAACGGATCGTGCAGGCGTTGGTGCCGATGTTGCTGCAAAGCGTTGGCTATCAGCCCGCAGAGGATGAGCACTTAGCGCAAGAGGCAACAGAATGACCCCCCCCGCGATCCAGAACGACTATCTGCTGTCCGAATATCAGCTCCAACAACAGGGTCGGCTTGTGAGCTATGCGCTGCCGGCACCGGGGATTACGGCTGCCCTTTTCCTGCGCTATGCCGCCGGGCGAGCCCGCTTCTTGTGGCGCGATGGGCGCACGGGTGTCACCTTTGCCGGCATGGGCAGTGCGGTCGATCTGATGGCCTGGGGTGAGGAACGTTTTCAAGGCATTGAACGCCAAGCTCGCGAACTTTTCAGCAACGCCGCGCCATTACACACGATCGACCTGCTGGCCGCGCCGCGCCTCTTTGGCGGCTTTGCCTTTCGCGAGGATTTTGTGCCTGATTTTGCCTGGCAGGGCTTTAATCCGGCCCACTTTATTCTGCCTCACTATCAACTGGTGATCCACGACGATCAACAGTGGCTCACGATCAATGCCCTTGTGCCCGCCGACGATGATCCCAGCGAGACGGCACCGCAATTGCGCGAGGCGTTGCAACTCTGTTACCGCGATCTGTGTGCGCTACCAGCGCATGAGTTGCTTGAAGAGACGCCCATCACGCCACCGCACCCGCCAGCGATCAGCTATCCGATGCCTTATACGACATGGGCGGAGATGATTCAGCAGGCCCAAAGTCACTTTTGCACCACGCCATTGGAAAAGGTCGTCCTGGCCCGTGTCTGCGAATTGCGCCAACCAGAGTTGATCAATCTCGACGGGGCGCTCACCTATTTACAGACAACTTACCCTGACTGTTATACCTTTCTCTTTGAGCCACAACCGCACCACGCCTTTTTCGGGGCGACACCGGAGCTATTGGTCGCCACCCAAGGTAAGATGCTGACCACGATGGGGCTGGCCGGATCGATTCAGCGGGGAGCAACCGCCGCCGAAGATGCCGCGCTAGCCGCTGAGTTGCTCAATTCCACCAAGGATCGGCATGAACACGCGCTGGTGGTAGCGGCGTTGCGGCGTCGGTTGGAACCGCTGGCGGAGGCTCTTACCATTCCCGATGCCCCCGTCATCTACCAGCTGAGCAATATTCAGCACCTCTACACGCCGGTGAAGGCACAATTGCGACAGGCGACCGGAATTTTACCATTGGTTGAAGCGCTGCATCCGACGCCAGCACTTGGCGGTGCCCCGCGCGATCTGGCGCTCGCCTTTATTAGCGAAGCCGAAACCGTGCCGCGTGGATGGTACGCCGGCCCCGTCGGTTGGATCGACCAAAGCCTTGATGGGGCCTTTAGCGTGGCGATTCGCTCGGCGGTGGCACAACAGAAACGGGTTTGGCTCTATGCCGGAGCCGGCATAGTCGCGGCGTCAGAGCCAGAAAAAGAATGGGCGGAGACCGGCTGGAAATTTCGCCCGATCCAGGCCGCCTTGGGGGTCGCGTGAGTGAAATATTGCATCAACAATTTAATGAAGCTTTGCCCAAACCAACAAATTGTCGACACGGATTGACGGAAACACGGATAAAGCCGTTTAAGAAATCGGTTCAACAGGATCTCAGGGGGTTGACAACAAGCTAGCGGCGGTTGCGTAGCGCAAGCCGAGAGCCCTTGGGGCGCGAAAGCAAAGCGGGGCATGTGTATCAAGCGAAGAAATAAGGGCGGTAACCAACACTACAACAGATGAAGGAAGCAACTGATTTTCCGCCGCGTACCCTGAATTCTAGGGAAAATGATGCTTGAATCGACAGGTTTGTAAAGAAAAGGCGGATTGGCTTACGAAATTGCATCTCCGTTGCTTCCAAAATCCGCTGTAGTGTTCCCGAAATGCTTAGCTTGATACACATGGGGCACGAAACCAAAGCGGATCAACCCCCTGAGGTCCCAAAAAACCAAGAAATCCGTTTTTCTAACAATCCGTGTCGACAAAAACTTGCCCTATAAACGATTGGGAGTAGAGAGACCTTGAATGATGTCCACATCTGGTCGATCCCCTTGGATCAGCCGGAAGCGATCAACAACCTGGCCAAGTTGCTCAGCGCCGAGGAAACGGCGCGGGCAGCGCGCTTTCACTTTCCGCGCGATGCACACCACTATACGGTGGGACGTGCCACGCTGCGCCGGATTCTAAGCCACTATCTCGGCTTACCACCGGCCAAGATAGACTTTACATATAATCAATATGGTAAGCCAATCTTAGTGAAGGCACAGAATGCGGACGGCTTGGAATTCAACCTCAGCCACAGCGGCGGCCATGCGCTCTGTGCCATTACACATGGCCATGCTGTGGGGGTTGATTTGGAGGTAATGCGCGACCTCGACTATTTATCACTGGCGGCAACGGTCTTCTCAGCCCAGGAATTGGCTGTATTGCGCAGCCTGCCGTTGGAACAACACCCCATTGCGTTTTATAATGGCTGGACACGCAAAGAGGCGTACATCAAAGCGCATGGCCGCGGCCTTTCGATGCCTTTGGCGGACTTTGATGTGACCCTCGCGCCCCAGGAGCCGGCCCGTCTACTGGCGACCCGACCCGATCCCGCCGAAGTGGATCGATGGTCGCTCTACGGTTGGTCAATCGCCGACGATCGGGTGGCGGCGCTGGTGGTGGGCGGCCAGGATTGGGCGATCCAGTGGCACGAAAGCAGCTATCTCCCATGAAACTCTATGCCATTAGCGATCTCCATCTCGGTCACCCCGCCAATCGCCAGGCGCTGGCACAGTTGCCCGCCTATCCTGAAGATTGGCTGATCGTGGCCGGCGACGTGGGCGAGACCGAAGCGCACATGATCGAGGCGCTCCGCCTGCTGACGGCCCGCTTTGCCCAGGTGCTGTGGACGCCCGGCAACCACGATCTCTGGACGCTGCCCAATGATCCTAACCCGTTACGGGGTGACGCCAAATATCGGCGTCTGATCGAGATCTGCCGAAGCTTTGGCGTCTTAACACCGGAAGATCCCTATGTCATCTGGCCGGGGACAAGCACACCCTATCTCCTGGCACCGACTTTTCTGCTCTATGATTATAGCTTTCGCCCGCCATCGGTCACCGCGGAAAATGCATTGGCCTGGGCGGCAGAAGAGGATATTGTCTGTGCCGATGAGGTGGTGTTGCATCCCGATCCCTATCCGACGCGCCAGGTCTGGTGCGCGACCCGCTGTCATTATACTGCTGGCCGGTTGACCGAAGCCGTGGAGCGTAACTCAAAGGCGCAGATCGTGCTGATCAATCATTTTCCGTTACGCTATGATCTCGCCTATCTGCCGCGCATTCCACGCTTTTCGCTCTGGTGTGGCACAACGCTGACGGAGGATTGGCACACCCGTTTCCCACTTGCCGCCGTGGTCTATGGCCATTTGCACATCCGCAACAGCCAACACCGCGACGGTGTGCGCTTTGAAGAAGTTTCGCTCGGCTATCCGCAACAGTGGCGGGCAGAACATGGGGTAGCCCATTATCTGCGCCAGATTTTGCCGGTGCCGCAACCGCAGCAGAGTTGAAACTCGCCGCTAAGAGCGAGAAGCGCCCTCAGGCGCTGTATCTAAAGCGCCTGAGGGCGCTTCTCGCTCTTAGCCAGCGGATTCATCCGCTGTTTGCTGAGTCGATTATTCAATCAAGTAAAAGGGACTACCCGTTGTCATCCGAACCGATTGCCCTCAATCCCAATCTCGCCTGGGCCGACCAATTTGTCGGTGCATTGGCCGCGTCTGGCTTGCAAGCCGTCTGCGTTGCCCCCGGGTCACGTTCAACCCCGTTAACATTGGCCTTTGTGCGCCACCCAGCGATCAAGCTCTATCTTCATCTAGATGAACGCTCGGCGGCCTTTTTTGCGCTGGGATTGGCGTTGGCAACCGAACGTCCGGTGGCGCTCGTCTGCACCTCGGGGACAGCGGCGGCCGAATTTCATCCGGCGGTGATCGAAGCTTACCAATCACAGATCCCCCTCTTGGTGTTGACGGCTGACCGCCCCCACGAGGTGCGCTACAGCGGTGCCAACCAGACCATCGACCAGGTCAAGATCTATGGCGACCATGTGCTTTGGTCCTTTGACATGGCGATTCCCCAGGCCAACCCGCCGGCCTTGGTGCAGCGCGCGACCCAAAGTGTGGCCGCCCGTGCCTACCAGATCGCCACTGGCATTGTCAAAGGGCCGGTGCATCTCAACTGTCCCTTTCGCCAACCGCTGGAACCAGCCGCGCCGCCGTTGCCCGCCATTGAGCCACCCGTCAGACCGACCGTACGAATGGAACGGGGAAGCATTGTTCCAAGCGCAGCACAGATCGACGACCTAGCTGTGCTGATTGGCACCCATGAGCGGGGGCTGATTGTCTGTGGCCCCCACTGCCCTGGCGGCGCATTCCCTCCGGCGGTGGCGGCGTTGGCGGAACGCAGCGGCTATCCGATTCTGGCCGACCCGCTCTCCGGTGTACGTTTTGGCTCAGCAGCGGCAACAGGGCTGGTCTCTGGTGGGTATGAATCATACCTGAATGGGGGAAAAGCGCCGTGGGCAGCGCCAGAAGTTGTGATCCGCTTTGGGGCCGTGCCGACTTCCAAGTGGCTCAACAGCTATCTCAGCAGCAATCCACCAGCCCATCTCATCCACATTCGCGACAATGGCATCTGGGCGGATGACCTGCATCTCGTCAGCTACTTTTTACAGGCCGACGCCGCCATAAGCTGTGAACAGTTGGCGGCGGCCCTCCCCCAACGCAGCCGTTCGGCTTGGGCCAATGAGATTTTGGCCGTGGAAAAAAAGAGCCAAGCGATCGTGCAACGCTATTGCCAGGAGAACTTCTTTGACGGTGCCGTGGTCAATGCGGTGGTTGCCGCGCTGCCGGCAGGGTCGCGCCTGATGATCGGTAACAGCCTGCCGATCCGCCATCTTGACCAATTTGGTTTCCCTGTCTCAACGTCACTTCAGCTTTTTGGCAATCGGGGAGCGAGCGGTATCGACGGGGTTACCTCTACGGCGTTGGGTATCGCGGCGGCCGCCGCGTCGCCCCTCGTCCTGATCACCGGGGATATTGCCTTTTACCACGACATGAATGGCTTGCTGGCCCTGCGCCAACAGCAACTGAAAAATGTCACAATTGTCCTGCTCAACAACAACAGTGGCAGCATCTTCCGCCGCTTGCCGGTAGCCAAATTTGACCCACCGTTTACATCGCTCTTTCTGACGCCACACGGCTTGGACTTTAGTCACGCCGCGCAGTTGTATGGGGTCAATTATATACGGGCCCACGATGCAACGGACTTTTCCACCACCTTTGCCGATGCCGTGGCCGGGAATCAACCGACGATTATCGAAGTACAGACCGATGGAGTAGCCGACCACGAGCATCAACAGAAACTTACAGCCAACATTATCGAAGGGACCGATCAGGGTCGCTAGAATGAGACGCTAAATCTCGACAGATCGACCGAGCAATACTATAAAAGAGCGTGGGCAGAAATCGCATTGCCGACAGTGGTCGTTGCCGAAGTGTTGCAAGGGCGATCTTCGGCAGCACTGAAAGCAATGCCAGCAGAGGCGCCACGAGCAGATGAACAGCTGGTCCAGACTCAACAGATGCTCAAACAATTTCAGCAGGTCGTCTTTGACAAAGCAGCCGCTGGCGTTCTTGAAAGTTTACGGTAGAAACATCGGCGCGCGAAACGTTACGCTGAGCTGATAATTGCGGCAGTAGCTGTCGCCGGGCAACATACGGTTGTTACGCGTACCTATCGCGATTTTGAGGATTTGCTGCCGAAACGACAGCTAACAAATTGGGTTGATATTCCACCTCGCTGATCGTACATCTGAGCATCCCGACTGCCCTTATAGTCAGCCCCCAATGTACTGCACCCCAAACAATGTTCAAGTTATACGAAATGATAATCAATGTACTGGGGTTGCAACGGATTATCCGCACGATGCCCGAGCCGGTGGTTGCGCTCGTGGCCCGCTATGCGATTGGTGGCGGCCCAATCGCTCGCTAGCCACGCCACATGCTCTTCTACATGACCGAAGAGGGTTCCGAGGGCAAGAATGCCTTTATCGAGAAGCGCAAACCGGACTTCCGTCAATACCCTTAGCGTCCATAAACAGTGGAGAACAGATAATGGAGAACAGATAATGGAGAACAGATAATGGCTAATGAGGAGGATTGGCTGGCGGCGCGGGTACGGGCCACGCCATCGGCGTTGGCATTGATGATTGGTGAACAACGGTGGCGCTACCGCGAACTCAACCAAGTTGTCGACAGGTACTGTTGGGGCTTGCAGCGTGCCGGTGTGACAGCAGGGCACCATGTTGCCTTGCTGCTGCCCAACCGTCTGCCCTACGTCGCGCTGATCCATGCGCTGGCGCGCATGGGCGCGGTGCTGGTACCGCTCAACACACGGCTGACTGCGGCCGAAATTCACTGGCAACTCACGCAGAGTGAGGCAACGTTGCTGATTTACGGCCTAGAGTTTGCAGGAGTCGTGACGCAGCTCCATGCGGTTGACGGCTGTCAGATTGTGGAGCTGGAGACAGTACAGAGGAATGGTACGCAAGAAACCGAGTTTTTGGCAAAGACTCGGTTTCTATTGGACGCTCCCCAAGCCATCGTTTTCACCTCCGGTACGACTGGGCGGCCCAAAGGCGCGCTCCTCACCTTTGCCAATCACTTCTGGGGCGCAACGGCTTCAGCGTATCGTCTCGGCCTTATACCGCAGGATCGCTGGCTCAGTTGCCTGCCCCTCTATCATGTCGGCGGGTTGGCGGTCGTCTTTCGATCTTGCCTCTATGGCACGGCGATTGTGCTCCACGAACGCTTTGACCTTGAAGCCTTTGACCGCAGCTTGGAGCAAGAGGAAATCACGCTGACTTCGGTAGTGCCGACGATGTTACATCGGCTGTTGACAAAGCGAGCCGGCAAAGGGTGGCCGGAATCGCTACGCCATATTCTGCTAGGTGGCGCAGCGGCGACAGCCGATCTGTTAGCAGCGGCGCGAGCAAGCAATGCGCCCGTTGCAACCACATACGGCCTCACCGAAGCGGCCTCGCAGGTGGCGACCATGCGCGCCGAAGAAGTTGTCCACAAGCCGGGCAGTGTCGGCAAAGCACTGATGTTTTCGACAATTCGCATTGTTGACGCCGCGGGCAACGAATTACCAGCGGGCGAAAGAGGCGAAATTGTTGTCAGCGGTCCGACGGTCATGACCGGCTATTATAAAAACCTGGAAGCGACGGCCAAGACGATTCGCACAAACGAAGCAGGTGAGCGGGAACTCTACACCGGCGACATTGGCTATCTTGATGCGGATGGTGATCTTTGGCCGGTCCAGCGGCGCAGCGACCTGATCCTCAGCGGCGGCGAGAATATCTATCCCGCCGAAGTCGAGGCTGTGTTGCGCCAACATCCCGCGGTGATGGATGTCTGTGTGGTTGGCATTCCCGACGCCGAGTGGGGGCAGAAGGTGGCGGCGCTGTTGGTCTGTCAACCTGGCGCTCAGGTGACGGCTGAGGAGTTAGCCACCTTTAGCCGAGCGCACTTGGCCGGCTATAAACAACCACGGCTGATCCGCTTTACCGAGTCCCTGCCGCAGACGGCATCGGGTAAGATTGAACGGCACACGGTTGTACAACTATTGTCAACCTAAATTATCAACCTAAATTGTCAACATACATAGAGAGCAAGAAGGAGATTTTCTACCCGTCCCCTGAGCTTGTCGAAGGGGACGGGTGGAAAATCTCCTTCATACAAACGATAGAAAGCATAAACAGATGAATCTCACTTTTCTTGGAACTTCGGCCTCAGAAGGCTTTCCCAACGCCTTTTGTGATTGTGAAAATTGTAAGGCAGCGCGGCAGGCTGGTGGACCGAGTCTGCGCAAACGATCTTCGGCATTAATTAACGGGGATCTGTTAATCGATTTTGGGCCGGATCTAATGGCGGCGGCGCAACAACATGGCGTATCGCTGGCGCAAATTCAATACTGTTTACAGACCCATGAGCATGAGGATCATCTCGATCCCGGCCACTTTGGCTCGCGCAGTGCTTATTGTGGTGTCTATGATACGCCGCGGTTGCACTGGTATGCATCGCAAGGCGCGATTGCCAAGGCAGGACAAGCCGTGGCGCGCGAGCTGTTGGAGGCCGAAATTGATGAGAAGCTCAATCTGACGGTTACCCCCATCGAACCGTTTCAGCGCCTTCAAGTGGGGCCATACGATGTGCTCAGCGTGAAAGCAAATCACGCAGCGCCCTTGATGACGATGCTCTATCTCATTCGTCAAGGGGATCGTACCCTCTTTTATGGCACGGATACGAGTGAAATGAGCGAGGCAACTTGGGAGGCGCTGGCGAGCTATGGACACCCCTTCAACGTCGTCGTCTTGGATCACACCTTTGGCTTCAAGGGGCGTTCCGGTGGACACATGAACGCGGAGCAATTTTTGGAGCAGGTGGCACGGCTGCGCCAAGAAAATTTATTGGCCGAGGATGCACGTATTTATGCGACCCACTTGGGCCACCACAGCCACCCGCCCCACGAAGAACTGGCACAATTTGCTCGAGAAAATGGCTATTTGGTGGCGTATGACGGGCTAACCGTCGAAATATAAGATTAGGCGGTTGTCTTTGCCAAATGATTTGCCGTGTCTGTATTATCGCGCTATACTTGTCTGATAAAAAGCGTTGGCTCATCAAACGAAATTGGGCAAACACGCAATGGGCCACAGCGAAAACGACGCTTTGCCCAATTTTCTTAGATGACAGAGAGCGTTATAATCGTTACTAGCCTATCCGTAAATTAGTTGTGACCTTGTTCGTTTGTCTGATCGATCTATCCGCCACAGAATTTACGGGTAGAGACTAAGGAGTGAACCCTTGTCCGCCCGTCCCGATATTATCCTGTTGGTGCTCGACACACAACGTGCTGATCGCCTTTCCTGTTACGGCTGTAAAGAACCGACCTCCCCGAATCTGGATGCTTTTGCCGCCGACGCCACCCTGTTCCGCCACGCGTTTTCCCCCGCGCAGTGGACTGTCCCTTCCCATTCGTCCCTCTTTACCGGCTTATATCCGTCGGTACATGGGACACAACAATCATTTTCCATCTTGCCCGATTCGCTTTCGCCCTTATCCGAACGATTGGGCGAAGATGGCTATTATACCGCCGCGTTTTGCAACAATCCGCTGGTCGGCGTGGTCAACAATGGGCTACGCCGGGGCTTTTTTAGCTTTTTAAATTACAGCGGTTGGTTGACCAATCGGCCCAACCAAGCCGGCAAACCGGTCACCTTCTTTGGGCAATATCGCCAGTTGTTCAAGCGTATGTTGGGGACCATCTTGCATCGCATGCAGGATGCGTTTGCGCGCTCAGATGCCCTGCTTGCCTTTGCCTTTACACCAATTATGGTGCCCTTCTGGCAGACAGCACTGAGCTTCAAGGGCAACACCGCCAAATCGCTTAACGATGCCGCCAAATTACACATCGAACGGAAGGTCACGAAAAAAGATCAGCCGATCTTTAGCTTCATCAACTTGATGGGCACACACATGCCTTTCCATCCGGCGCGCCACCATCTCGAACGCTTTGCCCCTGCTGTGCTGCACGACAAAAAGGCGCGACGCTTCTTGAGCCGCTTCAATGGCGATGTCTTTGGTTGGCTATCGCCCCTGAGCAGCCCCCTCGCCGAGCAACACAAAGCGCTGCTGGACGGTCTCTACAATGCTGAAGTTGCCACCCAAGATGAACAGCTTGGCATCTTCTTTGACAAGCTGCGGGCCAGCGGTGCACTGGAGAATACGCTGATTATGGTGGTTGCCGATCATGGGGAGCAACTGGGCGAAAATCATCTGCTTGGCCATTCAGTTTCCCTCTACAGCAGTTTAACCCATGTCCCGCTGATTGTGCGCGATCCGACTGGCGCATTGCCGCGCGGCACAATAGATCAACCAGTTTCCACACGCCGCGTCTTTCATACAGCTGTCACCGCCGCCGGCGTTGCCAGCCCAACTGAGCAAGCCTATTCGCTCAACAATCTCGGCGACAAGGATCCCGACCGGCAGACCGTCTTTGCCGAAGGGCAGACGCCTCAGAATGTGCTGAATTTGATGCTCAAATTTAAACCAGATTTAGTCACCGCTCATTTGGTTGATCAACATCGCAAGGCGATCTGGCATGAGGGTTACAAGCTGATCCGCACGGGCACGGCGAGGGTTGAGCTCTTTGACTATATCAACGATCCCAAAGAGACACATAACCTTGCCGATGAACAGCCGGCTCGCGTCCGCGAGTTGCTCGACCTGTTACGCGACTTTGAGCTCGACTCGGCCGAAGCGGCGCTAACCGCCGGCCGCATCGTGGAGCAGGATGATCCGCAATTGCGCCGCCATTTGCGGGCATTGGGCTATTTGGAATAACGATTTACAAGAGTAGTTGGTTATTGACGAAAACAATTGTGGTACGTGTTGCGTGTTGCGTGAACGATGACTGATTCTGATAGCTATACACGAGGAAGTATGAATATGTAGGGGAGAAGCGCGCTTTCTCCCCTTGTTCAGCGACCAACTGTAGCGTACGGTCGGTAATAATTCACGCAACACGTACCACGCAATAATACGCAACACGTACCACGCAACACGAAATTTGGAGCACCTATGCATCCACCAGTAGAACCGATTATTTTTCAAGTGGGCCCCATTGCCCTGCGCTGGTATGGCTTATTGCTTGTCACCGGGATGATGGTGGCCACGTGGATGGCCAGTCGATATGTGACGCGCAAGGGTTATGATGGGGAGAAGGTCTGGGATCTGCTGGTTTGGGTCTTGATCCCTGGGCTGATCGGCGCACGCCTCTACTACGTCTTTATTCAGTCACCTCGCGGGCCGGAGGGTTTTGGCCGCTTCATGGCAAATCCCTGGACCATCTTCCAGATTTGGACTGGGGGAATTCATATTTACGGAGCCTTTATCCTGGGTGGGCTGGCGTTGCTTTTCTATGCACGCTGGCAAAAGCTCAATCTGCCAGTCTATCTCGATGGGCTAGGGATTGGGATTCCGCTGGGGCAGGCGATTGGCCGTTGGGCCAACTTTATCAATCAAGAGCTTTATGGTCCACCGACAACGCTGCCCTTTGGCTTGCGCATTGATCCGGAGCATCGCATTCCGCCCTACAATGATCTGACCCGCTTTCCAGAAAGCACGCGCTTTCACCCGCTCTTTCTCTACGAATCGGTCTGGAATTTTATCGGCTTTGGGCTGATCTTCTGGATCTCACGACGCTTTGAAAAGCAGCTACGCCCTGGCGATCTCTTTCTCTGCTACGTCATCTGGTATCCGCTGGGGCGCTTTTGCATCGAATTTGTGCGCACCGATTCCTGGTTTTTCCCGGGCACACCCTTCAATGTCGTCCATCTTCTGTCGGTGGTCTGTATTGTCGTAGCAGCCTTACTGCTCTATCTGCGTCATCGCAACTGGCAACCAGAAGCAGAACCGATAGGGGAAGGTGTGGGGCAGTAGAGCGGTGGGGCAGTAGAGCCGTGGGATGATTAATTTTAGGCAAGGCAACCGTTGCGAATATGCTTCCGTCCCAGGGTCGGCTGGCTTTTGAGTGGATAGGGAGGATAGCTCTATCCACTTTTTTGTGCAACAAGATCGCATGTGGTTGACAAGGTAGCGGCAGTTCCCTATGTGTCTATCATGCATTAGCCAGGATAGGTTCCGGCTGTATCGAAACCAAAGCGGCTCTACTAGATCCTAAAGACCCGCTTTTGTAACTACTACGACAACGTTAAATTACATTCTATAGACAGGATTCACACGATTCACAAGATTTTTGTTCTGCTGTGTCAATCAGGTTAATTCTGTTAATCTTGTCTAATTTAACGTTGTCGTACTACTTAGCCGCTCGAGGGCTGAGCCTGTCGAAGCCCGCCTCTGCCTTCGACAGGCTCAGGCGACGGCTAAGTCGTTACCGCTTTTTATCTTGGCGATTGCGATAGAGGGTGGGATCAATCACATCAAGCATCGCGGCGCGGTTAAGTGTACCGCCCAGTAAGGTATTGATCTGCGTCACCAAGGGTTCTGAGGCAAGCAGCAGATCACTATAACTTATGTAGATTACTTCGATATTGGGCTGGGCAGTCAACCAGCGACGCACCTCTTGCAGATGATGTGCAAAGAGATCGGCCATCTGTTGTGCGTCAACCGCATCGGCATCTTCTGCACGATTGACCAGCATTTTCTGCTGTGATGCCAGTACCTCACCTAGGTCGCGCTCCATAAAGATGATCTTGTAGTGATAGGTCGCCGGCAGATGGCGCAAGAGCACAGAAATGACCTTCACTGCCTTCCCCGCTGTTTCAGCCAGCCACGCTGTGTCCCCCTTCTCCAACTGTTTCACCCGTTCAAATTCATAGTAGCCACCAGGGTTATCGTCATCGGCGCTCCGCTCGTGGTCGGTCAGCGGCGGAATACCGCCAGCTTCCAACATACGCATCATGAGCGATGTGCCCGAGCGGGGTAGCCCGGAGACAATGGTGATGGTGGGCAGGGTCGGCTGGGAAACGGGCGTGGCGGCATTTCTCCTCAAGCCACCCAAAAACTTCTTGAGCATAAGTCCACTTTCCTTCTAGGATTGAAATTGTCTCCATAGTGTAGACGCCAAAAATTTAGAAGTCAAACCTAAAGTCTACCCAGTAAACTCCTACCCAGTAAACTCCTACCCAGTAAACTCCTACCCAATAGAGAAGTGGCCAACCTGTGCCTTAGGTTGACCACTTCTCGGGGTTCGTATGCGGTACATCGGTCTTTGGAGGAAGGTCCAGAGGAGAAGATTCTGCCACAACATTTGGCTCCCATCAAATGCTGTAACCACTGCCAGTATACCGGGGGATTATTAACAGATTTCGCCGGCCCAGTTAATGATGGGTAATGAGAATATTAACGATGAAAAGTTTTATGCGTCATCGCATGTCACCCCTGCGCGCCCAGCGGGCATCCGAGGGGTCAACTAGTCCGGCGATAAATTCCTGCCTACGCACGAATGACATACCGCTACTGTAGACTATTTTCATACCAGACCGGGCGTTTCAACCCCAGACGTTCACACAAGCGGCAGGTCGCGTGCAACCAACTCCTCCAATGTTTCGCGGCGCTGAATCAGTTGGGCACGACCCTCATGTAGCCAGAGGACGGCCGGTCGACGCGCGCCATTATAGTTACTGCCCATTGCCAGTTGATAAGCACCGGCAACCGGCACCGCCACCAACTCACCGACAACAAGAGCGGGCAGCGGCAATCCTTCAATCAAAATATCCCCACTCTCACAAAAGGGACCGGCCAGCCAGGCTGGATTTACATTATCGCGCAGTGGCTCATTGACTGGCAAGGCGGAATACTTTGCTTCATAGAGCGCCGGCCGCGGGTTGTCGGCCAGCCCGCCGTCGATCATCAGCCACCGCCGCGCCGCCGTCTGTTTGACTGCACCAACGCGGTAGAGCACGATCCCAGCGCGTGCGACGATACTGCGCCCTGGTTCCAATTGTAGTCGCGGCAGCGGCAGCCCCCGATCGCGACAGAAGTTCGCCAAGTGATGCGCCACAAACGCAACATAGGCCTCCACATTAGGCTGTGGCAGATCGTCCTCGTGATAGGCAACGCCCCACCCACCGCCGGGACAGATCACCTGCGGCGTCCAGCCCAACTCCTTGTGCAATCCAGCCGCCAGATCGAGCACAGTTTCCAGCGCTGGGGCCAGCGGTTCGGCGTCGTGAAAGTGTGACCCTTGATGAAAATGAAGACCGGTGAGGTGGAGGCCAACGGCTTGGCAACGTGCCACCGCGGCTTTGGTTTCGGCGGCGGACATGCCAAATTTGCTCTCCTCCTGGCCGGTCTGGCGATAGGCATGGGTGTCGACCGCAGTGCCGGGGCGTACACGCAGCCAGAGTTGGGGCTGTTCGACCCTGCCCTGTAAGCGTTCGATCAACCGTTCCAATTCGACTGGATTGTCAACGACGATGATACCAGCTTTGGCCACAGCCGCATCGAGATCGGCAGGTGATTTGTTGACACCATGGACGAGGATCTGCTGTTGCGGCACGCCAGCCACCGTGGCAACATGCAATTCGCCCGCGCCGGTGCAGTCGAGGATCAGGTTGTGCCGCTGGCTCCATTGAGCGATAGCTGTACAGAGAAAAGCCTTCCCGGCATAGGTCACACCACCGCCGGTGGGATAGTGGGTGTTTAGCGAGTTTTGGTAGGCCGCGACCGCGGCGTCCATCGTGGTTTGGTCATAGAGATAGAGCGGTGTGCCATATTGGTCAGCGAGTGCGTTGAGATCACAGCCGGCGATCGTCAGATGATCATGAGCAGAGTGGTGGTCTGTGGTGACGGCGGTCGTGAGGGGGAAGAGCGTTAGGCGTTGTTCGTTGGCCACGGGTTGAGTCGTCTTTCTATTGATGCGTAAGTCTTTTGATGGGTGGGATGGCTGATTTTGCTACGGTTGACAACAGTTTAGCACTTGTCCAAGAGAAAGCGTAACGCGCAAAAGCCGGCTGCCAGCAGCCGACTCTAAGAAGCATCCCTCTTCAGTTGTGTGCGCTGCGATTGTTATAAAGGTAATCGCAGTACCAGGCCCAACCGCGCCAATAACTACTGCGGCGTAATCGCCACTGCAATCATACCAAGCACCATGCTGGCAATAATCAGCAGGCTCAAGGCGTAAAAGATCTTTTCGTTACGGGTATATTTCTTCTTCATCCTATCGATCTCTCATCCATCAGTCTATCAAGAACGTTATACTCGGTTGTCTATAATATACCAAATTACAATGCCTTACAGTATACCACAGATTTGGCCGAAGAAGGATATTCGCCAAATTACTGATTTCAAGTTTCATTTGGGACAGTGGTAGAGTGAGCATACTTCTGCCTGCTGATGGGATTAACCTAAGCAACAGAGAACACAGAGAAAATAAGATGTATCAGTCAATAAAGTAAAGGTGACAATATGCAATCCGAATCAACACTCTTTCTGCCGCCCCTGTTAGCAAGATTGGTGACGGCAGCTGGGATCACATTACAACATGGCTACCAATGGGTGCCGGCGCAACGGCTGATTACCCCCTATCATCCGACGGTTGAAGTGGAGTTGCCCTTGCTGATCACGGGGATTGTCGACCGGCCACAGTTGACCCGGCTAGCGCGAACATTGGCGAATGCCTACCCTGCCAACCATCTTGTCACCGTGTTACTGGAGCAATCGACCATGCCACAAAGCAGGATATTGTCGCTAGGTGAGATGATCGCGGGAACGGCGGACGTGCCGACTGCGTTAGGTACAGGGTTTGCCCTCTGCGTGCCGCCGTTGCCGGAAGGGAGCAGTTTTTCAGCGCTGCAAGCCATTGTAGCTCATCTGCGGTCACCGGTTGGCTGCCCATGGGATCGAGAACAGACGCTCCTCAGCATGCGCCATGATCTGCTGGGCGAGTGTGCTGAGGTGATAGAGGCGATCGACCGCGAACTTGACGGCACCGACAATGGTGCTCACATTGCCGAGGAGTTGGGCGATCTGTTGATGGCCGGTGTGTTGATGCTCCAGATCGCGATAGACGCCGGACGCTTTCAACTGGCCGATGCCATGCAAAGTATTGTGACCAAGTTGATCCGCCGCCATCCCCACGTCTTTGGCGATGTTAACGTCGATGGCGTGGATGCCATCTGGGCCAATTGGGATGCGATTAAGCGACAGGAAAAGTTAGCAAAAGGACAGCGCATCGACGATCCGCTCGATGGCGTGCCGGCGGCGTTACCAGCGCTCGAAAAGGCGCGTCAATTGCAATCGAAAGCACAAAAAGCAGCATTGCTTGATCGGGCGGCATTGGCGGCGACCATTGACGCAGCGTTTGCTGCCTTTCAAGGAGCGATCCAAAGCCGAACGCTGAACGAAGCGAGCCTCGGTGAATTTCTCTGGATCGTAGCAGCAGTGGCCCAACAAGCGGAGATCAACAGCGAAGACGCATTGCGCAGCTACTGCGTGCGCTACAAACTAGGAAACGATGGCCAAATAGCCCAGGTAGACAGGTAGACAGGGAGACAGGGAGACAGGTAGACAGGGAGACAGGGAGACAGGGAGACTGTCACTGTCCCTACTGTCCCTACTGTCCTACTGTGGGTTCACTTGCGCCGTTACCTACCCGATGGGGTTGCAGGAATCACCAACTCGACCCCTAGCGGTATGATGCTGGGATCATCTCCAATCAGGGCGCGGTTGGCCTCATAGATCACAGTCCACAGCCGCTGTTCACCATAATATTGTTGGGCAATCGACGCCAGGGAGTCGGTTGTGGTAATTCGGTGGGTGGTTGCCGTCGCAGTCGCTGCTGCCGCCGGCGTAGCACCGTTCGTCTGCGTGGTCGAAGTTGAAGCGACAGGAGGAGTAGCGGTCGCAATTGGGGTGAGCGCGGCCACCGTGGGAGTTGGGACGCTGGCCCCCGTCGCAGTCTCACGCGCACCGAACTGCTCTGCCCCTTGTTGATTATCCCCCAGTTCATCTGCCTCTACGAGAAACCGTCTTGCCACCCAGCCACGCAGCCCACCTGGCAGCGCAACCGCGACCCAATCGCCGTCCGCAGAGAGCAGGAGTGCAGTCACCGTGCTGCCACGGCTCACGACGGCAAGGATCGGGGCAGCGGTCGTGGGTCTGGTACGGACGTTGATGTTAACATTCCCCAAGACTGTAACGCTCATCGGCAAACTGGAATGTATTGCGGGTATTTCCGTGGTCGCTGTGGCAACAACCGTAGTGGTGACAGTCAACGGCCCAGGCTCGGGGGTTGATGGTCCTGTGGTAAACGGTAGAGCTTGCTCCGTTGGCAAGGCAGGCGTACTCGTCGGAATCAAAATCGAGGCAGAAGTTGTTTCGCTGGGAGCAACCGTTACAGAGAGCAGCGGCGTCGCGGTTGGTGAGACAATCGCAGTTGCGGGATGTATAGGCAACGTTGCGGTTGGTGTCACCGTGGCGATGGTGTGAGTTACGGTCGTAGTCGGTGCTGAGAGAAGCGTTGGTTGGAGAATGAGCGCATCTTTCACGCGCTCGGATACAAGCGAAAGGGACAAATCGTTGGTAATATCGGTGGCGATACCAGGCCAAACAGGGACAACAAAGGGTGGATCGGCAAACCATTTGCGATAGATCGCGTCGTAGGTGCCGTCAAGTTGCATGGCTTGCAGCGTCAGATTGACCAGATCGCGCAGATCATCGGCAAAGAGTGGCAGGCCGATGGCATACGACTGTTTACTAATTGTGTCCGGCAGTAGACGTAGCGTACGCTCGTTGGCGGCTGTTTGTGAGAGCACAGTAGTACTACCAACAAGCCCGTCAATTTGCCCAGCAAGTAGGGCCTGTTCTGCTGTACGATACTCTTGGAAGGGCATCAGCAGCGGTTGGGCCATTGGGTCTAGCAAGGTCGCGATTTGAATGCGCGCGTCAACGCCATCAACCGTTGCCAACGTCTTACCATTGAGATCGGCAAAGGTTTGCACGGCACTGTCATGCGGCACCAATAGAGCTACATTATCGGCATAGTAAGGCAAACTAAAGTCGATCAGTGCAGCGCTGGACCAGGTATCAGCAAGCGCTGCGGCCAACAGATCGATCTGTTCAGCATTGAGGAGCGGAATGGCAGTATCGGGTGTTACGCGCACCAATACAACCGCATTGCGATTGTCAAACCACCGTTGGGCAAATTCACGGATGAGATCAACCTCAAAGCCTTGAATGGAGCCGTCAGCAGCGAGAAAGCCAAAGGGCGGCATATCATAACGGACCCCAACACGCAAGATGCCGCGAGTACGCAACTGCGCCACGAGCGATTGCCCATGCCGTTCCTCTGTAACCGGTAAATCGTCAATGGTGTAGGGCCAATGGCCCGGAAGTTGCGGCAAGGCTGGCACAGCCTGCGTGGGAAACCACTCGTTATAAAGTTCAGCATAGCGGCCGGTGGTATAGAGTTGCTGGAGGGTGGCGTCGATCAACTTGCGAAAGGACGAATCACCAGGAGCCATGCCAAAGCCAAAGGCCTGCGCGCCGGGTAGTGGCACGATCACGCTCAGGTCGGATTGGCGTGCAGCCACACCGGTTAAATAAGTGTAATTACCAAGGAGCGCATCGGCTTGACCGGCAGTCAGCGCGCGCAACGCGGCACCATGCTCTTGAAATGGTAACAGTGTCACGGTGGCATCGGTTGTATGAAGATAAGCATCAAGTTGTGGCAAGGCACCATCATCTTGGACCGTGGCCACGGTAAGCCCCGAAAGCTCACCAAAGTTCAATGCCTGACTAACCACCGGCAAAAGAAGCGCATTTGTATCTGTATAATAGTGAGTACTGAAATCAACAATGGCTTCGTTGGCTGCGGTGTGGGGCAGGGCGGCGGCGATCAGATCAACTTGTCCGGCTAGCAGACTTTGCAGCCGTGTGGTTGGAACCACTGGCACAAAGGTCACCTGAATATGCCATAGATCCGCCAGCGCACGAACCAATTCTGGTTCAAAGCCGACCACATTGCCCCCGCTATCGAGCGCGCTAAAGGGTGCATAATCATAGGCCACACCGACAATCATGCGATTGCCGCGGTTTCGGATTCGTTGAATCGTCGAAAGAGCAGGCCCCAAATCGTCGATTTGCGCATGGAGAAGCGTAGCGTAATTGGGCAGGGGCAAAATGACGCCACTGAGCATCAGAGAGAGGGCAAACAAATTGAACCACCAGTGGTGGTGACGGCGAGTGGAGAGGTGAGGTGGCATGGAATTTCGGCTTTAGCTCACTTTGACCAGCAGATCAGACTTTTCGACAAAAGCCTGATCTGTCATTGTGGTCTACCGCTTATTAATGACCCCAAGCAAAATGGGGACTGTTGACTTCTGCAACCATTTGAGATTGGCCATCGGGTACTGCCGTCCAGAGGTAAAAGAGCGAATCGGAACTTTGGCGGTTGCCGGTCACATAGCCAAGAGTCGTACCAGCAGGGCTCCACGCATGCCAGAGCACATCGGCTGCAAGCTGTTGCGCCGCACTACCATCGGGGCGCATGATCCATAGACGATAGGTGGGAACTGTCGTGCCAATGGGCTGCGTGAAATAAGAGACCCATGTACCATCGGCCGACCAACGTGGGTAATCGGCCGCTTCATTGGTAATTTGGCGGAGTTGCCGACCACTGGAATCCATGCGATAGAGACCGTTGGCCGACGCGACAATGACCTCACTGCCATCGGGCGACCAAGTGCCGGCCCAACTATCAAAATGGGTCAGTTGACGCAATTCGCCATCGGGCACGGCCATGCGATAGACCCGCCGCTCATTATCGCGCCAAAGGTCAAAGAGCAGCGCTGTGCTGTCTGGTGACCAGGCATAGTTGCTAACGCCTGCCGTGATTTCACCGGGCAGCCGATATTCGCGAGTCTCCTGTGTATCATACAAGCCAATCCGTGCCGTCGTGCCGGTACCGACGAGATAGGCCAAGTATCGCCCATCATTCGACCAAGCAAGCTGCGATTTGGGCAAGTCCCCCATGGCCAGCGCAAGCGTGCCACCCGTTGCTTGGTTGAACAAGGTGATCTGTGTCTGCGCCGAGTGCTGATCCAAGTAGGCTACCATTTGCTGCTTCTGTATACCAACGGCTTCCGTCCCGACGGCGATTCGTTGCAGATTGGCGGTGTGGCCGAGCAACGTTGCATAAATGGTGAGCTGGCCTTGATCAAGGATCGAAAAGAAAAGCTGCTCTGTTGCGGAAGTAGCCAAGCCATCGGCGGCCCCAATCCTTGTGGCCCCATTCGTTTTGTTGTTGACAGGGAATCCAGTCGCCCCTTCCCCGTAGAGGCTTCCACTCATATCTTGCGTAAAAGAGCCAGCATTGATAAAGGCCAGCGTGCTTGTAAAGAGAAGAAAGGCGAGGATAAAGATCCCTGCTAACATCCAACGTCTTGGGAGCCGATAGGCTTGCCAACTGCGCCGTACAACCTGTAGCGTCAGGGGCATACGCGTCATTGTGCTATCTAGATAGATATCAATCCAGCCTTGATAGCTCTGGGGTGTCAAACCCGCAGTATCAACCGCGACCTCAAATTCGAGCGACGCATGATGATTGCCATAGATGTGGCTAACCTTAGTAACCCGAAACCAACCATCTTCTTCGCTAGGGACAAAATCGACGCTCTCAATCTCTTTTTCAAAGCGCACAGAAAAGGCTTGCGTACGCTTTTGACGGCGCTCCAACGCCCCAAAATCGATCATGGAGGGTTCAACGACAAGCCCCAATTCCTGCTGCATAAACTTAACAAGCTGTCCTTCAACGGCATGGCTCGCTAAGATGCGATAGGCTTCGTTAATTGACTTGAGCCGATCCTCCGCCAAACGCTTCTGCGCAAGGTCAATAAATTGATCGGGGTGATGCAGCCGGACTAGCTGCTTGTATTGGCTCTTAATCTCTTCTTGGGTGGCGTAATGAGATAACTCTAATTCTCGATAATACCGAGCAAGCTGATCGCCACGCTCATCCTGCGTTTCTTCTGATTGGTTGACATGGGTTGGTGCGCCATCTGCATCAACCTCAACACCAAAAATATCAACCGTAGGCGCAATCGGATTGGCCTGCTCAAGCTCAGAATAATTCACATTGTAACTCCATTATCCTATTCACTCATGCCTACCACTCACCGACTATCCGCCAACTTTTCCTTGAATCCCACGGCGATACGTAAAGGAGAGAAAATTGTCGGAAATCGGAAGCGGAGCTTGCTGAAGCAGCTCCGGCTTCGACAAGCTCAGCCTACGTTTTCTAGCTACTTTCTCGCTTTTACTTATCGATTCGGGCTTAGCCTGCCGGGAAATGCATGAGACGACATATAGCCTCTAGTGTAAGAATACACCAATATGGAGGCGATAAGTCAAGAATAGGTTGTTACAATTGGCTGTCAATGCTGGCCTACAACAACGAGGAATTTAGGATGACGCCGGTGGTTATCAACATTTGGAAGGGATACAGGCTCACCAGAATGGGCGCAAGCAGAGCGGCTGCCCAGCAAAGTCTTTTTCCCAGAGGAGGATCTGCGGCCATGTGGGTAAAGCGGCCAATGAAGCGAGCAGCGATACCTATGTCGACAGATCCTAACGCGGCCAGGCAAAGAAGGGAGTATTCACTTCAGCAACCAAAGCGGGTGCATTTGTCGGCACAACTGTCCATAAGTAGAGCAGCGGCTCTTCACTAGTGATGTTGCCGGTAATATAGCCTAGCGCTGCACCTTCGGGGCTCCACTGCTGCCAAAGCAGATTGGTCGTAATCTGTTGGCGGCTGCTGCCATCACGTTTGATCACCCAAAGCGCTTCTGGCGTCACGGCTGTGCTTGCAATCTGCGATGGCACCTTGGCCTGCTCGTCCGTCAATGAGGATACAGGGAATGTTGACATTGGCGATGTTGACATTGGCGATGTTGACATTGGCGATGATGCCGCTGTTGTATAGGCGATCCATTCGCCATCTGCAGACCAACTGGCCGCGAGCGCCGGCTCTTTAGTAAGTTGACGCAACTGCTGCCCCGTGCTGCTCAGTAGATAAAGGCCATGATCAGTGCCAACCAGAATCTGTGCACCATCTGCAGACCACATGCCGGCCCAACTGTCAAAATGGGTGAGTTGGCGTACATCGTTGCCATAGAGCCCTATGCGATAGACACGCTGTTCTGCTCCTTGCCCCAAGTCAAAGAGCAACGTCTGCCCATCCGGTGACCACGCGAAATGATTCACGCCGGCGACAGCTTCACCCGGAAGCAGATATTCCTGGTCCGTGTTACTATTATAGACCCCAATTCGGCGCTCCGAACCGGTACCCACCAGATAGGCAAGACGTAGCCCGTCTGGTGACCATGCCAACATCGATTTGGGCGCGCTGTTCTGCGAAATCTCTTTGGTCTCTCCACTGGCCAAATCAAAAAGATAAATTGCAGTGGTGTCATCAGCATCACCAAGATAGGCAATGCGTTGGCCAGCTTGCGTGCCGACCGCATGTTGACCGACCAACCCCAACCGCCGTGGCGTACTACCTGCACCAGGCGCGGCATAGAGAATTGACTGCCCCCCCTCATTGACCGCAAAAAGCATCTCATTGGGGTGCAATTCATAGCTTGGATTCGCAGAAAGCAGAGAGCCCGGCAAATTAAACTTGGGCGCAGCAATCCCTAACATTGGCAACATCAGCAGGAAGAGCATCACTGCCAGTAAAGCCCCTGCCACCCACGCTACCCGTCGGGTCAGCGTAAACGTACGACGTCGAGCTATCGTCTGGAATTGCAGAGGAACCCGAATTGGCATCCCATCGAGGACGACTTCAATCCATTCGATGTAGCGCTGATCTGCATTTAAGCGTCGGGTATCGACCGTCAGCTCGAAATCAAGGGGAAAGGGTTGATCCTGATAAACCCGTTTACCCTTCGAAAATTGAAAGCAGGGCTTTTCGTTGCTATAGCCAAATTGTACGCTCTCTACCGGTCCCCCCAAATTGCCGATCTGTACATTGCGGATGGCACGTTGACCAATCTGTAAAGTCCCAAAATCCAAGTAAGGGGGATAGGCGACAGGTTGTGGGGCAACCCGTGCTTCAAAAGACCCTTGACGTACCGAAGTGCCGGAAAGAACCTGAAAAGCAATATTGATCTCTTTTAGCTTCTCTTCTGCATATGCCTTGTCATCCTGATTGCGAAAGCGATCTGGGTGATAGATACGTACCATTTGGCGATATTGCGCCTTAATTTCCTCTGGTGTCGCTGTAGTCGATACATCCAAAATGTCGTAATATTCTTTCATAGACCTCGAGGCCTCCGCAAAAGGATCTCTGGGACGTAAATGCCCAGTGGATGCGGTGTGGAAGAACAATGGGCAATAGTCTGTTCAAATCGTTTGACTCATAGAGCGATGCGGCTGAAATTACCCGTTTTTCCTTTGGACACTCGTGCAATTTCAGCTTGCTGCCCCTATGAGCGAATCGTTTAGACGTTTATTAACAGCCTGTAAAAAGTGTTACTTTCTGGCGCTCGTTGGCATATCTCGCAGTGACCTAGTCTTAGCAAAGTAAGCTCAGTGAGAGTGCATGGGTTCGTTAGCCAACGGCTAGTTTTCACCATGCACAGCAATAGATCGCGTTTCGCTTACAACAAATATAAGCACGCCAGTTTTTTCGCAAACGAGTATATTTTTTTTTAGCAATACTAGATATTTTCTCATCTATCCTAAATTTAAGCAAAAATTAAGCAATATCATTGATTTATTACGTATTTTGACTTATCTGGGTCTCAATCTAGTTCCGATATAGGCAAATAGTAACACCGCAATCGGAGAATACCTCTGACAAAACGCTTACAAATTCACTCGCATTCTATCCATAATAACTAGCCCCGAAATTCCATTGCAATTCGTTCTTCGACGGCGCACCTCTGCCTTGAATGACCCTATACTGCTGCATGAGCTTATGCCGCTTTGTTAGAATGAAATACTTTGTGGTAAACTCTGCGCTAGAGGCTGATTAACCATTGCGATGATCCGGTTTCATGGATCTTGTTGTATGCTCGATGAGTAATGCTGGTTTTCCAAGTGGTAGTTTGCACTCTTCATGATCCTATTTGCGCCTGTAGCTCAGTGGACTAGAGCATCGGTCTTCGGAACCGAGTGTCGGGGGTTCGAATCCCTCCTGGCGCGCTATCCAACGCTGGATGCCACGGGAAGTCACCTGTGGCATTTTTATTGTGCGGAGCCACGCTATCACGTTACACTAAATATACTGTTGCGGAGTATCAGCCGAGGTGTTGCACCGTTTTTTTGTTTCACTACAGCTTCTTGGTTTCACTACAGCTTCTTGGTTTCACTACAGTAAAAGGAACGCCTACACAACCGACAAGGTGCATAACCCCTGTAATTTCTCCACAAGCGAACTGTAAGCATACTGTAAGTTTCGTCAAGAATAAAGAGTACAATAGTACTAACCTTTTATGCTTAGCAGATCATAACAGCGCCACCATAGCAACTTTGGTCCCGCGTCCTGGTATTGCTTTTCCTGACAGCGACGATCTGAACGTAGGTGATGGTCGTGCATCTTAAGAGTTAGGCAGCTCTTGGCATTGCTAGGCAGAAAAGATGCCACGCCGTCAGCGTTCTACGTGAATCCTATATTTCTGGAAATTGCCAAAGATATTGAAATTGAGTCAAGCCATTTATGGAACTTAGCTTTCTTCCAATCTTGCTCGTCAACCTACTGGCAGCCGGCATTCAATCTGGTACGGTTATTCTCTATGCCACAATCGGCGAAATTTTCACAGAACGGGCCGGCATCCTCAATCTCGGCGTTGAAGGCATGATGCTTATGGGTGCCGTTACCGCCTATGGCGTTGCTTATCAGACGGGTAATCCTTGGGTAGGATTGGCGGCAGCGGCAGGGGTTGGCGCGCTGTTAGCACTGATTCATGCCTTCCTCACCGTAACGTTGCGGGCTGATCAAGTGGTGAGTGGATTGGCCTTGACATTTCTGGGCAGCGGGTTAAGTGCGGTACTTGGCGCGCCACTGGTGGAAGTCCGACAGGTCGCTCAACTACCAGCCTTTGACATTCCCCTGCTGGCCGATTTGCGTTGGATTGGCCCGGTTCTGTTTCAACACAATGTCATTGTTTACGTTGGGTTTCTGATTGCGCCACTGGCTTGGTTTTATATCTATCGCACGCGCCCGGGGTTAGAATTGCGCGCTATCGGGGAATATCCAGCAGCTGCCGATGTGCTGGGCATCTCGATCTATCGCCAACAATATCTTTATGTGATGACTGGGGGCCTCTTTGCCGGCATTAGTGGGGCGGCACTTACCCTGGCCATCACCCCCTTTTGGGTCGAGGGGATTACGCGCGGGCAAGGCTGGATCGCGGTTGGGCTTGTCATCTTTGCCGGTTGGAATCCGATCCGAGCGGCGGTTGGCTCCTATCTCTTTGGGGCCATCCGCCGTTTACCGCTTGATATGCAAAACATTCCCTTCTTTTTACGCAGCCCCCATCTTGGCTATTTTCTCAACATGTTGCCCTATTTATTCACAATTGTGGTGTTGGTTCTCGCCTCACGCGAAGCGATTCGCAAACGGATTGGAACACCGGCCGCATTGGGCTTGCCCTATGTGCGCGAAGAACGTGGCAAGTAATGTTGCCACCGACCTCCTCCCCTTTGCCACCGCTTCAACCACCACCCCCATCCTCACCGACGCCCCAGCAAACTGGTCGTCGCATTCTCATTAATACTGGCGCACTTGCCGGTTCGAGTCTGTGGCGAATTATCATGAGCTTTTTATTGCAGATCTTGATCGCGCGCCGATTGGGAGTAGTGAGCTTGGGGCAGTACTCAATTGCACTGGCCTACCTCAATGTCTGTCAAGTCATTAGTGAATTGGGGCTACCGACCTTGCTTGTGCGTGATCTCGCCCAGATGCCGTGGTTGCGCCGCAGTTATTTCTCTTTGGCGCTGCGTATCCAAAGCGTGGCCGCGCTGTTGGCTTGGGGTGGGTTGATCGTAGTGACAATGCTCTTGCCTTTGCCCGCGGCCACGCGTACAATTCTCTGGGTCGTTGGTGCCTCCCTGCCCTTTTACGCAGTTACCTCGGCCAGCCAGATGCTCTTCCAATCGGGGGAGCGGATGGAATTTGTCATGGGGATCGAGCTCTTGGTCAATACGCTGATCCTACTGCTAAGCTTGGCTGTCTTGATGGCTGGGGGTGGGATTGTTCCGTTGGTGGCACTACTCGTCGTGACGCAGCTTGTTTCTGCGGGGCTAAGTCTCTTTTTTGTCCATCGCAGCAAACTTTTGGCCGAGCCACAAGAACCACTCTACTGGCAGTGGTCGATGCTCTGGCAACGCGCCGGACCATTTTTTGGCCTGGCGTTGGCGGATGTACTGCTACAGCGCGCGGATATTGTTTTGCTCAGTATCTTTGGGGGCGAAGTCGCAACGGGTATTTATAGCGCCGCTTACAATTTGCTACGGGTTGGCCTGAAATTGATCCAAAATTTCTGGGCGGCGCTCTATCCAACGTTGAGCCGGCTCTATCATCACACCCCGGCGCACTACCGTCGCCTCTGTGACTTTGCCATGCATTATGGCTTGTTGGCGCTGCTCGGTGCTGCGGCGATTGGCGCGGGTATTACACCCGCCGTCCTACAGTTAGTCTATGGTGCCGATTTTGCCGAATCAGCACTTGTCTTGCAAATTTTGCTTTGGACCGCGCCCTTTTATCTGTTGGAAAATTATACGCAGACATTGCTCATGGTCGAACAGCGTCCGCTGCAAAGTTTGCTGATTACTGGTCTTCATCTTTCCGCTCTGATTATTTTGCTGCCAGCTTTTGTTACACCACTGTTGGCAACCATCGTGGGTCTACCGACCGCCAACCAAGCGGCTATCTATGCCGCGGTGGCAGTCTTACTGGCAAGCGCGGCCGGCGCAAGCGGCAGCATCTATCTGCGCAACCGCTGGTCTCTGCCGGGTCGTTTGCGCCGACCGCAGTGGGCGGGCGTACTTGTGCTGCTGACGAGCCTGCTCACGCTCTATTTGCCTGTGGGCTGGGGGTGGCGTCTGGCGCTTGGCATGGGCATCTATCTGCTTGGTAGTGGCTTGGGTGGCTTGATTGACCGGCGGGATGGACAACGGTTGCGCCGTGTCTTGCGCAGTGAACCAGCCCAAAGCTCAAAATAAGCAGGCCTTACGCAGCGCTCCGGTTTCGACAGGGCGAAAAGCTGTCTGCTCAACCGCCACGCTGCGCAAGCCCTGATCCATAAAATCGTGGATTTTCTGCATCGTTGATTTTCTGTTCCGGCGCGCTTCCCATATAACTTGTATAATTTGGTAAAGTTACCTAGTTGCAATAGAATAAAGGTTTGTGACAAGCAGGTTCTGTTTTGCCGTATCGGACCGAGAGTAGTGAGCGCAGTTAGTCATAACCACTATGAGCCATCAATCTACAGACGCTGTATCCCACCCCGCTATAGAGAAGATCCCTGCATCTGTGCAACCTAGGTCGACAACGACGTTGCCAGCCACAGCGTCGCCAGCTGCGACGTCGCCAGCGGCAGCGTCGCCAGCGGCAGCGTTGCCGCCACACTATCGCATCTTGATGATCGCGCCGACCAGCTTCTTCGCCGATTATGGATGTCATGTACGGATATTGGAAGAGACGCGGATTCTGCAAGCGATGGGCCATCAGGTCACCATTGTCACCTATCACAACGGCAGGGATGTACCAGGGCTCGATATTCGACGTACCCTTCCGATCCCCTGGCGCAGCCACTATGAAGTTGGCTCAAGTCGCCATAAAATCGCTTTTGATCTGCTATTGGGCTTCAAGACCTTTGCGCTGCTGCTCTGCCGTTGGCTGCGGCGCGACCAATATGATCTGATCCATGCGCACCTGCACGAGGGCGCCCTGTTGGCACACATCTTTGGGAAACTTTTTAGCGTGCCCGTCGTCTTTGATTTTCAGGGCAGCCTGACAGAAGAGATGATCGACCACAAATTCATCAGCCGCACCAGTTTTTTCTACCGCCCGCTACGCCGCTTAGAAGAGTGGATCGATCGTACCTCACGCGTAATCTTTACGAGTTCGTCCGAGGCAAGGCGCATTTTGCTGCAACAGTTTCAATGTGAAGAAGATCGCGTACACGCCTTGCCGGATTGTGTCAATGCAGAGAGCTTTACACCCGCCGCAATGCAAGACCAAGCGGCACTAGCGTATTTGCGCAACGAACTTGCGATCCCGACAGGCGCGCAAGTCATTGTCTATCTTGGTCTACTGGCACCTTACCAAGGAACAGATCTGTTACTGGAAGCGATGCAGCGTATCCTTCAGGTCAATTCAAACGTCTATTTATTGCTAATGGGCTTCCCTGGCATTGATATTTACCGACACAAAGCAGAGACATTGGGAATTCTTGATCACGTGCGCCTTACCGGGCGCATTCCTTATCAAGATGCCCCACGCTATTTAGCCTTAGGCGATGTGGCTGTTGCCCCTAAGCTGAGTGTGACCGAAAGTGCCGGGAAGTTACTCAATTACATGGGGGTTGGCTTGCCAACGGTTGCATTTGACACACCAGTGGCACGTGAGTATCTCGGGTCCGATGGGCTGTTGGCCCGGCGTGGCGACCAAGCCCATCTGGCAGAAATGCTCCTAAAGGCACTCACCGTTCCTGAAATGGGCGAGACCCTACGGCAGCGGGCGATTGATCAGTTTAGCTGGGCCAAAGCGGGAGAAAGAATTGTAGCAGCCTATGCGGCTTTGATGGATGAATCACGCAACCGCGCCCAGCAGCATACGGGCAACGCAACGGTTGCAAAGACGATCCGTCACCAGCCATCCAATCGGGAAGAAGCCGGTGCCTAAGAGATAGAGACAAAACAACGCGTGGATAGGCCGCAAGCGCTCATCAATAAAGATCGCGCACAAGTGTAATGGTGCGTCTTTCGCATCATCGATCGTTTCATTGATGGTCTTGCGGAGTATAGACTGCCAACAAAATCGTTCGGTGTGAGGTCACTGTGACCAAAGTGGTTCTGTTCTATACCGCAGTTGAATTGAGCAGCGAATCGCTATTTCAGCAAATATGCGCTACTCAATTGGCATAGGGTATAAAGGTATGGTTATACAAAAGTAATGCAAAAACTGAATCGACAAGAATTCCCAAAACAGCGTCCCCTCTTTGGGCTATTTTCCGTCCTCTTTGCGCTGCTGCTTATGAGTAGCCTTGCCCTGTACCAGAGCAATAGAGCGCTCTATGCCGCGTCGATTGACACAACGATGCCCAATGAGCGTACCCCACAGCAAGCCCAAATCGCCTTGCCCACCTATCATGATTGGCAATTGACCTGGGGAACAATTCCCTCCCCAACCGTCTTTCTGCCATACATTGCTCAGCTTGCGGTGCAACTCAATCCGCTGCCACTCGCCGAACGGATTGGCTTTGGGTTGACCAGCGCGTCGCTGGCCCCTTACACGGATGTCGCCACACTCGGCGCCGGTTGGTATCTCGATTGGCAAGTGCGAGAAACGCCCGAACGGCCCGCCGCTATGGCGTACGTTCAGGTCGTGCGGGTCCATCAGAAATTAGCTTGTGGGCAAAGATACCACAGCGACCGCACCGTCTGCCCCTATGCCGAGCCGCTGGATTACGTCTTTGCGCCAGAACAGACAGCCATTGAAGCTGCGGCGCGCGCCAATCCCGGATCGATCTGGTTCATCGGCAATGAAATGGACCGCATCGATTGGGCCTACTGTGTCACCTGGAATGGTGCAATTTGCGATGTAGTTGGCTATAATGGCCAGGATGAAATCCTACCAGAGAGCTATGCTGTCGCCTACCACGATCTCTATGCGATCATCAAAGCCGCCGATCCAACGGCGCAACTGGGCATTGGCGGTGTGATTCAGCCGACTCCACTACGACTTGCCTATTTGAGTGCGATTTGGGATCAATACCAGACGCTTTACACCGATACGATGCCGGTCGATGTCTGGAATGTTCACAATTTCATCATTCAGGAACGTGCCCATTCCTGGGGTGCCGATATCCCGCCCGGGGTTAATGCCGTCGAAGGCGAATATGTGGATGATCCCAGTACTCATGTTGATATGGCAATCTTTAAAAAACAGGTTGTCGCCTTTCGGGAATGGATGAAAGCGCGCGGTCAGCAAGAGAAACCGCTGATTGTTAGCGAATATGGGGTGCTCTTTCACAATGGTCTGATCAATGGAGCCTGGTCAAGCAGCGATCCGAGCCATGTACAGAGCTTTATGATCGATACCTTTGATTATTTTGCCAACACCAAGGATTGCACACTCGGCTATCTTGCCGATGGTTGTCGGCTCGTCCAACGCTGGAACTGGTACAGCCTGGATGACACGTGGGGCAGCTTTAACCCCCACAGCCGGCTCTTTGACCCAGAAACTGGCAAGATCACCGCCACCGGGCTTCGCTTCCAGGCGTATCTGGCAGAAGCCCATTGAGCTTTACCCGCTATCTCGGCAACAGGTTGCCTCACAAACCGTTGCACAGTTCAGTTGATTTGGAAGTTAAGGAGAATTTGATCATGGTGCGTATCGTACGCAAGTGTTTGACTCACTCACAGTGGTTGGCGTTCGCAGCGATGCTCGTCTGCTTCGGTCTGATCCTACAACAAAGTTTACCACTCTTTGCACAGAGCCCCACAACCGCCCCAGTTGATCCAGTGGCAGCAGAAACAAGCACGAACACGAGCAGTTCCAGCGCAGCGACAACCGTTTACATGCCGCTTCTCGCCAATGATTTCAGTGGGCAACTATCGGATCGCATGGGCTTTGGGACATCGGCGGCTTCGATTAAGAGCTATCCGGAGATTCGCTCGCTCAATGCCGGCTGGTATGTCGATTGGAGTGCCCATCCCAATGCAACGCGACCGGGCGGCATTGAATATATGCCGATGGTGCGCCTGCATCAGTTGCTGACTTGTGGGAAATATGTCCAATCGGATCGGACAGCTTGCCCCTACGTCGAGCCCCATGCCTATGAATATAGCCCCAGTGCGGACAGTATCAAGGCAATGGCAATCAGTCAACCTGGGATGACATGGCTCATCGGCAACGAGATGGATCGCCTGGATTGGGAAGGGGGCGGCCAGGATGAGATGTTGCCTGACCTGTACGCCGACGCCTACCACGAACTGTATGGCCTGATTAAAACAGCCGATCCGACCGCCAAGATTGCAATCGGTGGTGTTATTCAGCCAACCCCCCTCCGCCTAGAGTACCTCACAACAGTATGGGATACCTATAAAAGCCACTTTGGCACAGATATGCCAGTGGATGTATGGAATGTCCATGCATTTATTGCCTCGGAATTCTGCCAATGGGAAAAGCCCGACGGTGGTGATCGCGTGTTGCGCTGCTATGGAGCAGGAGTGCCGGCCGGTGCAACCGTCAAACAAGGCTCTTACATTGGTGAAGATTGGAAACATATTGACCGCGTCACCTTTGACGACCAAATTCGTGCTATGCGCCAGTGGATGAAAGATCGGGGTCAGCAACAAAAACCTTTGATTGTCACCGAGTATGGTGTGCTCTACAACTCGGTTGTCTGCAACAACACCTGCCCCAATGCCGCCGAGTACGATTTGACCAACGCCGACGTAGTTCATGGCTTCATGTTGTGGACGTTTGATTACTTCCTCGACACCAAGGATTGCGATCTAGGCTATAGTGCCGATGATTGTCGGTTGGTCCAACGCTGGGCCTGGTTTAGTTTGGAAGATGTCGATTGGGATTTTAACCCACACACGGTGCTCTTTGACCGGGATACCAAAGCCATTCTGCCAGCCGGTCAGCTCTTTCGCGATTATTCGCGCAACCACGATCTTTCACTCGACTAATGCGGTGTAACGGAAGTTCTGTTGACATTTGATACACATACCTGACAGGTTTTGAAAACCTGTCAGGTCTCTCCTTCGACAATTCCCCAATATCAACAAAATTCGGTACAATGTCAACGAAGGTTCGATGGTTTGTCGCGTCTCGGGGGAACGCTCAGTTTCGCAGAAAAATTTTTAGGTTCGTCTTCTAAAGTCAGCCATCCCTACGGGGCAGAGCGACCTTACCAAAGCAGCACCAACGCAATCACTATGACGCTACACACAGCTACGACAAACAGAAGCAAACAAAAGGGCAACAGCAGCGGGCTCATCACGATGGGCGATGGACGAGCAATGCGCGCCAATCAAGCGAATGTCGGTGCCCGTCTGCGTGAGCTTTGGCGCTATCGGGAGCTAGTCTTAAGCCTGGCGCTACGAGAATTGAGGGCGCGCTATAAAAATACAGTCTTGGGCTTCTTCTGGAGCTTGCTCAATCCGCTGGCCATGATGCTTGTCTTCACCATGGTCTTTACCGTCTTTATCCACAACAGCGAGTTGCAAAACTTCCCGATCTTTATTCTCTGCGGCCTATTGGCGTGGAACTATTTCACCGCCGGTGTCATGGGCAGTATCAACGCCATTGTCGGCAACGCCAATCTCGTCACCAAGGTCTATTTTCCGCGTGAAGCCTTGCCGATTGCAACGGTGCTCGCCAATCTCTTCAACTTTCTCTTGACGTTGATTTTGCTTTTTCTCGCCCTCATTCTCTTCCGTCCCCACTTTAGCCCCTGGCTTTGGCTGTTGCCTTTGGTCATCCTGATCCAGAGCTGTTTTATTCTGGGGCTGGCTTTTATTCTCAGCACGCTTAATGTCTTCTATCGCGACACACTCATGGTGATGGATGTGGCGATCTTGGCTTGGTTCTTTCTAACCCCCGTCTTCTATCCAATCAGCCAATTGCCCCAAAACTATCTGCTCTTTGGCCATGAATTTGATCTGCACCGACTGATGTATATTCTCAACCCGATGGCATCGATCATCAGCGCCTACCGCGATCTGCTCTATTGGGGCTACCGCACCGATTTTGACTTCCTGGCGCGCACAACGATCACCTCTCTCGTCGTGCTGGCCTTTGGCTATTGGTTCTTCTGCAAATTTAGCAGCCGCTTTGGCGAAGAGGTCTAGATGAACAACCAGCCACAGAAGAGTCCAAACGCGGGAAACCCCGAGCTGCAGCAGTTAGGCAGTGGGGAGCCGTTGATCAACTTTGAGCAAGTCTCTAAAAAGTTTGAACTCAACCGCCAACAGAGTCGCTCTTACCTCGATCTATTGACCAAGATCTTTCGACGTCCCAGCCAACGGGAATACTTCTGGCCGCTGCGCGACGTCAGCTTTACGATCGGCCATGGGGTCACCGTTGGTGTGATCGGGGAAAATGGCTCCGGCAAGAGTACGATGCTCAAATTGGTCAGCCGTATTCTTGAGCCGACCAGCGGCAATATTACCGTAAGCGGGCGAGTCTCGGCCTTGCTCGAACTGGGCGCCGGCTTTCATCCCGAACTGACAGGGCGCGAAAATATTTACCTTCATGCCTCGTTGCTTGGTCTACGTCGCGAGCAGGTGCATCAGGTGCTCGACCAGATCATCCACTTTGCCGATCTCGGCCCCTTTATTGATACACCAGTCAAACACTACTCATCCGGCATGTACGCCCGGCTCGGCTTTGCCATCGCCATTTATGTGGAACCGGAAGTGCTACTTGTCGATGAAGTGCTGGCCGTTGGGGATGAAGCCTTTCAACGACGCTGTCTCGATGCGATCCAACGGTTGCGCGCCCGCGGGGTGACCATTCTATTGGTCTCCCACAGCTTGGGCCAAGTCTTGCAGCTCTGCGACCATGCCCTTTGGCTCGATGATGGGCATGTGATGGCGTTGGGCGAAACCAAAGAGGTGATCCAGCGTTACCTGGCCGCCGTCGATGAGGAGACGGCCCAACGCTTGCTCGATGAGAATGCCCGTTCATTGCTAGCCCCCGCCGCAGAAACAGAAGCGTCAACTGCGTTGGAGAGTGGCCCTCGACGGTGGGGCAGTGGTCCCTTGCAGATTACCGTCGTTGAAATGCTCAACGCTGGCGGTGCACCAAGTTGGTCCTTTGCCCCCTTAGACCCAGTAACCGTACGGATTCATTACCGAGCAACGAAGGCATTGAGCGAGCCGATTTTCAGCGTCTTGATCCACAAACTCGATGGCCACTATCTTTGGGCCAGCAATACCTATGATCATCCAGTTGCGCCGATCCTGCAAAGTGGCGAAGGGCTCCTGACCGTCGCCATTGAAGGATTGGCTTTGACCAATGGCCGCTATGCCCTTTCCGCCGCCGCTTATGCCGAATCGGATTCACCGCACTGGAGTCATCCCAGTGACTTTCATGATCAACTTTATCAATTTCAAGTTGTCTCCAGCACGGTGATCCACGGCGATGTCGTCATGCCGACAACCTGGGCTCACCCCAGCCGGCCGACCGTCGCGCCATCCCTACAACCGGAGCACGATTATTCTTGAGGCGAGCCCGAATATCATAAACCTTCACCAATGAACCGAAAGATGCATCGCAGCCGCTAACAACTGCCTAGTGCCGCAAACAGTTCATGTTTAGAAGTTCTTGTTTGTGATCAGGAGGAATGATTTCTAAACATAACGCGGCCCAACCACTAGATAGGTCACCTCATGAATGATGTTAAGGCAACACCGCCCACTTCTCCCGCCCATGCACAATCAAACCCTGTGGTAGCCGATGCGCAGAATCTGGAATATCGCTACTACCAGTACCTGCGCGGCAATCAATACGCCACGACCGAGGCTTTGCTAGGGGTGCTGCGCTGGTACCTGCCCTACGTTGAAGGCTTTACACGCGTGCTCGACATCGGTTGCGGCCACGGTGAATTTCTGCAGCTATTGCAAGCGCATGGCCATGAAGCCGTCGGTATTGATATTGATCCAGCGATGGTGGCCACCTGTCGCGAACTGGGGCTGACTGCCTACCAAGGCGACGCCGGCGAGTGGCTGGCCGGCCAAGAAGAGCAATTTGATGCCATCTTTTCCTCCAATGTGATCGAACATTTAGACGCTCAAAGGGTACAAGCGTGGATCCGGCAAGCATACGGAGCGCTGCGCCCTGGCGGGCTGCTTCTTATCGGCACCCCCAATCCCGAATCCTTGATCGTCCAATTTCACGAATTCTGGCGCGATCCAACGCATGTGCGCCTCTATAGCCGGCAGCTCGTCGAGTTTTTCTTTGCCGACGCCGGCTTTGGCAATATCCAGAATGACAACAACGGAGCCGCGGCTTGGGATGGCATCGATCAGCTGCTCACCCCGATGGCCCAACCTGAGCAGCCGACAGTCGCGAAGATACCACCGTTTGATCCTGTTCCCATCTCACTACACCCTTTGCCGCCCGCCCCGCCAGCGTCGGCACCGATGCGCCAACGGTTGGCCTTTCGGTTGCTCAACTTTGTCTATGGCAAGTTTCTTGAGCCCTATATAGCCCTGATCCGTAGCGATCAGGAGCGCCAAGGTCAACAGATGGCAAAGATGCAGACGACCCTACGTCAAGTAGAGGAACACAATGGGTTGCTCGAAGAGGCGATGCAGAGAACCACTAGCCAACTCCATACATACCTGCAACAAGTAGGAAATAGCTTTCACTTTATGCACCCCCCGCGCGAATACTTTGTCTATGGCTATAAACCAACGGCCAAGGGACCCAACGTTACAGCGGCTACAGCGACAGGCAGCGCAATAACCACAACGACTGATGTCCCGCAGGAGTAGTGCGTGAACGTTGCTTTTCTGACGCCTACGCTACCTTGGCCGGCAAATACCGGGGGCACGCTGCGCACCTATTATCTGCTACGGGGGCTTGCCGCACGCCACGCAGTGGATCTAATCTGCTTCCACTATGGTGCGCGACCAGCCCTTGGACCATTGGCGACCTTCTGTGCAAATATACATACAATTGCGCTGGGGGAATCCTATACCCGGGCTCGTCAACTGCGCAATCTGTTTGGGAGGCAGCCACAGGCGGTCTCCTATTTTACAACCGTACGCGCGCAGCACCAGGTCACCGCGCTACTTGCCACGCCTTATGACCTCGTGGTCTGCGACGAGGTGATGATGGCAGCCTATCTGCGGCGTCAAAGCCAAAGCGCCACATCCTCGCGCCTGCTCATCCGCCCCAAAATTGATCATCAACATTACCAAGAGATGGCCGTTGGCCGACCGTGGGGCATCACCAAATTTCTCGATTGGCGTGAAGCGCAACGCTTACAGCGGTATGAGCAACGGATGCTCACCTACTTCCAGCGTGTCGTCGTTTGTTCCCCGGAAGATAGCGCAATTACGCGAACCCAATCACCCACAATTGCCATCGAAGTTATCCCCAATGGCGCCGATACCGATTACTATCAGCCACCTGCTCTGTCACCTGTTTCGGCAGAGGACTCACGATCAGCGCCCAAGCCGACCATCCTACTCTTGGGCACGATGCACTACTATCCAAATATCGACGCCGTACGCTACTTTTTTGACGAGATATATTCAACGCTGCGCGCCCGCTATACGAATCTACAGGTGCTGATTGTCGGCCATCAACCACCGCCAGCGATCAGAGCGCTGGGCGATCAGCCAGGGGTTACCGTTACCGGCAGCGTTAGCGATGTCCGTCCCTACTTGGCGCGTAGTTCCCTGCTGGCGGTGCCGTTGCGCCTGGGCGGCGGCACCCGGCTGAAGATCACCGAAGCGCTGGCGGCTGGTCTGCCTGTCGTTTCTACCCCCATCGGAGCACAGGGCTTGGCCGTCAAGCATGAAACACATCTGCTGCTCGCCGAGGAGCCGGCCGCCTTTTGTAGCGCTATTCAACGGCTGCTCGATGATCCATCACTTGGTTGCCGATTAGCTGAAGCGGGGCGCAAACTGGTAGAATCGCAGTACAGTTGGCAAGCGCTTGGCCAACACTTTGCCAACGTTTGTGAAGCGACCGTGGGTGGCTGAGCCTGTCGAAGCCCCAACGACCGCTAAATGATGACCAATGACGATCAGGAGAAACTTCTTTGCGTGCGGCTGTGATAACCCCATACTTACCCTGGCCGGCCGACACCGGTGGGAAACTACGTTCCTATTATCTGATCAAGGGGCTGGCAGCGCAGGCCGAGGTTGATCTCTATACGGTTTGCTATGGATCACCGCCACCGGCTGGCGGGTTGCTCGATTTTTGCCGCAGCGTGCAGATTGTCCCATTGACGCCAACACCCCATCGCCAACAGTTGATCCGCCATTGGATCGATAAGCGTCCCCGGTCGGTACGCTACTTTCAAGACGAACAGAGTCTGGTAACGATCCGGGCACGGCTCGAAGAAAAGTATGATCTGCTCATCTGTGACGAAATTGCCATGGCTTCCTATTTCGATGATCTGCATCACCATGCCGGGACGCCACGCATTATCATGCGCCAGAAGATTGATCATCTGCACTATCGCGAAACCGCCGCCAGCCGCCCCGTCGGCATGCAGCGCTGGCTCGACGCGCTGGAAGCGCGCCGTCTGCAACAGTATGAAACGCGCATGATGCCCCGCTTTCAGGGGGCCGTTGTCTGCTCCCCAGAAGATGGCACAATTGCGGCGCAACAGGGGCATAACTTACCGATCGAGGTGATCGTCAATGGGGCCGATGTGGCATACTTCGTGCCCAATCGCCAACCGGATCCAGAACCGACGTTGTTGCTGCTTGGCACGATGCACTATCAGCCCAATGTGGATATGGTGCTCTACTTTTTCCGCACCATCTATCCACAGCTGCGCCAGGCGATCCCAAACCTACAGGTCTTCATCGTCGGTCACCTGCCCCCCCCAGAGATCAACGCGCTGGCCACCTTGCCCGGCGTGACCGTCACCGGCAGCGTCGCCGATGTACGCCCCTATATCAATCGCAGTTGGCTGCTAGCCGTGCCGCTACGGCTGGGCGGCGGCACCCGCCTCAAGATCATCGAAGCGATGGCCGCCGAGTTGCCGGTTGTTTCGACCAGTGTGGGTGCGCAGGGGCTAACGTGGTTTGGCAATGATGCCATTACACTTGCCGATCGGCCAGATGAATTTGTCAGAAATGTGTTGAGGCTATTGCAAAATCCATCGTTGCGAATAAAGCAGGCACAGCAGGCACATCGGATTGTGCAAGAGCACTATAGCTGGCAAACACTTGGCAATCAGTATACACAATTTTGCCTAGACATGGTCGGTAACCGCAATAGTACAGCTACAGCTAGCCCACCCCATCAACCAAAGCCCGCTACGATACACAGAGACATTGGATAAGTTTTAATGGCACAGACGCCTCTCACGATTGCAATCATGAGCAATCTATATCCGCCTTATGTCATCGGTGGAAATGAACTTTTTATACGGGATGTAGCAGAAGCACTGCGCGAGCGTGGACACCGTGTACACATTTTGACCGGCCACGGGCGCGAGTTTCCCAATAATGAACAGACTCATCAGGTACTAAATCTGGAGCTTGATTACAAAGACGATATTTTTTTGGGTGGAATACCTCTCAACCTAAGACGGGTGTTGCAGTGGCATCTCTTTAGCCTTTCCGCTTACAAAGATGTCTTACAAGCATTAAAGAAGATCCAACCGGACTTAATCGTTGCATCAAACCTCTATATGGCGTCCGCTGCTCCCTTAATTGCCGCACGACGGTTGCCATCTCCGTTGGTTGTACAGCCAATGGATAAATGGCTTGTCTACAGTCTTAGCGATATCGGGATGTTAATTCCTGCCCACACACGGTTGCAAAAGCTAGCCTTAATAGGAATAAAGTATGGGTTACAGCCACTGTTGCGGCTACTCGGTCGCCCAGATTATATTCTGGCAGTCTCTGAGTTTATTCGTAACGTCCATACTCGTGCCGGCTTTAATGCAGAGCAAAGTAAAGCCATTTACCTGGGGATTCCCATTGAGCACTTTCCTTACCAACCACACCCTTTTCCCCAAACCCGTCCATGGCGTGCACTCTTTGCCGGCCAACTGTGGCATGGGAAAGGCCCACAGGTCGCCATTGAAGCGATTAGTAGGCTGCGCAATTATCCGGACCTACCGCCGGTCGAGCTAAGTATTTGCGGATCTGGAACCCCATTGTTTCTTAATCAACTGCGTGAGCAAATTGATACGCTGGGACTACGCACACAAGTTCACCTTCGAGGATTCGTTCCGCGTGACCAATTAAAGACAGAGCTCAACCAGCATGACTTGTTTCTCTTCTGTTCCATTTGGGATGAACCCTATTCAATCGTCTTGCAAGAAGCACTCGCTACCGGCATCCCGACCATCGCCACCACCGCAGGCGGCACCCCGGAAACGATGGTTGATGGTAAGCACGGGCTCCTGGTTGAACCCAATCAACCAGAAGAGCTTGCCAATGCCATACGAACGCTAATGAGTGACCCGGTACTATATGCACAAGTTGGCCTTCAAGCGGCCGAAGATGTACGGAATCAACGAGCGTTCACCAAATATGTCGACGAATTGGAAGCAATCTACCAGGGGATCGTATCTGGCCATCGCTCTAATCATCCCATCGCCTTTGAGCGGTCAGCCATGTCAAGTGCCTTAGCACAGCAGCACACAATTCAGGGAGAGTAGGTCCATGTCGCGCTCAGGCTATCGCTTGGACAATCTCCAGCCCTATGGCATTGGCTTAGGGAGCGTTGGGCTGCTGGCCGTTGTTCACTGGCTCCTAATCGGTTTAGCCACAGTTGGCACATTCACGCTGTGGCCGCTTGTGCTACCACTGCTCTTCCTTGCTATTGTCGCTGCTGGGGTGACATTCTGGCGACTCTCATGGATTGATCGCATCGTAGCCGTTGCGCTCATCTTGATTGGCTTAAGCCTCTACCTACCGCCGGCCGAAGAGTTGGCGCTCACCGGCGATGCGGCCATTTATACCAATGAAGGCATCTTTGTCGCTCGTACCGGAGGGCTACAAGCGGTCCACGAACCCCTTGCACTCTTACCGCCAGCGACACGCACCCTCTTTGCCGTCACTTCGGCGGAGCAGTTTCCCGCCCGGCCAATCCAATCCTACGATGGCATGGTCTATCGCAGTTACTATCTAGCCGACACCGACACTGCAGCCATCGAAACCAGCCGTATGCCATTGACCACGGTCTGGTTTGCCTTTGTCTATGCGCTGGCGGGTGTGCGGGTGGCGCTCTATAGCACACCGCTCTTTGCCATTTTGAGCCTCTTATTGCTATACGCAATTGCACGACGCATCGTGAGTTGGCCGATTGCATTGGCTGTCAGCGTATTGATGGCCGTGAGCTATATGCAGATCTACTTCGGCCGCATCAGCTATGCTGAAATTTTTGGTCAGTTCTGGACCTTGGCAGGGATGTTGGCCGCGTTCTACTGGATCGAACGGCGCAGGCCACTGTTGCTGGTGGTAGCCCTCTTTTTTTGGGCCACCACCTGGGCCGGGCGGATCGATGCCCTGCTTTTGGTGCCAGCCATTACGCTGCTCTTCCTCTACGCCGCGCTTGAACGGGATCGACGTACGCTTGGTGCCGTGCTGCTCAGCCTGCCGCTCTTGGTGGCGCTGATCGTGCTCGGCACCAATCCCGCCTATGCCGGGGCAACCTACGAAATTCAAGTGTGGCGTTGGCCCTGGTTTGGTCAGGCGCTCATTGGGCTGCTCGCCCTTGTACCCATCAGTACGGGGATTGTTTGGCTCTTTGGGAAACAGATTCAACGGCTATTACAACGGCTAGCACCGGCTCTTCACACAATTGCGTTTTTGGCATTGGCCTTTGTGATCCTCTGGTCTACTGTACCCAACCCACTGCGCGACGCTACCATCACACGCAACTACCAGGAGATCATCTGGTTTAGCAGCGCCTACCTGACGCCACTCTTTTATTGGCTGGTGCTGCTGGGCGTTGGCCGGCTGCTCTTTGGCGGCTATGATGGGCGCACCTTCTGGTTGCTGACCACCTTTGGCGGTCTTGCCACCGTCTATTTTTACACCTATACCTCGTCTCATGGCTATCCGGTCTCCCTGCGGCGGCTGACGAGCGACCTCTTGCCGCTGATGAGTCTACTGGCCGGCGTGGCACTGACGACGCCGCAGCCTACCGCCGCAACCGTGAGTACCAGGCCGTGGGTCATGCTGGTGAAGACGTTTCGCTCTGTCTGGCGGTGGGGCCGGTGGGTTGCTGCCCTGTTCGTAATTGGCTGGATGGCGCTGCTCAGCCGACCACTCTGGCCGATCCACGAAGGGAACGGCACCTTTGGCGTGTTGGCAGAGCTGCACAACGCATTGCCCGCGGATGCCGTGCTCATCTTTGAAGATCAAGATAACGATTCGTGGGTTGGCTGGCTGGCTGCACCGCTCTATTCGCTCTATGGCGATTGGACGCTACAACTCGATGGCGACACTCCCGATCCCGCGCTTTGGCAAGCGGCGCTCGATACCTTATACGCCGGCGGCCATCCGGTCTACGTTGTTACGCAGCAGGCTGACTATCCAGACGCCTTCCGCGCAGCGGGCTATAGGGCTACCTTGGAGCGCCAGCTATCCTGGCAATCGACGCTGATCGGTCAGACCAACGCGCCCTATCCGCCCCCGGTCTGGGATTTTCTCTTTCCCATCAATCTCTATCGGCTGGAGGCTGGCAACGCCCAGCCAGGAGAAGCGGGTGATGCCGCAGCGCCAATCGAGCAACCAACGCTATCGCTAACAGCCCCCAATGGCAAGCTGCAGGTTGATCTTTTTGTCGACCCACAGGCAACAGAGGCTCAGGTCGCTTACGCGGTGACCTATGGTGGTCGTCCCATCTTGAAGCAGTCACCCTTTGCGCTGGTGCTGGCAGAAGCCGAAACGCCCCTGCGCAAGCTGACCGTGCTCGACCAGCGCAGCCACACCGTCGATGAGCGCTATGCCACGCCGTTTGGTCAATCAGCCACGATCCGTGACCATTACAATGCGTTTGACATTCACCTACGCGAAGCTGAAGAACCCCATCGCGAAGTCCATCTACTCGTGCGTGCCTACGATCAGGGGCTAGCGCTGCGCTACCAGATTCCTGCCCAACCCAGCTGGCCAGAGCTACACCTACAGCGCGACCGCGTCGATTTTACCTTTGCCGATGATGCGCTGGCCTACTATGAAGCGGGCACAGAGGGTGAATATCAGCCGATGCCCTTGTCGAGCCTGCCGACCGTCGGTAGTGGGGTACCGAGCGAGAATCCCTTGACGGTCATCCAAAACAGTGGCCTCTTTGTGGCGATTACCGAAGCTGCCGTGGTCAACTATCCGCGCATGCTCCTGGCGCGGCAGCTAGAGACAAGCACAACGTTGACAACCATTCCGGCACCGGCTGAAGGTGCAAAAATCGCCCTGCCCATCACGGCCACCTTACCCTTTACAACGCCATGGCGCGTGTTGTTGGTAGCAGAGCGGGCCGCGGATCTGATGATGGGCAGCGACTTGCTCTACAGTCTCAATCCCCCCAGCCAATTGGCAGATACAGCGTGGATTCGTCCCGGCACGGCGATGCGCATCATGAAATTAACGACAGAAAACGCGCTGGCAGTCATTGACTTTGCGGCCGACCACGGTATTGACTATGTCGAGTTGGATGTCGGTTGGTATGGGTTGGGTTACCACGAGGAATACAATCCAGCTTCGGATGCAACCAAAGTCATTGATGCACTCGATTTGCCACAGATCATAGCCCATGCGAACGACAAAGGCATCGGTATCTGGCTCTATGTCAACCATGTTGCTCTGCAACGCCAATTGGACGACATTCTGCCGCTCTATGAAAGTTGGGGCGTCCAGGGCATCAAGTTGGGCTATGTCGATGGACGTAGCCAAGCCGGCATCAACTTTGTTCATGAAGTTGTGGCAAAAGCGGCGGCGCATCATCTCCTGGTCGATGTGCATGACAACTATCGTCCGTCCGGCGTCAATCGCACCTATCCCAACCTGCTGACCCAAGAAGGGGTGCGGGGCAATGAACACTTCCCGGGGGCTACCCAGAACACGATTTTGCCCTTTACGCGCCTGATAGCCGGTGCCGCCGATACCACCTTTGCCTACTACGCCGGGAATCTCAATGTGACCCGTGCGCATCAGTTGGCCGCGCAAGTTGTCTTTTTTAGCCCGCTGCGATTCGTCCTTTGGTACGATTCTCCGGTACACTACAAAGGTGAGCCGGAGATCGACCTGATGGGTATGTTACCCACGGTTTGGGATGAAACACAGGTGCTCGACGGTGCAATTGGCGAGTACATCACCGTGGCGCGGCGCAAGGGGGAGGATTGGTTTGTCGGCACGATGACCAACGAGATGGCGCGCACCGGCACGATTTCGTTTAGCTTTTTGGAGCCGAATCAGGAATATACAGCGCGCATCTATCGTGACGAGACGCCGACTGCGGTCACGATTGAGGAAACCACTGTGTCGGCAGCAACAACCATCGACGCCACGCTGCTACCAAGTGGTGGGCAGGTTATTTGGCTTACGCCGGCAAACTAGATCAGAAGAACGCTCTTATGAAACAAACTCTATGCGACTATCTCCGCTGCCCGTTGTGCCGAACTACGTTAGCGCTTGCCGCAACGCCCGATGACGCGGGCATCATTCGGCAAGGCACGCTGACCTGCCAGAACGACCATGCCTTTGCCATCGAAAATGGGATTCCGATCATGCTCGCCCCAGAGGTGCCGGGGTATGCCTCAAAAATGGGTGAGGTGGCCGGTTGGGTTAAGATGTCGCAGGATGAAGGGTGGTATCAATCTTCGGTAGAGATCGATTTGGCACTCCCCCATGTTGTCTCCAAGTTGGGCTGGGATCCGCTTGGTGCCTCAACTTGGGTCGGCACCGAATATTCGTTCTCCCGCATGATGAAAGAAATCGTACGACCGGGGATGCGGGTGCTGGAAATCGGGGCAGCGCGCACGTGGGCTGGTCGTTACTTTGCTGAAGCAGGCTGCGACTACACCGCCTGCGACATCATGGCGGACGAACAGATCGGGCTGGGGCGCGCCCACTTTTTCATGGAGCACTTCCAGTGCCATTACGAAGCCGTTGCCGCCGATGCCGAAGCATTGCCCTTTGCCGACGGGGCCTTTGATCTCGTCTTTGCGATTGCCGCGCTGCATCATGCCCTAGATTTGCCACAGATGCTCAAAGAGATGGCGCGGGTGACGAGGCGCGGTGGCCATGTGGTGGGGTTGGCCGAAGGGGTGCGCGCCTTCAGCGCCGGGCCAGATGCGGAAACCCAGTCAACCGAGAAGACGTACGGCATCAATGAACATGTCCACTCTTTGTGGGGCTACTATCGGGCCTCTTTACAGAATCGCCTTTGGATCACGTCGATCCACCGCGCCGCAGGAAATGACTGGTTTCTCTCGGACATGCACAAAGCGCGTGTGAAACAGCTCTGTGCCATTCCCTTCGTTGGCGAATGGCTGGCGACGGTCTATATGGTGGGCTTTCTTCATGACTACGATGGGATCTCTTTTTACTGTCGCAAGATGTAGTGAGCCCGTAAGTTTAACGATTTAGGTACGCCCTCCGCGCCCAATGGCGGTTGCCTTCTAAAGTAAGCTCTGTTTGAAAGCAGTAGTTTTGCTGGTGTAGAAACTACTGCTTTCAAATCAACCGCACTATAGGCACGTCGACACACCAAGTTTTTTTAAACGCTTTTCTGTCGCCGCCAGCGGGCACTCGTCAATCTTGATTAATCCCCAAGGCCTAGAGATTTACCATGCAACGTCAAACAATCCTTTGGACCCTCTGCCTAGCGCTAGCCATCGTCCTGATCTTGTGGAGCGATGGCCCCCTTGATGTCGATGATGCTTTCATCACCTATCGCTACGCCGAAAATCTGGCCAGTGGCAACGGCTTTGTCTACAATCCAGGGGAGCAGATCCTGGGGACGAGCACGCCATTGTACACCCTCTTGCTTGCCGCTGCTGATCTGCTTGGCATATCAACGCTCACAGCCAGTGCAGCGCTAAATCTCGTTGGATCGGTTGCCGTCGTTGTACTAACCATGCTGCTTGCGCAACAGCTCAGCGAATCATTTGGCGCGGCGCTCTTGGCAGCCCTCTACTTACTGCTGCAAGGCTCCTTTATGCGCTACACAATGGCAGGCATGGAGACTCCTCTCTACACCTGCCTGATTTTGCTAACCTTTTGGTTAATTCTCCAAGAACGTACCCAGTGGGCGGCCCTCGTTGCTGCGCTCACAGCGCTGTTGCGGTTGGATGGTGTCGCCGTGGGGGGTGCGCTCTTTCTCGCCGATCTGCTACATCACCGCCGTCTGCGCTGGCGCGCACTCCTCATCTACAGCCTCACACTTTTGCCGTGGACGGTCTTTGCGTTGCTCTATTTTGGAACGCCGATTCCCCATTCTATGATTGCCAAGCAAGGGCACCTCAAAACCTATAGCACCAGTCGCTACTGGATCTGGCAAACGCTCTTTACCGGTCGCGATGGTGTCCCAACCACCTTGCTGGCCATGCTCCCCGTTGGCCTGTTAACAATATTTCGACGCCGCAGCTGGTCGCAAGGATGGACGACGGTTGTACTCTGGTTCCTGGCTTATTTGACGGCGTATACCCTCGTTGGTATCGATTATTACGAATGGTATATTGTGCCGCTCTATCCCCTGCTGGCTATCTTTGTGGGAACGGGGCTCTATACCCTGTGGGCCGCGCTGTCATCATGGCGGACAGCGAAACCATGGCCACAGCTTGGTCGTTATGTTGGTGGGGCCGTGCTCCTCTTCTGGTTGATTCCTTACGGCCAACATACCTACGTATCCATCGTCAGCTTTCAGAATTATTTGATCGATGTCGAAGAGCCACGCAATCGCGCCGGTCGATGGATCCAAGCCCACACAGCGCCAGATGCAACTGTGTACGCTGGCGCGATCGGTCACATTGGATATTATGCTGAACGCTACATCTTCGATGGCGCACAGTTGGTGACGCTGCCGGAGCAGATCGCAACCATGCACCCAGATTACTATGCTCTTGATGGTGGCGTGCCGGATGAGGCCAATTGTGGCGTGATCCAAGAATTTATGCCAGGCCGGACGCCCCCAATCCGCCAATGGTACTCGCAGCTTGCCACCAACCATCGCTGGCCCAAATCGGCCCCCTTACGTTGGCCAACATCCGCATTGGACGCTATGTGCGCCAACCAGATCTCGATTGGAGCACCCTAGAGAAGCCGGTCTTGGAGATGCAATGGCGTGCCGAGGCAGCACTGCCGCCTGGCAATTGGGCCGTCTACATGCAATATCTCGATGGCACCGGCAACCTTCTCTTTCAGACCGACCATCCGTTGGGCCGGCAGATCACCGGCTATATCCGTCCCTTGGCGAATTGGCCAACCGATAAACGCATCTACACCTATGTCGATCTGCCGGATGATTGGTCTACACAACAAGAGAAGATCGCAACAATCCGTCTTGGGATTTGGGATCCAGGGACAGAAGAGTATCTCCCCATCACGCCCTTACAGCCTACGCTCACCATTGGGGATGGCTTGCTCGTACCTTTTCACAAGGGGAACTTTTTGCTGGGCGAATAAAAGAGTCCACTGCAAAAAGCCGAAAATGGTCACAGAAACACAAAATTCACAAAATTTCTCTCCTCTGATTTTTTGTGGCTTCTGCGTTTTTGTGGCGATTAAGACCTTTTTGCAGTGGCGTCATAAAAGCAAAGAGGTTAGATAGGGGTGGGAGTTTTCAAAGTGGTTTAGTTTCGCATTTGATGATAAAATTTTCACTATCAATTCTGTTCATCATCAATCGATAAGAGCCATGTCTAATTTAACCGCAACGCCTCAACCTTTTCAAGCACCAGCCACCCTGCCCAACACCTGGCGCAAATACCTCACCGACTACAACGAAGGGCTCGGCCTCGTCTATGAGCGCTTTGTGCTCAACGATTTTCTCGATCAACTGCGTCAACAACATCGCATCGACTCGGTGCTCGAAGCGCCGCTCTATGGCATGGCCGGCGTCAGCGGCATCAACGATGTGATCTTTGCGCAACAGGGCGTCGACGTGACGATGGTCGATGACAACCAGGAGCGTCTCGATGGCGTGCGCCGCATCTGGGAGGAAGATCTGCGCCTGCCCGTCAACCTCGTCCACAATCCGCCCGACCGCTGGCACGCGCTCCCCTTTGCGGACAAGAGTTTTGATCTCACTTGGCAGTGGGCCGGGCTTTGGTATATTGGTGACCCAGGCGGGCTGCTGCGTGAATTGGTGCGCACGAGCAAGAAGCTCGTCTTCGTCGCCATGCCCAACAACATCCAGGTTGGCTACTGGCTGCGCAAGCTGGTGATCGACCGCGAATTTTTTGAGCATCACGACGAAGGGTGGACCGACATTGGGCGCATCCGCCGCATCCTCGAAGGCGCAGGCGTCGAGATCATCGACCAAGGGGTCCTCGATGTGCCGCCGTGGCCGGACACGGTCATGCCCGCCAACGAGGTGCTCAAGCGGCTGGGCATCCGCAGCAAACAGCTCGAAGAGCAGTTCACTGGCGACGATTGGCATTGGAGCACAATGGCTTATTATCTAGGGCAGGAGCCTGATCTACGCGAGCGGGTGATCAAGTACGCCTGGCTCGACCACGCGCCGTTGCCGTGGCAGGTGAAGGCAGTTTGGGCACACCATCGGTACTTGCTGGGGCGGGTTTAATTTGCAGTTCAGATTAAGTGACTATTCAGGCCCCCATCCCTAACCCTTCCCCCACAGGTGGGGGAAGGGAACTAAACACCCCTCTCCCAGTTTGGGAGAGGGGCCGGGGGTGAGGGCTGACTAGATACCAATTTGATTTAAAACCTATCTGAATATTTTAAATTTTGGGCTTTGCCTAGGGAAACAGGAAATGTTCGGATAATATAAATGGAGCCCATATCCCCATGCCCGAAGTTACTCGGTTTCGTGGTATCATCATTACCATGTATTACGGCGATCCGGCTCGTCATTCCGTTCCTCACTTTCACGCACGATATGGCGAGCACCAAGCTAGCTTTACCATCAGTCCGGTTTCTTGGCTAGCAGGGGTCATGCCGAAACGGCAAATGCAGATCATCTTAGGATGGGCTGAGTTACATACGGAAGAATTATTAGCAAATTGGCAAAAATTACTTGATGGCGAATTGATCGACAAGATCGACGGTATATAGACGCTAATGATCCATAAGTCTAGAAGCGTGTCGCTATGCAAGAAAGTCACGAATAGCGATAAGAGAAGAGGCGAATGAGATATGCTTAAAAATGGCGTTGAATTGGCAAATCTTGAGAAGTATATAGCGGTAACCAATGTGAAAGTAGTTGGTTCTTACCAGTTACACTTAACATTCAGTGATGAATCGGAACGCGTGATTGATTTCAAGGATGTCTTGGTCGGGCCTGTTTTCGATCCTTTGCACGATCATGCACTGTTTGACCAAGTGACCGTCAATCCAGATACAGGAACTATCGAATGGCCAACCGGTGCGGATTTTAGTCCGGTGGTATTACATGAGTGGCCACTTTATGAAACGCGCCTAAAAGATCAAATTCGACGTCAATTGGCTGTCGTTTGAGATCGGTAGGAGTTACGCAGATCGCTGGCCGAGTAGCATCTCTTTTGCATATCGAAGCAGAGAGTTGCCTAAGTCCTAATAGGTACAAGTCCAATGCTTCCATTTGACGAAAAGATAAGCTAATTGATCACAGAAAAATTTTTCAACACCGCGGGGCCGATCAACCCGGCGATGCACTATTGTCTGCCACTGCTCCACCGCTTTGATCTCGATGAAGTGATGCGTTTAATCGCGCAGCATCGTTACTTTGTGCTCCACGCCCCGCGTCAAACGGGCAAGACCTCAAGTCTGCTGGCACTACAAGATTATCTCAATGAAACGGAGGAGTATCGTGCGCTCTATGTCAATGTGGAAGGCGCGCAGGCTGCTAGGGAAGATGTAGAGCTTGGGATTACATCAGTTGTACAGACGATTGCGCGTCAGGCTTATTACACGTTACAGGATGACGCTGCCCGATCGTTGGCGGAAAAGATTCTCGCCCGGCATTTTGCAACCGCTGCACTGGAGTCATTTTTGGCAGCGTGGTGTGAATCTCAAGCCAAACCGACGATCCTGCTGATCGACGAAATCGATTCACTCGTGGGCGATACTCTCATCGCTGTGCTGCGCCAGCTTCGTTCCGGCTATGCCCAACGACCGCAGCGCTTCCCGCAAAGCCTTATCCTCTGCGGTGTGCGCGATGTGCGCGATTACCGTCTGCGCACCGATGAGGGCAAAGCGATGATTACTGGCGGCAGTGCCTTAAGTTGGCTTGGTCGTTTTGACTATCAAGAGGCCGCGCCGCAGTTATTGCTGCAAGCCTTTCTCCAGCGTATTGTCAATGGCGATGGCGCGATTTTCCGTGAATACGGTCTCGGTCGGCGACGTACTGATCTGCTGATTATCTGGCCCCTTGACCGATCCGCTACGCCCCAGCAGCCACCCCAGCAGCCAGATAGGCAGAAGCAACGCATCGTCGTCGAGGTTAAGCTGCTCTACCGCTCACTCGATGCGACCATTCAACTGGGCGTTACCCAGACCAAGGCGTATATGGATCGGTGTGCTGCCGATGAAGGTTACCTTTGTATCTTTGACCGCTCCTCCGCAAAAAGCTGGGAGGAGAAGATCTTTGCACGGGAAGTAGATGGCATTTCTGTGTGGGGTTGTGAGAGCGTTGCCTCATGTGTATCAAGCTAAGCATTTCAGGAACACTACAGCGGATTTTGGCAGCAACGGATTTACAATTTCATAAGCACACCCGCCTCTTCTTTCCAAATTTGTCGATTTAATCGTCGTTTTTCCCTAGAATCCAGGGTACGCTGCGGAAAATCAGTTGCTTCCCGGGAACCCTTTGGGTGCCGTTGTACTGTTGGTTACGACCCTTATTTCTTCGCTTGATACACATGGGGCAGTGAGAGCGTTGCCTTAAACCTGTAGTGGCTTTAATGTTTAGTAAAATCAATTGTGCAGAGGCGAATTGTCTTTCGGTATTGTACTTTTATCCCGTAGGGATGCCTGAGTTTAGGAGTAGAGACGAGCTTTGACCGCCCTAAACGCACCCGTCCCTACAGGACGAAGGCATACACGGACTAGAGTGCACCATTCGTCATAATTCGTTTTACAAAACAGTAACGTCATGCCGAAAAAAGAAAGTAACAAACCAATGAAAACAATTGTTCTCGATACCCCTGGCCAATTTACCCTCACCCACACAGCAGCACCGACCACCGCCGGCCCCGGCGAAGCGCTCGTACGCGTCCGCCGTGTCGGCATCTGCGGCACCGATCTGCACGCCTTTCGTGGGCGCCAGCCCTTTTTTAGCTACCCGCGCATCCTGGGCCACGAGTTGGGCGTGGAAGTGATGGCGTTGGGTAGCAGTGAGCAGCCGCACAGCCTGGCGGTCGGCGACATCTGCGCCGTCGAGCCTTATCTCAACTGTGGCGTCTGTAGTGCCTGTCGCCGTGGCAAGACGAACTGTTGCACGAAGCTGCAGGTGCTTGGCGTCCATACCGACGGTGGCATGCGTGAGACTATCACGGTGCCGATCAACAAGCTACACAAGGCCGAAGGCGCGACGGTTGAACAGTTGGCGGTGGTCGAGATGCTCTGCATCGGTGCCCATGCCGTGCGACGTGCGCAATTGACACCGGGCGAGCAGGTGCTCGTGATTGGCTCCGGGCCGATTGGCCTGTCGACAATCGCCTTTGCGCAATTGGCTGGGGCGGAAGTCAGTGTGCTGGAGATGAACGACCGGCGCGTCGAGTTCTGCCAACGCCACCTGGGTGTCAACAATTTTGTGAAGCCGGGCGATGATGTGCCCCAACAGTTGGAACGGCTGAGCGGCGACCTGCCAACCACGGTTTTTGATGCCACCGGCAATGTCAATTCGATGACGCAGGCGTTTCACTATCCCGCGCATGGCGGGAAACTGGTCTTTGTGGGGTTGGTACAAGATGAGATTACCTTCAATGATCCCTACTTCCACAGCCACGAGTTGACCCTCTTTGCGACCCGCAACGCAACTTCGGCTGATTTCGCCTATGTGGTCGAGGCACTCAACGGGGGCAAGATTAATCTCAATCCGTGGTTGACCCACAGCGCCACTCCAGAAGAGCTAATCGAGTGCTTCCCGACTTGGCTCGATCCAGCAACTGGCGTCGTTAAAGCAATGCTAACCTTTGACTAAAGCTGATCCATGCCCTTGGTTAGTAACCGAAAATTGCAACAACCAGAACAAAATTTGCTTGGTGGACACGGATTGATAGAAACACGGATGAATTGTTCTGAAAGATCCCTCTTTTCAACAATCCGTGTCCACAAAAAGTTCTTGGGTTGAGGCACGCATCGTTGGATAGTTACCGATTGTTTTGAAAACGGCAGAGCATCCAATCCTTGGAAGGAATGAGCCGTTTTCAAAGTGAACCCACTTTCAACAGAGATGGGAGGTTTGCGGTGAGTGAATGGTTGAGTCTGAACGAGGTTATTGTCACCACGGTAGTGGGGGTACTTTGTCTGCTGCTTGGGATTGGGATAGGCGGCTGGCGCAGCGTCGTACGTCGCCAAAAGTTGAGCAACGCCTATGAAGCGAAGATCCAACCACTCCAGCAGACATTGGCAGAGATGCGCCGCCACGCGGAGAGCACGCAACAGACATTGGCAACGGCGGATAAGCGGGTAGCAGATCAGGCGAAGGAGCTGGTGGCCAAGGAAGAGCGATTGCGTGTGGCAAACGAAGAGCTGAATCAGGCCATCGATGCCCAAACACAGCTCGCACAGCGTACTGAAGAGCTACATACCGTCGGCGAAACGCTACAGCGTGTGGAAGAGCAACGCCACCAGCTACAAACCGAGGTCCAGAAATTAGAAAGCGCGCTGAAGACAAAAGCAGCAACCCTAGACCAAACGGTGCAGGAAGCGACAGCATTCCGCGCCCAGATCAAAGCGTTAACCGTTGAACTTTCTCAGCAGCGTGACCAATTGACCACCGTCCAGGCAGCGCACGACCATGAGGTAGGGCGGCGGCAGCGGATCACGAATGATATTGCCAGCCTATACGACTATCTGCAAGAGGGCATGAATAGCTCCCCACCGGCAATTCTCGCTGATCTTCGTCCCAACACTGAATTGAGTCAAAACAATGGTCAGCCGCAAACGGAGGCAGCGCCGTGGCAAGCACCGTTGGAGGGGATACTGCCACTTGTGCCGACACCAACTTTTGCTAGAGATGGCATAGTCAATCCCGCGGCTACCGTTCGGGGTGCAGTGCCAGAAATCAACAATAGCGAGCAGCCCAGCAACAAGTTGGAACAATTTTTGGTTGCGCGCGGCATCACGATTAAACATATCCCCAGCGAAGTGGACTCTGATCCCATTTTAAATAGCTTGGCCAGCTATCTGGGCACCCACTACGAAACAGTCAAGCCCTTCTATCTGCAGATCAAACGGAATATGCAATTGGGCGACGACTTTACGATCAGCCTCAAAGACGAACCGTCAGACGCAATTAGCCGGATCTGCCAATTTGGCAAAAAACTCCACGACATGGCATTTTTGGAGCAATACCACTACCAGCGCTCCCCCCATTATCTGCTGAGGGCAAAGACAACGCGCCTACCCACTGCACAAAATTTCTTTTCGGGTCAGTGGTTAGAACGCTATATCGTGCAGCAGGTACAGGCAGCAGTCAATGCCATTCGCGCCCAGATCGACCAGACCGTTGACTTTGACTACATCAGCAACCCACAGATTATTCTGCCCGGCGGGCAAGAGGGAGAGTTGGATCTGCTCTTCCATGTCAACGAGACAATGTATTGGATTGAAACCAAGAGTGGCGACTATCAGCAACATATCAGTAAGTATTCGTCCATCGCCAGGACGTTGAACCTTGATCCACAACATGCGTTGATGGTGCTCACCGATATTCCTGCCAGCCGGTCGACCGAATTGACAACACTTTTTCGGATGGGTGTCTGTTCCCTCAGTGAGTTTAGTGATGGGTTGATGGCAACGCTGCGCAAAGATTTACTGTAACCCACCCCAAGGGTATCGATCGGGGTTTTGGCCGGGGTTATGGCCCAGGTTATGGCCGGGGCGCAGTGGAAGCACGCAGCACCAATTCGACCGCGAGAATGGTCGTCTGTGGTGTAAGTTCGCTATCGCGGCGAATCATGGTTAATATCGTATTCGCCGCTAACGTGCCCAATTCCGCTTTGGGATGGCGAACAGTGGTAAGCGGTGGGAAAGTGTAGGCGGCGCTAGCAATATCATCATAGCCGACGACAGAAATATCCTCCGGCACAGAAAGACCAGCGCAGTGGATCGCATGTATTGCGCCGATTGCCATCACATCATTGTGGGTAAAAACAGCCGTCGGAGGGTCGGATAGGGCCAATAACCGGCTCATGGCGGCTGCGCCAGCCGCGTGCCCGGTTAAAGATTCAACCACAAGATCGGGGTCAAATGCAATCCCAGCGTGTGCCAGGGCTTGACAATAGCCGGTAAAGCGTTCTGTGCTCAGTGTGCTGGTTGGCGGTCGCTTGATCAACCCGATGCGACGATGGCCCAACTCGATCAGATGTGCGGTGCCCAAGTGCCCCCCTTCCAGATCGGCACTGGCAATACAATGAGTCCCCGGCAGATCGTGCTCCAATACGACCGTGGGTATATATGCCTGCTGCAAGGGTGCGATAAGCGCAAGCGGATCATGATGGGGCATAATGACCACGCCGTCCACCCCTTTGGCGCGCAACATAGTCACAAACTTCTCTTCACGCGCCGGTTGATTCCCACTATTACAGAGCAACACCAAAAAACCAGCTGCGCTACAGATATGCTCTACTTCTTGAGCGATCTCGGCGTAGACCGGATTAGTTGCGTTAGGAATGATCAGACCGATAGTCGAACTCTGTTGCAAGCGTAAACTACGCGCGACTTCATTGGGATAGTAGCCAAGTTCGGCAATTGCACTTTCCACGCGCAGCCGCGCCTCTGCGGAAACCGGACGCGGGCCATTGTTGAGCACATAAGAGACGGTCGCCACAGAGACACCAGCATGTTCAGCTACATCTTTATAGGTAATTCGTTTGAAGCTCATGATTTCCCGTTACAACACAATAGCGATTGTGTAAAATAGCTTTTAAATTTTTATTGTAACCGTAAACAGGAATTGTACCCCAGGAGTAGAAATTTGCACAGAAACTTTATGACACTGGTGGCCTGTCTTACGAAATTCCTTACGAACAGCTGGAATCTGTCATTCCTGCGCAGGCCGGAATCCATTCTTGCTGAGTGGACCCCTGCTTGAGTTTACCCTCACGGAGGTGGGGCAGGAGTGACATAATCACTTTGTAAGGTAGACAAACAGTATCACTTTATCAAGGGGTAATATTCCACTATAGACAAAATTTTTATATTCATACAGTTTCTCTCGGGTAAAAGTCTGCATAAACGGTATGACTTTTATATGATTCGTCTATAGTAGCTCCCTACCTGAATAATTGCGTATTTTTTAGAAAGGGGTTGACAAATATCCGAATGGCTGATAAAATCCGAATTGAATTCGGAAAAGAAAAGTGATTATATGGGTGGCAGATATTTTTTTAGTATTTACCGAACAATCTTCGGTAAATATACATAATTCAGATTTAAACAATGAGAAAGCGAGTATAGCCTACAATGGAGACCCTCTTTGCCTTGAGCAATTTGCTCACGCTCCCTTTTTGGTTGCTGATGATCCTTTTCCCCTTCTGGCAATGGAGCGAACGAATCATGCGCTCACTCTGGACGGTCGTACCGGCCGCGCTACTCTATGCGCTGCTGGTGCTACCGAACATGCCATCACTGCTAGCTGATCTGGCCAATCCAGAGCTCACCACCATTGCAACATTGTTGGGCACCCCGGCTGGTGCAACGATTGGCTGGATCCATTTTCTGGCCTTTGATCTCTTTGTTGGTCGCTGGGCCTATCTGGATAGCCGGGAACGGGGGATCCATCCGGTGCTGACTTCCGTTACGCTCTTTTTCATTCTAATGTTCGGGCCCCTGGGCTTGATCCTTTACTTGCTCGTGCGCCTCTTTACTGGGCGAAACGTTGTACCTGCAACAGCACCAAAGGCCCTATCGTAACGGGTGCGTACCACATTGGGGAGATTACACCAGACGATTAACGTAGTCCTCTCTGTAGCCTCCCAAATGGGACGCACCCTACCGTAACAACTATATCGCTAGTGCTGCACCAAATTTGTATCGTTAAAGGAAAGTCAAAATGAACACACTACTGAACTTAGTCCGCAAAGCCTGGCACTTCAACCGGCTGATCACCCTAGCGGGCCTACTTCACATCATCCTGGTCCCCCTACTCTTGATCGGCATGGTGCTCGATCCCAAAGTGATCACTGGCGCAAACGCCTGGATTAAACCACTGAAGTTTGCTATCTCTGTTCCCTTTTATTCCTTTACGGTGACCTGGCTGCTGACCTACATCCAAGGTCGGCGCAGACTTGTGCAAGCCATTGCCAATCTCACGGGTGCCGTTGTTCTCGTCGAAACGTTCTTGATTGTACTGCAAGTGCTGCGCAATACAACCAGCCACTTCAATTTTAGTACGCCATTTGATGGCGCGGTCTTTTCCACGATGGCACTGGCGATTACGCTTCTAGCCGTCGTAAATCTCGTGACCGTGGTATTACTCAGCTTCCAACCACTAAATAGCCATCTGCTTGCTACGGCCATCCGCTTTGGTGCGCTGATCTCCTTTATCGGCATGCTCGTTGCCTACCTGATGACCGCTGGCCCAACTCCTAGCCAACTGGCAGCCTTACAAGCTGGCGAGAAGTTAAGCTATGTAGGCGCACACAGCGTTGGTGTCGAGGATGGCGGCCCAGGGTTGCCGCTGGTCGGCTGGAGCACGGTGGGCGGCGACTTACGTGTACCGCACTTTTTAGGGCTACATGGTTTGCAACTCCTGCCACTCCTGGGTTTCCTGCTTACCCGCCACGCAGCGCGCCGGCGTTACAGCGCAGGGCAACGCATGAGCTTTATTTGGATCGCAGGGCTTGGATACATCAGTTGGATTGGGCTCTTGACATGGCAGGCGCTGCGCGGACAATCAATCGTGGCCATGGATCTACAGACAGGGCTGGCCTATCTCCTGTTGATTGGCATCGTTGCCATAGCTCTCGGGCTGACAACCTTGGCGCATCGAGCACCGGATACCGTAACGGCCTAACGATGGTGGCGCGCCCCAAGATTGCGTAAAACCCTGGAGAGCGCCATCTGTTCTTCCTACCACGGCAGGGGATCGGACGCGATCTCCTCTTGCCACAATGCGTAGAGCGCATGGACCACATCTTCCGGCAGTTGCCGATTGGCTGCGGCAATATTGTCCAATGCTTGCTCTACACTTTTTGCGCCTGGAATCACCGTTGAAACAGCCGATTGGGCCAGACAAAATTGCAGCGCCGAATGGGCCAGCGGTTGATCCGACGGTACGATCTGCGCGAACTTTTCGACCAACTGGGTGCGCCGATCTAATACTTCCGGTGACCAGCGGTCGCGTACATCGTCAAAGCGGTGCTGCCCGCGGTAGCGCCCGGAAAGCCAACCAGAATCGAGTGGAACTTTGACGATCAGCCCGATCCCTTTGGCCTGGGCCGTGGCAAAGGCGGGCAACATCTCCTGATAGAGCGCATTGAAATAGACCTCGAAGGCGTGACTCTGCGTCGTCGCCATCACCAGTTCCATCTCCTCCGCCCAATCAAGGGAGACGCCATATTCACGGATCAGTCCCGCCTGTTTCAGCCGTTCCAGTTCATCGTACTGGTCAGCCACCCGGCCATCCATCAGCTCACGCGCTGGATTGTGGAGCAATAGGATGTCGACATAGTCGGTTTGCAGGCGCTGCAGACTGGTTTCGAGGGTCGGGCGGATCGCCGCGGCGGAAAAGTCTTTGCCATGCTCAACGCTATAACCGGCTTTGGTGCAGATCACAATCTCATCGCGCTTTGCCGCTTTGAGCCCCTTGCCTAAAATCGTCTCGCTGACACCACCCCCATAGCCAGGCGCGGTATCAAAGAAATTGCAGCCCGCGTCCAACGACTTGTGGACGATCGCCTCTGCCTCTTTTGTATCATGCAAGCCCCAATCAGGGTTGGCCAGCTGCCACGCCCCCAAACCAATTTCGGACACTTCAATCCCGGTTGCGCCAAAAGGTCGCAATTTCATAAAAGACTCCTATTCTCATTTGAATCGTCTCAATATGGCCAAGTTACTGCTGACAAATTCCCAATGGAGCGAACCCGAAGCGGCTCTGGCTTCGGCAAGCTCAGCCGTCGCCTCTCGAATTCGCCAACAGTATCGGACAAAAGAGACAGCAAACTTGTGATCACGTATCGCCTCTAGCATACCTACTTTTTGGCTCTATTGGTATAGCCACCTACGGCCAATAGTCATATATCCAATTTGTCAGATCGGAGAGTTGATACTATGCTAAGGCAGATTAAATTTGTCAGTCAATCAGATGCAAACCGCCTAGTACATTGTCAGAAAAACTTTGACAGTTTAGGAACGCCCCTTCGTAGGTCACGCTTGCAGCGTGACCTATAATTGCATGCCTGTAACGAGCATAACTTACCTGACGGTGTACTAGTACAGTGTAAACGAAGTTTTGATGGTTTAGATTCACCCCCTCCCAACCTCCCCCAGTTTGGGGGAGGAGCCGTGATCACCGGTGGTGGCGTGACAGTTCTCTCCCCAAGCTGGGGAGGGATAGGGAGGGGTTTTAAATTAGCATAACTTGCATGACACTGCACTAGTGCAGTGTCAACAAAGTTTTGATAAGTAATGTGTCATTCCTGCGTAGGCAGGAATCCATCTGTATAGACCCCTGCCTGCGCAGGGGTGACAACCCATCAAAACTTACTTGACACTGCACTAGGTACAAAGGGGCCCATGCGCATTCCACTTGATCCACAGAGCAACACGCCGCTTTACCAACAGATCGAAGCATATTTGCGGGATCAGATCCTCACGGGCAAGCTTGCCCCAAAAACGCAGTTGCCGGCCAGCCGCCAATTGGCCACCGAGATTGGCGTCAGCCGCATCACAGTCAACAATGCCTACGCCACCCTAGAGAGTGAAGGGTTGCTCTACAGTCGCGAAGGGAGCGGTACCTTTGTCCTGGCGCAACATCCTTTACCAGCAACCAATTCCAATACAGAGAAAAGATTCTGGCCACTCTGGCAGCAGACGTTGCAGCAAGATGAACAGATCGATACGCCGCAGCCGACACGCAGGACGAGCAGCCAACTTCATCCCAACCCCATCATCTATACCGGTGTTGGCGATCCCCGGGAATTTCCACTGAAGGCCTTTGCACGCACGATGCAAGAGGTACTGCGTCGCGATGGCACAGACGCGCTGCGCTATGGCGACAGCGGCCAGGGGTACGCCCCGCTGCGCACCACTCTAACCCACCTCCTCGCGAGTCAGGGGATTACCGCCCACCCGGATCAGATCCTGATCACGAGTGGTTCACAACGCGCGCTCGCCTTGGTCTGTCAACTGTTGCTCAAAGCGGGCGATGTAATTTTGGTGGAAAATCCAACCTATAATGTTGCGCTCCAACTGTTTCGAGCATTGGGGTTGCAGATTGTGGGTGTGCCTGTGGACCATGAGGGGCTATGTGTCGAATTGGTCGAGCCGCTGCTTCAACAGCATCACCCCAAATTGATCTATACGATCCCCAATTTTCAGAACCCAACCGGCCGATCACTCAGTGGTGCACGCCGGCGTCAACTGGTTGCCCTGGCCGACCACTATAATATTCCGCTACTGGAGGATGATTTTGTGGGTGATCTACGCTACGAGGGGCGCACTCAACCGGCGCTCAAAACCCTCGATCCTGGCGGCCGCGTCATCTACATTGGCACCTTCTCCAAGATGCTGATGCCCGGGCTGCGCCTTGGCTATCTCATCGCCGAAGGACCGGTGTTGACGCGGCTGGTGCAGTTGAAGCAGGCAAGCGATCTCACAACAGCGCCGCTGATGCAGCGCACCCTGGATGCCTATGTCAGCGTGGGGAAATACCAGAGCCATCTCCGTCGCTCGGTGCGCCTCTATCGTCAACGACGCGACGCCATGATGAGAGCGCTCGACCGCCACTTGCCGGCCATCCAAGTCGATCCACCGCAGGGCGGCCTCTTTGTCTGGCTGCGCTTAGCCGAAGAAAACGTCGCGTCGGAATTAATGGTGCGATCGAGCGCTGTGGGCGTGGAATTTGCCCCCGGCACCCGTTTCTTTGTCGACCCGGCAGAGGGAGAGCACTATCTGCGACTGAACTTTGCGACACAGACGCCAGCAGATATTGAGGAGGGGATTCGGCGGCTTGCGACGTTGGTCAAATAAATTCAGTACTGCTGTTATTTCGTCAATGGCTGGCGGATCACGGTCTTCCACTTGGCAGGATCGGCTTTGCGGATGTCGCTGAGATAAATCTCATGATGTTTGCTGGATAGGTTGAAGCCATTGCACGCAATGTACTCGTGCACCCGTTCAATCGTCGGACCTTCCTCTGTAAAGGGACCGACGTGCAGGAGTTGGGCGCAGCTTCCTTCGGCAAAGGGTACAAAGCGCATCAATTCGAGCGCTGGCGGACTCTTCTTCTTTTGCACGTCAGTCATCGCCTGCGCAACCATCGCCGCCGTCACAAAATCCGGCTGCATGATCATCATCGTCCACAGCCAGTTGGATTTATCCTCAGTCGTGAACTGTGTCATATCCTCGGCCCACCAGAGCCCTTCCAACGGCATCACCCCATAGTCAATCGCCAAGTCACTCTTCTTAACCATAAACTTGAGTGCATAGGCAACGGCATAGAGTGCTTCCACGGCCGCGGCATACGACGGTACGGTATTGGGGTCACCCATGCCATCGATCATTAGAAAATTCATGACCGGCACATCTACTTCGACCACTGCCTTGGCAGTGGGTTGATAGAGCACTTTCAACTCTTTTTTCAAGTCTACTTTTTTCATGAGTTTGCCCTCCTCATATGAGAGATTTTGTCTGTTTTTATCGTATCAATAGAGCGCAACGCCCGCTGGCTTTGACAAGCTCAGCCGCCAAGCCTTGCGCTCTACTGAGTATAGCAGCAATAGCGGATACAATCGATCCTCAATGATCCACTTAGGCCATTCCAGAAAAACAATAATCCACGAAGCGCATGAAGTTTCACGAAGAACAGCTTTGCTTCTTGCCAATTTCATGATACCAAGGCACCCTCTTTGTGTGACTTTGCGGATGGCGAAAAACGCCCGTTTCACGAGCAATTAAATCTTGGTTTGGCCTTACATGGTAGAAAGCCGGATATGGACAGAAGCGGTTACTTTCGTGCGCTCTGTTACAGCGCGTACCACACAATTGCATTAGGGTAAGGCTATCTATCAAACAGCTTGAACATTGCACTGGAGCGACTGTTGTGAGCCAAACTGCCGAACACCAACGTTTATTAGAGTACCGCAACCGCCAATCGAATTGGAAACATTGGGGGCCCTATCTCAGTGAGCGTGCGTGGGGCACTGTGCGTGAAGATTATAGCGAGGGGGGTGATGCCTGGCATTACTTTCCTCATGACCACGCGCGTAGCCGCGTCTATCGCTGGAACGAAGATGGATTGGCAGGCATCTCTGATCGCTATCAGAATCTCTGCCTCGCCTTTGCGCTCTGGAATGGCCATGATCCGATCCTCAAAGAGCGCCTCTTTGGCCTGAGCGGTCCCGAAGGCAACCACGGTGAAGATGTCAAAGAAATTTATTTCTATCTGGATAGCACCCCCACACACAGCTACATGAAGATGCTCTACAAATATCCGCAAGCGGCCTTTCCCTATGCAGAATTGGTGCACGAAAATGGTCGCCGCGGCCACGGCGATGATGAGTATGAACTGCTTGATACTGGCATCTTTGCCGAAGAACGCTATTTCGACATACTCATTGAATATGCGAAGGCCGACCAGAATGATCTCCTCGCTCGTGTTACGATCACCAATCGAGGGCCAGAGAGTGCAACGGTTCATCTTATGCCGACGCTCTGGTTTCGCAATAGTTGGCGTTGGGGGTACTATCACGGGCCGCTGGATGAAGAACCAGGCAAACCGAGCTTGACAGCAGCAAGCGCACCGCCAGATCAAAGCGGTCTCCACAGCCACCACGACCGATTGGGGGACTACTATCTCTATGGGCAGGATGGTCCATTGCTCTTTACGGAGAATGAGACCAACAACGAACGACTCTTTGGTAGCGCCAATCAGACGCCCTATGTCAAAGATGCCTTCCATCGCTATGTGGTCAATGGCGAAAAGAGTGCTGTCAACCCGGAGGGTCACGGCACCAAAGCGGCCATTCATTATCAGTGTGAGCTTGCGGCCGGTGCGTCCATTGTTTATCAGCTGCGTCTGACCGACCATGAGCGCAGCGATGGGTTGGGGGCAGGGTTTACCAACGTATTTAACCGACGCCTCAGCGAGGCCAACGAGTTTTACGCAGCGATCCAAAATCCTGCGCTCAACGAGGAAGAGCGCAGCATCCAACGGCAAGCACTGGCGGGCATGCTCTGGAACAAGCAGATCTACTACTATGATGTCAAACAGTGGTTGGAGGGCGATCCGGCCATGCCACCGCCCCCAGAAAGTCGCAAAGAAGGACGCAACAGCGATTGGGAGCATCTGCACAACTTTGACATTATCTCCATGCCCGACAAGTGGGAATACCCCTGGTATGCCACCTGGGATCTCGCCTTTCATTGCATTGCCCTGGCATTGGTCGACCCCGATTTTGCCAAGCGCCAGCTAGAACTCTTTACGCGCGAGTGGTATATGCACCCCAATGGCGCACTGCCCGCCTACGAATGGGCCTTTGGTGATGTCAATCCACCCGTTCATGCCTGGGCCGTCTGGCGCGTCTACAAAATTGCAGCCAAAAGCGAAGGGGACAGCGACCGTGCCTGGCTGGAAGGGATCTATCATAAATTGTTGCTCAACTTTACCTGGTGGGTCAATCGCAAAGATGAGCAAGGACACAATGTCTTTCAAGGTGGCTTTTTGGGGTTGGATAATATCAGCGTCTTTGACCGCAGCGCGTTGCCGGCAGCCGAAGGCTATATTGACCAATCAGACGCCACGGCATGGATGGGGTTTTACTCGTTGATGATGATGAAGATCGCGCTGGAGTTGGCAGAGCAAGAGCCGATCTATCAGGATACAGCCACAAAATTTTACGAGCACTTCCTGCGCATTGCCACGGCGATGAGTGGCCACGGGCGCGAAGGTCATTCGCTTTGGGATGAAGACGATGGCTTCTTCTACGATGCGCTCCATCTGCACGACGGGGAGGATCAGACGATCCCGTTGCGGGTGCGCTCGTTGGTTGGGCTGCTGCCGCTGATTGCCGTCGAGACAATAGAACCTGAATTGCTGGCCGCCATGCCCGACTTTGACCGGCGTATGCATTGGTTTGTACGGAATCGCCCCGAACTCGTTGACAACATGGCGAGCGTGGAAGTACAGGGCGAAGGCGAGCGTTATCTTTTTGCCATTCTCACCGAGGAGCGCTTGCGCAAAGTGTTGGCATATCTTCTTGACGAAGCTGAATTTTTGGCCCCCCACGGCATTCGCTCACTCTCAAAATATCACGCCGACCATCCCTATCATCTCACCATTCATGGCAGCAACTTTAGCGTCGACTACGAGCCGGCTGAATCACGCACGGGGCTCTTTGGCGGCAATTCCAACTGGCGGGGGCCGATTTGGTTTCCCCTCAATTACCTAATCATTGAGGGGTTACAACGCTTCCACCACTACTATGGCGATGAGTTCAAAATTGAGTGTCCCACCGGCTCGGGTCAATTCATGACACTTGCCGAAGTCGCGTCAGTGCTTTCAGAACGGTTGATCAATCTCTTTCGCCGGGATACGACTGGCCGGCGACCAATTTATGGGGAGAGTACGCTCTGGCAAGCAGCGCCACAGTGGTGCAATTATCTTCTATTCTACGAATACTTTCATGCCGAGACTGGTGCTGGTCTAGGGGCAAGCCACCAAACCGGCTGGACTGGGCTAGTGGCGAAATTATTGCAACAGCATGGGGATCTATAATCAGCAGAGCGCAACGCGCGCCAGCTTTGACAAGCGCAGCCGCCGCGCGTTGCAATCTACTGATTATCAGCCCAATCGCATTGCTTTAAACTTCTCAAAGTAGCGCATGGAGCCGTCGGCTTGCTGCTCACCCCAGCGTTCACGCCAGCGGGCGGGGGCATTTTCTGGATCGTCGATCTGCGTTTTGTGGCAGAGGATCGCTTCGATTTTCGCCTCCAGGGTCTCGGTGACATCGATTTTCACGCTTGAATCGCTAGGGCCATGGACATAGAGCTGACTTACCTTGTGGGGTCCATAGCCTTCGTCGGCCATTTCGGGATAGAACATGGGATTATCGGCGGCAGGGAAGATTGCTTCTAGTGCCACGAGACCGGCGTTGCGATGGTCTGGATGGTTAATATAGCCGTCACCAACCAGATACCGATCGGGATCCTGGCAGATGATCAGTTGGGGTTGGATGCGCCTGATCTCACGCGTCACCCGTTGGCGGATCTCGCGCGTGGGGCGCAGAAAGCCATCTTCTTCGCCCATAAATAGGACGGCCTGTACGCCACAGACCGCGGCAGCGTGCCGCTGCTCAATTTTACGAAACGCGATGAGCTGATTGCGTGTAATCTCTGGATTGTGGTTGCCTTTATCGCCATTAGTTAGGATCATGTAGGTTACTTCAATTCCTTGGCGAGTCATTTTGGCAACGGTGCCGGCACAGATAAAATCTGGGTCATCGGGGTGAGCCATGATCACAAGCACCCGTTTGATCTCTTTCCAATCCGGTTCGATATAGGGTATTTCTTCAGTCATTGCCCCTCTTTTCTTGTTGAAGGCTTGCGCGATAGCAAAAGGTAACAGCCAACCCCACCCCCCGGCCCCTCCCCGACATCAAGGAGGGGAGAAGTGCGCCTCCCTTGCTCGCGGGGGAGGCGGGGAGGGGGTTAGCTGTTACAGCAAAAGACCCCTGCCGCGGCAGAGGTCCTTATCTTTGTATCAATTTAACAGTATATCAATCAACAGACACAGGATGCACGTAAGCACACGCTGTACTGTCATTTTACATATTCAAAGCGTCGTAGCCGGGACCTTCGGTGAAGTACAGTGCATTTAGTTCAGTGGTATAGGCATATTCTTCCGGCAGATCCTCTGCGGGCAGAATCGCTTCGGTTGGGCATTCAGGCACACATGCACCGCAGTCGATGCAGGTCGCAGGGTCAATATAATACCAGGGCCATTCCTCTTCTGGCTGACCAGGGATGATGCACTCAACAGGACAGACTTCTACACAAGCGCCGTCGCGAATACACAGGTCAAAAATTACATGAGTCATTGGAACAAAACCTCCTGAGTTATATCCGGTGTTTCTGGTTTGCAGCTACATTAATTTTTGGCTCATCTAAGCAAATTGAGCAAATCGCCATTTTCGCCAGAGGCCCAATTGCATGTTTGCACAATTTCGTCTGATGAGCCTGATTTCTAGGTGATGCAATGTCAACCGCGACGGTGACCTATCCTCACAGGTGTAATACCTGTACCGTTTGTTCAGCGGTGCACAAAGTCATAATGTGGGGATTGTACTTTTGTTTCCCTGAATTGTCAAGGAGCAAACGAATGAAATTACTCAAAAAAGTCGTCAATTTTCGGCGACAACTTCTAATCCTTCTCGATCCAATAGATCAATGCGCTTACGCCCGATATCAATATACCCTTCAGATTTAAGGTCATTTAAGACCTGCGTGGCTGTCTCCCGATAGGTGCCGACGCTTTCCGCCAGATCTTGATGGGTGAGGCCAGTAATCGTCTCACTCTGCTGCTCTTCCGCCAGACGCAATAAGAGACTCGCCAAACGTGCAGGAATCCCTTTAAAGGCCATATTTTCCAGCCGTTCTTCCGCCTCGCGCAAACGCTTCCCCGTGACATCTAAAATGCGGAGCGCAACCTGTGGTTTGCCCAAAATTAGACGTTCGAGATCGGTGCGGCTCATCACACAAATAAGGCAATCCTCAATCGCTTCGGCAAAGGTATTATGCAGTTTGGTGCCAAGCAGCGCCATCTCGCCAAAGAGTGTATGGGGCCCCAATGTGGTAATCACCAATTTTTTGCCTTCGGGGCTAATTCGGTAAAGTTGAACCCGCCCTTCTTTGAGAATAAATAAAACTTCTCCAGGCTCTTCTGGTCGATAAAATACACGCCCTTTGGGCACTGTGCTCATCGTTGTAATTCGATTTAATTCATCCATCTCGCGCGGCGAGAGATCTTGAAAAACAGTCAGTTCCGAAAGATAGCGCATCTTTTCGGCAGGGTGCAATAAAGCTCGCTCGTCTGTTTTCACTTGTGTTTCACTCTTTCTGCGTTGCACGACAGCAACTGGATCAATAGAGTTTTGGTGACCTATAGCTCATTGCGGAAGGCATAGGTACGGCGGTAACCATAGTCAGTGCTAAAGCTGCCAAAGAGCTTTTTACTGGCCTTGGCGAGCGGATAGCGCCCGAGAGAACGAATCCCTCGACGAGCAATTTGTGTGGGGCTGTAAACCTTACGACAGAGCCAATCATAGGCACCACGCAATTCATCGACCGTAAAATTCTTGGGATGGAAGGTGACATGGGCTGTGTCATAGTGACTCCACGGCACATCAAGCAGCCGATTTTCGGCCTCGACTTGATCACGGAAAGGGGTCCCAGGATAAGGCGTCAACATGGTAACACTGGCGCTATCCAGTTCACTGCTCCGAATAAAATCCCACATTGCCTGAAAGGTGGCCGGTGTATCCTCGTCAAAACCCATCACAAAGAGGCCAACAACGCCAACGCCGGTTGCACGAATCTGCCGAATGGCATCCGTGGCGTGCAGTGCGACCCCCTTGGATTTGCCCCCCAATTCACCACGATTATCTGGGTTTACACTTTCAAAACCGATGAAATGTTTGTCAAGGTGTGCCGCAATGCTCATCTCCATCAGCTCTGGATATTTGGCGATACTCATTTCCGATTGACAGGTCCACCCTTGCAGATCGAGCTTGGCAAGTGCTTCAAAAAGATGGGCGCAATAGTCTGGATCGGTGGTAAAATTGAGGCCAAAATTGTCATCAGTTAGAAAAAAGCGTTTGATCCGACGGCGTTGAATCTCATCGACCACTTCGTCAATCGGACGCAGACGCATTTTGCGACCACTGACGCGGATCGCTGTACAGAAAGAACAATTACGTGGGCAACCTCGGGTAATTTCCAAATAGGGAGTCCAATAATTATTGTGCTCGTCGACCATATTAATCACACGGTCACTAATCGAGGCCAGCCCAGTCAAATCAGCCCAGCTCTCATCTTCATAGAAGGGTTTCATCCCCTTGATACCCTCGGCGGCAAAGTCCTGCAACAACTGCTGCCAAGTAAAATAGCCTTCTCCGACCATGACACTGTGGGCAAAGGTCTTGGAATGGTCCTTCATCAAGGTGGCGTGCACCCCGCCAAGCACCACACCCGCACCTTGCTTCATTGCATAACGCCCGATCTGCTCAGCGCGTTCAATAGTCACAGTCATGGAAGTGATGCCGACTAAGTCGCCCTCGCGCAACGTATCCAGTGGTAAGGTACGCACATTCTCATCCCAAATCTCCACAGGGATCTCTTCTGGGACCAACGATGCAAGGCGCATCATGGTATAGGGTGATCCTGGGGCTTTCCCAAAGACACGGCCATCGCGGATGGGTTGAATGAGTACGACACGTCGCATAATTCCTCCAGTACGTCCTTTCGACAGAAGAGCCTATCCGTAAGTGCTATCTATCGCCAATTCCCTCTTCTGTGTAGCAAATGTGTAGCAAAAGCCGAATTGTAGAGAAAACAAGATATAGAGATAGAAGCTAGAGCTATCGCGCAACTCAACTGTAGCGCAATAGTAATAGAGAATTTTGGATAGTTTGCCTAAGCATAAACGTAAGAATATCCAAGAATCTATATAATCATACCATAGAGCACGGAGGATAAACAAGAAATTAATCTAAAAGATTTCATAAAAATTAAAGGCACCAGAGGGAGAGATAGCAATCATCAAGCTGTCACAATTTAACGCTGCTGCAGCATCAACATCACCAGAACCGAGTAAACAATCGCCAGCAACGCACCGACCAATACCTCAAACCCTGTATGACCTAACAATTCTTTGAGTTCTTCTTCGCTAATTGGCTGGCCGTTAAAGAGTTCACGTAGAATTTGGTTGAGAACCTTGGCATGTTTGCCGCTCTGTTGGCGTACCCCTGTTGCGTCATACATCACGATAAAGGCCAACACAACACCGATGGCAAAGTATGGACCATCTAGACCATATTCAATGCCCAAGACAGTCGCCAGGCTAACGACCATTGCAGTATGACTACTGGGCATACCGCCAGATCGGCTCAGAATACGCAGATCCGGTGTGCCATTGCGTGTCCATTCCCAGAGAAATTTAAAGAGCTGTACAAAAAAAGCAATACTAATCGGTATCCACAAAGCATCATTGGACCACAACGCCGCCATGACTTCACCCTTCCTGCCAACCGGTAAAGTCGGTCGTCGTTCCATTCGCTTGCCACTGTTGCACACGTAACTCTGCGGAATCCAACAAAGCCGAACAGTGGGCAGACAATGTCACCCCTTGTTCATAGAGGATCAATGACTCCTCTAGTGGCAGATCATCGCGTTCAAGCCTTTCCAGCACCTCTTCTAATTGAGCAAATGCTGCCTCGTAATCCAATTCAGGTAGTGCTTGATCAGTTTCTGCATCCTTCGTCACTGACTGTTCCCCTTTGTATGCTGTAATTTGATAGTCTCAACTTACGCACTGAAATTACCCCCTAAGAGCTAAACAAAAGTGCGTACCGCGCTGTAACTAGCGGGAATCTCACAGGTCTCCCATTTTACCTGTCTTTGATGGCTATCCGTAAATTTTTATAATTGACGATCTACGCAGCAGTTACAAAAAGTGATTCAAACTGAGGAAGTCGAGGTACATTGCAGAGCCGTACAGTTTGCCAAAAATCAGAAGTTCGACTCCTGAAAGAAGTCGAACTTCTAATGAAAACTCTCCAGCCAATAGATAAAACCCTTAAAAGTCATACAGCTTCTCTCGGGTAAAAGGCAACGTAATCTGTATGACTTTTAAATGATTCGTCTATAAGCAAACAATCTAAATCTGAGGAGAATAGCCTTTAGACATCCCTAGAACTTACGTAGTGTGCTGGTTGAGTAGGCGCTTTTCGGCATCTCGAAACCAGAGGGCTGCGTAAGTCCTAATCCTATTTAACAATGGCACCATCAGAAGGTTTTTTACATGAGAGACATTGTGCCACTTTTATGGGGTTTATCTATAATCAGTAGACCGCAATGTTCTCTGGCTTCGACAAGCTCAGCCGCCGAACATTGGAGTCTACTGATTATGCGGGTCGTATACCTAGGTAATTTTGCTCACCGCGCAAGACTTTCAGGATTGTGTCAGATGATTTCCAGGGCAAAAGTTGATTGAGTTCATTTGGCGAGAGCGGCGTGTTGTTATTGGCGAGGAAGATCCGAAAGCAAGCAGCCACCAGTGGCAGCCGCTCATTAATATATTCTGGATCGTTGGCGCAACGGGTGCGCAAACATTCACGCAACGCATCGGTCTGGCGGACTTCACCAGTATCAGGGTCAACCCAATCGACGTTTTCGGTATTGGAGTGATTGCTAAACCGTTCGCGACATTCATCACAAAGTTGGTCGCGCAGATAGAGGCGAAAGTTACGATTGTTTGTCTCCCACCATTCATAGTCAATGTGAAACTTCGTATCAGGCGTGGGGCGAAACTTAGCTAATTTATGCCGCAAGAGCGTCTGTGTCATAGGTACAGTCTCCGGAAAATTCTTATCATCTAGGCCATCGCAAAAAAGCCATTGCCAACATCGCGGAATTTGCGATTGCTGATTAGTGCGTAGAAGATCGGGCCTGGTGAGCAACGACGGATCATATTCACAGCACTGTAAATGCTCTTGGCATGGACCGTTCCTTGTGGATTCAATTTGATCAACTCCAGCACGATCTCTTCAACAATGGAATTGAATGAGATATCGTCACTCTGTAACAGGGCACGCAGTTGATCAATCGGCTCACGCTCCTGCTCTGCCACAATCAGATACTCATCGTATTCACAGGCAACCTGGACTTTGTTCATTTCAAATCGCAGCGCCTTTTGTTCAAGATCCGCTGTGGCGACGCGCGCCCATTCCCGTTTGGCACGACGGGTACGATAGTCAACAATGACTTCGTTGGCGTTGTTGGTGCGTTCCAGTGTAATGTACGCCCCAACGGGTAGCGCATGATCCTCAAACCACTTGGCAAGACCATAGACATAACGATCTTCGTGGACAACCCAGCCGGTATAGCGTGTACCCCAGCGACCATCCACCAAGGTAATCACCGACTTGCCCTTTTGCGCACCGGGGAAGAAATTGACGGTACGTCCATTGAGCGGCAGCGTACCATACCGCCAATGAGGATAGGTCAACGTTATGGTAATGGTTGGAACAATGCGCGGGATTTCGCTTGTCAAGCCACTCTCGCCCCATTCGTCATCAAGCTCCCACTCAATCTGAAGCAACTCGACACTCAACAGTGCACGATTGTAGGGAATCGATGTATAGCGCAACAGGGGCGGGATGGTGAGAACCGGTTGTGGTTCGAGGCGGCGCAAGAACCAGTGACTTTCACCACTACTCGTCACCCGATCAAAGCGTGGATCGTTGCTGAGCGCATGGTCCAAACTGATGGTCCGCATGACGGGATTGGACATACTTTCCAGATCGACTTCAGTCAACAGTTGTGAAGTCTTCATTGGCTTGGCCTGCACTTCAATCATCGCCTCGGCAATGTTGAGATAGCCGACATGGATCTCGGCCAGCATATCCGCCAATAACCAAGCACCGTCAACTTCGACAAAGTCTTGATGACGGTCACCTTCTTCCAGCGCGTAGAGCAAGCTATCGTTGATCTCCTCCTGATAAAGCGAATAGATCTCAACGGCAGAGAGGAGTGCATCCTGATCCAGCGCGTTGTTGCCGTTACCCTGGTTCAACCGATGGCGGGTAAGGCTGGCAGCAAATTCACGCTGACCATCTTCAAATTGGACTTTGATGACTTTAAAATCACCAAACTCTGGATTTTGCCCCTCACGGATATTGGTTACTTCGCCCACGGTAAAATCTAGCGCCGGGAAAACAACTTTTTGACCAACGGTAAACGATTCTTTGGGCATATAAACTGCCCCCTTCGAGAGTTCAGATCGAATTTTGGTCTCTTCCTGACGAAGATACTCCTCAATCAGGGCTGTTGCTAACTGGACCAGTGTCAATGGCCCCTGTGTATCTTGAAGCAGATTGTAAAGAAATTCAATATCATCGTTTGAAACATCAAATTGATCGCGCCAGAAAGTGGCCGTTTGGGTTTGGCGTTGGAGCACGCTTCCCTCCTATAATTATAATTAATCACTGGGGAAAAGAGTATTAGCAGAAATAGCCATATCCTTTTGCCAATGAATTGCTAATCAGTGCAGTCTATAAATCAGTCTACAAATCTTGCGAAGAATCTTGCGAAACCTTTGGCACTTCGCAAACTAGAATTATACCAACTTTTCGGCGATCCTCAAAAAAGTTTAAGACATGGGCGTCGCAACATTCGTAAAGTTGAACAATTCCTATTTTCCGGTTATTATATGTATCATATTCCTTTTTGCTGAAATCATCAACCAATGGTGCTATATGTCCTCACAGAAGACGATTGCCATGCTCCTAGCGGGTGGTGCTGGTACCCGCCTCACGGTGCTCTCGGAAGAACGCGCGAAACCGGCGGTCCCCTTCGCCGGCAAATTTCGGATCATTGACTTTACCCTAAGCAATTGTGTCAACAGCGGCATTTACACCGTTGGCGTGCTAACGCAGTATCGGCCCCACAGTCTCAATGACCACATTGGGATTGGCAAACCGTGGGATCTCGATCGCGGGCGCGGCGGTGTGCGTCTGTTGCACCCGTACGTGGGGCGCAATGGGCAACAATGGTATGCCGGCACGGCCGATGCAATTGCCCAGAATATGAATTTTATTGCAGAAAGTCGCGCTGATACGGTGGTGATTCTCTCCGGTGATCACATCTACAAGATGGACTACCGCCCAATGATCGACTACCACCACGAGCGTGGGGCCGATTTAACGATTGCCGTCATGCCTGTGCCCCTGGAAGAGACCAATCGGTTTGGGATTATGCAGGTCGATGAAGATCAGAATATCATTCAGTTCTACGAAAAGCCCAAGGATCGCGATAAGGGCAATCTGGCATCAATGGGCATTTACGTCTTCAGCACCCATATGCTCGAAAAGCGGCTTGCCGAACATAGCGAGGAGACACCGCGCATTGACTTTGGGCAACATGTGATCCCGGCGATGCTCAGTGCCAATGACAAAGTTGTGGCCTATAAATATGAAGGCTACTGGGTGGATGTGGGGACCATAGACTCCTATTGGAATACCAATTTGGCTCTCCTGCAACAGGAGCCGACGTTGGATCTATATACGGATCAGTGGCCGATTCACACCAAATCGGAAGAACGGCCAGCCGCCAAGGTCGGGCCGCAGGCGAAGATTATCAACAGCATGATCTCCAATGGCTGCATTGTCCGAGGCATGGTCACCAATAGCATTTTGAGTCCCGGTGTCTATGTTAGCCCTGGGGCGGTCGTCAAAGATAGTGTCGTGATGAATGATACCTGGATTGGGCCGGGCGCGATGCTCGACAAGGTGGTGATTGATAAGCAGGTTGTGATTGGTGCCGGTGCTGCGGTTGGCATGGGCGATGAGGCGGTTGCAAACGAGCAGATGCCCGACAAACTCTTTGCCGGAATTTCGGTGGTGGGCAAAAATGCCTATATTCCCGATGGCGCACAGATCGGGCGCAACGTCCTGATCAACAGTGGGCGCGAAGAGCGCGATTTTCCTGCTGACAAAATTGTCGGCGATGGCAAAACAGTCTAACGAATCATTTGACAATCAGTAGCACTTACGCAGCATTCGGCGGCTGAGCCTGTCGAAGCCAGAGAATGCTGCGTAAGTGCTACAATTGTTAATCACATTTGGCTACGCTTGTATTGAAAGACATAACACGCAACACAAAACAACTTTGAGGTCAACTATGGCAACCGCATTTGCAATGATTATGGGTGGGGGGGCAAGCGAAAATCTCAGTGTGCTCACAGAGACGCGTGCTGAACCTGCCTTGCCCTTTGGCGGCAAATTTCGCTTGATCGATTTTCCCCTGAGCAACTGTGTTAACAGTGAAATCTATAACGTGGCGGTTCTGACCCAATATCGCCCGTTTAGCCTGAATAACCATATCGGCATTGGCAAGGCATGGGATCTTGACCGTGCCAGCGGTGGTGTGCGCCTCTTGCAGCCCTATCAAGGTGGCCCCTATGGCGATTGGCAGCAGGGCAACGCCGATGCTGTGCGGCGCAACATGGATTTTATCGACGCACAAAATGAAGAACATGTGCTGATTCTTGCGGGAGACCATATCTACCTGATGGATTACCGCCCCATGTTGCGTCAACATCTGCAGACCGATGCGGATGTGACGGTGGCGGTGCGCCGTGTCAATCTGCATGAGACCCACCGGTATGGGATCGTCTCGGTCGGTCCCGATGACCGGATCCTTGCCTTCCAGGAAAAGCCAAAGCGGACACGCGAAACGTTGGCCTCGATGGGGATCTATGTCTTTCGCAAATCTGTGTTGATGGATCTCTTAACGAACAACGATTTTCTAGACTTTGGTCGCCATGTTTTGCCGGCGATGGTTGACGCCGAGCAGTCTGTCTTCGCCTATACTTTCCCAGGCTATTGGGCCGATGTCGGTACAGTGCAAGCCTTCTGGGAAGCCAACATGAGTCTATTGGCCGAAGAGCCGGCACTGGATCTCCATAACCCAGAGTGGGTGGTTCACACCCGCAGTGAAGAGCGGGCACCATCAAAATTTGGCCCCAATGCAGGGGCAGCCGGCAATCTCTTCTCCAATGGTTGCCAGATCAATGGTATTGTGGAACGGAGCGTCCTCTCTCCCGGCGTCTATGTCGCCGAAGGGGCGGTTGTGCGCGATAGCGTGATCCTCAACGATACGATGATTGAAGCGGGCGCCGTGGTTGAACGCTGTATTATCGACAAACGGGTTGTCGTATCGCATGGAGCACAGCTTGGCACCGGTGATGACAATACCCCCAGCCAAGAGATGCCTGGACAGATTAATACGGGCATTACTCTCGTCGGCAAAAATGTTGTCTTGCCGGAGAATATATCGATTGGGCGCAATGCGGTGATCCATCCCTTTACCGATGTCAAAGCCTTTGGCCGGCGCAAGAATATTGCCAGTGGCACCCATATCGGGAAAAGCATGCGCTAAGCGATGCAGAGTTATGATTGAGATTTCTGTTACAACCATTGAACCGGTTCACTTTGCTCAGCTTGAATCATTGCAGCGAATCTGCTATCCCACCTTAGGCACCCATGAGCTGATGACGGTCGCTCACTTTGAAAGTCAACACCGCGTCTTTGCCGAAGGGCAAATTGTCGTCGTGGTCGATGATCTCGTGGTTGGGCAGGGGTCGGGGTTTTTCCTCGACTTTGATTTTGCCCATCCCAACCACCGGTTTAGCGAAATCTGCGATGGTTTCTACTTCACGGGTCACGATCCCAACGGTGCGTATTACTACGGGGCCGATATTAGCGTGCATCCGGATTACCGTGGACACGGGATTGGCAGACAGATTTATGCCGCTCGGCAGGCGCTTGTCCAACGCTACCGTCGACGAGGGATTGTCGCCGGTGGCTTGATTCCTGGCTATGCGGCCCACAAAGCGACATTGACGCTACAAGCGTATGTCGATCAAGTGGTAGCTGGCACCCTCTATGACCCCACCCTCTCCTTTCAACTGCGCAATGGCTTTCGTGTCCGCGGGTTGATTGAAAATTACATTGACGATGTTGCTTCGGATAATTGGGCAACGTTAATCGAATGGGTAAACCCGGATCTTGCGTAACCGTCTTCTACTCCTGCCCATCCTCCTCTTTGCATTTGCACTCTTCCTACACGATCTGACCTATCAAGATATCTGGTGGGACGAAGCGCGTAACATTGACGTGGCCCTACGTCCATTGACACAGATCGCCACTGCCCCTGAGTTAGATATCCAACCGCCACTCTACTTCTGGCTATTACATCTCTGGCAATCCCCAACCGGCATCCATCTGGGCGAGCGCCCGGAGATTATCGCGTATATCGCTCGCTTTCTCAGCGTGACCGGCGGCCTCTGCGCAGTAGCGCTTCTTTATCCGCTCGGTCGGCGACTGCATTCTCCGCTAGCCGGCTACCTCGCCTCCCTCCTCGCGGCCACCTCTCCCTTCTGGCTTGCCGAAAGCCAGGAGACGCGCATGTACACGATCAGCTTCGCCCTCCTCACCGCCGCCGCCTGGTTTCTATTGCGCCTCATCCAATCATCCAATCCGCCCCCAAAACAAATCAGCGCGGACGCTCACTCATTCACAATTAACAATTTTCAATTGATTATTAATTATTCGGGCTTTATCCTCCTCTCCACCGCCGCGCTCCTCACCCACTACAACGCGCTCTTCATTCTCGTCGCCTGGTACGCCTGGTGGGGCACCAGCGTCCTCTTGCACCCCGACCGTTGGCAACGACTGCGCGCGCCCCTGCTCTGTGGTATCACAACGATCCTACTATTCCTCCCGATCCTGCCCATTGCCCTGCGCCAAATTCCGACCTACGCCAACCCCAACCTCACCGTACCCAGCATCGGCGATTATCTCCAACAAAATTGGCAAGCCTACCTCGGCGGCTACGCCTTTGACGCCATCTCCTTATGGGGCTACAGCCACCAATGGCTCTGGGCGCTGCTGCTGGTCGGAGTGACCGGTCTGGGTATTCCCTGGTGGCACCAAAGATCAGAAAGAACACGCAACACGCAACATGCATTCCTCCCCATCTGGCTCCTCGGCGGCCTCGGCCTCTACTACATCGCCGTGCTCGACCGCGGGGCCTTCAACGTACGCTACAGCAGCTTTATTACGCCGCCACTCTATCTTTTGCTCGGCATGGCGCTGGCCAACTGGACGCGGCTCTGGCGGCCTTTCTTGGGGGTTGGAGTAAGCCTGCTGCTCCTCGGCGTCGTGCCGGCGATCCGCGCCGATCTCTACGACAGCCGCTATGCGCGCGAAGATGTCGGCGATCTGGTTGACTGGTTGCGCCAGGAAGCGGGCCCCAATGATCTCGTGCTCGTCGACCAAAAGTACCCTTTCGGCTTTTACTACAAACGCTATGCGATTGAGGCCAGCCAGACCCCCAGTGGACCAGAAGCCGCGCCGGCGCGCTATCTCTTTGTCGATGTAAACACGCTTGATCAGGTGCTCACCGCTTGGGCCGCCAAGGCGAATCGTATCTTCTGGGTACAATGGTTTGAGAGCGATACCGACCCGCGCCACGCCGTGCGCTTTCTGCTCGATATCTATGGCGACCGGGCCGGCAAGCGCACTTTCCAGGGCTACGAAGTCGATTGGTGGACCCTGACGCCACCAACCACCTTTGCGCTGCCCTCCACCTGGGTAACGCGTACGTTGCGCTTTGCCGATGCCGTGCAGACCACCGAACTGGCTTTCCCATCACAGGTGGCGCTAGAGGTCAAGATACCGGTCGCCATTCGCTGGCAACGGGTGCCCGGCGGCGTGGTCGACCGCCCGCTCAAAGCGCGCGTCGCTCTTTATGACGCTGCTGACAATCGCCTCGCTCAGGCCGACGAACGGCTACTCAACGACCGACACCGCCTGCCCGCTGAGTGGGGTGAGGGCGAGCAACCGCTCAATCTCTATTTGTTGGAGCTGCCGGAAGGGTTGGCCGCGGGCAGCTACGAGTTGCGCCTGTTGGTCTATGATGCCGAGACGTTGGAGCCGTTGTCGTTTTTGAATGAGGCCGGGAACTCCGCAGGAGTGGAAGAGGTGTTGGGGGAGGTGGAGATTGGGGCGAAGTGATAGTACTATGGGAATCGTATTTCGTCACGCTAGGCAATTCTCCGCCAGCTCTCCGCCAGTCCGGTGCTCTGTTGACAAAGCAGAAAAGCTGCGCTAGACCGTAGACCATAAAAAACTTCGCTCATATGGCCATTGGACTGAAACAGCCCGTACGGACATGATAGTTCATGTCCGTACTTCAGTGAGTTAGCCACATGAGCGAAAAACTTTTGTAGACTACTCTGAGGGAGTAAATATGCAACTATACTGCGTTCAGAATGAGAACCGGAGTTTTGCGGACCAACGGGATCGCGTGCGTCGCACTGACCGCCAACTGCTTCCAGTCCGCTAGATGCTTCCGTCAGTGCGACGCACGCTGGCCGAAACTAGGGGTTTC
>DAOUCA010000071.1:0-4066 GCA_034432375.1 Caldilineaceae bacterium
CCGGTTCTCATTCTGAACGCAGTATAGATCACTAATGATCGGTTAGGCGAATTCAAAGAAATTATTGTCCGTAATGAAGCAGGAAGATTCGCCTTCCCTTCGTGTGTCTTCGTGTGTCTTCGTGTGTCTTCGTGGACCGTTTTTATGTTCGAATGGCTTATAATTTTAGGTCAGCGGCTCGACAAAGACCTCAATCTCGCCGCCGCAGGCCAGACCCACACTCATCGCCAACTCATCAGCGATACCATAGCCGATGAGCTTCGGTTGGCCGGCTTTGAGCACCTCGAGCGCCTCTTGCACCACCGCGCCTTCGACACAGCCGCCACTCACCGACCCAACCATCTCGCCCTTCTCCGAGATAGCCATCTTAGCCCCCAGTGGCCGGGGAGCTGAACCATAGATTTTGACGACCGTGGCCAGAGCAACCTGTTTGCCTTCGCCACGCCACCGTTCAATTTCATCAAGCACATCTCGCATGGGATCCTCCTCTACTCTCTACAGTTCGTTCCACGCGCTAGCGAGGTAAGAAAATAGTCGGGTAAACGTAGGCTGAGCTTCGTCCTGAGCCGGTCGAAGGGCTTGTCGAAGCCGAAGCGGTTCGGCTTCGACAAGCTCAGCCTACGCTCTCGTACCTGTTTAATTTCTTAACTCGCTAGCGCGTGAAACGAGTGAAGATCAACTTTGGCCAAAATCAAGCTGCGATGCAATCGAATTGGCCCGAAAGGTCGCCTCGGCACGCGCCGCAGAGAAATTGAGCAACATATCCGGGTCGGGCACAATGGGTTGACCGGAGCGTTTGCTGATCGCGGTGATCTGCTCTCCATCGGCATCTGCCACCAGCCACAAGCGAGCCACCGTGCTGTAGAGTCGCCCCTGCTCATCGGGCGCAATGGCTTGGCAAGCGCCATCGACCAACCGATAGCCAATCACCCGGTAAGAGATCTCATCGCCCTCTTCCCGTTCACCGCTGTCAATGATCCAATATTCCTGCACGCCAGCCTGCGCGTAGATCTGGAGCTTTTCCATCATGTCCGCCTCGACAAAGCGTGGGGAAATCACCTCAACAATGAGCGCCGGCTGCACACCCTCGGCAGCTACATCCAAGACGCTACGCTGACTATCCCAACTCTCCGCGCCGGGCACCACGGCAATATCGGGTGCGGGTTCCGCCAAGCCGCCGATCCCCCAGCGCATTTTCACCCCACTAAAGACTGCCACCAACGGATTGACCCGGTATTGCTGGCGCAATATCGCATAGAGCCGTTGCACATCAGCATCGTGGCGCGGCCCGTGGTTAAAGCGGTCATGCTCCTGTGGATTCAGAAAATCCGCTTGCGTTAGCGGTTGATAGCCATAGGTTGGCTGTGCCGTACGATTGTAGTCGATCAGTTGCCGACGACCATAGTAGTACTCGTCGTCGCTTAAGGTAGTAAATGCCATAGAGATCTCTTTTTATCTTCGCTCCTCAGACGAAAGTGGCAAACACAATAATTTTTCTTAGGTGAAATCATCGGTTTGCACACTTTTCTTAGATGAGCCTTCATGTTTCCTGTAAAAGCGCGGCCAATTGCTCCAGGCTAGCCAGATTGTGGACCGGTAAAAAGTCATCGATATGGGGCAGTGCGGCCTGAATCCCCCGCACCAGCGGTTGATAATCCTCGGCCCCCAACAGCGGGTTGAGCCAGATCAGCCGGTGACAACTGCGATGGAGCCGATCCATTTCGCGCCCAAGCAGCGCAACATCACCCCGATCCCAGCCATCGCTAATGATCAACACCACCGCGCCTTGATTAAGGACCCGCCGCGCCCAATCGTAATTAAAGGTGCGGATGGCTTCGCCAATGCGCGTGCCACCGGCCCAATCGTGGACGACGGCGCTCGCTTCACGCAGCGCATCGTCGATGTTGCGCCGCTGCAATTGGCGGGTAATGCGGGTCAGCCGCGTGCTAAAGACAAAGGACTCGACCCGATCCAAATGGCTGGTTACAATATAAACAAACTGAAGCAAGACCCGCGAATAGCGCTCCATTGAGCCGCTGATGTCACAGATCAGCACAACCGGACGGCGCTTCTCCTTGCGCTCCTTGTAGGTGAACTGCATCACTTCGCCGCCGTAGCGCAATGTTTGGCGCATGGTACGCCGCAGATCGATTGTGCGTCCTTTGGCATCCCGCACCGTACGGCGCGTGCGGCGGGGTTCTAGCTGCCAATGAATTTTCGCCATCAGCCGTTGCACCGCGGCCAACTCCCGGTCATCGAGCCGAGCAAAGTCTTTTTGGCGCAACTGTTCGCGATCGCTGTAGGTCAGTACCTGCTCTTCTTCCGGTTCCTCGTCGTCCGCTGCTGTTTCACCCTCCGCCGGGTTACGCCGATAGACCTCAACTTCCTGTTGCTGCTGTTGCTTGAGCAACGACCCCAAATCAAGTTCAAGCAGTTCCCCCTCGTTGCGCGCCTGCCAAAAGAGGTCAAAAGCTTCGTCAAAGAGTGCAATCTGCTCACGGCGGTTGACGAGCACCGCCAGCGCGCTGTGTTTGAAATCGCTGCGCCGGCCAATGTCGACGTGGTGCAGGCTCTCGACCAGATCGACCATCTGTATCGGTGTCACCTCCATGCCAAGGGCGCGCAACAGCCGCCCAAAGAGGACAGTGTTGCGCAGAAGTTGGCCGGAGTTATTAGTTGACACCATTGCACTCATCACAACGGTAGCCTCTTGTTCACGTCACGCTTACTCTCATCTGAAGTACCATCTACAGTTATATTTTGCCCCAATGCAAATCGGTTTAGCACACGCCTTCGAGCACTTGTAGAAAAGCGAATTGCATCAATAAATTCTTTGCTCTCTAGCAATCGATGATAATTTCGCACAATATCTGTTCGATGCGCCACAATGAATTCATCAGTCTGCTCAGCGAAAAAACAGGAACCTGCTTCCATCAAAGCAATATTCACACGTCCTCTCATCGAGGATGTTGGAAGGCGAAAGTTCTCTACGCCAAACAGGTCATAAGTCCAAACCATTACTCGCTCAAAATCAGCCTCTAGCAAATGAAGCTGCTCATCAGACATCTGATTTATAGTCTTCATTGCTTCGCCAAGGAAAGCATCCATATCATTTTTATAAAGTGCCTCATGATCCTGGATACGAAAAGCAAGATATCTTAGAATTGCTTCACGGTCTTTCATCCGATTGGGAGATATGCCCTGATCAATGGCTTGCCGAAAGTACTCTTGTTCCGACAAACTCTTCAAAAGACGCGTGGCTTTCCCAAGATAAAAACAATTTCTAATTTCCTGCCGAGTTAGTTGCGTACCACCAGTATTGATCCGATGGAAAATATCATAAACCATTGGCAACGGCACGGTTGGTTTGATCACATAGATTAAAAGTTTTCGATCTTCAATACGCGCTTGTTCCTTTGGTTCTAAATCACTAAATTTGCGACCGTTTAGATTGCTCAACAGTTTCAAGCCAGAGAGTGGGAATTCGCCTTTTATGAAAGCATTCAACGTAGATGTCCGCTGCAATCCATCGACAACAATATATTTCCCGTCGTTGCGCTGATTGATATACAATGGTGGTAGCGGAATATTCACTAACACTGATTCAATAAACTGGGATTTTTGTTCTATCTTCCAAACTAGATTGCGTTGAAATTCAGGATCAACAATCAGCAAACCGCGGTCAAGCCTTCGAATCCACTCATAAACAGTTTGTGGATCTTCGCGAATATCCACTTCCTCTGGCATATCATAAGGATAAATGGACCCATCTTCATAGGTATCGGCTTCATAGGTATCCTCATCTGTCACCAAAACGTCTTCAGCGACATGAAGACCATTGCCATTATGGAAGGGAATGTGTGATATTTCCTGTTCTTCATAAATAGATGTCAGTTCATCCATCGTGGCTTTAACCATTCCCTTTCGCAAATAACAATACCTTCGCCAATTTCAGAAATTAGAGCCGTCATTCCTGCGCAGGCAGGAATCCATCTTCATGTTACACGAGTAGATTCCTGCCTGCGCAGGAATGACATCTGGAAATTTCCGCCAAAACAAGGTTTGG